>NZ_LZJP01000031.1:0-849 GCF_001667865.1 Mycobacterium mantenii | reverse complement strand
ATCTGGCCCAGCGGCTCGACCGACACGACCTCGCGGTCATCGACATCGACGACCCCGCCGTGCGCACCCAACCCAGCACCGCATTACCGCCACCGGACCCCGAAGACATCGCCCACATCATCTATACCTCCGGGACCACCGGCAAGCCTAAGGGCGTTGCCGTCGCGCAGCACAACGTCACTCAGCTATTCGACTCACTGGAAATCGGGGTGGATTTCGCGCGGCGGCAGGTGTGGACGCAGTTCCATTCCTATGCCTTCGACTTCTCGGTCTGGGAGATCTGGGGCGCGCTGTTGCACGGTGGCCAGCTGGTCGTGGTGCCCGAAGAGGTGGCGCGCTCACCTCAAGACTTCCACGCCTTACTCGTTGCTGAACAGGTCAGCGTGCTCACCCAGACTCCGTCGGCGGTGGGGGTGCTCTCACCCGAGGGTTTGGGGTCCGCGGCGTTGGTGATCGGCGCCGAGCCCTGCCCTCCCGAGTTGGTAGATCGGTGGGCGCCCGGGCGGGTCATGGTCAACGTCTATGGTCCGACCGAAACCACGATGTGGGCATCGAAGAGCGCACCGCTTGCAGCGGGGTCGGGATTCCCACCGATTGGCTCGCCGGTGACGGGCGCGGCCTTTTTTGTGCTGGACGACGGGCTGCGCCCGGTGCCGGTGGGCGTGGTCGGTGAGTTGTATCTGGCGGGCCGGGGCGTGGGGTCTGGATATTGGCGCCGTCCGGGCTTGACTGGGTCGCGGTTTGTGGCGTGTCCGTTCGGTGGGGCCGGAACGCGGATGTATCGCACCGGGGATTTGGTGCGGTGGGGTGCTGATGGGCAGCTGCGGTATCTGGGGCGTGCTGATGAGC
>NZ_LZJP01000030.1:0-544 GCF_001667865.1 Mycobacterium mantenii | reverse complement strand
CTCGCCGCCTCGCTGGTGTTGCTGACCACCGCGATGGCCGGGCCGACGTCGGACGTGCGGATTCCGCTCAACCGCGCGGTCGTGATGCTGGTGATCGACGTGTCGGAGTCGATGGCCTCCAACGATGTGCCACCCAACCGCCTCGCCGCCGCCAAGGAGGCCGGCAAGCAATTCGCCGACCAGCTGACCCCGGCGATCAACCTGGGGCTGGTGGAGTTCGCGGCCAACGCCACGCTGCTGGTTCCGCCGACGACCAACCGCGGCGCGGTGAAAGCGGGCATCGACAGCCTGCAGCCGGCCCCGAAAACCGCGACGGGAGAAGGCCTGTTCACCGCGCTGCAGGCGATCGCGACGGTTGGCTCGGTGATGGGTGGCGGCGACGGCCCGCCGCCGGCGCGGATCGTGCTGGAATCCGACGGCGCCGAGAACAAGCCCTCCAATCCCGGCGATCCGCACGACGGCGTCTACACCGCGGCGCGGCTGGCCAAGGACGAGGGCGTGCCCATCTCGACGATCTCGTTCGGGACCAAGGGCGGCGAGATCG
>NZ_LZJP01000029.1:0-179697 GCF_001667865.1 Mycobacterium mantenii | reverse complement strand
GGCCCCCATGGAACAGAATCTCCCCTTCGATCTCGATGCCCTGCTGGTGTTCGGCAAGGTGGTGGACTGCCGCAGCATCTCGAAGGCGGCGACGGCGCTGGGCATGCCCAAGTCCACGGTGAGCCGCAAGCTGACCAAGCTGGAATCCGACCTGGGCATCAAGCTGCTGCGGCAGTCCACCACCTTGCCGAACACCAGCAGGGCATCGAGATCGAAGGGGAGATTCTGTTCCATGGGCTGCGTTCCAAGTATGCAACAGGGTGTTGCGTTCGTACACCTTATTGGGGGTCCCCCCAACTGCTAGCGTCGGCCGCACCAGGTAGGGAGGTACCGGGGATGAATCAGCCCATCGCCGTCGCCAAGCCCCCCAGCGGGCACTGGACCGACGCATACCCCGAGCTCGGCCGTGGCCCGGTGTCGCTTGAAGATTGTGTGTCCGAGGAGTTCTACGAGAAAGAACGCGAGCACGTTTTCAGGAAGACCTGGCTCTACGTCGGGCGGGTCGAACGCGTTCCGCGCACCGGCAGCTACTTCACCCGCGAGCTCAAGTTCCTGAACACCTCGATCATCATCGTGCGCGGCAAGGACCAGGTGATCCGCGCCTTCCACAACATCTGCCCGCACCGCGGCAACAAGATGTTGTGGGAAGACGACCCGTTTCAGGAGGTGTCGGGGCGGGCCCCGTTGCTGTACTGCCGCTTCCACGGCTGGCGCTACAAGCTGGACGGCTCGCTGCACTCGGCCACGCGCAAGGACCTGCTGCTGGACTTCGATGCCGACAGCTGCCGGGTGCCGGCGGTGCAGTGCGAGGTCTGGGAAGGCTTCATCTTCATCAACCTCAACCCGAACAACACCGAGCCGCTGCGGTCCTTTCTCGGCGAATTGGCCCACGGCATCGAGGGTTATCCGTTCGACGGCCCGCATCAGGTCTACAAGTTCTCGGCCGAGTTGGCTTGCAACTGGAAGATCTTCGTCGACAGCTTCGCCGAGAGTTACCACGGGCCCTACTTGCATGCGTCGTCGTTCGGCGCTCTCACCGCAGAGGCCAGGGACGCGTTCGACCAGCCGAACCCATTCACCGACGCGCTGGCCTACCAGCTCAGCGGCCCGCACCGGATGTTCTCGTTCTCCGGCGAGCCGTCGCAAAAGACGCCGTATTCCAAGCCGATCGAGTGCGTGATGGAAGCCAGCGCGGCGGGGCCGTGGAACAAGCGCACCGATCGCGGTCCGATGCCGCCGGGGCTCAATCCCACCCGCTCGGAGAAATACGGCTTCGACTCGTTCCAGTTCTTCCCCAACTTCGTGGTGATTTTCGGTTCGTCCGGTTTCAGCACGCACACGCATTGGCCGACGGGCCCGCACTCGCACCTGTTCGAGGTCGAGATGTTCTACCCGCCGCCCAAGACGCACAAGGAGCGCCTCGGCCAGGAGCTCACCGTGACCTACCTCAACGACATCATCCTCGAAGACGCGAGCCCGTCGGAGGGTCTGCAGGCGATGCTCAACAGCGGTGTCCTGACGCATTTCACGATGAATGACGAGGAAGTCCTGCTGCGCCACCTGCACAAAGTGGTCGGTGACTACGTCGCGGCCGGCGAAGCGGCGGCCCAGCGATGACTAGGGTTCTGCCGCACGAGTTTTCGCAACTCGAGCACCTGGTGCCGCAGTGGGCGATCGAGGACGGCCACCAGCGCTACGTCAAACGTGTCAACAGCTCCATGGAGGAAATCCAGGCCTTCTACGACGAGGTGTTTCCGCACGCCGAGGAGGCCGTGGCCTATATCGACAAGTTTGACTACTCCGAGCCGCTGCCCGATGACGTCGCCAATCTGCGCAACCTGCTTTACTCGCTGATCACCGTCTCGTTGGCGGTCGAACTGTGGAAGCAGCCGCGGGTGAAGCATTCGGCCAACACCATTCTCACGAGGGTCAGCTGAACCATGGGACTCACTTCTGCACAGCTGGAGGTGGTCGACCTCACCCCGAGAATCGGCAGCGAGATCAGGACCGACCTCGAGACGCTGCTCAGCGGGCGCGAGGCTGCGACGATTCGCGACGTTCTCGAGCGGCGCGGTGTGGTGTTTTTCCGTGGGCTGGACATCGGTGACGAGCAGCAAGTCGCCATCGCCAAGACCCTCGGTACTCTGGTCGCCAACGAGGGCGAGGGTGGGATCAACAAGATCTCCCTCGACGAGAAGGTGAATCAACGCGCCAAATACCTCAGAGGCTCGATGTTTTGGCATTTCGACGGTTCCCTGCAGCCCCTACCGAATTTGGCCACGCTGCTGCGGGCGGTGCGGCTCTCCGAGACCGGAGGGCAGACCGAATTCTGCAATACATACGCGGCCTACGAGGACCTCCCGCAGGCCGACAGGGACGCGATCGCGGAGCTGCGCGTGGTGCACAGCGCGGAGCGCTCGCAGTATTACGTGACCCCGGAGATGAGTTACGACGAGGTGGCGTTCTGGCAGAAGTCGCCCACCAAGGCATGCCCGATCGTGTGGACCCATCAATCCGGCCGTAAGTCATTGCTATTGGGCGCAACCTCCGATTATGTGATCGGGCTTCCGGTGGAGGAGAGCCGCGCTTTGCTTGCACGCCTTCGTGATTGGGCCACCCAGCCACAGTACGTGTATCGGCATGTCTGGCAGCCGGGTGATCTGCTCGTCTGGGACAACACCGGCACCATGCACCGGGTGTTGCCGTATCCGGTGGACAGCGGCCGCCTGATGCACCGCACCATTCTCGCGGGTGAAGAGCCCCTGCAGTGAAACTCGGCATTGCCACCCCGATCGTCACCAATGTCGCTGGGGCACCGCTGGAGTGGGAAAAGGACGCCGGCATCGAGGACATCGGCCGGGCCGCGGAGGTCGCGGACCGGCTCGGTTACCACCACATGACCTGCAGCGAGCACATCGGCATCCCGTCAACCGAATCGGGGCGGCGCGGAGCACGATACTGGGACCCCTTGGCCACGTTCGGTTATGTCGCGGCGCGCACGGCGCGGATTCGCTTCGCGACCATGACCCTGGTGTTGGGATATCACCATCCGCTGGCGATCGTGAAGCGCTACGGCACACTCGATCACGTCAGTGGTGGGCGGGTGATCCTCGGCGTCGGCGTCGGCTCGCTCAAGCAGGAGTTCGACCTGCTCGGTGCGCCCTTCGACGACCGCGGGGCCCGCGGCGATGACGCCCTGAGGGCGCTGCGAGCGGCTTTGCCCAGCAACGATCCGGCGTATCACGGTGAGTTCTACTCGTTCGGCGGCCTGACCGTGGACCCCTGTGCGATACAACCGCATATGCCGATCTGGGTCGGCGGACGGACGCGACGCTCATTACGGCGGGCGGTCACCCTCGCGGACGGTTGGTGTCCGTACTACGTGTCGATCCACACCGCGGCGGAATGGCTGCGGCAGTTCGAGCTTCCCCCGGATTTCGAGGTGGTGATGCCGGCCGAACAACCCCTCGATCCGGCCGGGAAACCCGAAGCGACGAAGGACATCTTGCGGGAATTGGCCGACGGCGGCACCACCACGCTGTCCGCCCGGTTCGTTCACCATTCGTTGCAGCACTACCTCGAGCAGCTCCACGCCTTGATCGAATTGCATCGTCAAACCTTCGGCGCGGACGCCCGGACGCAGTAGATAGGAATCTCATGACCACCAGGACCGCGGACGACCTGTACTACGACCCGTGGGACGTCGACCTCAACGCCGATCCCTATCCCATGTTCAGGCGCATCCGCGAGAACGCGCCGCTGTACCACAACTGCGAACACGACTTCTACGCGCTGAGCCGGTTCGATGACGTCAACCGGGCGCTGGTGGACCATCAGACGTTCAGTTCCGCACGTGGTGTGGTGCTGGAGATCATCAAGGCCGGAATCGAAATTCCGCCGGGGCTGCTCATCTTCGAAGATCCGCCCGTGCACGACATCCACCGCAGCCTGCTCTCCCGCGCATTCACGCCTCGCAAGATCAACGCCCTCGAGCCGATGATCCGGGAGTTCACGCAGCGCTGCCTGGATCCGCTGGTCGGCGGCGACCGGCTGGACTTCGTTCAGGATCTCGGTGCGATCATGCCGATGCGCGTGGTGGGCATGCTGTTCGGGATTCCCGAGGACTATCAGCGGCGAGTCCAAGAGGACGGCGAGAAGTTCGTCCGGACCAAGCGTGGTGGACGAATGACCGACAACACCGACGCCAAACTCGCCGACGGAGAGGTCTTCGCCGACTTCATCGACTGGCGGACAAACCATCCCGCCGACGATCTGACGACGGAACTTCTCAACGCCGAGTTCGAGGACGAGAACGGCGTGACGAGAAAGCTGCACCGCGAAGAGCTGCTGATGTTCATGAAAGTCGTTGCGGTCGCGGGCTCGGAGACGACGACGCGGCTGATCGGCTGGTCGGGCAAGCTGCTGTCCGAGCATCCCGATCAGCGCCGGCGATTGGTTGCCGACCGATCGCTGCTGCCCGGCGCCATCGAGGAGCTACTTCGTTTCGAGCCACCGGCGCTGCAGGCGGCGCGGTACGTCACGCGCGACGTCGAATTCCACGGCACGACCGTGCCCGAGGGCAGTGCGATCCTGACGTTGATCGGCGCCGCCAACCGCGACGAAAGGCGGTTCGGCGAGAACGCCGAAACGTTCGACGTGACGCGGGTGCCGCGCCAGCATCTGACGTTCGGGGTGGGCGCCCATTACTGCCTCGGCAACGCACTGGCGCGCATCGAGGGACGAATTGCGTTGGACGAGATCATGAACCGTTTCCCCGAGTGGGAAGCCGACCTCGACGCCGCGGTGTTCTCGTCCTCCTCGGCGGTGCGGGGTTGGGACAGCATGCCGGCCCACGTTTAGCTGACTCGCCTTTGTTGCGGTCGGCCGATCGCCAAGCGCTGCGGGTGTGGCGCTAGAGCGGATTTCTCGAGACTGGGCGCCCAATTGACGGCAAAGTGAGTAGCTGACGAGACATTCGCGGGCATCTTCGGCGGGTGGGACAACTACCCGTCGGCGCCTAGTATCCCGTGTATGAATAGGGCTTACGTCGTCACATTTGCGGTCGGGCTGCTCGTCGCAGTGTTCGGTCTGATCTGGGCGCTGCAGGGTTTCGGAGTGCTTGGTGGTAGCCCGATGAGCAACACCACAACCTGGTCGATCATTGGTCCGATCACGGTGGTGATCGGCCTCGTGGTCGCGGTATTCAGTTGGCGGAAGATCTCGTCGAAATAGTAAGAGGTCTATGCCACGGTGAAGTCCACCGTGTGCCAGCCGGTGGCGCCGTCGGGAACGCTGCCGACCTCATCCGCAGTTTGGGTAGCTCCGGTGTTGTCGGTGGCACGCACCGTGATGGTGTGTTTCCCAGGGGTTTTCGCCTGCCAGGGGAAGCTCCAGAATCGCGAGGTCGCCGCGGAATAACTCGCGCCCAGTTCGGCGGGCTCCCACCCGCCGTCGTCGATGCGGACCTCGACGGTCCGTACCCCGCGATTCTGCGCCCATGCGACACCGCCGAACACCACGGATCCGGTCGGCAGCTTCTGACCGCTTTTCGGCACGTCGATGCGCGACTCGGTTTTGATCGGCGCCTGCGCTGCCCAGCCGAATCGCGTCCAGTACGCCTTTGCTTTGTCGAAACGAGTCAGCTCCAGGTCGACGACCCATTTGGTGGCGGACACATACCCGTAGAGCCCGGGTACCACCAGCCTGGCCGGGTAACCATGCTCGATGGGCAGCGGCTGTCCGTTGAGGCCGACCGCCAGCAGCGCCTCGCGGCCGTCGGTGAGGGCCTGCACGGGCGTGCCCGCGGTGAATCCGTCGATCGACGTCGAGAGCACCATGTCGGCATTCGCGTGCACGCCGGCTGCCGCCAGCAGGTCGGCTACCCGGTAGCCCGTCCATACTCCCGTCGAGATCAGGTTCCCTCCAACGGGATTCGACACACAGGTCAACGTCGTCACCATCTCGACGACCTCGAAGCGGGCGAGGTCGTCGAAGCTGTAGGTGGCTTCACGATCCACCATGCCGTGGATGCGCAGCCGCCAGTCGCCGCGGCTGAGCTGGGGAACGCTGAGCGCGGTGTCCACCCGGTAAAAGTCGGCGTTGGCGGTGATAAAGCTTGGCAGCGCGACGCCGTTCGGTTGCGCACCGGCGGGTATGGGCGGAGCCGGTGTCCGCGGAGTGGGAAGCGTGAGGGCATTGCGGTCGGCGGCCACCGAATGCACCAATTGCGTGATGGTCGCACCCACCACACCGCTCACCACGCCGAATCCCAGCAAGCCGAATACCATCAGCGACCGCCTGCGTGCGTCCGGCGCGTCGCCGGCGTCATCTTTCGGCTCGGGCCAGAACCGGCGAGCGAGAACGCGCAGGACCGCCACGCCGCAGACGGCGCCCGCGACGGTGGGGATCGTGTCGAGCACCGTTGCGCCTTGCCGCGACAGCACTGCGATGCATCCGAGCGCGCCCGCCGCGGCGATCATGGCGCTGCCGACTGGGCGGCGCCGGGTTTCGAAGCTCCCGGCGATCGCCGCGATCGTGGCGATCACCACGAGCACGGCGATAGCCAAGAAGAGTTTGTCCAGATAGCCCAGGGTCTGAATCGCCCATTCCTTGACGCTCCCCGGTGTCAGGTCGACGACCACCGAGCCGATCGCGGCACGTGCGTTGGCCCGCGCACCGAACGGGATGGCCACCAGCTCGGCTACCCCGAGCGAGACGGCCGCGGCCGCGACCCCGGCGACCATCCGCTCATGAGACGGGGCGTCAACCATCGGAGTTACGGGTATTGCCGAACCCGACGTGGCTGCGAATCAACGGCAGAGTTGCCGCAGTGGCGAAACCTGTTGGCGCTGCGCAGATCGCGGGTACAGCATTGAGAACCTGCATGGCGGTGGCCACGCTCGCCGAGCGAACGTGTTCTTCCATGCTCGCGGCGCGGGTGAAGCTGGCCAGGCAGAAAAAATGTGTCCGCATCGACGGGTCGCCTTCGATCGTCAACGTCCAACCGTCCTGGGGTTTGGGCCAATGGTCCGGGTACTCACCGCCGACGGTCCACAGTGTCTCGATCTCGACCAGCACCTCGCCGTTGCGCCGCCCGGACCACTTCCACCGTTGCCCCGCAGTGGTTCCCGCTCGCAGCACGTGGTCGAAGATCTGATGATCTTCTCGCGCGGGTACGGCTTCCACGGTGGCGGTGACCTCGTCGAGGTCGGCGTTGAGTGTGTCGGCGAGAAGCCAGACCTGTTCGGTGAAGATGCCACTGTTGAAGGCCAGAAACTCGCTGGCTTCGGGGCTGATATCCTCGACGGGCTGCCCAAATCGCATATTGTCGAACGTTATTGACGTGCTTTCATACGCCGACCAGTCGGCGCGCTCCTGCAAAGTGATCTTGTCGATGGTGCGACTCATCCCCGAAAGGGCCAATGGCAGTGCACCGGAGAGGTTGCCGGGATTCAAGCCGCTGCCGTGGACTGTGGTGTCGCCGGCCCGGCAAGCCTCAAGCACCCGATGTCGGTCGGCGGTCGCGATCCTTTGCGGGTGGAACAGGAACGCCGTCATCGCCACGTTTTTCCCGCTGGCAAGCAGCGCGCAGACCTCGTCGAGGTCGGTGTTGCGCGGGGTGTAGAGCACACAGTCCGCGTCGAGCTCGAGGATCTTGTCGACGTCGGTGGTCGCGGTGACGCCGATCGGGTCGCGACCAACCGAGGTGCCCACGTCGACGCCATCTTTGGAGTCGGAATAGACGCGGGCGCCGACGATCTCAATATCAGGACGGTGGTCGATGATGGTCGTGACCATCTCGGCTCCCACCGTGCCAGTACCCCAGGCGATGACGCGCAGCTTCGGCTGGTGATCACTCGCAGGCATCTGCAGTTCTCCCTGGCGTCAACGTTGACAAGAACCTGGATGGTATGCCCACCCCATTGACGCGGGCAACCATGCCTTTGCTGCGTCGCTACGCGGCGTTCGGATTCTCCAGCGCGACGGCCACGCCTTGGCCGGACCCGATGCACACGCCGATGACGCCGTAGCGGGCGCCACGCTCATGGAGTTCGGTTGGCCAAGGTGAGCACGTAACGAGTCCCGTTGGCGCCGAAAAGATGTCCTATCGCGACGGCACCGTTGCTCGGTGTCAGCTTCTCGTCAGGAATCACGAAACCGTCGAACTGGTTGGGGAGTTCGCGCAACACACCGAGGGCTTGCGCGCTAAACGGTGTGGGCGATTCCGATGGCCGTCCGCCGGGCAGGTCTGACCCCCGAGCAGACCGACATATCGGAAGTCCATGAGGCCGGCGCCAGCCCCATGATGAGCGGGTCGATCCCGTAGACGGCGCTGGATACCACCCGAGCCAGCGGCTCGATGCCGAGTTCGGCCGCCCTCTCGCCGGAGGCGATGACGGCCGCGCTGGCGCCGTCGGTGAGCGGAGTCGAGTTGGCCGCCGTCATCTGGGTGGTGCCGGGCTGGCTCTCACGTAGCGACGAAAAGCAGCGGCGACTAGAGGAATCAGGGGCGGCGTTCACGTTCGATCCCGAGGATCCGCAGTGGCCGGCCACCGCAAGGAGGCGCTGGGTTTGCGAGGGGTAAACCTCGCGGTCGACACCTTCGGGGGCGAGTTACTGCCCAAAGTCATTGAGACGATGGGCGACTCGGGCAGGCTCAGCCTGGTGGGTCGGCCCGGAGGCAGGTTCCGGCCCTGAAATTTCGGCAGGACGCGATCGGCGAATCGCGCCTCAGGTGTTTTCGATGATCCACGTGGTGGTGAAGCGCAACATTTCGGGGATGCCCTCGGCCAATCCGGCTCCGATCGATTTCTCGAGCTTGCGGCCCACCAGAGGGATCTTGACCTCCACCTTGAAGGCGGAGCGCAGTTGTGAGCCGCCGTCATCCGTCGGCGCCAGCCAAGTCTCGGCACGGCCCGACCCCAATCCGCCGGACGCCGAGACGCTGACCTGCCCGCGCATCTGGCGGTCACCGTCGGGTCGCCACGTCTCGGACTGCACGATCTTCACGTCAGTGTGGACAAATTTGGCAACCATCCCGGGCAGGATGTGACGACCCAGGTGCTGGGTCGTGAGCACTGTCACCGTGCCTTCAGCGTCGACTTCCAGCGAATCCAACGTGGTGTCGGCGGCACCGGCCGCGATGCGGGCCAGCCAATAGTCCTCACGACCGAAGGCAGCATGAATTTGTTCGACACTGGCGGGCGACTCGGTCAAGACGTCGAATGAGCGCGACATACCGATCCATTGTGGCAGAGGCCGGGTTCAGGGGCGTTCGAAGTGCTGATAGTCGGTGGGTGCCGCCCAGTGGCCACCCCAATTCCACCCGTGGTCCGTGAAGGCGCGTATGGCTGGGTCGCCGTCGTGGAGGAGTCCCGGGTCGGTTCGGCTGCGGTCCAGGTAGTCCGCCGCATTCCGTGGTTGGAAAGCGCCGGTGGCGTAGACGCAGGGGTTGAGGCGGGGATTGAGGTCGATGGCGCGGCCGTAGGCGTGTTGGGACCAGTGCTCGCTTCCCGGAATGCCCCGGCAGTTGAACGCCGACGTGTTGTCGTCCTGCATGGACAGCTCGTCGTCGGCGCCCGGATAGTGGTCGGCCGGGCGGATCTTCTCGATCGGGAAGCCCAGGCGGTACAGCCGACCGAAGATCGTGATGACCTCCGGCACCAGGTCCTGGTGCACGATCAGCTCGCCGCGGTGAGTTCGGCCGTCGAATCCGATGTGGTCGACTTCGACCCGTCGAAGCTGCGCGGGGTCCACCGGGCAGCCCGGCCGCCAGCTCGGGCCGAGCTCGGCCGCGGTGACCGGCCGAACGCTAGCGGCGGGCGCCGGCGGCGGGCCGGTCGGCGACGACGCCACCGACGTTGGCCCGGCCGCGAGAGGTGGCGGCGCGGCAGCGCACTGCGTCAACGCGACACCGGCCGCCAAGGCGCCCGCCAGCATGGCAACTACCCGCCTGCCGGAGGTCAACGGGGGTGGGTCCTCACCGCTTGCTCCATCCCGCCAGACCGCCGCGACCAGGTGCCGCGAGCAAGGTCCGACGCCAACGCTACTGCACATTGGATTATGCGCTTGCTCGCTGCGCGCTGGGACCTGGTGCGCAACAGCCGCTTTGCGCCGAACCTGAAAGGCATAGTGCGGGCCGCCGGTCCGTCGACTTACCCTTGCCGTATGCCGGTAGTCAGGGGCAGGCGGAAGTCCTGGCCACCACCGCTTCGCAAGACGGTTGTTGTCGCCGTTGTGTTGCTTGCCCTCATCGCGGCTTCCCCGTGGGCCTTTACGGCACACACACCGGTCACCGACCGCCCACCGCAGCCGGCGTCCGCGCCCGCACCCCCGCCGGCCGCGGTTCCCGCACCGGCTCCCGCACCCGAGTTCGCGGCCATCTCCACGCTGATGAACGATGCGATCGCCGCGGACGGGTTGCCGGGTGGCGTGGTGGTGGTCGGTCATGGCGGACAGGTCGTCTTCCACCAGGCCTACGGGTCGCGCAAGCTGCCCGGTGAACCGGGCCTGGACGGGTCACCCGCACCTGCGGAGCCGATGACCGAGGACACCATCTTCGACTTGGCGTCGTTGACGAAGTGCCTCGCAACGGCGGTCGCCATCATGCAGCTCTACGAGCAGGGCAAGGTTGCGTTCGACGATCCGGTGCAGAAATATCTGCCCGACTTCAACGCGGCGAACGATCCACGGCGGGCGCAGGTCACCGTTCGCATGTTGCTGACCAACACCTCGGGCGAGGGGATCGACGTGAGCGTCGGCGATCCGTGGGGGCTGGGTGCACCCGACAAAGCGGAAGGTGTGCATCGGGCTCTCACCACGCCGCTGCAGTCGGGGCCGGGGGAGCTCTTCCGATACTCCGACATCAACTACATCCTGCTGGGCGCGCTGCTCGAGAAGGCCACGGGCGAGGCTGAAGACACCTACGTTCAGCGCAATGTCTTTGCGCCGCTTGGCCTGCAAGACAGCCGCTATCTCCCGGTGGCCAAAGCGTGCGGCCCACACGTGGTGCGCGGTGCTGCGGTCGCCTTGGCCCCCGTGCCGACGGGCGGCGAGCCTTGTCCCGCGGGAACCTGGAACACGGGCATCCTGGCGCGCATCGCGCCGACGGCGCGAGACGAGGAAAGCAGGGACGACCCGAGCAAGAATCCGGATTTCTATGCCCTGCTTCGGGGTACGGTGCATGACCCGACCGCGCGCCGGATGGGGGGAGTGGCCGGCAATGCCGGCGTGTTCTCGACGGCGCACGATGTCGGCATCTTTGCGCAGGCGCTGCTTGATCGGCTAGCGGGCCGCCCGAGTGAGTTTCCCTTGAGGCAAGACACTCTCGAGCTGATGACGACTCCGCAGCAGCCCGGCCACACCGCCGGACAAGTCGAAGCGGCCAACCGTGCCGCCCAACAAGCTCGCGTTCCAACGTATCCGGCGATCGAGGGGCAAAGCCTGTTCGGCTTTGGCTGGGACATCGACACGGCCTTCTCCAGGCCGCGCGGCAGGATCTTTCCCGTCGGAAGCTTTGGCAACACCGGGTTTACCGGTACCACGGTGTGGATGGACCCAGGCTCGGATACATACGTCATTCTGCTCTCGAACTCGATCCACTTGCGCGGCAGCCCGCCGATCTCGAAGCTCAGAGGCGCGGTTGCGACGGCGGCGGCGCAGGCCCTGCATCTCTACGGCGCGGCGCCACCGGCCACGATCTCGACGCCTGCACCGCGGAAAAAGCCGTAGCTCCTTGTCATTTCACGCAGGGAATGCCGTCGGCGGTCATCCGCGAGAGGTTGGTAACGGCAGGTTCCTGCGTCCCGGCACCGGTGGCCGGCACCGTGGTGACGGGCGCCGCGGCGGTCGTCGTCGTCGAATCCGACGTGTATGTGCGGTTGCGGTCAAATCGGGAGAAATCGGTCCCGACGGTCAGCCGCACCGTGTTGCGGGGCACAACGTCGGATGCGGTCGCCGTTATGTCGTACTCGTCGGCGAGCTCGGTCGCGGCCACCTTCGCGCCGGGGCCGTAGCTGATGGTGCTCGTCTCGGCAGTGGAGTCGGCGGTACTGACCTTGCCCTCACTGAATTGCCCAGTCGCCAAAAGTATTTGGACATTGGTGGCCTCGCCTCCCCGGCCCGAGGCGTTGACCACATCGAGCGCGATGCTGCCGGGGGTGCTCTGCGCGCCGCTGTCCGATTGGGCCGCCGTAATGGGGCTGCTGGTCGAGGGTGCGGTCGACGAATCGGCGCCCACCAGGTTGTGCACGATGGAGCGGATGGTGGGTATGTCGATGAAGTTCACGTAGGCGCCGTTCGAGAGCTCGCCGAAGCTGGTGACCGGCAGGGTGTACAGCGCGACGGGCCTGTCGGGGAATGCCAAGGCATTGTGCACGAATTCGTCGAAGTCGAAGCCGGCGTCGACGGCGACGTTCTGCTTGGCGACGTTCAACAGGGCGTGCAGTTTGGTGGGGTCCGACAACGTCCCGCCGCGACGCATCGCACCGACCACCGAGACGATGAAGGCCTGCTGGCGCCTGCTTCGATCAAGGTCGGTGAACGCCGCGTCGTTGGGGTCGCGGCGTTGCCGAACGAAGGCCAACGCCTGAGTCGCGCTGATCTGTTGCACCCCTTTATGAAAGTCCGCGCCGGAGTAGTAGCGGTCCGACGTGTCCGCGGCGAGGCACACCGTGATCGGTTCGACCACCCGCGCGAGTTGAAAGAACCCGGCCAGGGTGATTTCGATGAAATGATCGATCGGGATTTGCAGAAGACTTTTGACGGTGCTGATTTCGGCCCTGCGGCCCGCCTCCCGCGCCGCCTGTTCTTTGGCCGTCGAGTCTTGCCCTTGCAGCGGCGTCGGATTCGGCTGCGAGCCCGCGGAGCCATGGCCGGCCATCACCCGCTGGTAGGCGTAGGCGTATGCCTCCTTGATCTTGCCGCGGCAATCCGAGGTTGGGCATCCGGCCAGATCGACATAGTCGTCGCGGGGGATCGAGATCGCCGTGGCTGGACCGTCGCCACCGGGTAGGTGCACGATGATGAGCGCGTCGGAATCGCCGTCAGCGGAGTCCTCGTTACCCGCGTGCAGGGCGTCATAGATCTCCGGCGGTAGCGGCTGTCCGTGCTGGTCACGGCGGCTATCGAGGCCCATGATCAGGATGTTTTGATCGCTTCCGGTGGACGCGGGTTCACCCGCCAATGCCTCGGATCTGGTGATGCCTGCCGACGCGCTGCGGTAGGCGTGCCAGGCGATGCCGAGGACGGCCACCACGATCAGCGATATCAACGCGGCCAGCACCTTGGCACCGGCCACCATCCTGTGGTTGCGGTGCGGGCGATTCCGGGGCCCGGCCGTCGTCGAATCTGCTTCTTGCTCGCCGGGCGGGCCCGCTCGACGCGTCATGACAGAACTGAGAATAGCCAGGTAGCGGCGCTTCAAACCGGGGATTGGGCGCATCGGCCATGTTCGTGCCGGGATGCGATTGACTCATCGAAGGGGAAGCGGGACTGTGAAGCCGGCCAGCGCACGGCACATCACCACGAGCAGATCCGTGACGACGAGGGTGGGCAAGGGGCCAGAAGGCGTCACAAGCCTACGGAGCGTCAATCTCCAACAGCCGCAACGGATGCAGGCCGTCGACATTGCCGACGAACGGCGGATGGATGCTGTAGCCGAGCATCCGGCGAATGTCGTCGGAGACCGCTCGCGCGATGTCGCGCGATGTCGACAGGGTGAAGGCCTCCATCGGCCGTAACCACGGTTCGCAGTACTGGGCGGTGACGGCGAGGCGCTCGCGCTCCGTGTTGTTGGCGCCCCCGCCGTGCCACAGGGTTCCCACGAAGAAGACGCACGACCCCGCGGGCATTACGACGGGTACCGCCTGGTCGTCGGGCCCCGGCCGGCGCTTGCCCCAGCGGTGGCTGCCCGGGTAGACGACGGTGGCGCCGTTGTCGGTGGTGAAGTCGTCGATCGCCCAGATCGTCGCGGCCGCCAACGGGGCGCGGGGCCGCGGTATCGGGTAGAAACCGTCGTCGTGGTGCGCCAGCTGCGCGGCCTCACCGGGCTGAATGTTGATGGCCTGCAAGGCCGAAAGCAGATAGTTGGGCATCAGCAGGCGATCGAGCACCGCCAGCACCCGGGGAGCGTCGACCAGCCGATCACATACCCGGGTCCTGCTCAGCACGCTGTAGATGCGCTGGGTGCGCAGGCCTTCGAAGGAATTGCGTCCGGAGTGCCCCAGCCACGGGCGCACGACGTCACGGATCTGCGAGCACTGCTCGGTGCTGAGCAGGTTCTCCCAGATGACGTAGCCGTCGCGATCGAGCGCGGCCATGTCGGCCTCGACGATCGCGCTGTCCACCGAACCCCCACCGGTCGGCGTCCGCTTGTACCGCTGCGCCAGGTCGCCCCGGAGGTCCTCCAGCGTGGTGACGGATTCGTCGTCGATGCTCATTGGTGCTCGTCCTTAGTCCACTGGCGCTTCTGCCCACACTAAGCCGAGTTCGCCGCAACCCACACCCAAATCGCCGACCGGTCAACCCCGAAGGCCGGTGATGAACCGCTGAACGCTGCGCGTCAGCGACCGTGGGACGTGGTCGGGATCCATCAGGTCGTTCTCGGCCAGCGGGCCCGCCTCGTCGGCGACGGTGCGCTCGGTGAATGGGCACAACGTCTTGCCGTCCCCCAGGAGAGACTCGACCGCCTTGCGGACCGACCGGTGTTCGTTGATCGCCTCTTCCAGCTCGCCCACCGGTACGCCGAGGTGCTCGGCCACCAATTCGTTTCGCACCGAGGTGATTTCGCGGCGCAGGTCGTCGTGTTCGGAATTGGCCGGCTGCGCCTCGATGGCGACGTCGCACTCGCTGTCGAACCCCATCGAGCGGTTGTTGAAATTCGAGGAGCCGATGCGCAACAGCCGATCATCGACCGCCAGCACCTTGGAATGGACGTAGATCGGCGCGCCGCCGTCGGTCACCGGCCAGTAGACGCCCAACCGGCCATGCTTGTCGGCTTCCCACAGCAGCTGGATAAGCCGGTGGCGCGCGCTGTCCATGGTTCCCCGCTCGAGCGGATTATTGCCTTTACGCGCGAGCACGATCACGATTTCGGGCCCGTCGTCTTCCCGGAGGCGCGCGGCCAGTGCCTCGGTGATGGTGCGGGACGCCAGGTATTGGTTCTCCACGTAGATGGTGGCGCGCGCGGCCGCGATGGCGGCCAGGTTGAGCGCCTCGACCTCCCGGACCTCCCGGCGATCACCGAGCTGCGGCACGGTGCGTGCGATTCCTACGTCGACGTTGCGCAGGCTCGGCGCCAGCTTGCTGGGCCAGGCGCTGTGCTTGGCCTCGACCGGCGTCAAGGATTGCTCCGTCGCGGCCTGCCAGCGAGCCAGCGCCTGGTCGCCCAGGGCCCGTGCTGCCGCGCCGTCAACCGCCAGCCCCACGTCGTGTCGCGGGCCGTAGCCGCGTCCCGCCGTCCGGCGGTGATGATTCTCATGGCGGTGGGCCCGGGTGTCCCATCGTTCGAGGGTGAGATCGATGCCGGCGCAAAACGCCACCGCGTCGTCGACGACCACGATTTTCTGATGATGCACCGAACCGATCGGGTGCGCGCCGTCAATGGCGAAGTGCATTCGTTTGCTGCTGATCTGGTTCAGCAGCGACACGGGTGTCAGACCGAACCAGATGCCGTCGAAGGCCGGCAGCAGCCGCAGATTCGACTTCAGTAGGTAGATATCCAGCCCCGGCCGTTTCCACAGCATCCAATAAAGGAAGGCGCCCAGCTGGTTTGGCCCGGGAAGGGTCTTCTCACCCCGCTCGAACAGCACCCTGGAATCGAAATCCCAGCCGACCAGCATCAGTCGGTGACGGGCGCGCAGCATCGCGGCCTTGACGTGTTTGAAGTAGTCGGCCGCGTCGACGATGGGGGCGAACCGGTCGGCACGTGCGGTGCGCCAGCAGGTCTGGCCGGGAGTCAGAAGTCGATCGTCGTGCACGCCGGGGCTCTCAACGATGTTGATGGGGCAGCGCGGGCATAGCCACTGTGTACCACATCGCGGCCGTGCGCCAGGATTGGTGAGGACGAGCCATAACCGGCTCGACTTGCGGTTATAAACAGCCCAGGGGCTCGGCAGGACAACGGAGGCGATCTATATGAGGATGAAGCCATGCGAATGCTGGTAGTGCTTGCCGGCTGCGCCGCCCTTATCGGTGTGGCCGCGCCGGCGTACGCCGACCCGGTCGGCACTTCGGGACCCGATGCGAGCTTCCTCGCCGCGCTCAACCAAGCGGGCATCACCTATCAGGACCCCGATGCCGCCGTCGGGGTGGGTAAAAGGGCGTGCCAACTGATGGACGAGGGCAGTCCCCAGGTCGAGGTCATCAAGAGCGTGTCGTCGAGCAATCCGGGGTTCACGGTGGACGGCGCCGCCCAATTCACCATGATCGCGGCGAGCGCCTACTGCCCGCAGCACCTGGGACAACAGGCCACCAAGGCGCCGACGCCGACGCCGGCGTCGACGCCACAGCCGGCGCCGGTCATCGACCTTCCGCCCCTTACGCCGGGCGCCGCGTAGTAGTCCGTATCGGGTTTTGCTGCAACGGGATTCGTTGTGACCCGAGCTACGCTGCGGCCTCGAGAGTGAGCAGGATGCGTTTGGCTTCCGCGCCGCCGAGATAGCCACCCATCGCGCCGTCGCTGCGTACCACGCGGTGGCAGGGCACCACGACCGGTAGCGGATTGGTGGCACAGGCGCTGCCGACGGCGCGAACCGCGTTGGGATTGCCGGCCAGCTTGGCCACCGCGGCGTAGCTTGCGGTGTGGCCGTAGCCGATCTCGGGCAGATGACGCAGCACCGTGGCGCGGAATCCGGCCGACAGCCGCCAGTCCAGCGGCACGCTGAATTCCTGGCGCTTGGCGCCGAAGTACTCGTCGAGTTGCCGTGCGGCCGCGTCGAGCCGGTCGGGTGCGAGCAGAATGCGGGGACTGATCCGGTCGGCGAGGCTTTGCAGGACGGTGTCGTGTCCCTCGCTGGCGTAGGCCACGCGGACGAGACCGAGTTCGGTGGCCGCCAGCAGCAGGGCGCCGACCGGGCTGTCGACGACGCGGTAGGCGATGTCGAGGATGCCGTCGCGTTGCGCCGCGGCGGCAAGCCGGGCGTGCAGTGCGTCGAGGTCGTCGGCGGTGGCGTCGGTGATCCGTGCCAGGTCGACGGCCATTTCGTGTTCGTTGCTCATCGGTGTTCTCCCGTCGTGCCGGCCGCGATGCCGGGGTATGTGCGTCTGAGGGTGGCGATGCCGTCGGCGGCGGCGCGCCGCGCGGCGTCGGAGCTGCCGCCGAGGATGGCGGCGATCTCGGAATAGGGCAGGCCGCCCAGGTAGTGGTAGGCCACGGCCTGCTTCTGTTTGGCGGGGAGCCGGGCCAGCGCGTCGGCGAGGTCGTCGTCCCTGCCGGGAGCTGCCGGGCCGCCGGTCTCGGGGACCTTGTCGGTCGGCACCGCGCGTCGCGCCCGGGCTCGGGTGAGGTCCATCGCCTTGCGGTGCGCGATGGTGACCAGCCAGGCCTCGACGTTGGCGTTCGCGGGCAGATCCGGGTAGCCGCGCAACGCGGACAAAAAGGTCTCCGACCAGGCATCGTCGGCATCGATCGGCCCGACGATGGCCCGGCAGACCCGCAGGACGGCGGAGCCGTGGTCGACGACCACCGCCTCAAACGGTTGTTTGACTGTCACGCTGTGTAGACGTTTCGCCGGGGGACTTTGTGAGATGTCCCCAGTGTCGAGCATCCGTGGCAGCGGCAGCGACTAGACCGACTGGAAGCTGCGCTCCACCTCGGAGCGACTGCGAACCTGATCGCTGCCGAGCACGTAGGTCGGCAGGGTGTGCGGGACCGTCGTGCCCCCCTTGACCCTGGCCTGCGCCTGCTGGAACTCGGGGGTCGGCCCCGATGCGGCGTTGATGCCGTTGATGATCGACCACACCGCGGTGCGGCGGGCGGTCCGTTCGACGATGTTGCAGTCGCGGTGTTGCAGCATCTGTTTCGCCCATTTCGGCATGGTGTCGCGGATGGCCCAGTCGACCGCCGCCTGCGGCATGGAGACGTTGGGGCCGGTGCCCATCGCTTTCCCATGGGTGACAGCCAATTTCGGCAAATATGACTCCAGGCACTCGAGCGTGTCGGCCTTGGTGGTCGGCAGATCGGTGCCTCCCAGCGCGTGCCCGACCCGGACGAACTCGCCGTAGTACCGGTCGAGTCTCTTGCCGCGCAACGGCATTGGGTGATATAGCTCGTGCGCGGTGGCCAGGCCCCAGACGACGGTCGCATAGTTCCACCGCAGCCATTCGGGGTCGTCGGCGTCGTAGCGGGCACCGTCGGGACGAGTGCCCTTGATGGTGTGGTGCATTGCGCGCACGGATTTCGCCAGGCGCTCGGCGGTTTCCGTCGACCCGTATGCCGTGCCGATGAAGAACGCCACCGAGTGACCGAGGCGGGTCGCGGCGCCTTCGGGATCGATTTGGGGCACTTGCGATATCGGGTTTCCGTTGCTGTCCCGCTTGATCAGCCGGGAGTGGTGCATGCCCATCCAATAGATCGACGGGTCCAGCGTTTCCATGAACGCGGCGCACTGCAGGCCGAAGATCAGCGCGGGCAAGTGCGAATGCACCCGCCACACCGCACTGTCGGGGCCGAACCAACCCGGATCGCCGACCGGCGCGGCGAACTCCATGCCGCGGAAGAAATACCGCCGCATGTTGTCGTCCAACCGTTTGTTGATCATCTGCCCGACGATCTGGTGTGGCAGAAACACAGCGCACTCCTCGAGAATTCTGGTCACGACTGTAACCAGAATAAAGTTTTGGCTACGGGTGTGACAAGTCCCGGGCCATGTCGACCTACGCTGTAGGGATGTCGAGTCCCACCCGGTGGGCCGGTATACCGCTCAAGGACCGCCGCGCCGAGCGTCGTGCGCTGCTGGTCGAGGCCGCCTATCGACTGTTCGGCAGCGGGGGTGAGGCGGCCGTCTCGGTGCGTTCGGTGTGCAGGGAATGTGGACTGAACACGCGGTACTTCTACGAAAGCTTCGGCGACACCGACGATCTGCTCGGCGCGGTCTACGACCGGGTGAGCGACCAGCTCAGCGAAGTGATCGAGGCCGCGGTCGAGCAGGCGGGGGATTCGCTGCGGGCCCGGACCCGGGCCGGCATCGCTGCGGTGCTCGGCTTCTCCTCGGCCGATCCACGCCGCGGCCGGGTGTTGTTCACCGATGCCCGCACCAACCCGGTGCTGGCCGCCCGGCGTCGCGCGACGCAGGACCTGCTGCGTGAGGGCGTGCTGACCGAAGGCTGGCGGCTCAATCCCGATTCGGATCCGATTGCCGCGGAGGTGGCCGCTGCCCTGTACACGGGCGCCATGGCCGAGCTCGCGCAGCAGTGGCTCGCCGGCCATTTGGGCACCGATCTCGACGTCGTCGTCGACTACGCTCTGAAACTGGTGTTGCGGTAGCGGGGAGTGCGGTCATGGGCGGAATCGAACACGCGATGGACCCGGTCCGGCGCATCCTCGGCCACAAGGTCAGCGTCGGCGGGCTGATCGAACTGGCGGCGTGGCTGGCCATCCCATACCTGTGTATTGGGTTCGGGTGGACCGTTGTTCACCCCGACCAGACTCAGCGAATTCAGGCGCGGATAGAGGCCGTGTCGCCCACCGGCGCTGACGCCATGGCCTTCGGGCTGGCCACGGTGCTGTGGCCGGCGTCGCTGCAGATCGCCGCCGCCTGCCCGGCGCCGTGAGCGACTCACGGAGGGAATGCGTGCACGATCGGACGGTTTACTCCTAGGCTCTGAAGACCATGTCAATTGACCGGTTCGGCCTTCTTGCGGGCACCATCCGACTTGCCTCTGGCGTTTCCTTTCTCGTCGACCCGCTCCGCGCAAACAAGCTGTGGGGCGACCCGGACGAGCCGACACCGACCGCGCAGTTGTTGCTGCGATCGATGGGCTATCGCGACGCGCTGATCGGTGTCCTGCTCGCGTCGGCGGCACTGCGCGGTAAGAACACCCGCGGCTGGTTCCTGGCCTCAGCCGGTGCCGACGTGGCCGACCTGGTCGGCGGGATGAGCGTGCACAGCGAGTTGAAGCCCTCGCAGCAGATCATCGGCCTGGGCGGCGCCGCCGTCGGTGTCGCCGCCGGGCTCTGGGGCGCGGTACGTCCGACCACCCGTACGGCGACCCGGGCGGCACCCGAAGAACCAGCGCCGTGAGCTGAAGCGAAGCAGTAAGTATTTGCTGTCCTAGACCTTGATGCAATCGGTACTCTCAATGCGTGCCGGAGACGGCGTATGCAAACTGCGGGGATCTCAGCCTCGCGTACCAGGTTTTTGGGGACGGGCCGGTCGACCTCGTCTTCGCTGGCTCGTTCGCCAGCCACGTCGAGCTGTACTGGACCATGCCCGAGTTCAAGGCCTTCATGGAGCGGCTCGCGACGTTTTGCCGCGTCATCCTTTTCGACAAAGCCGGCGTCGGGCTGTCGGACCCCGTTCCACAGGTCCGCACGCTGGACGACCGGGCGGCCGAGATCGAGGCCGTCATGGACGCCGCCGGCTTCGACAGGGCGGCCCTGCTCGGGGTGAGTGAGGGGGGCCCGGCGGCCGTCCTGTTCGCCGCGACGCGACCGGAGCGAACGCGGGCGCTGATCCTCACCGGCACGGCGGCGTATCTCCCCGGCGAAGGTTGGGATGACCTCGATGCCGATCCGGCCGAGCTCCGGGCCCGCTCCCTACGTGAGGTCGGCGAGGAGTACACGCCCTCGGAGGACCAGATCATCGGCTTCCAGAAATTCGGGCGGGCTGTCTTGTCGGCGTGGGGAAGCGGTGAGGCACTCAAGTGCCTGCTGCCGTCGGTCCGGTCAGTGCGCCAGCTGGGAATGCTCGAGCGGATGTGCGCGAGCCCCGGAATGGCGCGGGCCACCCTCGAAGCCGCGTTCCACATCGATGTACGGCCGATCCTGCCGACCCTCACCATGCCCACGCTGATCGTGCACGCCAAGCGAGATCCCGGCGTTCCGGTGCAAGCGGGCAGGTACCTCGCCGACCACATCCCCGGTGCGCGCATGGTCGAGCTCGACGGCACCGATCACGCGCCGTGGTTCACCGATCCCGACAGAATCGCGACCGAGATCGAGGAGCTTCTCACCGGCAGCCATGCGACCCCGGCGCCGTTGAGTCGCGCCCTGCGGACCGTGCTGTTCACCGACATCGTCGCGTCGACCGAACGCGTCGCGGCGACGGGCGACGAGCGATGGCGCGCGGTCCTGCAGCGCTTTGGCGACATCACCGCCGAGGCCACCGAACGATACGGCGGGACGGTGGTAAAGAGCACCGGTGACGGCTACCTCGTCACGTTCGACGGCCCGACCCAGGGCATCCGATGCGCCGAGAATTTGCGCGACGATGCCGAGAAACTGGGTATCGAGATTCGCATCGGCATCCACACCGGCGAGTGCGAACTCTTAGATGCCGACATCGGGGGGATCGCAGTGCACATCGCGGCGCGGATCCTCGGGCAAGCCGATGGCGGGGAGATCCTGGTGTCACGCACGGTTCGTGACTTGGTCGTCGGCTCCGGGATCGGTTTCCAACAGCGAGGTGTCGTCGAGTTGCGTGGTGTTCCCGGCGCCTGGGAACTGGTCGCCGTTGACCGAACGAGCAGGGAATCTCGCGAAGTGCAGCTGGCCGCCGCGCCCACGCCCGGTCCGCGAACGTCGATGCGTCGATCGGATCGCGCCATGGCGGTGATAGCGAAGCGCACGCCGTGGATCCTGCGCGGAATGGCGCGGCTGGCCCCGGTCACCGAACGCGGCCAAGTGGCCGCCGGAGCAAGTGCGCGCTGACAGGCGAGCGGTGATGCTGTTGACTGGGCGTCATGGGTTTCGGTGTGCTGACATTTGTTACCGACGACGGCATTGGCCCGGTGGACTTGGGCAGGGCACTCGAGCAGCGCGGTTTCGAATCGTTGTTCCTTGCTGAACACACCCACATCCCGGTCGACGCCAAGACCCCGTACCCGAGCGGCGGCCCGATTCCGCCGAAGTACTACCGCACGCTGGATCCGTTCGTGGCGCTGACGGCCGCGGCGGCGGTCACCGAGAACCTGCTTCTGGGAACCGGGATCGCGCTGGTCCCGCAGCGCGATCCGATTCACACCGCCAAAGAGGTGGCATCGCTGGATCTGGTGTCGCAGGGGCGATTTCGATTCGGCGTGGGGGTGGGCTGGCTACGGGAGGAAATCGCCAATCACGGCGTCGACCCGTCGGTCAGGGGACGCGTCGTCGACGAGCGACTCGACGCGATGATCGAGATCTGGACGCACGAAAAGGCGCAATTTCACGGCGAATTCGTGAACCTGGACCCCATCTACAGCTGGCCCAAGCCGTTGCAGAAGCCCTATCCGCCGCTGTATCTGGGCGGCGGGCCGGCGGGCTTCAAGCGCATCGCCCGGCTGAACGCGGGCTGGCTGTCGATGACGGCTTCAGCAGAACAACTGGCGCCTCCGCTGGCCCAACTGCGTGACGTGGCCGGCAAGGACGTGCCGGTGATCCACTTCCACGGCGGTGAGCCGACGGCGAAAGAACTCGAGGGTTACCGCGACCTGGGAGTGGAGCACCTACTGGTCGACCTGCCCACCGAACCCCGCGACCAGACGCTGCGCCGCCTCGACGAGCTACAGGCTGAGCTCGCAAAGGGGCGTAAAAGCTAAGTGCCGCAGAAGGTTTGGTACTTGCCGAAGTCCTCGGGGGCGGGAGCGGCGTAGCGTTCGAGGCCTGGCCGTTCCGTGTAGGGCTCCGTTACCGCGGCCACCAGTTGTTCCATTGGGCCCAGTTCGCCGGCCGTCGCGGCGGTGAGAGCCTCCTCGACCAGATGGTTACGCGGAATGTAGACCGGGTTGGTGCGGTCCATCGCGTCGGCGTCGGGACCCAGGGCGCGCCAACGCGTCAACCACGCGTCAAAGCCGGCGAGGTCCATGAACAATCCGCGGACGGGTTCGGCATCCATTCGCGCCGCGTGGCTGAGCCGGCGGAAGAACGAGGTGTAGTCGACGTGGTTCTGCTTGAGCAGCAGAAGCAGTTCCTCGACCAGCACAGTGGCGAATTCGGCGTCGACGTCGGCCGGCAGACCGAGTTTGGCGCGCATCCCCGAACCCCACACCGCGTCATAGCGGGTATGGAAAACCCCGAACGACTGCTCGGCGAGCGCGATCGCCTCCTCGGAGTTCTCCGAGAGCAGCGGAAGAAGCGTTTCGGCGAAACGGGCGAGGTTCCATCCGGCGATCACCGGTTGGTTGCCGTAGGCGTAGCGACCCCAGAAATCGATCGAACTGAAGACGGTGTCGGGGTCGTAGGCCTCCATGAAGGCGCACGGTCCGTAGTCGATCGTTTCGCCCGAGATCGTCATGTTGTCGGTGTTCATCACGCCATGGACGAATCCGAGCAGCATCCACTGGGCAATCAGCGAGGCCTGAACGGCAACCACCGCCTCGAACAGGGCGAGGTAGGGATTCGCCGCCTCGGCGGCGCCGGGGTGGTGACGGGCGATCGCATGGTCGGCAAGGCGGCGCAGCAGGTCCGCGTCGCCGGTGGATGCGGCGAATTGGAAGCTGCCGACCCGCAGATGGCTGCCGGCCACCCGGGTGAGCACCGCACCCGGCAGCGTTTCCTCGCGATGGACCGGACGCCCGGTACCCACCACGGCCAACGATCGTGTCGTCGGCACGCCCAGGGCGTGCATCGCCTCGCTGACGACGTATTCGCGCAGCATCGGCCCCACCGCGGCCAGGCCGTCCCCGCCGCGGGCGAACGGTGTGGCACCGGAACCCTTGAGGTGGAGGTCGCGCATCCGCCCGTCACCGTCGACCACCTCGCCGAGCAGCAGCGCGCGCCCATCGCCCAATCGGGGGACGAAGCCGCCGAATTGGTGGCCGGCGTAGGCCTGGGCTACCGGAGTGGCGCCGCCGGGCACCAGGTTGCCGACCAGGAAGCGCAGCCCCTCGGGGCGACGCAGCCAGGCGGCGTCGAGGCCCAGCTGCGCGGACAGCGGCTCATTGAGCACCAGCAACCGCAGCTCGGGGAAGGTCTCGGCCTGCCAGCGGACCGCCATCTCCGGCAACTCGCGGAAGAACCGGTCGTGGAGGGCAACGGTGGTATCCGGGGCAACACTCATCTCGTCGAGCCTACGGAAGCCCGAAGCCGCGCCGGGTTCGCTAGCCGAGGGCTTTGCCGATCAGGTCGCGGGCGCGGTCGAGCATCGACGCGAACGGGCCGAGCGCGAAGTTCAGCTTCGCCGATTCCACGCCCGGATGGGGGCGCGTCGGAGCGATGGCCTCGGCGGCGCGTACCGCCGCGCCCATTCGCTTGAGGTCGTCGGTGTCCACTTTGCGCTTCAAGACGGGAAACTCTTGGTCTTCCTCCTGCCGGGCATGCTCGAGCACGGCTTCGCGCAGTTTGGTGAGCTCTTTGATGAACTGGTCCGAGGTGATATCGAGCTTCTCGATCGCCGACAGCAGCTCCTTGGCTTCGTGCTCTTCTTCGAGCCGGGCGTCGACGATGGCGTCGCCGTCACCGTCTTCCCGCCGCACACGCGGATGCACGACCATTTCCTCGGCCGTCTCGTGCACGGCCAGCAACTGGCGCAACGTTGCGAACGGCTCCTCACGGGCTTTCGGATCCGACGCGTGCAGCACTTGGTCGAACATGTCCTCGATGAGGTTGTGCTGCGCCTTCAGGAACGCGACAACTTCCTCAGGGGACTCAACAATGAGATCTCCCATCGCCGGTACCTCCAATGACTTGGGAGTGGGATTGCGCACTGTGGGCTGAGTGCGGCTTGACCAGGAAATACCCGGCATACTCGCTGCTAAACGCCGCAGCATGTCAGGGCATCGGTGAAGCCCTATTACCCTGGGATGCAACCATTTCGGTGAGGCCGGAGACTGATCGGCGACCGCCGCGCCGCGGCCGGTCCAAACCGCCTTTCGATTACGCGGGGGAATCTGGGACCCCCGGTTCGAGATAATCGCTACGGTTAGGGACAACAAGCCCGACACCGACGCACAGAGACGACGGATCAGCCGAAATGTACGAACAGGTCAACAGCACCGCCGAGGCCGAGGACATCGGCTCTCGCATCGACCCGGTACTCGCCCGGAGTTGGCTCCTGGTCAACGGTACGCATGCCGATCGGTTCCAATCCGCGGTGAATTCGCGCGCTGACATCGTCGTTCTCGACATCGAGGACGCGGTGGCGCCCAAGGACAAGCACGCCGCCCGCGACAACGTGGTGGGTTGGCTGGGTGCCGGCAACGTCGACTGGGTGCGCATCAACGGCTTCGGCACCCCCTGGTGGGCGGACGACCTGGCCGCCCTGGCCACCACCCCGGTCGGCGGAGTGATGCTGGCGATGGTCGAATCGGTCGACCACGTCACCGAGACGGCGAAGCGCCTGCCCGATGTGCCGATTGTGGCCCTGGTCGAAACGGCCCGGGGTCTGGAACGCATCACCGAGATCGCCGCGACCAAGGGCACCTTCCGGCTCGCCTTCGGCATCGGCGACTTCCGCCGCGACACCGGCTTCGGAGACGATCCGGCCACCCTCGCGTACACGCGGTCACGCTTCACCATCGCCTCCAAGGCCGCCGACCTGCCCAGCGCGATCGACGGACCGACCATCGGCTCCAATCCCCTGAAACTGATCGAGGCCACCGCGGTGTCCACCCAGTTCGGGATGACCGGCAAGATCTGCCTGACGCCCGACCAGTGTGCCGTCGTTAATGAGGGGCTGTCGCCGTCGCAGGACGAAATATCCTGGGCGAAAGAGTTTTTCGCCGAGTTCGAGCGCGACGGGGGAGAGATCCGCAACGGCTCCGATCTGCCCCGCATCGCTCGGGCCACCAAGATTCTCGAGCTGGCTCGTGCGTACGGCATCGAAGCGCTGGACATCGACAAGGAAGAACGAGATCACTCGCCCGCCCCGTCGGATACTTATCACTACTGAGCGCCACTACCGAGCGGCGGGACGGATCCGAGATGAGCGTTGTGGTGGATTTTCATTTCGACCCGATGTGCCCGTTCGCCTACCAGACCTCGTTGTGGATCCGCGACGTTCGCGAGCAACTCGGCATCACCGTCGACTGGCGGTTCTTCAGCCTCGAGGAGATCAACCGGGCAGAGGGCCAGAAGCATCCTTGGGAGCGGGAGTGGTCCTACGGCTGGTCGTTGATGCGGATCGGTGCGCTACTGCGCCGGACGGATATGGCGCTGCTGGATCGGTGGTACGCCGCCATCGGGCGTGAACTGCACACGCTCGGCGGCAAACCCCACGACCCCGCGGTTGCCCGACGCTTGCTGAGCGACATCGGTGTAAAGGCGTCGGTGTTGGACGCGGCTCTGGACGACCCGACCACCCACGACGAGATACACCGTGATCATCAGCGGGTCGTCGATGCCGGTGGCTACGGAGTGCCGACGCTTTTCCTGTTGGGACAGTGCTTGTTTGGGCCGGTGCTGGTGGATCCGCCGACCGGCGCCGAGGCCCTGAGGCTGTGGGAGGTGGTCACCGGCATGGCCGAACTGCCCCACGTGTACGAGCTGCAGCGGCCCAAATCGGCCGCCGATGTCGAAGTCATCGGCCGAAGCCTGCGTCCCTACCTGGGCGGGCGCGATTGGGTCAGCATCAACCGCGGTGAGGTCATCGACGTCGAGCGCTTCACCGGCCAAGGGACCTAGGTTCATCGCTACGCTGGCAGGGGTGAGCGCCAAGAACCGGATCCGGGTGGCGCGGGTCTACGACGAGGTCGGCCCCGACGAGGGGCAGCGCGTGCTCGTCGATCGCGTCTGGCCGCGGGGCGTGCGCAAAGACGACCCGCGGGTCGGGATCTGGTACAGGGACGTCGCCCCGTCGAAGGACCTCCGGGAGTGGTACCAGCACGATCCGGACCGGTTCGACGAATTCGCGTCACGCTACAAGTCCGAACTGCGCGACAACAGCGCCCTGGACGAGCTGCGCAAGCTCGCCAAGCGCGGCCCCGTCACGCTGGTCACCGCGACCCGCGACCTCGACATCAGCCAGGCCGCCGTCCTGGCCAAGCTGCTCAAGGCCCACTGAACCGGCGCCGAACCGGCAGCGTCGTAGGCTCGTGCCGTTGACATGACCAATGCCGGACCCATCCTTCCGCGGGAACTGACCGACCTTCCCGAGGCGATCCGCGCCGTCCCGCCGCCGCCCATCCCGCAGCTGCCCGCGCCGTACGGTCTGCGGGTTGCCGACCCGGACGCCGACGCCGCGATGATCTCGGAGTGGATGAGCCGGCTGCATCTGGTCGAGGCCTGGGAGTCCAACTGGCCGGTGGCGCGGTGGCGTCGCTACCTTCAGGCGCAATTGGAGGGCGAGTTTTCCCGTCCGCTCATCGCCACGCTGGACGGCGTGGACCGTGCATATATCGAAATCTACAGGGCGGCAAAGGATTCCATCGCACCGCGATATGAGCATGACCCCCACGACCTGGGTTTGCACGTCGCGGTCGCGGATTTGGACCACATCGAACGCGGGCACGTCAGTTACCTGCTGCCGCATCTGGTGGCCAGCGTCCTGGCCCTCGACCCGTTGTGTCGCCGCATCATGTTCGATCCCGATCATCGCAATGCGTTGGCGCGCAAGTTCTGTGAGCGCAGCGGCTGCGCCTTTCTCGGCGAGCATGAGATGGCGAATCGGCGGATGGCGCTGTACGTGCTGCCCCGCACCCCGGGTGACGTCCCCCGTCAGCGCGACACCTGATGGCCGGGCGGGGGCGTCAAAGGTGCTGTGCGAGCTGCTGTCCGATGAGCGCCGCCGCTTCACCGAGCAAGACGCTGACGGCGATGTTTGCGAGTGCGGCATACAGTCGGCGCTCCTCGCCGAGTCGCTGCGTTTCCAGCATCCAGGTGGAGAACGTGGTGTAGGCGCCGACGAAGGCGGTGCCCGCCAGCAGGGCGGCTTCCTTGTTCAGAGCCAGCCCGCCGAGGAAGCCCAAAAGCGCTGCGCCGCTGAGGTTCACGGCGAGGGTGCCGAACGGAAACGGCCGGGACACCCGGCGCGCCACCGTGCGGTCGACGACGAAACGCAGCACCGACCCGATGCCGCCGATGAGCACGACGGCGACCCAGACCAGAGCCGTCGTCACCGTCGCCGCGCTCACCGGCGCACCCGTACCCGGCGCACCAACTTGGTGGCCAGGTGGACCGCTAGCAGTCCCAGCACGATGCTGGTGAGGCTGTAGCCCACGGCCAGCCCCCAATGGCCGTGTTGGACCATCTTCAGCGTCTCGACCTGCATCGTCGAGAAAGTGGTTAAACCGCCGCACAATCCGGTGCCGAGCAGCGGCCGCCGATAACTCGACGTCGGCAACCGCTCCAGCAGCCGGGTGGTGAAGTAACCCACCAGGAACGCCCCGACGATGTTGACCGCGAATGTGGGCCAGGGCCAGCTCGCCGGGTCACCGCCGGCGAGCGTGCTCAGCGCGGCACGGGCCAGGGAGCCGAGCGCCCCGCCGGCAAACACCGCGGCCAATTCGCGATAGTCCCGTTGCGCCACTGGTGTTGATCCCCTTCGTTCGCCGGTGCGCTACGCAGCGTATGGCCGAACTCCAGACCGGCGCAGCCCGGGGGCACGCGGAGACGGGCAGAATTGAGAACCATGGTGGCCAACCCTCGCGCCGGTCAACCGGCCCAGCCCGAAGACCTTGTCGATCTGCCCCACCTGGTGACGGCGTATTACTCGGTTCAGCCCGATCCCGGTGACGTCGCTCAACAGGTGGCATTCGGCACGTCGGGTCACCGGGGGTCGGCCCTGGCCGGGGCGTTCAACGAGGCGCACATCCTGGCGATCACCCAGGCCATCGTCGAGTACCGCACCGCGCAGGGCACGACGGGGCCGTTGTTCATCGGCCGGGACACGCACGGGCTTTCCGAGCCGGCCTGGGTGTCGGCGCTGGAGGTGCTGGCCGCCAACGACGTCGTTGCCATGATCGACTCCCGCGACCGATACACGCCGACGCCCGCAATCAGCCACGCCATCCTCACCTACAACCGCGGCCGCACCGAGGCGCTGGCCGACGGAATCGTGGTGACACCGTCGCACAACCCGCCCGCCGACGGCGGCTTCAAGTACAACCCGCCCAACGGCGGGCCGGCCGACACCGACGCGACCAACGCAATTGCCAAGCGGGCCAACGAGATCCTGCGCGACGGTGCGGGGGTCAAGCGCGTTCCGCTGGCCCGGGCTTTGCAGACCGTGCAGCGCCACGATTACCTGGGCAACTACGTCGACGACCTGCCCAACGTGGTCGACATCGATGCCATCCGCGCGGCCGGGGTGCGCATCGGCGCCGACCCGCTGGGCGGGGCCAGCGTGGACTACTGGGGTGAGATCGCTGCGCGGCACCGCCTGGATCTGACCGTGGTCAATCCGCTGGTCGATGCGACGTGGCGGTTCATGACGCTCGACCACGACGGCAAGATCCGGATGGACTGCAGCTCGCCGGACGCGATGGCCGGGCTGATCGCCAACCGGGATCGCTATCAGATCGCCACCGGCAACGACGCCGACTCCGACCGGCACGGCATCGTCACGCCCGACGGTGGGCTGCTCAACCCCAACCACTACCTGGCGGTGGCCATCGAATACCTCTACACCCGGCGGTCGTCGTGGCCGGGCGGCATCGCGGTCGGCAAGACCGCGGTCAGCTCGTCCATGATCGACCGGGTCGTCGCCGGCATCGGCCGCAAGCTGATCGAGGTGCCGGTCGGATTCAAGTGGTTCGTCGACGGCCTGATCGGCGGCACCATCGGTTTCGGCGGCGAGGAGTCGGCCGGGGCGTCGTTTTTGCGGCGGGACGGCTCGGTGTGGACCACCGACAAGGACGGCATCATCCTGGCGCTGCTGGCTTCGGAGATCCTCGCGGTCACCGGGCTGAGTCCGTCCCAGCGCTACCAGCAGCTGACCGCGGAGTACGGCACGCCGTTCTACGCGCGGGTCGACGCGCCCGCCGACCGGGACCAGAAGGCCCGGCTGTCGAAGCTCTCCGCAGACCAGGTGACCGCGACGGAATTGGCGGGGGAGCCGATCACCGGGAAGCTGACCGCAGCGCCGGGCAACGGCGCGCCACTGGGTGGATTGAAGGTGACGACGGCCAACGCGTGGTTTGCCGCGCGACCGTCGGGAACCGAGGACGTGTACAAAATTTATGCGGAATCTTTCAACGGGCCCGAGCATTTAGCGGAGGTGCAGGAAAGCGCGCGCGAGGTGGTTAATAAAGTCATCGGGTGACCCTTTCCCCTCGCCTCAACCGCACCGGGGGGCGCGGGCTGCGTTCTACGCGTCTGCCGCGCGAAGTCTGGATCCTCAGCTGGGCGAATATCATGGTCGCGCTGGGCTACGGGGTGATTTCGCCGGCGCTGCCGTCTTTCGCCCGCAGTTTCGGGGTCAGCATCAAGGCGGTGACATTTTTGGTCACCGTCTTTTCGTTGAGCCGACTGTGTTTCGCGCCGATCAGCGGCCAGCTGGTGCAGCGGCTGGGGGAGCGCCGGATTTACATCGGCGGCATGCTGATCGTCGCGGTCGCCACCGCCGCGTGCGCGTTTTCCCAGGCTTACTGGCAATTGCTGGTGTACCGCGTGATCAGCGGCGTCGGGTCGACGATGTTCTACGTCTCGGCGCTGGGACTGATGATCCATATCAGCCCGCCCGACGCGCGCGGCCGGGTGGCGGGCCTGTTCACGACGTCGTTCATGGTGGGGGCGGTGGGTGGGCCGGCGGTCGGCGCACTGGCGGCCGGCTGGGGCCTGACCGCTCCGTTCATCGTGTACGGCGTCGCACTGCTGGGCGTGGCGGTGGTGCTGTTTTTCAGCCTGCGGAATTCGGCCCTGGCCGCGCCGGGGCCGCCGACGCGATCGACGGTGACCATGCGAGAGGCGCTGCGGTTCCGCGCGTATTGGTCGTCGCTGGGCGCCAACTTCGCGACCGGCTGGTCGGCCTTCGGGCTTCGCGTCGCACTGATCCCGTTGTTCATCACCGACGTCATGGGGCGCGGCGTCGGAATCATCGGCATCGCGCTGGCGGCGTTCGCCGGAGGCAATGCGATGGCCATGATCCCCAGTGGCTACCTGTCCGATCGGATGGGACGGCGCACGTTGATGATCGTGGGCCTGGCGTTGTCCGGTGTGGCGACCGTCTTCCTGGGCGCCGCGTCGTCGTTACCGGTGTTTCTGGTCGTCGCGGTGGTGGTCGGTGCGGTGACGGGCATCTACATGTCGCCGATGCAGGCCGCGGTCGCCGACATCCTGGGCAGCGAGGCGCGCGCGGGCAGTCCGGTGGCAGCGGTGCAGATGATGTCCGACCTGGGCGCGATCGTCGGCTCGATGACGCTCGGTTGGGTGGCCGAGCGGCTGAGCTACGGCTGGGGCTTCACCATCAGCGGGGTCGTTCTGCTGATCGCCGCGGTCGGCTGGGTCGCGGCGCCGGAAACGCGGACGGTGCCCGTCCCGGAGCCCGAGCCGCTGCCGTCTCCGCACACGTTGAACCTGCCTGAGCAGCAACTTTGAACGGCGGTTGCCGGTGGTGTAACTTCGATGGGCACGACTTCTCGGGGCTATGGCGCAGCTGGTAGCGCACCACACTGGCAGTGTGGGGGTCAGGGGTTCGAGTCCCCTTAGCTCCACCGAGTACCGCGGGCCGCATCCCGCATCAACCTTTCCATCTCTGTAGCGTGACGCCGCGAATGGCGTCGATCCGGATCCCGCATCGCAATAAGCAGGACAACTCTCAGCATCCTGATACCGCCGGTATGCATAACCGGCCACTCGGGCGGGTACGCGGCCCAGTGAACGGTTGTTCGCAGCAATCCGCGCTTGCAGTCCGATTCGGCCGCGGGTCGACCTTCCTGGGACGAGAAGGGATCGACCGACACTGCAATGGTCGGTCGGCGGGAGGAGTTTTTGATGCCCGAGGTCCAACTTCACCACGACGGACACCCGCGCTACCGCCGGATGGTCCGATTCGACTGGTCCGAGACGCCACTGCACTGGGTGCCCGACGACCCGTTCTCAACGCACATGATGAACGTCCTGCATCTGCTCCTGCCCGAAGGGGAGCGGCACTTCATCAAGGCCGTTCTCGAGGCATCGTCGCTGGTCGATGACCCAGAGCTGGAGGCGGCGATCAAACCGTTCATCCAACAGGAGTCCTGGCACGCGTGGGCGCATCAGGTGGTGCTCGATCACCTGGCCGAACAGGGCATTGACACCAAGCCGTACACCTCGCGACTCCGGAAAATGCTGTCGGTGGCGCTGGGTGATCCGCCGAAATTCTTCCCACCGGCGTTGAAGCGCTGGTGGTTGTATCGGCGGCTGGCCGACGTGGCGGCGCTGGAACATTACACCGCGATGTTGGGCCAATGGGTGCTGCAGAACCGCGGCCTTGATTACGCCGGAACTGACCCGATGATGCTTGATCTGCTGCGCTGGCACGGCGCCGAGGAGGTCGAACACCGCTCACTGGTCTTCGACGTCTACCAGCACGTCTGCGGCAACTATTTCATCAGAGCCTTCTCGATGTTGATGACCACCCCGCTGTTTTACGGGTGGTGGATTGCCGGAGCGAAATACCTGATGGCCCACGACCCGACCATCGATCAGAAATGGCGCTGGCGCGATTGGCTGCGCGCGGCCCGAGAGTACAAGTTGCCCGGTCCCTGGCAGCTGATGGTGACGCAACCCGCTAGGTACATGCGACCCCACCATCATCCGGGTCCCGAAGCGGTCACGGAGATGGCGGTCGAGTACATCAGGAATTCGCCGGCGGCGAAGGCCGCCCGCGAACGGGCACAGATAGAAGGAAAGGCCGCAGTGCGATGAAGGTTTCGGTGGACCTTGACACCTGCGATGGCAACGGCGTTTGTATGAGCCTGTGCCACGAGGTTTTCGACGTACGCGAGGACGGGCTGCACCTGCTCCAAGAGCAGCCACGGCGGGAGCTGCGCGGACCGCTGAAAGCCGCCGAAGTGTCCTGCCCCACACGGGCGATCGTGGTGGAGGACTGACGCGATGCCCACCAATCGTCGACTACGTCAGGTCGTCGTCGTGGGCGCTGGGGTGGCCGGAATGCGGGCGGCGGAGACGCTGCGACGCGACGGCTACGACGGCGCCCTCACCATCGTCGGTGCCGAAAGGCAGGCGCCGTACCATCGGCCGCCGTTGTCGAAGAAGCTGCTCAGCGGCCAGGTGCACCGGGCGGGCATCGACATGGCGCCGCAGTTCGACATGGATGCGCGGGTGCTCAGAGGCGCAACCGCGGTCGGCCTCGACATGTCCGGACGTACTGTCCAGGTCCGCGACGACGGCCAGAACCTGTCCTTGGATTTCGACGGAGTCGTCATCGCAAGCGGCGCCGAGCCGCGCGAATGGCCGGGCGGTCAGGCCCCCGATGGCGTGCTGCTGCTGCGGACGGTCGAGGATTGTCTGAGCATCCGGGAACGACTCGGTTCGCGGCCTCGGGTCGTGGTGGTCGGGGGCGGATTCATCGGCAGCGAGGTCGCCGCGACCTGCCGACTGCTGGGGCTCGATGTGGTGCTGGTAGAGAAGGCCTCCGGGCCGCTGGTGCAAGCGCTGGGCGCTGAGCTGGCGCCGCTCTGGGCGAAGTTGCATCGCGAGCATGGCGTGGACCTGCGCGTCGGCGTGGGCGTCGACGGATTCGTCGGCAAGGGGCGGGTAGAAGCAGTTCGACTCACCGACGGTTCGCACGTCCCGGCCGACGTCGTCATCGTCGGGCTGGGCGTTACGCCCGCCACGGGCTGGCTGGACGGGTCGGGTCTGCATTTGGACGACGGGGTGGTCTGCGATGCCACCGGCGCCGCCGAGGGCACCACCGGCGACGGCACTGTGGTCGCCGCCGGGGACGTGGCGCGCTGGTGGCATCCGATCTACGAGCGGCATCTGCGTACCGAACACTGGGACGACGCGGCACGTCAGGGCGAGGCCGCGGCGCGCACACTGCTGGCCGGGCCCGAGCACGCCGAAGCCTTCGACGCGGTGCCGTATTTCTGGTCCGATCAATACGATGTCAAGCTGCAGATGCTGGGCGTGCCAACTGATTACGACGCTGTCGAGGTCATCGAAGGGAATCCGGAGGGCTGGGAATTCGTCGGCGCTTACGGGCGGGGCGGTCGCACCATCGCGGTGCTCGGGACGATCCCGGGCCGGGTACATGCCTATCGGGAGGCCATCGAGAAGCGCGCCGAATTCCCGCCGAGCCGACCCGATTAACAAAAGTCGACGGCCGTTGCTCCCGATTTGACTTGAGAGCGACTCGACACATGCCTTTTTGGGTACAGCATCCACAAGCCGACGGGAAGACTGAGCGGACCGACATGACCGCATGCGCGACGACGGCACCATGCGCGCCGCCGAGGGACGGAGTCATCACATGCATCGCCCCGACACGATCATCGAGATTCATCGCGAACGCGTGCAGGATCAGACGGTCGACATGTTCAGCGGCGACAAGTACACGCAGTCCGTCGACGGCGCCGGCTACTCCGCGACGGCCACCCTTGACCTCACCCTGGATCGCGTCTGGTTCATCCTCGACTCACGTCGGCGGCTGTGGCAGGAGGAAGCCGACGGTGAACCCCGCGACCCGCTGCGGCACTTCGCGATAGACCTCGCGATTTTCGATTCCAAGATCGTGATCGATTCGGTTACCTGCATCCCGCTGGTATCGCTGCCCCCGGCGACGATCACGATTCCGGATGGTCCGCGTGCCGGAGAGTCACGCGAGATCGTGTACAACGAGATTCCGCTGTTGGGACGGTTGACAATTCACGATCAGCTCGAGCCGCACCAACTCGAGCCCGGCAAGCAGACGATCGCACTGAACTTCACCGCCCAGGATGCCCCCGTACTCGTGGCCAACCCGTTGCCGGATGAGCACGTGGGGTGGCTGTTCGGTCCGCACATCGAGCGGCGTGAAGGCGGGCTCACGGCTCTCGGCGGACAAGACCCGCGGATCAGCTGGGAACTCGACTATGCAGAGGCCTACTGGATAACCCACTGCATCGCCGGGGAGCTGATGGTGAACCTGGAGAAATTGCAGCACCCCGGCCTCTCCGACGATGAGGCCCGCACCAGGGTGCTCGACTCGCTTGCCGCCCAAATCGCCGATGCGGTCCGCCCGCAACTGGAGGCGATGGGAGACAACGGGATTCAGGTGCTGCTGCCGTCGCCGGTGGACGTCGACCCCGAGGCCGCAGACGACAGCACGGTCAAGGAACTCGACGCCATCGTGCAGCGATTCGACGTCGGCGAGGCCGCCGAGGAATCCATGGTGGTGCAACTGAAGACACTGCGCGAATTGCCCGCCGGCGAGGAGCTACCCGCGTCGGTTCTCGCCGAAAACCCCCGCGAGAGGGCGGCTTTGGCCGTCACCGGATGGAGCATTCTGCGGCAGGTCCGTGACACCGTGATGAACAGTTTCGATCTCGAGGAGAGCGACTTCGACCCCGAGGCACCATGTGCGCTGGCGGGTCCGAAGACCATCAGCATCGGCGGACAGGACCGCAGCCTCGACGCCCTCGACGCCGACATCGTCCCGCGAACCGAGGACGGCCGATTGGTCGTCGACGGCACCGTGAGCGCCGATAGCAAGCTGTACGACTTCAAGGCCAACTTCAAGGTGACCTACGAAATGGGCCTCGGCGGCATCCCGCGCGACCCCAAGGGCAAAGAGCTGCTGCGAGAGGACACAGACAGCATCGAGCTCCTCGAACAGACGCTGAGTCTGGCCGGTCGCAAGAAGCGCGCCGGTCACCTCAGCACCGAGGAATACGAGGCGGAAGTCAAGCGAGTTCGCGACCGATTCGACCGGCTACCGCGAACCGTGGGGGTGCGCCCGGCGCAGAACTCCGAGCCGGACGTCAATGCGGACTTCAGCCTGACCGCCGCGGGGAAAGTGGCCACGGCCGCGGGTGCGGCGGCCATCGTCGGTCTGCTCGCGCTGCCGGTGACCTGGGTGGCGGGGGCCGCCGGTGTCGGGGCCGCCGGGGCGGGCGGCTTGTTGACCCTGGCGATCGCTCAGTACTTCACCACCGTCCTGACCATCGACTGGTTCGGCACTGGCATCGGTTCTCGTCAGGTCAAGAAATCGCTGAACGACCAACCCGAGGGCACCTCGCTTCCGCCGATCGGAATGCCGGTCGACCTGGACCTGAACCGCCAACGCCTCGCGGTGTACTTCCGGCCGGTGCCGGCGAAATTGTGGATCGATTGCGTCGAGGCTGAGGCGGACGAGGACCAGGCGGGTGATGGCGATGAAATTCGGGTCGTCGGTGGCCGGTGGCCCACCGATGGCCATCCGTGGAGGCTGTCGCACGATGATGCCGTGCTGTTCGTCGACTCCGACGAACTGCAGCTTCTCGTCGACCCGGCCGGCGCGGGCGGCGACGAGTTGCCCGTCGGCGTTGACGTCGACGAAGACGGGCGACGCCGCCTGTGTGTGCGGAGCGACCCCGACACCCTGCGCCGGCTTGCGCAATGCTCTGCCGACGACCGGGACGAGTCTGACGTCAGCGCATGACCTGGTGGCGCAACGCCGCCGCAGAGGTGGTCAGCAGAGGGCGGCGGCCGAGAACCATCCACCGGCCACGAGCGCTATGAGGAGAGCGGCGGTGCTTTGCCCCATCATCGCGGCTGCGACGACGCCCACGATCGCGCAGATGAAAACGGTGACGGTCAGGATGGCGACGAGCAGCCGGTGTGAATTGACCGCCGCGCCGGCACGGGGGGCGATCACGGCCTTCCTGGAACGATCCACGCCAACCATGAAATCTCCTTTGGTGTGACGCCCGCAACACACTGCGACTGGATGTGGTCTACGTCACATTATAGCGGCGCCGTCGGTGGTTCGGCGGTAAGCCGCGATGGCCGAGCGAATTCGAGCCACCCAGTCCAAAACCCCCGTCGGTTTGGTCAACACTCGATAACCGTCACCTGCAGCGTCGGCTACGCGCTCGGCGCCGCGGGCGAGCCGGTCGACGGGATGGTGAGCCGTGCCGACGAGGCCCTCTACCGCGCTAAAGCCAACGGCCGAAATCGGGTCGAGCCGTTGACAATTGGGCCGAACGACCCCCAACCGCGTCACCGTCCGGTCGTATGGCGCAGCAAGGAATTCGAGGCCTGCGGCGGCTAGCGCGACGCGGCCCGCGCTGACCGGCGGGTTTCACCGTTATCGGGGCGAGACTGCCGATTAGGTTTTCGCCTCGATGCGGATTAATCTTGCCCGCGGTTCGTTCGCGACTCAGGAAAGCAGCCATGTCTGTTCAGCCCACACTGCTGCGACGTCAATCGTTGCGCAGCGCCCGCCGCCAGCGGGTCGCTCCCCGCGTGAAGTGTCCGATGGTCGGCCAGTGCTTCGATATCGAAATCACTCGCGACGCGGACGGATGGATGATCCGGGTTCCCGAAATCGGCAGGGCCACCCGCGCCGGCAGCCGCGCCACCGTCGAGGTGGCGGCGCGCGAATGCATCGCGACCTGGACCGGCATCCCCATCGGGTACGTTGCGGTTTACGTCGCGAGCGAGACCAGCTAGCTGCCTAGCCCCTGGGCGCGATCGCGATTGATTTCGTGTCGAGGTATCCGTCGAGCCCTTCGGGTCCGAGTTCGCGGCCGTAACCGCTGCCCTTGACGCCGCCGAAGGGCGCGAACGGGTCCATTGTGTAGCCCTGGTTGATGCCGAGGGTGCCGGTGTGGATCCGCGCCGCCAGTGCCAGGGCCCGGTCGGTGTCGTTGCTCCAGACCGCTCCGGCCAGGCCGTAGTCGGAGTCGTTGGCGATCTGGACCGCCTGTTCCTCGTCGCGGTAGGGGATGACCGTGATGACGGGGCCGAAAATCTCTTCGCGGGCGATGCGCATGGCGTTGTCGGCCGCCGCGAACAGGGTGGGTCGGACGTACCAGCCGCGGTCGAGTCCGTCGGGCATGTCGGCGCCGCCGACGATCAACCGCGCGCCCTCGTCCTGACCGACCTGGATGTAGTCGCGCACGCGCTGCTGCTGGCGACGAGACACCAGGGGACCGAGCTGGGTCTCGGGGTCGCCGGGATCGCCGACGCGAAGGCCGCTCATCTCGGTGGCGAGCGCGTCGACGTATTCGTCGTGACGCGCCTGGGGCACCAGCACGCGGGTCAGCGCGTTGCAGATCTGTCCGCTGTTGGACAGGCTGGCCGATCGCACCCCGGCCGCGACCTTGTCCGGCGCCGCGTCGTCGAGAATCAGCGCCGCCGACTTGCCGCCGAGTTCGAGGCTGACCTTGGTCAGGTTGGCCGCGCAGGCCGCGGCGACGGCGCGGCCCGCGGCGGTGGAGCCGGTGAACGACACCTTGTCCACGCCGCGGTGGGCAACGAGGTAGGCACCGAGCTCGGCGTCGCCGGGCAGGACGCTGACGGCGCCGGGTGGCAGGCCGGCCTCGTCGAGCATCTCGCTTAACAGCAGCGCGTCCAACGGGCTTTCGGGCGCGGGCTTGAGCACGACGGTGCAACCGGCCAACAGCGCGGGCACCAGTTTGGTGACGATGAGGAACTGGGGCATGTTCCACGGCACGATCGCCGCGACGACGCCGACGGGCTCTTTGCGGATAAGGACGTCACTGCCGAAGAACCCCGGCCTGGTCTCCTGCCACCGGTGCCGCTCGGCCAGGTCGCAGAACGCGCGGATCATGAACGCGGGCAGGCCGACTTGGGCGCGCTGGGCGAAGCTGATCGGGGCGCCGATCTCGGCGGTGATGGTCTCGGCCATCTCGGCGCGGCGCCGGTCGTAGATGTCGGCCAGGCGCCGGATGGTGGCGATCCGTTCCGACGGGTCGCTGTGGGCCCAGGGCGCAGAGGTCAAGGCCGCGCGCGCGGTGGCGACCGCGGCGTCGACGTCGCCGGGTCCCGCCGTATCGACCTCGGCGATGGATTCCTCGGTACTTGGTGAGATGACATGCAGCTTGCGGTCCATCCGCGCCTCCCGAGGCCAATATCAACTACTTGCTATTGATGGGTCGAGGATATACCGTCGGCCGTGACGGAGCTCTCAGGGATCGGTGAAACCGGTGCGCAGGTGGTTGTTTCGCGCAGCCAGTACGGCCGTGAGGGGCCGGGTGCCGAAGACGTCGGTGAGACTGAACTGCATAAGGAGCGATGATGGCTCGATTCCCCAAACCGCCGGAGGGCAGCTGGACCGAGCACTACCCCGAATTGGGCACCGATCCGGTGTCGTACGAGGACTCCATCAGCCCCGAGATCTACGAGCTGGAACGCGAGGCCATCTTCAAACGGGCCTGGCTCAATGTCGGTCGCGTTGAACAGCTTCCACGCAAGGGCAGTTACCTCACCCGGGAACTGAAAGTCGTCAATACCTCAATCATTCTGGTTCGCACGACATCCGGCGACATCAAGGCCTACCACAACGTCTGCCGCCACCGCGGCAACAAGCTGGTATGGAACGATATGCCCCAGGAAGAAACGCGGGGCGTGTGCCGGCAGTTCACCTGCAAGTACCACGCCTGGCGCTACGACCTGGACGGCAACCTCACGTTTGTGCAGCAGGAGGAGGAGTTCTTCAACCTCGACAAGAGTCGCTACGGCCTGGTGCCGGTGCACTGCGACGTCTGGGAAGGCTTCATCTTCGTCAACTTCGCCAAGCAGCCCGAACAGTCGTTGCGAGAGTTCCTGGGGCCCATGATCATTGGGCTGGAGGGCTACCCCTTCGACAAGATGACCTCCCGCTGGTACTACCGCTCGGAGGTCAAGGCGAACTGGAAGCTCTACATGGACGCCTTCCAGGAGTTCTACCACGCGCCCGTGTTGCATGCGAACCAGTCGCCGACCGCGTACTCAAAGGCGGCCGCCGAGGCGGGTTTTGAAGCCCCGCACTACCGGCTGGACGGACCACACCGTCTGGTCAGCACCTCGGGGGTGCGGGCCTGGGAAATGGCCGAAGAGATGCGCAAGCCGATGGAGGACATCTGCCAGAGCGGCCTGTTCGGCCCCTGGGACAAGCCCGATCTGGGGCCGCTGCCCGAGGGGCTCAACCCCGCGAAATGTGATCCGTGGGGCCTGGATTCGTTCCAGCTGTTCCCCAATTTCGTGATCCTGTTCTGGGGCCAGGGCTGGTATTTGACCTACCACTACTGGCCGACGTCGTACAACAGCCACCTATTCGAGGGCACGCTGTACTTCCCCGCGCCGCGTACCCCGCGCGAGCGGGTGGCCCAGGAACTGGCCGCGGTGTCGTTCAAGGAATACGGGTTGCAGGACGCCAATACGCTCGAGGCGACCCAGACGATGCTCGAATCACAGGTGATCGAGGACTTCTTGCTCTGCGACCAGGAGGTCCTGATCCGTCACCTGCACAAGGAGACCGCGGCCTGGATCGATGACTATCGCCGGACTTCCACTGCAGGAGTGTGAGGACGATGCCGATGTTGCCCGCCGAGTTCGCCGACCTAGAACGGTTCGCGGACTGGTGTCTGCCCAGCGAGCCCGAACGCTACGCCAAGAGGCTGGCCAGCTCCATGACGGAGATGAAGGCCTTTTACGACGCGATCACACCGCGGGCCGAAGAGGCTCTGGCGTTCTGCGACAAGTTCTCTCTCGACGACTTGCCCGAGGACGTCCAGAATCTGATGCACCTGCTCTATTCCATGATCATGGTGTCGTTCCCGGTGGAGTGCTGGAAACAGCCCCGCGTCCCCGACTCGGGTGCGTCGACCCTGGACTGTGTGTCCGAGCCCGTTCCATGAGAATGGTGCTGCGGGCGGCGCGATGGGCTGACGTCGTGACCGGCAAGATCCACACGCCGGCGGAGGTGGTGATCGACGGCGAACGCATCACCGCGATCAATCCGCCAGAGCCGCTTCCGGATTCGGCCACCATCATCGACCTCGGCGACGTGACGCTGCTCCCGGGCCTGATGGACATGGAGCTCAACCTGCTCATCGGCGGGCCCGGCGGCCCGGAGGGCCTACCCGCGCCGATGCACGGCGTGCAGGACGACCCCGCGTATCGCACGCTGCGCGGCGCGGTCAACGCGCGCACCACCCTGGAGGCCGGGTTCACCACCGTGCGCAATCTCGGGTTGATGGTCAAGACCGGGGGATACCTGCTCGACGTGGCGTTGCAGCGCGCCATCGACCAGGGCTGGCACGCCGGGCCGCGCGTCTATCCCGCCGGCCACGCCGTCACCCCGTACGGCGGGCATCTGGACCCGACGGTCTTCCAGCGGTTGGCCCCCGGGATCATGCCGCTGTCGGTGGCCGAGGGAATCGCCAATGGGGTGCCCGACGTGATCGCCTGTGTGCGTTACCAGATCCGGCACGGCGCCAAGCTGATCAAGGTGTCCGCTTCGGGCGGGGTGATGTCACACAGCACCGCGCCCGGCGCGCAGCAGTACTCCGATGCCGAGTTCGCCGCGATCGCCGACGAGGCCCACCGGGCCGGGGTGCGGGTTGCCGCACACGCCGTGGGGGACAGCGCAATACAAGCGTGCATCCGCGCCGGGATCGACTGCATCGAGCACGGCTTCCTGGCCAGCGACGAGACCATCCAGATGATGGTCGACCACGGCACGTTCCTGGTGTCGACCACGTACCTGACCGACGCGATGGCCATCGACCGCATCGCGCCGGAGCTCCGCAAGAAGGCGCTAGAGGTGTTCCCGCGGGCAAAGTCGATGCTGCCCAAGGCGATTGACGCCGGCGTGCGCATCGCGTGCGGCACCGACGCGCCGGCTATCCCACATGGCCAAAACGCCAAGGAACTGGGCGCGCTGGTCGAACGGGGCATGACGCCCGCGCAGGCGATCCGCGCGGCCACCGTGGTGGCCGCCGAGCTGATCGAGGCCGACGACGAGTTGGGCAGGCTGGCCCCGGGCTACCTGGCCGACATCATCGCCGTCCCAGGAGACCCCTTCGTCGACATCGCCACGGCCCTCGACGTCCGCTTTGTCATGAAAAGCGGGCAGATCTACAAAACCCCCGCGGCGTAACGGAGGCGGGTATGGAACTCACCGACAACATCCTGTGGTTGCTCAAGCAGGCCTTCTACTACTCGCTGACCACCATCAACGAGGCGATGCGCGAACACGGCGTGAGCACCGCCCAGATCGGTGTGCTGCGTCAATTGGCCAACGAACCCGGCTTGTCCGGAGCCGAATTGGCGCGACGCCTGCTGATCAGCCCGCAAGGCGTCCAGCTCGCGCTCACCGCCCTGGAGCGTCGCGGCCTGGTGGAAAGGAAGCAGGACCCCCAGCACGCGCGAATCCTGCGGGCCAACCTGACCGGGGAGGGCCGCAAGGTCGCCGAAACGGTGGTCAATGACGCGATCGCCGCACACCAGGAGGTGTTCGGTGTGCTGACCGAGCAGGAGCAGCGGACCCTGCGTGAACTACTGGGCCGCGTAGTCGAAAAGGGCACCGGCCATGAGCTGTTCGACGATCACGTCGAGGGCTGACCACCCGCGCAGCGTCGTCGCGCGGGCATCGAGGCGCGGTGCCTGTATCCAGTACTTGAGACCAATCGCAAGTAGTTGATACTCTGGCCGGGATGGGTGAAATCCGCACCACAGCGAACGTCGGTTCGGCGACGGCGACCGGCGCCGGAGCCGGCGGTGTCGACATCGCCGCGCTGCCGGAGGGCTTTGTGCCACTGCGGATCAAGCGCGTGATTCGCGAAACCCGCGACGCCGTGTCGATCGTCCTCGATGTCCCGCGCAGCGGCGCGCAGCAGTTCGGTTACCAAGCCGGGCAGTTCCTGACGCTGCTGGTCAGTGTCGACGGACGCGAGCATCGACGGTGTTACTCGATGTCGTCCTCGCCCATCGCCGGCGAAGATCTGCAGATCACCGTCAAGCGCGACCGCGACGGGGTGGTGTCGAACTGGCTCAACGACACGGCGGCGCCGGGCGATCAGCTGCCCGCCCTGCCGCCGCAGGGACGCTTCGTGCTGCGCGACAGCGACCGGGAGCTGATCGCGTTCGCCGGCGGAAGCGGCATCACGCCGGTGTTCTCGCTGCTGCGCACGGCGCTGACAAGCGGCAAGCGCCCCGCGCGGTTGTTCTACGCCAACCGAAGCCGTGACGCGGTGATCTTCGACGAGGCGCTGGCGTCGCTGGCTACCCGGCATGCCGATCGCTTCGTCCTGCACCACCACCTCGACGACAACAGCGGCTTCGTCACCCCGGCGGACATCGAGGCGTTCGTCCACGACGCCGCAGGCGCCGACGTCTACATCTGCGGGCCAAACGAATTCATGGAGACGGTGCGAACGGCCCTGTCCGCAACGGGCGTGCCGGCCGATCGGGTGCACTTGGAGCACTTCGACGTCAACGACATCGCCGCGGCGGCGCCGCCGGAGGCCGAAGTGGTCACCGCCGAGGTCACCATCGTGCTGGACGGAATCACCACCACGGCGCCGTACGATTCGGGCAACACCCTGCTGCAGACGGCCCGGATGGCCGGCCTGCGGGCGCCGTCGTCGTGTGAGATCGGTTCCTGCGGAACGTGTATGGCCCGCCTGACGCAGGGCAGCGCCCGGATGATCAACAATGACGCGCTCGAGCCGGACGAGGTCGACGACGGTTGGGTGTTGACGTGTCAGGCGCTGCCCACCAGTCCCACGGTGCGGGTGGTCTACGAGTGAGCGAGAAGGCGGTCGAGGGTGGAGCGGAGTCGATGACCAGGGTGGCGGTGGTGACCGGCGGTGCCTCCGGCATGGGCGAGGCGACCTGCCATGAACTGGGCCGGCGCGGACTCAAAGTCGCCGTCCTCGACGTCAATGAGCATGCCGCACAACGCGTCACCGACGACCTGCGCGCCAGCGGCGTGACCGCGCTCGGGGTGGGTGCCGACGTCACCGATCGGCCCGGCGTCGAGCAGGCCTTCGCGAAGGTGCGCAGCGAGCTGGGCCCGGTGACGGTCTTGGTGACCAGCGCAGGCATGTTCGACTTTTCGCCCTTCGAGGAGATCACCACCGAAACCTGGTCGCGGATCATCGATGTCAATCTCACCGGCACCTTTCACTGTTGCCAGGTGGCGCTGCCGGACATGGTGGACGCGCACTGGGGGAGGATCGTGATGATCTCGTCATCGAGCGCCCAGCGCGGCTCCCCGTTCGCCGCCCACTATGCGGCGTCCAAAGGGGGGGTGATCACCCTGACCAAGTCGCTGGCCCGGGAGTACGCCGCGCACGGGATCACGGTGAACAATATTCCGCCCTCGGGTATCGAGACTCCGATGCAGCATCAGGGCCAGGCTGCCGGGTACCTGCCGTCCAACGAGCAGATCGCCAGCAGTATCCCGTTGGGCTATTTGGGCACCGGGGCCGATATCGCTGCGGCCGTGGGGTTTTTATGTTCGGAAGAAGCAAGGTACATCACCGGGCAGGTCTTGGGCGTCAACGGCGGAGCGGTGATGTGATAGTGAGGATTCGATGACGAGAGCAGGCAGGCCCCCGGAGGGCTCCTGGACCGAGCACTATCCCGAATTGGGAACGGGCCCCGTGTCGTTCCGGGACTCGACGTCTCGGGAGTTCTATGAACTCGAGCGTGAGGCGATTTTCAGACGGGCGTGGCTCAACGTCGCCCGGGTTGAGGAGTTTCCGCGTGTCGGCAGCTACCTGACCAAAGAGATCGAAGTCGTCGGCGTTTCGGTGATCCTGGTCAAGGGCAAGGATGAGCGCATCCGCGCGTTCTACAACGTGTGCCGTCATCGCGGAAACAAACTGGTGTGGAACGACTTTCCCGGCGAACAGACCCGCGGGACGTGCCGGCAGTTCACCTGCAAGTACCACGGCTGGCGCTACGACCTGCAGGGTGAGCTGAAATTCGTCCAGCAGGAGTCGGAGTTCTTCGACCTCGATCCCGCGCAGTATGGGCTGCGTCCGGTGCACTGCGACGTGTGGAACGGCTTCGTATTCATCAACTTCGACACCGAACCGCGCCAGAGCCTGCGCGAGTTCCTGGGCCCGATGATCACCGGGCTCGACGATTACCCGTTCGGCAAGCTGACCGAACGCTACGACTGGGTGGCCCACAACAACAGCAACTGGAAGATCTTCGCCGACGCCTTCCAGGAGTACTACCACGTGCCCTCGCTGCACTCACAGCAGGTGCCCGCCGAGGTGCGCGAGGCCAACGCCGGATTCACGTGCGGGCATTTCCAACTCGACGGCCCGCACCGGTTGGTCTCGACGGCCGGGCGGCGTCGTTGGTTGCTGCCACCGGAATACATGTATCCGATCGAGCGGGCCACCCGCAGCGGCCTGGTGGGACCGTGGCAGACGCCCGACATCGGCGAACTGCCGCCCGGGCTCAACCCCGGGGGGATCGAGCCGTGGGGCATCAGCAATTTCCAGATCTTTCCGAACCTCGAAATCCTGATCTACGGCGGGTGGTATCTGCTGTACCGGTACTGGCCCACCTCGCACAACACGCACCGATTCGAGGCGTACACCTACTTCCACCCGGCGCGCACCGTCCGGGAGCGCATCGAGCATGAAGTCGCCTCGGTGGTGTTGAAAGAGTTTGCGCTGCAAGACGCCGGGATGCTCGGCGGGACGCAGGCGGCGCTGGAATACGGCATCGTCGACGAGTTCCCCCTCAACGACCAGGAGATCCTGGTGCGCCACCTGCACAAGGTCGCCGTCGACTGGGTCGAAGCGTATCGCCGCGAACGGGATTCGGTGGGGGTGTGACCATGGATCCCATGCTGCCCAGCGCGTTCGCCGAGCTGGAGGACTACGCCCAAACCTGGTGCCTGGCAACCGAAACCGAGCGCTGGAACGCACGGGTCAACGCGTCGATGCCCGAGCTGCGAGAATTCTACGACGCATTCTTCCCCCGCCTCGAAGAGGCGATCGACTACTGCGACAAGTTTCCCCTCGACAATGTGCCCGACGACGCACTGAACCTGCTGCACATGATCTATTCGCTGATCATGGTCGCCATGGCGGTGGAGATCATGCACCAACCCGCCCCCGTCGACGCGGCCGACGCGGTGATGATCCGCACCGGCGGACCGGTGCCCTGACCTGCACGCCCGCCGCGGCGCGTCATACATCCCTTTCCTCGAAAGGAGCGACCATGGGTCTGCTCACCATCACCAAGCTCACCGAGTCCGTCGGCGCCGAAGTCGCGGGCCTCGAGCCCAGCGCACTCGCGAGCGACGATTCGGTCGGGGCCGCGGTGCTGGATGCGTTGGAAGACAACGGAGTTCTGGTCTTTCGTGGGTTGCAGCTCGACCCGACGGCCCAGGTCGGCTTCTGCCGACGCCTCGGCGAGATCGACCACTCCTCCGACGGCCACCACCCGGTGGCCGGCATCTACCCGATCACCCTGGACAAGTCCAAGAACGCGTCGGCGGCTTACCTGAAGGCCACCTTCGACTGGCACATCGACGGCTGCACACCGCTGGGTGACGAATGCCCGCAGAAGGCCACCGTGTTGTCGGCGGTCCGGGTCGCCGAATGGGGTGGCGAAACCGAATTCGCCAACTCGTACGCCGCCTACGATGCCCTGACCGACGAGGAGAAGGAGCGGTTCGGTGGCCTGCGGGTGGTGCACTCACTGGAGGCCTCCCAGCGCCGCGTCTACCCCGACCCCTCGCCGGAACAGGTGCAGCGCTGGCGATCCCGGCGGACCCACGAACACCCTCTGGTGTGGACACACCGCAGCGGCCGCAAGTCGCTGGTGCTGGGTGCCTCCGCGGATTACATCGTCGGCATGGATCTCGATGAGGGACGCGCCCTGCTGGACGAGCTTCTCGAGCGCGCCACGGTGCCCGACAAGGTCTACAGCCACAGCTGGTCGATCGGCGACACCGTCATCTGGGACAACCGCGGGGTGCTGCACCGCGCCGCCCCGTACGACCCGGACTCGCGACGCGAGATGCTGCGCACCACCGTGCTCGGCGACGAGCGGATCCAATAGCATGGCCGCCGACCATCATCCGGTGCGTCTGACACCGTTGCCCGCCGACGAGTGGGACGAGAGCGCCCGCGCGGCGCTGGCGTCGCTGATCCCGGCCGAGCGGGCGAATCCCGTTGGCGCGGGCAATGTTTTGTCGACCCTGGTGCGCCACCCCGATCTGACCGCGGCCTACCTACCGTTCAACGCCTACCTGCTCACCCGATCGACGCTGTCGCCCCGGGTGCGGGAAGTCGCGCTGCTGCGCGTGGTGCACCGCAGCAATTGCGGCTACCTGTGGTCGCATCACATCCCGATCGCGTTGCGCGCCGGTCTTACCGAGTCCGAGATCGACGACATCCGGTCCGGGCGCTGCGCCGACCCGACCGACCAGGCAGTGATCCAGGCCGTCGACGATCTCACCGGTGACAGCACGATCAGCCAGGCGACCTGGGATCGACTGGGCGAACTGTTCACGCACCGGCAATGCATGGACCTGACGTTCACGATCGGCGGCTACCTCTTGCTGGCTCTGGCGGTCAACACCTTCGGTGTCCAGGAAGAGCACGGGTAGACGCCCGCCGTATTGCCGGAGCAAGGAACCCCGTTGCCGGCGGGAGCCCCGGTGTCCGACCACTAGGTGAGTCTCGAAAGCGCTAGCGTCCGTGCTAGCGCATCCGCGAGTCACCTCATGGCCGGTACGTGGTGCCGGTGTGACCCCGCGCGCTAGTCCTCGCGGGACAGGGCAGCGCGCGGGCACTCGGCGATGGCCCGCTCGACCAGCGCCTCCTGCTCGGCGGGGACCGGATCGGCGGTGACCACCGCATAGTCGTCATCGTCAAGCCGGAAAACATCCGGCGCGATGTTCACGCAGTAGGCATTGCCTTCACAGCGATCAAGGTTCACTACCGGCCGCATGACGATCCTCCTTTGATCCCGCGCAAAGTTTTCACAATCGGGGCTTGTGTAAATCCTAGTATGCCGCTTCTCAGTGACCTTTCAGTGGCGCGGTCTTACGCTGGGCTTCTGGGTCCGGGAGGTCGATGATGAAGATCGCATCCGTCATCGCCCGCCAACTGCTGGACTGCAAAGCCCGGCCCCTGCTCGAGGTCGAAATCACCACGGATACCGGCCATGTGGGCCGCGGCGCGTCACCGACCGGCTGTTCGGTGGGTTCCCACGAGGCGTTCGTGCTGCGCGATGGGGATCGAAGCCAATACAACGGCCTGGGCGTGCATCGCGCGATCGCGGCGGTGACCGACGAGATCGCGCCCGCCCTCGTCGGCGCGGAGCTCGACGATCCGCGGTCCCTGGACCGGGTCATGATCGAACTCGACGGAACGCCGGACAAGCACCGCCTGGGCGGCAACGCGATCTATTCCACGTCGGTCGCGCTGCTGCGCGCGGCGGCCGCCGCGGCGGGCATGCCCACGTACACCTACGTCGGCGCACTGCTCGGCCTGCAACCACCGACCACCGTCCCGGTGCCCAGCTTCAACATGATCAACGGTGGTCACTACGGCGACGTCTGCCAGACGTTCAGCGAGTTCCTCGTCGTGCCGTACGCCGCGGACTCGATCGAATCCGCGGTCGAGAAGGGCGTGAGTTTGTTCGAGACGCTCGGCGAGGTGCTCGCCGAACGGCTCGGCCGCGCACCGATGCTGGCGTCGTCGTACGGATACATCGCGCCGTCGAGCGACCCGCGTGTCGTCATGGAGGTGCTGGCCGAGGCCGTCGAGCGCGCCGGCTGCGCCGACATCATGGCGTTCGCACTGGACTGTGCGTCGAGTGAGGTCTACGACAACGGCTCTGCCACATACGCATTCAACGGTGCGCGGGTGACCGCGGAGGCGCTGATCGACTACGTCCGGGGGCTCTGCGGGGAGTTTCCGATGCTGTTCGTCGAAGACCTGCTGGACGGGGATGACTGGGCCGGGTTCGCCAAAGCGGTGCAGGCGGTGAACCGTTCCATCATCCTGGGAGACGACCTGATCGTCACCAACCCCGCCCGCTTGCAGCGCGCCGTCGAGGCATCCGCGGTCGACGGCTTCATCCTGAAGCCCAACCAGGTCGGAACCATCGCCGAAGCCCTGGACTGCTTCGAATATGCCACGCGCAACGCCGTTTTGGCGATCCCGTCGGGCCGCTCGGGCGGCGTCATCGACGATGTGGTGATGGACTTGGCGGTGGGCCTGGGAGCGCCGTTTCAGAAGAACGGCGCACCGCGGTCGGGCGAGCGCATCGCGAAACTCAACTTCCTGCTGCGCGCGGCCGAACGCATCCCGGACTGTGCGCTAGCGGACGTGCCGGCACTGGCGAAGTTCTGAGCGCGTTCCCACTCAGTGGCCGGCGACCAGCGCGAGCTCGGCCGCCAAGACGGTGCCGCACACCGCCAAGGTGATCGAAAGCGCCAGCCAATCGGCCGGTTTCGGCCGAGACGGGATCGCCGAGATCTGTCCGATGCCGCCGCGGGCGGTGATCGCATCGCCCATCTCGTCGGCACGCCGCAGGGTCACGGTGATGACCGCGACGACCACGTCGATCACGTCGGCCGCTGGGCGCCGCACGCGCGCCCAGCGCGTCCGCGGCGGCGGCTTGGGCCGCAACCGGCGAGCGGCGAACAGCACCCGGAATTCGTCGATGAGCATCGGGAAGGTGCGCAGCGCGAGCGCCAATGCGACCGCCCAGTCGTCGACCGGGATCCGCAGCGGTCGCAGGAAGCGGCCCAAAGTGGCTACCGCCGGGGCGATTTGGGCGACGTTGGTGGTCCATGACACCAGGGCGCCGAGGGCGAGCAGCACCACCGACAGCGCGGTGAGGCGCAGAAAGTCCAGCAGGCCGCCGAAGCCGAGCGTCACGGTGCCCAGGTGGACCCTGGGACTCCCGCCGGCCAACGCCGCGTTGACACCGACGATCGCCAGCACGATCCACATCCAGCGCGGCAACGACGGCAGCACACCCCGGGGGATCCGCGCGAGCCGGATTCCCGCCGCCGCCAGCGCGGCCGTGAGCCCGATCGCCACCCATCCCGGGAAGAACGTCAACAGCAACGAAATGCCGAACACGACAGACAGTTTGGTTCCGGCCCACAGCTCGTGGATGGGGGAACTGCCCGGGACGGGCCGCAGCAGCACGACCGGACGCCGGCGTCCCGACGCCCGCTTCGCCGGAGCGCCGGCAGGCTCCGGATTGCCTTGCGCCGCAGCGGGTACCGGTTCCAGCGAACCGTCACGCAGGTGCAGGGTGCGCGGGCACAGGTCCGCAAGCCCGGCGAAGTCGTGCGAAATGACCACCACGGTCAGGCCGTCGTCACGGCGCCGCCGGGCCAGCAGCTGGACGAGGCCGCGCTGGCTGGCGGCGTCCAGCCCCGCGAGCGGCTCGTCGAGGATCAACACCCGCGGTGACCGCGCCAGCAGTCCGGCCAGTACCACGCGACGCATCTGGCCACCGCTGAGCTGGTCGATGCGCCGCTTCGCCAGCCCGGCATCCAGGCCGACCGCGGCCAGCGCCGCGGTCACCCGGGCGTGATCGGCGGGTGAAAACCCGCCGGCCGATGCCACTTCCAGGTCGACCCGGCTGCGCATCAATTGCAGCCGGGCGGCCTGGAATTGCAGTGCGACCGCTCCGACCTGGTCAGCGATCGGGCGCCCGTCGAGCAGGCAGGCGCCGCTCGAAGGCGCGGTCAAGCCGGCCATGATCCACGCCAGCGTCGACTTGCCGGAACCGTTGCCGCCGTGGATCAACAGCCCGTCGCCCTCGTGCACCGCGAAGCTGACATCGCGCAGCGCGGTCTGTGCCCAGGGGGTGCCGCCGGCGTATTCGTGCCCGACGCGGACGAGTTCGAGCACCGGCGCATCGGAGGCGTGGCCGGTCGCCACCGTCGGCGCCGGTGCGGTCGCGCTTCGTACCAAATCGGTGTCGACCGACGCCTCGCCGAGATTGATCGCGCGGTCGGCGTATTCGGCCTCGTCGTTGTAGTGGGTGATGTGCACCAGCGCGGTCTGGTGGCGCTCGGTCAGGCCGGACAGCACGCCGAGCAGCTTCTCCCGGCCCTGCCGGTCGACCATGCTGGTGACCTCGTCGGCGATCAGCAGGGCCGGCTCGCGCGCCAGCGCCGCGGCCACGGCCAGCCGCTGTAGTTCTCCGCCGGACAGGCTGCCGGTGTCGCGGTCGGCCAGTGCGGCCAGTCCCACCTCGCCGAGCAGCCGGGGAATGTCGGTGGTCTTGCCGGGCGGCAGTCCCCAGACCACGTCGTCGGCGACCCGCGTGCCCAGCACCTGGCTCTCGGGGTGCTGCATGATGACCGCGGTCCCGCCGAGTTCACCGAGCCCCACCGCCCCGGGACGGTCGACGGTGCCCGATGTCGGTTCGCGGCCGGCCAGGATCAGCATCAGCGTGGTTTTTCCGGAGCCGTTGGCGCCGGTGACCGCGATGTGTTCGCCGGTGCACACGTCCAGGCTGGTCGCGTGCAGCGCGTCGTGGTCGGCGTGCGGGTAGCGCAGGCGCACCTGGTCCAGTCGTACCGGGACCGGCCGGACCGGGCCGTCGCGGATCGGGGCGTCCAGCTTGTGCACATCGGGAACCCCGCGTAATCGCTCCAGCACCCGTGACAACGCCCACCAACCGACCAGCGAGGCCCCCACGATGACAAAGACGGAGTACCCGAGGGCGAGCCATTGCCAATAGTGCAGCGCCTCGGCGAAGAACGCCTTGAACTGCTGCGCCGCGGCGCGCAGCTGCGGCACCCGCGACACGACCGTCGAGGCGCCGTCCACGGTGGCGGCAGCGGTGTGAAATGCCAGTTGCCGGAACCTGGTCAGGACTGTCAGCGCGACGACCATCCCGCCGCCTGCGACGAGGGCCGCACCAAAGGACACCGCGATGACGGTGGGTGTGCCGCGGCGGTGGCGTTTGACGGTTCCGGCCAGCCCTCCGACGTAGGCGCAGAGCGCTATCGCCCAGACCCCGCTCAGGCCCACGACCAGGAAGCCGATCACGCCGGCGGCGACCGTCCCGGCGATCAGCACGCGGATCCGGTAGCGATAGGCGAGTAGCCCGGTCGGCACGCTGCCGAGCAGGCCCAGTCCGCCACCGTGTGGAAGGACGACCGCGATGATGGCGATCGCCGCACACAGCGCGCCCATCACCGATGCCTGCGCCAGCTCGCCGGGTCGCAGCGATCCAGCCCGCGTTTTCGGCTTCGCAGCGCCAGGCCCCTTCACGACACGATTATGCCCGTCGTCGGCGGGGGGCCTGTTGGCTCTCTTATCAGATCTTCAGGTAGCCCTTGTCGGCGGGAATTTGCGCCGCCGTCACGAGCGAGGACGCGTCGCTGGCCAGCCACAAACGATGTCGGAAACCAGGTTCGGATCCGCGAGTGAGTCGGTGGGTAGTGCGCCGGGGGAGAAGCTGTGAATGTAGGTCTGGTTGTCGGCGAACAGCTGCCACATCGAGGGATCGTTGCCCATCGGGGTGTCGGTGCCGTACGGGTGTACCGAGTTGACCCGGATGCCATATCCGCCGAGTTCCACCGCCAGCGAATTCGTCAGCCCGACCACGCCGAACTTACTGGCGCAGTAATGACCGCAACCCGGTACGGCCTTCACGCCGGCGGCGGAGCTGATGGTGATGATCGAGCCGCCGTTACCCGCCTGAATCATCGCGGGCACAGTGGCTTTGATGGTGTTCCAGACGCCGGTCAGGTTGGTGTCGAGGACGTCTTGCCATTGCTGAGCCGAAATCTCCCACAGCCGGCCCCAATTCAGCACGCCGGCGTTGGCGACGACGATGTCCAGGCGGCCGAACTGGGTGATGGCTTCGTCGACCACCCGCTGTTGGCCCGCGGCGTCGCGGACATCGACCTGCGCCGCCAGCATCTTGCGGCCTTCGCTTTCCACCAGGCTGGTCGTTTCAGCCAGGTCCTCCGGCGTCGACGCCGGGTAACCGTTGTTCACCGCCACCGGGCCGCACGCGTCGATGGCGACGATGTCGGCCCCGGCTCGGGCCAGCCGCACGCAATGCGAACGGCCTTGTCCGCGCGCGGCGCCGGTGACGAACGCGACCCGTCCGGCCAGGGGTGTGTCGTTGTCGCTCATGCGATCTGGGCCTTCTGGGTTGGCGGCAGCGGACGGGTACGCACCAGTGTGGGCCACCAGAACCAGGGTCCCATGATCCGCAGGATGCACGGCACTACGAACGAACGCACGATCAGTGTGTCGAGTAGCAGACCGATGCAGACGGTGGAACCCACCTGACCTACGGTTCTTAGCTGACTGCTCAGCATCGCGAGCATGGTGAACGCGAACACCAAACCCGCCGAGGTCACCACGCCACCCGTACTTCCGAGCGCGCGGATGAGGCCGGTGTGAATTCCGGCGTGCAGTTCCTCTTTGACACGCAGGATCAACAGCAGGTTGTAGTCCGAACCCACGGCCACCAGGATGATGAACGTCAGCGGAAGGATCAGCCAGTACAGGGGCAGGCCGATGAGGTGTTGCCAGACGAGTATGGACAGCCCGAACGCTCCGGCATAGGAGAACGCCACCGTGGCGGGGATGACCAAGGCGGCCATCAGACTTCGCGTCAGGAACAGCATGATCAAGAAGATCAGCACGAAGGCGGCGATCGCCACGATAAGCAGATCAGAGGCGGCGTATTGCTTGATGTCCTTGTTGGTTGCCCCCGAACCGCCGATATAAACTTTCGCGCCGGCCAGCGAGGTCTCTTTCAGCGCAGTGGTTATCGCGGTGGGGAACTGTCCGACATGCTGCACGCCATCCGGTCCGTTTGCGTCCCCCGTGTGAGTGATGATGAACCGAGCGGCCTTGCCGTCCGGGGACATCAGAAGCTTCATGCCGGTCTTGACGTCTTCGTTGTCGAAGCCCTCGTGCGGGATGTAGAAGAAGTCATCGCTGCGCGACTGGTCGAAGTCGAGCCCCACATTGATCTGGTCGAAGTATGTCTGGTCGGTCTGGGTGGTTTGCAGAGACGAGGAACCATAGGTGTTGGTTAAAAGAGCCGCCAAAGACTCCGAGTCGTCGGCCGTGAGTTTCAGTTGCTCGATGATCTGCGGGAACGCCTTATCCACCTCCACGAGAGAGACTCTCGCGAACTTGATGTCTTCGGCCAGGTGGTCGATGTGGTCGATCGTGTCAAACAACGATCTGAACGCCCAGCAGATGGGGATGTCGAAACAGTGCTTCTCCCAATAGAAGTAGCTCTTGACCGGGCGGAAGAAGTCGTCAAGGTTGGAGACTTCCTCGTTCATCTCGTTGCTGACCCGTTCCAGGTCCTCAACGGTGAGCACCGTCTGATGCAGTTCGTCGGACACCTTCTGAAAGAAGCCGATTTCCTTGCGCAAGACCTCGACAGTGTGTGTCGTGATCTGTGCCTGCTGGCTGGTATTGGCGTTTTGCTGCTGGTTGAACGGCAGCTGTTGACCGTTGCCGCTGCCTTGTGTGGTGAACAAGTAGGGAATCGTGGCGTGTTCCAAAGCTCGCCCCATGGGCCTGGTGATGCTTTGCACCATCGCGACGCCCGGAAGGCGTTCGAGCGCCTTGGCCGCCCGGTCTAGCGAGATGAAGTCGGCCGAGTTTCGCAGGTCGTGGTCGGACTCGATCATCACCATCTCGGAGAACAGCTTGCTCTTCGGGAAGTGCCGATCCGCCGCCGCGAAACCCTGATTGGCGAGACCCTTGATCGGCTGGTATTGACGGTCGTCATAGTTCTGCCGGTATGTCGGCACGAAGATCGCGCCGAGTAACACCGCAGCGGAGCTGGCGAACAGGATCGGCACCGGCCACCGGACCACACTCGTCCCGATCCGCCGGTACAGATGCGCCTTGGCCTTGTTTTTCGGGTCGAACAGCCCGAAGAGGCTGCCGACAGTCAAGAAGGCCGGGCCGAGCGTCAGCGCCGCCGAGATGGTGAACAGCATGGAGATAGCGACGGCCGGGCCCATGGTGTGGAAGTAGTTGAGCCGCGCGAACGTCAAGCAGTAACACGCCCCCGCGATCGTCAGCCCGGAGCCAAGAATGACCGGCACGACACTCTTGTATGCGGTGTAAAACGCCTCCTCCCTGCTTTCGCCGTCGTGTCGCGCCTCGTGATAGCGGCCGATCAAGAAGATGCCGTAATCGGTCCCAGCTCCCAGTGTCAGCGCGACGACGATGTTCACCGCGAATGACGAGAGCTCGATGTACCCGAGATGCCCGAGGGTTGCGGTAACCCCCTTCGCGACCAGCAGCTCGAACAGAACGCCGGCCAAGGGCACAAACAGGGTGACGATCGAGCGGTACACCAGCAGCAACATCCCGAGGATGAGGAAGATCGTCACGATCGTGATGTTGTTCAAGCTGTTATTCGCAATGGCCACAGTGTCTTTGGCGAGCGGGGCCGCGCCGCTGACGTACACCTTGAGCCCGGGCGGCGGCGTGTCCTTCGCGACGATGTCCCGAACGGCGGCGACGGACTCGTTGGCTTGCATTTGGCCGATATCGCCCGCGAGACGCAACAGCACGTAGGTGGCCTTGCCGTCCAGGCTCTGCGCCCCCGCCGCGGTGATCGGCTTCCCCCACAGATCGATGGCGGACTGCACATGCTTGGTGTCCCGCAACAGCCGGCGCATCAACTCGTCGTAGTACCGATGGTCTCCGTCGCTCAGCGGCCGGTTGGCTTCCAGCACGACCATGGCCAAGCTGGTCGAATTGGACTCCTGGAATTTCGCGCCGATGGCCAGCAGCGCCCGCTGCGAGGGCGCGTAGTGCGGGACCACCGGCCCGGCGAGTTCTTCTGCGACCCGCTCTACCTGCGGCATGAAGGTGTTTGTCGAAATGGCAAGAAGGGCCCAGAAGGCAATGATCGGGATCGCGAAGATGCGGACCATTCTGGGCACGAAAGGTCGCTTTACGCGGTGCTCGGCTAGATGCTCGCTCATGCGGATTTCACCAGACAAAAGACGTGCGCATCCTGATGGGTATCGGACTGTTCAGCGCGGACAACGCCATTCACCCGCAGCCGGCAGCCGACTGAACCACCATGAACCTGCGCCGAGATGCTGCCGGACACCACGGTGAGGGTGGTCGACTCCGTGTGCGACCACGGCAAAGCCGTGAGATTGACCGTATGCGGATGTCCGTTGTAGTCCACCCAGACGAGCGTCCCCCCTTGCCCGGAGCCGAACACCTCGTAGTCGATTCGTTTGATACTGAACTCCGGCGGCGCTGCCGGTTCATTGACAGTGACGACAGGCGGGGGTTCGGAGAACTGGTGCACCTTCCACATGGCCACCGCCCCCACGCCGACCGCAACGACTGCAACCAAAGGCATCCAGGCCCGGGCCAAGACGGTCCTGCCGACTGAACGGGGGCTCACGCCATCACCCTTCGGAACCCGGTCCGCACATCGTGTTGTCGCCCCCGCTCCCGCGCTCGTGCACCTGCGGATAGTAGACGGTCATGTATCCAATTGACATATGATCGTGCAAAGACTAGCGACAACGCAACCGCAACGCGACCCCGAACCGCTGCCGGTGTCCCGATCTGCCCGTGACCGCATCGGACGCCCGGTCGGGTGTCTGATCAAGACAATTTCCGCAGCCGCCTTCTCAAACGGATGCTGCGCAGAATCTGAGTCGTGAAGTTGATGGCGGCCAACATCGGGAACACCCCGAGAAATGTCCGTTCGGAGGGCGTCGCTCCGTGCAAGTGGTAAAGGCTGCCGAACACATAGAAGCATCCCGCACTGAATAGAGCAGCGGGGATGGAGAACGTCATCAAGGAGCCGCGACGGCCGACGATCTCCCTCGCATAATCCAACTCTTCCTGCGACATTGGTTCGCCTTTGCGCACTTTACGGGTAACGGCTTTGGCACTGCCTATTTCGTCGCTTATCGGAAGAGGTGTTCGGTCTCCCAGCCGTTTCACGTATACCGCGGCGAGAGCAACGAACACCAACGCCAGCGAAAGGCTAACTACTGTGAGAAAACCGAATAGACCCGACTCCAGCATTTCGGTCATGTGCTCTCCTGCCGAACCATCGAAGACTCCTCAGAACGCTACCTCAGAAGCCGTCGCGACCGGGCTTCAGTGCTTTCCGGAGTCCTGGCCCTTGATCACATCGCGGACGATCAGCCCGAGCAAGACGATCAGGCCGAGCGGGACCAGCAGCTTGAAGACGATTGACGCGTGGCTGTACAGCAAGCCGTAGGCGACCGCCCCGATCACCACCATCACGAGCAGGATGGCGCGATTGATCTTGTCTGTACTCATTGAAGGAACCTAACTTCTCGATCGGCGGGGCGTCGCAAGACGTCAAAATCCGAAGTCGCCGCCACCGCCGGAATCGGACCCACCGCCGCCGAAATCGGAGCCGCCGCCGAAATCCGATCCGCCGCCGAAATCCGAGCCGCTGGAGTCCCAGCCGCCGCCAAAGCCGACGTCACCCCCGCCGGAGTATGAGGCGTCGCCGCCGGCGAATCCGACGTCAGCGCCACCCGAATGCTCGCCGGCGAACCCCACATCGGCCGGCGGGCTGTCGTAACCGGCGCCCTGTCCGGCGTCGTAGCCGTAGCTGTTGGCGTCTGCGAAGGCGGAATCGCGGCCGGCCTCGAAGCCGCGGTCGTAGCTGCCGCCCCAGTGGTCGTCCAGCAGCGCATCCATCAGCAGCACATCGGCCAGCGCCCACGTCCAGCCCGGGCCCCAGAACGCGTACGGGTAATAGCCGGGGTAGAAGAACATTCCGTTGTGGTATCCGCCGCCGTAGTAGTACGGGTAGCCCGGCTGCGCAGTGGTGCTGTAGTTGTTGTTGTTGATCGTCACCGACTCACCGGTGTCGGGGTTCGTGGTGCGCACCGCGGCCTGCTTGCGATCACCGGTCGGCACCGAAGTCACGGCGGCGGCGTCGGGCGTGGGTTGCCGCGGGTTGAGCTTGCGGTTGGCCTTGGCGACCGTGGCGTCCACCACCCGCAGATGCGCCCTCGCCGCCCCGTAATCGCCTTTCTCATAAGCCTTTCGGGCGTCGTACAGGCTGGAGTTGGCCTTCAGCGACTCGGCACTGACGTCGGCGCTGCTATCGGTCAGCACCGCGTTGTCGAGGTCGCCGACATTCGACGTGGCCGCGATGAGCTCCTGCTTGATCTCCTCACGCGCCTCGGTAGCCTTGCGGTGCTTACGATTTCGGCGCACGGCGAACCAGAGCAGGCCGGCCATGGCCAGCGCGATGCCGAAAATGACCAGCATGACCTTCAGCCAGGCCCAGTCGTCGTGCTTTTCGTGCGCGACCGGAGAGGTGGTCACCGGTCCGCGGGAGGCCGGGTTGGCGTTCGCCAGCTTGCCGACGAAGGCGCTCGTCGCGGCGTAGGGGTCGTTGCGGTGTTCTTTCGCCGATTCGTTCATGAATTGATCGACGTTGTCCGCGATGGCCTTGGGCACGTTGTAGGCGCGCACGTGGTATCCGCCCGAGTCGATGACCAGGATGACACCGCTGAATTCGGCGTTGCGGCCCAGCATGGCGTCGTGTACGGCGTCGGCTGTGGTCACACCGCTCTGCGCGGGCGACACCGCCGCCACCCAGATCGGTGGCCCCGAACTCCACGTCCACGAGCTGGTGAGGATCTGCTGGTTCAGCTTGTCGGCGTTCTGCAGCGGCGGTCTGGCCCCCGGGTCGACCACCACATGCGTTTCGGCGTCGAACCTGTTCACCAGCTGGTCTGTGTACGTGTCGGCCGAGGCGGTGGGAACGAGCAGCATTGCCAGCGTCACGGTCAATGCAGCCAGCATCAACCTGCGGAAGCGTAGATTCACATCTCTCCTGCCACGAGTCGTCGTATCGATCCTTGCGGCGGACTGCGAAAACGTCCAATTGCGGCGCAACCGCGTGAGCGCCCACCCTAGCCAGTTTCGGGCGGATTCGCCGCGGGGCAGGGGGCATTGGTCGACCGCTAGGTCTGGGTTTGTCCGATATACCCGCGGGGGAGCACCGAGAAGTCGACGCACGCCGCGGCCAAGACGTCGCCCAGATACGGGTTGACCGGCGCGGCCAGGGTGAGCATTGCACCCGCCGACGGCGCCTTCAGGGTTGCGACGTTGTGGTTGGAGAGCAATTGAATCGCTTCGGATTCAATGTCGCTCCAACCGGTGTGAACGGTCATCAGGGTGAGGACACCGAGCGCCTCCCCGGTCGGTGACACCAGGCGATGATGCCAGGCGCTGTCGGCCTTGTGGCCGGTGTGCGGCTGGACGACCGCCAGCACCGTGCCACCACCGTCTTCCAGGCGGGCGGCGCCGTCGGCGGGGACGATCTTTCCCACCGGGGTGCCCCGGTTGGTGATGGTGGTGGTTGCGGCCACCGCGATCTTGAGTTCGTCTCCGTTGGCCGCGGTCAGGGTGTACTCGCTGTTGCCCCCGTTCTTGAAGCCGAATAGCACTGCGGCGCCGCCCTTTTGTTGGGCGCGCGCCAACTCGGCGCCCTCGGGGGTGGCGAGTTCGACGCGGAGCGCGTTGGCTGGCGACCTCGTCACGCGCGCGAGGACGACCGTTGCGTTGCCCAGTATCGGCATGGCGAGATCCTAGGCCCGGGCGTCGCGATAATCTGCCGATTTCTCAGATCTTGACGGTCAGCGGCCACACGTTCCAGATGTCGTCGCAGTACTCGGTGATGGCCCGATCCGACGAGAACTTGCCGCTGCGAGCGGTATTGAGGATCGACATCCTCGTCCACGACTCGGTGTCCCGCCACGCGGCGCTCACCCGCTCCTGACAGGTCACATAGGACGCGTAGTCGGCGCACACCAGGAACGGATCGTCATTGCGGAGGTTGTCCACCAGCGGCCAGAAAACCTCGGTGTCGCCGTGCGAAAACGTGCCGCCGGCAATCAGATCCAGCACCGTGCGCAGCTCCTCGTCGCCATCGATGTGCTCGGCCGGGCGGTATCCGCCCGCCTTGGCCGCCTCGACCTCCTGCTCCGTCAGGCCGAACAGGAAGAAGTTCTCCGGCCCCGCCTCGTCGCGCATCTCCACGTTCGCACCGTCGAGCGTGCCGATGGTCAGGGCGCCGTTGATCATGAACTTCATGTTCCCGGTGCCGGACGCCTCCTTGCCCGCCGTGGAGATCTGCTCGGACAGGTCGGCGGCCGGATAGATCATGTGGGCGTTCTGCACGTTGAAGTTCGGCACGAACGCCACCTTCAGGAACCGGTTGACGTCCGGGTCGGCGTTGACGGTCTCCGCAACGGCGTTGATCAGCTTGATGATTCGTTTCGCCATGAAGTACCCGGGGGCCGCCTTGCCACCGAAGATGAAGGCCCGCTGCGGAATCGACAGGCTCGGGTCCTGTTTGAGCCGGTGATACAGCGCCACGACGTGCAGGACATTGAGATGCTGGCGCTTGTACTCGTGGATGCGCTTGACCTGGACGTCGAACATCCAGTCCGGGTTGAGTTCGACGCCGGCCACCGAGTGGATGTACTTGGCGAGGCGCGCTTTGTTGTTGCGTTTGATGTCGCGCCATTCGCGGCGGAAGGCCGCGTCGTCGACGACCCGCTCGAGCCCGCGCAGGCGCCCCAGGTCGGTCAGCCAGCCGTCTCCGACGGTGCGGTCCAGCAATTCCCGAAGCCCGGGGTTGGCCAGCGCCAGGAAGCGGCGCGGCGTCACGCCGTTGGTCTTGTTGCTGAACCGCTCCGGCCACATCTCGTAGAAGTCTTTGAGCACACTGCTTTTCAGCAGCTCCGAATGCAGTGCGGCGACACCGTTGATGGCGTGGCTGCCCACGGTGGCCAGGTGCGCCATCCGGACGCTCTTGCCGCCGTTCTCGCCGATGAGCGACATCCGGCCGACCCGCTCGTCGTCGCCGGGGAACCGGGCGCGCACCTCGTCGAGGAACCGGCGGTTGATCTCGTAGATAATCTCCAGGTGGCGGGGCAGCGCCTCGGCGAACATGTCCAGCGGCCAGGTCTCCAGCGCCTCGGGCAGCAAGGTGTGGTTGGTGTAGCCGAACGTCGCGACCGTGATCTCCCACGCCTCCTCCCAGTCCAGTTCGCGCTCGTCGACGAGCAACCGCATCAGCTCGGCCACGCCGATCGACGGATGGGTGTCGTTGAGCTGCAAGGCAAACCGCTGGGGCAGCTCCTTGACGGAGACGTCGGCGAGATCGTCCATGATGTGCAGCACGTGCTGCAGCGAGCAGGACACGAAGAAGTACTGCTGCAGCAGGCGCAGCTGTTTGCCCGCCTCGGGCTCGTCGTTCGGATAGAGCACCTTGGTGACCGTCTCCGACATGACCTCGTCCTCGACGGCGCCGTAGTAGTCGCCGGTGTTGAAGGCTTCCAACGCGAACGACTTGACGGCCCGCGCGCTCCACAGCGTCAGCACGTTGCAGGTGTTGACGCCATAACCCTGGATGGGCGTGTCATACGCGACGCCCTTCAGCACCCGTCCCGGCACCCATCGGACGCGGTCGTGGCCGGTGTCGTCCGTGTAGTGAGCGGCGTAGCCGCCCCACTTGACCAGGTAGTTGACGTCGGGTTTGGCTATCTCCCAAGGGTTTCCGTGGTCCAACCAGTTGTCGGTCTGCTCGACCTGCCAGCCGTCGTGGATTTCCTGGTCGAAAATGCCGAACTCGTAACGGATTCCGTAACCGATCGCCGGACGCTCCAGGGTGGCCAGCGAGTCCAGGTAGCACGCGGCGAGGCGGCCGAGGCCGCCGTTGCCCAGGCCCGGTTCCTCTTCGCACGCCAGGACCGTGTCCAAGTTCTGGCCCATCGCCGCCAGCGCATCGCGGGCCGCCCGCTCCATGCCGAGGTTCAGCAGGTTGTTGCCCAGTTGGGGTCCCATCAGGAATTCCGCCGACAGGTAGCAGGTCACCTTGCGCCCCAGATCGAGCGAGGTCTGGGTGGACACCACGCGGCGGTCCTGCATGCGGTCGCGCACGGCCAGCGCGAGCGCCCGGTAGTAGTGCTCGGGCCGCCGGGCCGCGGCCGGGCGGCCAATCGAATAGCGCAGGTGATCGTTGATCGCCCGCTGTAGCGCGGCCGCGCTCATCCCGGTCCGGGAGTGTTCGACCAAGTCGGCCCGGGTGGGGTTGCCGGGGGAGAGTCCGTCGGAGGGCGTCTGGTCGACATCGGTCATGGTGGTCCTACTCCCTGGAGGTTGCCGCATTCAACCGGTCCGCCCGAGGGCGAACAGACCGACAGTCTGGCAGCGATGTTTGCACACCAGGCGCGCAGTTGAAGGCTGTTACGTAAACACCGGCTCACGGGCCGGCGACGAAGCGGCGTTGATGGTGGCGGTCAGTGCGCGCCGGACAGGTTCAGCGTGACCACACCGGCGATGATCAGCCCCACCCCGACGATCTTCGTGACGGAGATCGTCGAACCGAGGAACAGCACCGCGATCAGCACGATGAGGGCGGTGCCGATCGCCGACCATAACGCGTAGGCGACGTCTGTCTGCATGCCGCGTGAAATCGACAGCGCCAAGAGCGCGAAGGAGACGGCATATCCGGTCAGACAGATGACGGTCGGCCACAGCCGGGTGAAGCCCTCCGTGCTTTTCAGCAGGCTGGTCGCCATCACCTCTGCGAAGATCGCGCAGAGGAGGAACAGATAGGTCAAGACGCCTCCTTGCGTGCGTTCGTACATGTATGTGTGTACAGGACATGTCGTGGAAGGATTGCGCCGTATGACGTTTCCCGCGCAGCCATTGACGTTCGACGTCGGCGACGTGATCGGGGAGCAGGCGGCGCTGGCGGCGACCTACTATCCCGCGCGCACCGGCGCGCAGCCGCGCGGGCTGTTGGTCTGTCTGCCGGGTGGCACCTACAGCCGGGATTATTGGGACCTGCGCATCCCCGGCCGCGACGGATACAGCTTCGCCGATTTCGCCACCGGGAACGGCTACGCCGTGGTGACCATCGACCCGTTGGGTACCGGCGAAAGTTCGCAACCCGCACGTGATTTCGGATTCGACGAGATCGCCGCCACGCTCGCACACGCCGTCTCCGCCCTGCCCGGCGCCATCGGAATCCACGCGCCCCCGGTGGCGGTGGCGCATTCGCTGGGCGGGTATCTGGCGATCACTCAACAGGCGCTGTTCTCCAGCTTCGCCGCACTGGCCCTGCTCGGGTGCACCAACCAACACGTCGCGCCGCTGAACCTGGACCCGGCATTCATCGCCCGGGCGGCGTCCGCGCGGGGACGAGCCGAGCTCGCCGGCGAGATCCTGTCCGCCCTGCCGCAGCCCTACTTCGAGGGGCCGCGCGAGTACTTGCAGAGCTGGTTTCACCTTGCCGACGTCCCCGCGGCCGTCGTGGCGGCGGACTGCGTCGTCGCGAAATCGATGGTGCCGCGCGTGTTCGGTACCGCCATGATCCCCGGTGTCGTCGTCGACCGCGCCGCGCTGGTCGACGTCCCGGTTTTGGTCGGCTATGGCGTGGTCGACGTCTCACCTGACCCGCGGGCCGAGGCCGGCCTCTACCGCAACAGCCCGGACATCACCACCCTCGTCCTGGCCGACAGCGCCCACTGCCACAACATGGCGTCGAGCCGGCACCGGCTTTGGCGCCGTCTGCTCGACTGGGCCGCGACCGTAACCTGTCGATCGTGACAACCGATACCGACGAACGACTGGGGCGCCACGCGCCGGCCGTGCTGAGCGTGTTCCGGATCGTCTACGGCTTGCTGTTCGCCGCCTACGGCTCGCGCAGCCTGTTCGATTGGCCCATCCCTTCGCCGGTGCGGGTGGACTTCGGATCCTGGCCCGGCTGGTATGCGGGGTTGATCGAAATCGTCGCGGGGCTGCTGATCGCCGCCGGACTGTTCACCCGCGCCGTCGCGTTCGTGGCCTCGGGGGAGATGGCGGTCGCCTATTTCTGGATCCATCAACCCAAGGCGCTCTGGCCCGTCGCCGATCCGCCGGCGGGCAACGGCGGGGCATTGGCGATCCTCTTCTGCTTCGCGTTCTTCCTGCTGACCTTCACGGGCGGCGGTAACTACTCGATCGACGCGCTGCGCGGGAGGGCACTTCCGCTCGATCGGCGATAATGGCATTCTCTGATGCGGAGAAGCCGTTTCCGGAGGAGGTCGAGGATGGGCGCACAACGCTGCGACGGGATGGTGGCTCTGGTCACCGGAAGCAGCCGGGGCCTGGGTAGGGCAATCGCCGCGCGACTGGCCTCGGAGGGTGCGACGGTGGCGTTGACCGCCCGCACGATGGACCCCGATCCGAAGTACCAGGGGTCGCTGAGCCAGACCCGCGACGAGATTGCCGCCGCGGGCGGGAAAGCCATTGCGGTGCAGGCGGATCTATCGCAATCCGAAGAAAGGGAAAGGCTTTTCGCCGAAGTGGCCGGCGCCGTCGGCGCGCCCGACATCCTGGTCAACAACGCGGCGGTGACCTTCCTGCGGCCCCTCGACGGGTTTCCCGAGCGGCGGGCCCGGCTGATGATGGAGATGCACGTGCTGGGGCCCCTGCATCTGTGTCAGCTGGCGATACCCGCGATGCGCGAGCGCGGCCGGGGCTGGATCTTGAACCTGACCTCGGTGGGCGGCGACCTGCCGCCCGGGCCGCCGTTTTCGGAGTTCGACCGGACCGCGGGCTTCGGCATCTACGGCACGGCCAAGGCCGCACTCAACCGATTGACGAAAAGCCTTGCGGCCGAACTGTACGACGACGCAATCGCGGTCAACGCCGCCGCCCCGTCCAATCCCGTGGCCACCCCGGGCGCCGGCACCCTCGATCTGGCCAAGACCGACACCGAGGACATCGCGCTGATCACCGAGACGGCCTTCCGGTTGTGCACGGGCGACCCGAAGACCCTGACCGGGCGCATCGCCCACACCCAGCCTTTCCTCGCCGAAGTCGGCTGGACCGCTCCGGCGGGCTGAATGGCCGAGCTCGATCTGGGCGACCTGCGCCGGCGACTCGGCGGCGCGGGTATCGCCGATGTCGCTCCGCTGTCCGGCGGAGCCTCCGGTCTCACCTTCGTGGGCACCGCGTCCGGCGAGCGTGTTGTGATCAAGGTCGCCCCGCCGGGTGTCGAGCCGGTCGCGCATCGCGACGTGCTGCGTCAGGCCCGCATCATCAAAGCGCTTGCCGGGAGCGGTGTTCCGGTTCCCGCGGTGCTGTGGGAGGACGTGGGAGATCCGCCCGGCACGCCCCCGCTGTACGTGATGGCGCATGTCGAAGGCGATTGTGTGGAGCCGTTATTCGACGATTGCCCGCCGATCGGCGGCCTGTCCGATCGGTACCGGAATGTGTGCCGTGCCATGGCCGCGCTGCACACGCTCGCGCCAACGGACCTCGGGCTGGGCGATGAACCGGCGGTCGATCCGGTCGCCGAGGTGCACCGGTGGTCCGGCACGCTGCGGACCGTCGACCCGGCGTTGGTACCTGACTGGCCGAAAGTGCGCGACGCACTGCTGGATTGCGCACCGCGCGCGATGACGCCCCGGGTGGTGCACGGAGACTTTCGGTTGGGCAACGTGCTCGCGACCGGATCGCGCGTGAACGCCGTCATCGACTGGGAGATCTGGTCGATAGGCGATCCCCGCATCGACGCGGGCTGGTTCCTGATCAACTGCGATCCGGACACCTACCGGCGGGTGGCACCCGACGGCACGGTGCCGCCGATCGGCGAGCTCGCCGAACTGTATGAGTCTGAGTTGGGTTGCGCGGTCAGCGACTTGGCCTGGTTCAGAGCGCTGGCGTGCTTCAAATCGGCGGCGACGTGGTCGCTGATCGTCAAGCACAATCGGCGGCGAGCTTCGCCCCGAGCCGAATTGGAGGCCATGGCGGCAACGCTTCCGGGGTTGCTGGATCGGGCCCGGTCACTACTGGATTAACGGGGCAGCCGATCAGCTGCAGTTGGCGTGGAGATTTTGGCACCACATTCCGACGCCGCCCCAGTCACCTGACGAGCCGACTGAATCTTCGTATGGGTTCGTCATTGTGGTCGGGTACTGGATCTGCCATTCGTCGATCGTCGGGATGTCGTCCACCTGGCCCGGGTCCGGAGACGCGAGCGCTACTCCCACTGCCATTCCGGCGCCGCCCGTCAAAGCGGCAAGGGCCGTCAAACCCACGATAAGTAGAGCAGCAAATCTACGTTTCATCGTCGCGGCCCTTCCGTCGTCTGCCTGAACCGCCGGCTAACAGAGCTCAATTCTACCTTCGGTGTCTATATCGCATAAGAGTCACAAACAGACAACAACTCTGATCGGCCACCCAGCAAATTTCGCGACTCGGAACGGGGAGTGCTTACGTTGGCGTGCGTGAGGCCGGTAGCCATGGTTGTTCGTCGCGCGCTGGTGGTCGCCGTTTGCCTGGCTATGTCTGTGGTCACGGCGCCGGCGGCGACCGCTGATCCCGATGACGGTCCCGAGATCGAGCCTGCCGCCGCAGCTTCGGCACCGGCCGGGGGCGCCGTGCCCTCGAATCCCCCCGTCATCCTCAACACTCCGGACGGCTGGACCCTGGGGCTGGGCGCGAAGGACGAAGCGCAAGTCCCGGTGGCACCGCTGACCACCTCCATAGCGTCGCGCGAGTACATGGCCAGCGGCATCTTCGTCGGCTCGCTGAAGGGATCGGAAGAGCCCCACGGAATCCTGGAGGTGGGCTATCAGATCGGCTGCGGGATCGATATGAGTACATCCAACGGCGTGATCATGGAGGGTGGTGCCGGCATCATCCCGGGCGTCAGCCCCACCTTCGATACCACCGGTACATTGCCGCCCCTGCTGCCGTTCGTTTCGACTCCGCTGAACGGCGTGATGAGCGTCGGAATGAAACCCGGCCTCGTCCTCACGGTGCCGGTGATCAAGAAAAATTTCAAGGGTGCGAATCCCTGGGTCATGATCAGCAACTTCCACATCAAGATCGACGGATGCGTGGGCCAGTCGTTCATCCGCTCCTACGCGGTGCTGACGCGAATGACCGACCTGTCCGACATCGTGCTGTCGTACGTCGGCGTCACCAAATCGGTCTAAGGCCGATGGTGGCGACCCGCTTCGCCCGGCTCCGCCGCGCTAGCGATCGCCACGCCGCGCGATGCCGGCCAGCTTATCGGCGAACTTCGCCTCCGCCGCCGCGCGCAACCGCAGCAGGTGTTCGGACGGGAACAGATCGGGCGCGGGCTCGCGGTCCTTCAACAGCAATCGGGCCAACGTGACCTTGTGCACCTCGGTCGGGCCGTCGGCCAGTCCGAGCACGAACGACTCCACCAGATACTGCACGAACGGCATCTCATGCGTGGTGCCTAAAGACCCGTGCACCTGCAGCGCCCGCGAGGACACGTCATGCAGCACCTTCTGCATCATCGCCTTGACGGCCGAGATGTCGGCCCGCACCGCCTTGTAGTCGTTCAATTGGTCGATCTTCCAAGCCGTTTGCAGGGTCAGCAGCCGAAACGCCTCGATCTCCATCCACGAGTCAGCGACCATCTCCTGGACCAGTTGCTTGTTGGCCAACACCTCGCCCTGGGTGTAACGCGACACCGCCCGCTCACAGATCATGTCGAAGATCCGGCGGACCAGGCCCACGGTGCGCATCGCGTGGTGAATTCGCCCGCCGCCCAGGCGGGTCTGCGCGACGACGAAGGCCCCACCCCGCGGGCCCAACATGTGATCGGCGGGCACGCGGACGTTTTCGTATCGGACATAACCCTCACGCCCACCGCCGATCGGCTGGTAACCCAGCCCGACATCGCGCAGCACGTTGATGCCGGGGGTGTCGCCCGGAACCACGAACATCGAGTAGCGCTCGTACGGCGGGGCCTCGGGATCGGTCATCGCCATCACGATGAGGAACGACGCCATCGAGGCGAACGACGAAAACCACTTCTCCCCGTTGATGATCCAGTGATCACCGTCTTGGACCGCGGTGGTGCGGAACACCTTCGGGTCGGCCCCGCCCTGCGGCTCGGTCATCGAGAAACACGAGACGATGCGGTTGTCCAGCAGCGGCTCCAGGTAGCGCTCCTTGAGCTCGGGTGTGCCGTAGTGCGCCAGGATTTCGCTGTTGCCCGAATCGGGGGCCTGTGAGCCGAAGACGATCGGCGCGCACTCCGAGCGGCCCAGGATCTCGTTGAGCAGCGCCAACTTCACCTGCCCGTAGCCCGGACCACCCAGCTGCGGGCCCAGGTGGGTGGCCCACAGCCCGCGCTTTTTCACGATCTCCTGCAGCGGCGGGATCAGCGCCTGACGCACCGGGTCATTGAGGTCGTGGGATTCCTTGACGATCAGGTCGATCGGCTCGCACTCTTCGCGCACGAAGCCTTCGACCCACTGCAGTTGTTCAGCCCACTCCGGGTCGGTGGCGAAGTCCCACGACATTTGTCGTCCTCTCTGGGTCGGTCACTTGGCGCTGCTTTGGGCCACCACGCCGGCGTGCTCGAGCGCGGTGATGGCGTCGGCGTCCAGGCCGAGCTCGCGCAGCACCGCGCGGGTGTGATCGCCGGGAAGCGATGGCGGTGCGGGCGTGGCCGGACGGGTTCGGGAGAAGCGGGGCGCCGGTGCGGGCTGCGTGACGCCGTCGAGTTCGACGAAGGTCTGCCGCGCCACGTTGTGCGGATGCCCCGGCGCCTCGGTCAGCGAAAGCACCGGCGTCGCACAGCATCCCGGCGCGTCGAGGAGGCGCTGCCACTCGGCGCGCGGCTTCTCGGCGAAGCGCGCGGCCAGCGCGGCCCGGTGGGCGGCCCACGCGTCCGGGTCGTCCTCGTCGTGTGGTACGTCCACGTCGAGCCGGTCGCACAGTTCGGCGTAGAACTTCGGCTCCATCGCGCCGACGGCGATGTGGCCCCCGTCGGCCGTGGCATAGGCGCCGTAGAAGTGCGCGGCACCGTCGAGCAGATTGTCCTGACGCCGGTCGCGCCAGGTGCCGGCGCGAAGCATGCCGAAATACGGGGCCAGCAAAGCGGCGACGCCGTCGACCATCGCCACATCTAGGACCTGACCCGCACCCGACTCGCGGGCCTCGAGGATCGCGCTGAGCAGCCCCACCGCCAACAGCATTGCGCCGCCACCGTAGTCGCCGACGAGATTCAGCGGCGGTACCGGTGTTTCCGCGGTCCCGATGGCGTGCAAAGCGCCCGTCAGCGCAAGGTAATTGATGTCATGACCGGCGTGACCGGCCAGGGGACCGTCCTGCCCGTAGCCGGTCATGCGGGCATAGACCAGGCGAGGATTGAGTTCCCGCAATACCTCCGGGCCGATGCCCAGGCGCTCGGCCACTCCGGGCCGGTACACGTCGACGAAGGCATCGGCGTCGGCGGCCAGCCGATGAACGAGCTCCCGGCCGCGCGGGTCCTTCACATCGGCGGCCAGTGAACGCTGGCTGCGCCGGACCGTGTAGTCGACGGGCAGCGGAGCGTCGACACCCGCCAGCGCATCGATGCGGATGACTTCGGCGCCCAAGTCTCCCAACAGCATTCCGCACAGCGGTGCGGGTCCCAACCCGCCCATCATGATGATGCGCACGCCGTGCAGGGGACCGGTCATTTCGACCACTTTTGCCGGCGTTCGGCCGCCTCATCGGTCGCGTGGGAGATCACCTGATTGCGGTTTTCCAGTTCCATGGCCGACGCCAGGCTCGCGGCGTCGGCGTTGACCTGAAGGGCGCGCTTGGTGAGTTGCGCGCCGAGCGGCGCATGGCTCGCGATCAGCGACGCCAACTCCACCGCGCGTTCGGTCAGCCGGTCCGGTTCGACGACCTCGCTGACCAGGCCGCGCCGGTCGGCCTCGCCGGCCGACACGGTCCGGCCGGTCAGCATCCAGTCCGCCGCAACGCTGGTGCCCACGATGCGCGGCAGGTGGTAGCTCATGCCCATCTCGGCGCCCGAGAGCCCGAGCAGGATGGCGGCGTTGCCGAAAGAGGCTGCTTCCGAACAGATTCGGATGTCAGCAGCCAGGCACAGCGCGAGCCCGGCCCCCACGCACGGACCGTTGACGGCGGCGATGACGGGCTGCGGCAACGCACGCACCGCTTCGGCGAGGGCGGCCATCCGCTCCTGAAAACGCATCCGATCCAGCGCGGGTGCGCCGGCGTCCGGCATCGAGGGCCCGAAGCCGCGCATGTCGATGCCCGCACAGAAGCCACGTCCGGCGCCGGTCAGCACGACGGCGTGCACCGTAGGGTCTGCGGCCAAATCGCCGAGCGCGTCCCGCAATTCGGTCTGCATTGTCTCGTTGATGGCGTTGAGCCGCTGCGGGCGATTCAGCCGCAGAACGGCAACCGCGTTGCAGGGCTGTTCGAGCTCCACCGTTTCCGGCATGGTCACACCCGCTCGATGATCGTTGCCGTGCCCATCCCGCCGCCGGTACACATGGTCACCAGACCCGTTGTCAGATCGCGGCGTTCGAGCTCGTCCAGAACGGTGCCGATCAGCATTGCGCCGGTGGCGCCGATGGGGTGCCCGAGCGCGATCGCCCCGCCGTTGACGTTGACCACCTCGGGGTCGATGTCCAGATCGCGCATGGTCTTGAGCGGTACGGCGGCGAAGGCCTCGTTGATCTCCCAGAGGTCGATGTCGGCCACGGTCATGCCGGCGCGCTCGAGGCATCGCTGCGCCGCGGGACCGGGCGCGGTGAGCATGATGATCGGTTCGCTGCCGACGGCCGCGGTGGCCCTGACCTGCGCGCGCGGCGTCACCCGATGGGTGTGCATCCAGTTCGAGGAGGCCAGCGCAACGGCGGCGGCGCCGTCGACGACGCCGGAGGAGTTGCCCGCGTGGTGCACGTGGTCGATGTGGTCGATGCCGGGATAGCGCTGCAGGCATATCTCGTCGAACGTGCGCTGCTCACCGTCGGCACACGCGGCGCCCATCGCGGCGAAGGCCGGTTTGAGGCGGGCCAGCGATTCGGGGGTGGTGCCGGGGCGGGGATGTTCGTCGCGTTCGAGGCAACCGGCCGGTGTCGGCACGTCGACCAGCGAACGCTCGAAGTGTCCCTGCTCGATGGCCGCGCCGGCGCGGCTCTGGCTCTGCGCGGCGTAGGCGTCGACGACGTCGCGGGTGAATCCCTCCAGGGTGGCGATGAGGTCGGCCGAAATACCCTGGGGGACAGTCGGATAGAGTGCGCGAAGGTCCGGGTTGTTGCCGTCGATGGTCGGGACACCCGCGGTGACGTCCCAGCGCGACATCGACTCGACGCCGCCGGCGATCACCAGATTTTCGCTGCCCGCGGCGATGGCCGAGGCGGCAACGGTCACGGCCTGCTGGCCCGACCCGCAGAATCGGCTCAGCGTCATCCCGGGAACGCTCTCGGGCCAGCCCGCCAGCAGCACCGACAGGCGGGCGATGTCGTCGCCATGGTCCCCGCTGAGAATGCCGTTGCCGGCGATCACGTCGTCGACGTCGGCGGGGTCGAAGCCGGTCCGCTCGGCCAGCGCGGTGAGGCACCGGGCGAGCAGGGCTTGCGGATGCACGTTGTGCAGTGCGCCGTCGGGGCGGCCACGCCCGCGGGGCGTGCGGACCGCGTCGAGAATCCAGGCGTCGATGATGGACTCCGATCGTCATGGTTCACCGGACCTGCTTCGGACGGACCGGCACAGGTCATCAGCGATCGTAATCTGTCTCTCGAGTGCGGAGAACTACCTTCTCCAAATTGGCGAAGCTGTTCTCGCTCGGCGCTGGCGGGCGGCGGTTGCGTTTCTCTGGTCACATGCGCCCCGCCAGTCCCCGCTGGGCCGGATGGGATGTTTGCCCGCCTTTGAGCGACAACGCTGCGGGCGGGCCGGAGCGCGGTGGAGTTGTCGCTCAGAGGCGGGCGCTTGACACTGTCTTCCGCGGAGCGAGCGAAGCTACCCGAGCGGTTGCGCCTAGTCGCCGATCCGGCGCATCGATCAGTGCCGCGAAACCCGCTGTCCGGTGGGGTGATTCGGCCGGGTCCGAGGTCGCGCAGCCGGGCTCAGCACGAAAACCCCGCGCCGCAGGTAAACAGCGCTGGCGGCGCATAACCGGGCGCGCAGCGGGTAGCCAGGCGCCATGACCAAGATCGGATACTTTCTGACCTGCGAGCAATTCGGCCCGAAGGAACTCATCGACCAGGCCAAGCGTGCGGAGGACGCCGGATTCGAAGCGCTGTGGATCTCCGACCACTATCACCCCTGGAATGACGAGCAGGGCCAGAGCCCGTTCGTGTGGGGAGTCATCGGTGCGCTGTCGGAGGCGACGTCGCTGCCGGTGAGCACCGCGGTCACCTGCCCGACCATCCGAATCCACCCGGCGATCATCGCGCAGGCGTCGGCCACCGCGGCCGTCCAACTCGACGGACGCTTCGTGCTCGGGGTCGGCAGTGGCGAGGCCCTCAACGAACACATTCTGGGCGATCCCTGGCCGTCCGCCGGGGTGCGTCTCGAGATGCTGGAGGAGTCGATCGAGGTCATCCGCAAGCTGCACAAGGGTGGTGAGGTCAGCCACCACGGCACGCATTACGAGGTGCAAGAAGCGCAGATCTACACCCGGCCGGACCAGCCGGTGCCGATCTACGTCTCGGCGTTCGGCCCGCAGGCCGTCGAGCTGGCCGCCCGCGTCGGCGACGGCTACAGCATCGCCATGCCCGACGGCGACCTGGTCCGACAATTCCGGGAAGCCGGCGGCGGCGACAAGCCGGTGCAGGGCGGCATGAAGGTCTGCTGGGACTCCGACGCCGACGCCGCGCTGAAGACGGCGCACCGGTTGTGGGCCAACGAGGGGCTGCCCGGTCAGACATCGCAAATCTTGCCGCGGCCCAAGGACTTTGCGGCCCTCATGTCGCTGGTGCCGCCGGACGCGGTGTCCGAGAGCGTCGCGTGCGGACCGGATCCCGAAAGGCACATCGCCCAGGTCCGCAAGTACATCGACGCCGACGTCGACGAGATCTACGTGCAGCAGATCGGCCCCGACATGGACGGGTTCTTCGCGGCGTGGGAGCAGGGCGTGCTGCCCGAGGTGCGCGGGTAGGTTCACGCCTGCGCATCGCCGTAAAAGCCGACCCGAAGCAATGCGGTGATCTCGCTGACCAAGGGCATCCGGGGATTTGTGCGGTTGCTGAGGTCCTCGAATGCCGTCATCGCCAGCGTGGGCAATGCCGCCAGGAATTGCTCCTCCTCGACGCCGCACTCCCGCAGCGATCGCGGCATGTTCAATCGGTTCAGCAGATCGTCGACCCCATGAAACAACCGGCCGCGGCATTCGTCGGATTCGTGGCCGCCAAAGATCAGCCGGCCGAGCTGTGCGTATTTGTCCGGCGCAACGTAGGCGGAATACCCCGGCGCGGGCATGAACTTGCTTGGCAGACTTGCGTTGTAGCGCAGCACATGCGGGAGGAATATCCCGTTCGCCCGGCCATGCGAGATACCGAACGTCGCGCCGACGGCATGGGCGAGCGCATGATTCGTCCCGACGAATGCATTCGAAAAAGCAAGCCCGGCAAGGGTTGCCGCGTTGGACATGTCCGTTCGAGCGGATAGATCGTCGGGGTCGTCGTATGCCCTCGGCAACGCCTCGAAGATCAGTCGTGCCGCCTGGGCGCATAATGCATCCGTGTACGGCGACGCGAAGATCGAGACGCCCGCCTCCAGGGCGTGGGTCAGCGCGTCGATGCCGGTGTCGGCGGTCAGCGTCTGTGGCATCGACGAGGTGAGGATCGGGTCGACGACCGCGAGGTCGGGCACCAGGCTGTAGTCGACGAGGGTCTCCTTCCTTCCGCGCACCGTCAAGACCGCCGCTGGCGAGACTTCCGAGCCGGTGCCCGATGTTGTTGGGACAGCGACTAATTGGATGCGATGACGGTCGACCGGATAGTCTGCCACCCGCTTGCGGGGGTCGAGGAAAGGCATCGTCAACTCGTCGAGGCTCTTTTCCGGGTGTTCGTAGAACAGCCGGATCGCCTTGCCGGCGTCCAGCACCGAGCCGCCGCCCACGGCGACCAGCAGATCGGGTTGGACCCGCTGCAGCAGCGCGACCCCACGGCGGATGGTCATCTCGTCGGGCTCCGGTGTGACCTCGCTGAACACCTGCACGTGCTGGGCGCGTAACTTGCCGCGTAGCTGGTCGACCACGCCGCGCTCCTCGGTGGAGGCGTCGGTGATCATGACGACGGTTTCGCAGTCGAGTTCGCGCAAGTTGTCCAGTGCGCCTTCGTTGAAGTAGGTATTGGACGGAACGCGAAACCATTGCGGCGGGGTGCGGCGCCGCGAGATGGTCTTGATGTTCAGCAACTGGCGGTAGTTGACGTTCTCCGTCGTGCTCGACCCGCCCCAGGTGCCGCAACCCAACGAGAACGTGGGTGTCAGGTTGTTGTAGACGCCGCCGAGGGCCCCGACCGCAGTGGGCGCGTTGACCAGGATGCGTCCCGTGCGAACCGCCAGACCGTATGCCTCGATGACGTCCTCGTCGTTGGCGTACACCGCCGAGGTGTGCCCCAGCCCCCCGTGCTCGGTGACCAGAACGGCCACGTCGATGGCGTGCTGGACGCCGCTTGCGCGGACCACCCCGAGCACCGGCATCAGCTTCTCGGCCAACAGGGGATGCGCAGCGAGCTCGTCGAGGTCGGCGGGAAGCTGTGCCAGCAGCACCTTCACGGTCGGCGGCACGCTGAAGCCGGCCCGGGCGGCCAGCTCCGACGCCTTCTGGCCGACCGCCTCGAGCGAGATCTTGTCGCCGCAGCCAAACGCGAACTCCGCCACCGCCTCTGCCTCGTCGGAGGTGAGCAATCGGGCGCCCATCCGCTCGAACTCGGCCATCACCTCGTCGTATACCTCGTCGTCGACGATGCAGGTCTGCTCGGCCGGGCAAATGACCGACGAGTCAAAGGTTTTCGAGATCAGGATGTCGACGACCGCGCCCTTGAGGTCCGCCGTCTTGTGAACGTAGATCGGCGCGTTGCCGGGACCGACGGACAGGCCCGGCTTTCCGGCCGAATTCGCCAGCGCGACGATCTTCGGTCCGCCCGTCACCCAGATGAAATCAACTCCCGGGTGCTTGAACAGATAGTGCGTCACCTCGTGCGCGGCGTCGGGAATGACCTGCAGCGCCCCTGGTGGCATCCCGGCCTCCTCGGCCGCCGTGCGGAGGATCTCCACGCTGCGTTCGCAGCAGCGCACCGCATACGGCGACGGCCGAAAGAGAATGGCGTTGCGGGTCTTGGCGGCGACGATCGCCTTGAACAGCACCGTCGACGTCGGGTTGGTCACCGGGGTGATGGCCAGCACGACGCCGATCGGCTCGGCCACGTAGGCGATGTTGTGTTCGACGTCCTGGTCGATGACTCCCACCGATTTCTTGCCGCGCAGATAGTCGTGCAGGAACTCGGTGGCCACATAGTTCTTGACGACTTTGTCCTCGAAGACCCCGAAACCCGTCTCCTCGATCGCGACACTCGCCAGTTCCCCGGCGGCGCGTACCCCGGCGCGCACCATCGCTTCGACGATCGCATCGACCTGCTGCTGGTCGAGGTTGCGGAAAGCTCGGGCCGCCTCGGCCGCAGCGTCGACGATCGCGTCGACTTCGTCTCTGCGCTGTTCGGCAACCGCGGATGTATCGAGGGAGGAGGCGGGCTGGGTTTGCGTAGTGGTCATGATCGCGTTCTCGACTCGGGAAGGGACACCAAGGGTGTCGGAGAATGAGCAGACGCTACGCCGTTCGCCTCGGGGCAAACTAGGGCTGAAAGGCCCTCGACGAGCTGGCCCGGCCAGGCCACATCTGGCGCGTGCGGACCGTCCGCGGTGGCCCGCAGCCGCCGACACTGGGTCTCATGCACATCGCCGTCGACTATGACCTGTGTGAGGGGCACGGGCAGTGCCTACTGGCCGCCCCCGACGTTTTCGACATTCCCGACGGCGCCGAGCAAGTGGTGGTGCTCGAGCCGGACCTGCCCGAAGCCGACCGTGAACGGCTGATCCGGGCGGCCGCAATGTGTCCCATGCAAGCGATCCGAATCCTCAACTGATCCGGCCGTTTTCGGCAACACCGTCGAGCAACCGGTAACGCCCGGCCAGCGCGGCAGCGGCGATGCGATTGCTGACCCCGAGTTTGTGCAGCAGCGCGGCGACCATGCGCTTGGCGGTGCGCTCCGACACCAGCATCCGCTGGGCGATGTCTCCGGTCTCCATGCCGGTCGCGAGCAGGGTCCACAATTGGAGATCCTGGGCGCCGAGGCTGTCCAGCAGTTCGGACGGCGGCTTGCGGGTGTTGCTCAGCAGCGCATCGACCAGCGCGCCGTCGATGACCCGCAGGCCCTCCGCGATCGTCCACAGCGGCCCCGCCAGCGCCTCGGGCCGCGCGGTTTTGGGCAGAAAGCCGTCGGCGCCGGCCCGCAACGCCTCTTCGGCCAGCGCCAGGTCGTCGGTCCCCGACAGCGCCAGGATTCGGGTTTTCGGGTGGCGTGCCTTGATGTGCCGGATGGCGGCCACCCCGCCCAGCGGCGGCATCGAGAGGTCGATGATCGCGACGTCGGCATCGCAGCGGGCCACCAAGTCGGCGGCCTCTTCCACGTATGTCGTCTGGCCGCCGACGGTGAACAGTTCGCCCCATTCACGGGTGAGCAACAGGGCCAGGCCCTGTGCGAACAGTTCATGGTCGTCCACGATCACCACGACATACGGCGAACGAGTCATTGCCGCGATGCTAGCCCCAACTCTATGGTCAGCCTGGTGAGACCGCTCGATCAGCTCGGAACCGCGATGGACTTCGACGGCGGGGACTACGGACTGGCCCGCACCGTCGTCGCGGTGCGGGTAGCCGTGGTCGTCTCGATCGGCGTCCTGCTGGCGATCGGACCCCAGTGGGTCCGGCAGCACGCGGCGGCCACCGTGGCGGTCCTGGCCGCCGCGATGGTCTACGCGGCTGTGCTGATGGCCTATCCGCAGCTGGAGGTGCGGCGCACTCGGTATTCGTGGCTGGTCACCGGGTTCGACTCGGCGTTCACGCTGGCGCTCATCGCCCTGAGCGGGGGCGTCTACAGCCCCGTGGTCGCGGTGTTGGCGCTGGCGGTCATCGCCTCGGCGGCGCGGCTGTCCTTCAGCGAAACCCTGCTGGTTGCCGTTCTTTTGGGCGCCGCTTACGTACCCGTGGCGCTGACGTCGTCGCCGAGACTTCCGGTTAACGCGGCTCCGGCGCTACAGGCCGGCTGGTCGGCGGTGTACCTAATCTTCGTCGCGATCATCACCGCGGGGCTGTCCGCGCTCGCCGAACGCGAACACCGCTCGCGGCTGCGGGCGCTGGTGGAGGCCGAGGCCGAGCACGCCGCCGCCGAAGAGGAGCGCGACCTGCGGGCGCGACTGCTGCGGTCCTACCAGTCCCAACAGGACGGACTCCAGGTGATGGTGCACGAATTTCGCACTCCCGTAACGTCTTTGGAGGCGCTGACCGAGGCGCTGACGTCGACGCGGCCGATGTCGCAGGGTGACCGGGACACCAGTCTGCAGCTGGTGGCCCGGCACGTGCGCCACCTGACCGACATGCTTGACGCCCTCTCCGACGTCGCGCTGAGTCGCCGTCCGACATTCTCGACGGGGCGAGTCCGCCGCGTCGAGGTGGCCGACCTCATCGTTGCCGCCGCCGATGCTGTCGGCCTTGCCGCGCCGCGGTTGCGGCTGAGCGTCGGCGGCGACGTCGGCGCCGTGGCCGTGAACGCCCAAGGGCTGCGCCGGGTGCTGACCAACCTGCTGGAGAACGCCTCCCGGCACGGCCGACAGGAACCGGTCGACGTCACGTGCTCGCGGGAAGGCGACGAGCTGGTCTGCACCGTGGCCGACCGGGGGCCCGGTATCCCGGCCGCCAGCGTGGGCGAGCTGACCACCAAATACGTCAGCGTCGGCGGCCAGCGTGGCACCGCGGGCCTCGGCCTGTGGATTGTCCAGCAGATCGCGGAAGCGATGGGCGGCCGGGTCGACTTCGCCGCGCGCGACGGCGGCGGCCTGGTCGCCACCTTTCGCACGCCCATCGCCTGATCGCCGGTTCCTGCGCTGGCCCGTGCAGGCCAGTGATTGGCACTCGCGTCTGTGCCGCGCCGCCGTCGCGCTGACCAGCATGGGTGCGAAGCCGCGGTGACGTGCACCACTGCGCACCGCCAGAAAGGGCCCCTGATGACCGCACCCACGACCGCACCCACCCATAAGGACATCGATCTCAGCGCCCGCGAGTTCTGGGCCAGACCCCCGGAAGAGCGGGACGCCGCCTTCGCCGTCCTGCGCGCGGAGAACCCCGTGCCGTGGAGCCGCCCCGCGGAGTCGGATCTGCTGCCCCCCGAGCTCAACACCAGGGGGTTCTGGTCGCTGACCAAGCAAGACGACATCCGGATGGCCAGCCGCCACCCGGAGATCTTCTCCTCCGCGCAGGGCATCACGATGGAGGACTTCGCCCCCGAGGCGGTGGAGATCGCGCAATCGTTCATCGCGATGGACGCCCCGCGGCACACCCAGCTGCGCGGGATCACGACGGAAGCCTTCAAGCCCAAGAACGTGCGCCGCCTGGAAGGCTGGATCCGCGGCCACGCCCACGACCTGGTCAGCGAAATGGCGCACCTGGGCGAGGGGGACTTCGTCCAGCTCGTGTCCGTCAAGCTGCCCGGCCGCATCTTCGGCAGCTTCTTCGGGCTGCCCGACGGTGAGCTGCGGGACAAGGCGGTCACCGCCGCCCAGCGGCTGGTGGGGTGGACCGACCCGAACATCCGCGGCGCGCAGTCCGAACTCGAACTGTTCATGGGCGCCGTGATGGACCTGCACGAGGTCGCGACGGTGTTGATCCCCCAGCGGCGGGCCAATCCCGGCGACGACCTGATGACCTGGATGGTGCAGGCAGAGTTCGACGGCAAGAAGATGACCGACGACGAACTGAAGGCCTTCTTCGTGTTGATGGGTGTGGCGTCCAACGACACCACGCGGCACGCCTCGGCCCACGCCATCGCCGCCCTCTCGAAATTCCCCGACCAGCGCGCGCTGCTCGCCGACGACGTCGAGGGCCGGGTCGGCACCGCCGTCGAGGAGGTGCTGCGCTGGGGGTCGCCGCTGCTACACATGCGCCGCACCGCCACCCAGGACATCACCGTGCGCGGCTCTCAGATCAAGGCCGGCGACAAGGTGGTGCTGTGGTACTACTCGGGCAACCGCGACGAGGACGTCTTCGACGATCCGCACACGTTCAACATCCTGCGAAACCCGAACCCGCACATCGCCTTCGGCGGCGGCGGTCCGCACTTCTGCCTGGGTGCGGCCCTGGCCCGCACCATGCTCAAGGCGTTGCTGACCGAGGTCTACACGCGCATCCCGGACATTTCGGCGCCGGAGCCCAATTACGCCCTGGCCAACTTCATCAACGGTGTCAACAGCCTGCCGGCTACCTGGACGCCCGAGAAGCGCTGAGCGCAAGGAGTTTCCGATGAAAACCAAAGCAGCGGTGCTGTGGGGGCTGCACCAGAAGTGGGAGGTCGAAGAGCTCGACCTCGACGGGCCCAAGGAGAACGAGGTCCTGGTCAAGATGGCCGCCGCCGGACTGTGCCACTCCGATGACCACCTGATCACCGGCGACATGCCGATGCAGCTACCGGTCGTCGGCGGGCACGAGGGCGCCGGCGTCGTCGTGGATGTCGGCCCGGGTGTCACCGAAGTCGCCGAAGGCGATTCGGTTGCGCTGAGCTTCATTCCGGCCTGCGGCCGCTGCGAACCGTGTTCGCGCGGAATGAGCAACCTGTGCGTGCTCGGCGCCGCCATCATCGCCGGGCCGCAACTCGACGGCACCTTCCGGTTCCACGCGAAAGGCCAAGCGCTGGGCCAAATGTGCGTGCTGGGAACATTCTCCGAATACACGGTGGTGCCACTGGCCTCGGTGATCAAGGTCGATCAATCCACCGCGCTGGACACCGCCGCCCTGGTGGGGTGCGGCGTCACCACCGGCTACGGCAGCATGGTGCGCACCGGCGAAGCGCGGGACGGCGACACCGTGGTGGTCATGGGTGTGGGCGGGATCGGCATGAACGCGGTGCAGGGTGCACGGATCGCGGGTGCACGCGTCATCGTCGCGCTCGACCCGGTCGAATACAAGCGGGGCCGCTCGGCCGAGTTCGGGGCCACCCACACCGCGGCGAGTGTCGAGGAGGCCCAAGCCCTGATCGCCGACCTGACGCGCGGCCAGATGGCTGACGTCTGCGTGGTCAGCACCGACTCGGCCGAAGGCGCGTACGTGGCTCAGGCGTTGAGCCTGGTCGGCAAGCGCGGCAGGGTGGTGATGACCGCGATCCCGCATCCGACGGACACGTCCGTCGCCTTGTCGCTGTTCGATTTGACACTCTACGAAAAGCAGGTTCGCGGTTCGCTTTTCGGATCGTCCAATCCCCGGCACGACATCCCCCGAATGCTCGACCTGTACCGCGCCGGCCGGCTGAAGCTCGACGAGCTCGTCACCCGGGAATACACCCTCGACGAGATCAACACCGGCTACGCCGACCTGCACGCCGGGGTGAATCTGCGCGGGCTGATCCGGTTCTGATCGCCGGAGGTTCAGTCGAAGTTGGTGCCACTGGTCAGTTCTTCCCATTTTGCGATCTCGGCCGCCCGCGCGTCCGCGGTGTAGCGATAAAAGCCGAGCGCGTCGGGCCCCAGCAGCAAAAAGGCCGGCGGCTCAGGCGATTCGACGGCCGCGATGATCGCGTTGGCCGCCTTGGCGGGATCACCGGCCTGGTTGCCATGCATGGTGTCGTTCTCCTTGCGCCGCTGTCCCGCGGTGGCGGCGTAGTCCCCGATGACGGTCGCCGACTGCACCAGCGAGCGCCCGGCGAAGTCGGTGCGAAACGCGCCGGGCTCGACGATGGTCACCGAGATGCCCAGCGGCGCAAGCTCACCGCGCAATGCTCCACTCATACCCTCGATGGCGGCCTTGGCCGCCGCGTAGTAGCCGGAACCCACCGGGGTCACAGTTGCGCCGATCGAGGAGATGTTCACGATGGCGCCGCTGCGGCGCGCCCGCATGCCGGGAAGTACGGCCTTGATCATGGCGACGGTGCCGAAAAAATGCGTCTCGAACAGGGTGCGGACCTCGGCGTCGTCGCCCTCCTCGACCGCGGCACGATACCCGTAGCCGGCGTTGTTGACCAGCACGTCGATATCGCCGAATCGCTCGACCGCCCGAAGCACGGCCGAGGCGACCTGCGCGGGCTCGGTGACATCGAGGGCGGCGGCCAGCACCCGCTCGGGTGCTGGCTCGGCCAGGTCGGCGACCGCGGCCGCGTCACGCGCGGTGACGACGGCGTTGTGGCCGGCGCCGATCACCGCCTGAGCCAACGCCCGGCCGAGCCCGGTCGAGCACCCGGTGATCAGCCAGCTGGACATGCGGGACGGCTCCTTCTCGCCGAGACGCAGCTAGTACCGTGAAATGTGTTGTCAGACTGCGGCACTAATTGCGTCAGGTCACTCGTCGTGCTGTCGTCGATATGGCCGCCACTGCAGGCGTGCGAATCGCGCCAGCTGTGGGCAGCGTCAACCGGTGATAGGCCCGCCACGTCGGGGAGCAAAGGGGGGTTCCGATCGTCGTCCAACTCGATCACGTCGACTACATCCTCGTCGGGAGGTCGCAGGGGATCACGAAAGCATCGTACGAGTGTGGTCCGACATCCGGCGTCGGCTTTCGGCAGGCAATTCTTCTCTTTGATCGCGGGACGAGGGGCTTCATAATCAACTATGGTCCGATTCAAGGGACTGATCGGCATCGGTGAAGGAAACAGGCAGTGCGGACGCTAGAAGGCGTTCTGGCCAGACACCCGTTCTTCCGTGGGATGGACCCGCGCTATTTGCAGTTGGCGGTCGGGTGTGCGGCAAACATGCGCTTCACCGCGGGTGAGTCGGTCTTCCGCGAGGGCCACCCCGCTGATCACTTCTATCTCATCCGCGCGGGCAGGATCGCGCTCGAAACCCCGGTTCTGGGCCGTGGCAGCTTGACGGTGCAGACACTCGGAGACGGAGACATCCTTGGATGGTCGTGGTTGGTGCCGCCGTACAACTGGCGGTTCGATGCGCGCGCCGTTGAGACGACGCGCGCCATCGGTTTCGATGGCAAGTGTCTGCGTGGCAAGTGCGAAGAGGACCACGAACTCGGGTACGAGCTGCAGAAGCGTGTGATCGCGGTTCTCGGACAGTATCTCGATGCGACAAGGTTCCGGCTCCTGGACATCTACGCCGATGTCATCGGATAAGGACGGACCAGCCCAGCGACCGGCCCTCAGCCCTCGAATGCCGGACCGTCGAACCGATCACGGGTGATGAACTCCGCGACCGGCCTGCGGCGCAGTTTGGTCAACTGCCGCACCGGTTTTCCCAGCGGCACCACGGCCGCCACCGCGTGTAGCTCGGGGATGCCCAGCAGTTGGCGGACTTGTTCTTCGGCCGCGATGGCCATCGTCGTGATGGTGCCGCCGTAGCCCTCACTGCGCGCCGCGAGCAGGATGTTCCAGATCAGTGGATATACCGAGGCCCCACCCGCGATACCGACGCGGTCCAGTTCCTGATCGACGGCGGCAACAACGGCCAGATCTACTGAAACGACAAGGACGACAGGCGCTTTGGCGATCGGCGCCACGAACGTGTCGGGAACCTCGGTCGCGTCGATGACGTCTTGGGGCAGGCCGCTCGGATGCACCGAATTCCACGGGTTTTCCTCCGCCTGCAGCTGGGCGAAGTAGCGGCGGGCGGCTGGCTCGCCGAGTTCGGCCAGCCGGCGGCGGGCCGTTTCGTCGCGCACCACGGTGATGTGGGCGCCCTGCCGGTTGCCGCCGCTGGGAGCGAACCGGGCGTTGTCGAAGATGCGCCCCAGCACGTCGTCGGGCAAGGGATCGTCGGTGAACTCCCGTGCCGCGAAAGTTGTTCGCATCACGTCGTATAGGCGCATGGCGGAATGAATCATCAACTCGCCGACGCGCACCGCTCCAGGCGGAAGGTGCGTTCGAAGCCGGCCGGCCGCGTCGTCAACGTCACTTCCACCGCACCGCTGGGGGCGATGACGTAGCGCTCCTCGACGTCGGGCCCGTCCGTCCACCGGCCGACCGGCTGACGCCCGAGGTCGTCGCGGTCGTAGAGAGCCGGGTCGAACGGGAACAGCACCGGGTCATAGGGCGTGACGTCCCCGTCCGGCCGCCCGTTGACCAGGCGGCTGCACTCCACGAACCGGAAGTGCCCGATGTTGTGTGCCGCTCGATACCGTCGTTTCACCACTAGCGGGGATTGCCCTTCGGCCGGCAGCGAAACGTCCTTGCACACGATCGGGTCGAACACCACCCCGGCGCCGGCCTCGGCCTCCCGGAAGACCCCGAAATTACGCGAGAAGCGTTCGGACAGCGCGAAACCGGACTCCTTGTCCAAAAAGACCGCGAGTCCGATGGCCGTGGCGGCGAAGGGGTGCGGCGAGCGCTTCACCCGCTTCTCGCCGAAGGCGCCGCGCAGCATCCGGGACACCAGCGGGAAACCGCCGGCCCCGCCGACGACGTAGATGCCCGCCACCTCCGACCAGTCCACGTCCGCGCGTCCTCGGGCCGGGTCGTGCAGGACCCGGTTGAGTAACTCCATCGTCTGGTCGATCAGCGGTGCGCACACCGAGTAGACGTCGTCGATGGAGCAGGAGAACGGGGGCCGATCGACGGGGGACAGGTCCACCAGGAATCGGCGCGTCTGCGGCCCGACGGCCTCCTTGCGCGCGGCGCACTCCTCGGCCAGCAGGTCGCGCTGGGCGGCGTCGAGGGCGGGCAGGTTCGCGCCCGCCTGCACGAGTTCGACGATCGCCTCGTCGAAGTCGTCACCCCCGAGGCGCTGAATGCCCTCGCTGACGACGACCTCGTTCGCGTGGCCGGTCATCTTCAGCAGCGACGCGTCGAACGTGCCGCCGCCGAGATCGTAGATGAGGACGTATTCGCGTTTGGCGGTGATGGTCGACCGGTATCGGTGGGCGTATTCCAGGCTGGCGGCCGACGGCTCGTTGAGCAGCGCGACGACGTGAAAACCGGCGGCCACGTAGGCATCCAGGGTCAGCAGGCGCTGGGCACTGGAGGCGTTGGCCGGCACGCTGATCGCGGCTTCGACGGCTTCGCCCGGGGCCAGGGTGGCGTTCGAGTGCCGCTGCAGATCGGTTTTCAGCTGGGCCAGGAAGCCGGTGAGGAGGTCGGCCAGGCGGTAGTCACGGCCGGCCAGGGTGACCTCGGTCTGGGGTCCGGCGTCGTTGAGCAAGCGTTTGAACGAGCGCAGCACCGACCATGCCGGGTCGTGGCGGACGGCGGCGGCCTCCGCGCCGAACCGCAACTCCCCGGCGGCGTTGGCGGCGATGAGCGACGGCCACGCATCAGCGCCCTCGAAGGAGACGACGGGATAGTTGCCGCGGTCGACGGCCGCAACGACGGTGTGGGTGGTGCCGAAGTCGATACCGACTCTCATCGCGCAAGTTTAGGACCGCGCCGCTGACTTCGGCAGGACCTTTTCGCGGCGTGCCCCCCGGTTGGATCAGTCCTCGAAGTGGCGCTCGTAGTCGTTGCGCTCGAGGCGCCACTGCAGGTTGTGGGTCCCAACTGCGAGCAGCATCATCAACCCGGCGCAGGCGACGCTGGTGATCACGTTCACAGCCTGTCCATTTCGCGTGCCATGCGAGCGTCCTCGAGGTAGGCGTAGTGCCTGAGGTAGGGGTGCCGCGGCCGATTCGCGTCGGCGACCATGTGCCGCAGCGCGGCGGCGATCCGGCTGCCGAGCGGGACGCGGCGCGTCTCCTGGACGACGGCTGTGCCGAAGAGCACCTGCTGGGTGCTGATCAGAACCTCTGCGCTTGCCGCGTTCACCGAGGCCGCCGAGGGCGATTGCGGAATGGGCTCGTTGACGGTAGGGGGTGAGGTCCGTAGTCCCGTTGGCGTGACCAGCATTTCGTCCACCTTCTTCGCGTTGCGTCCCCGTTGAGCAGTTAGGTCGGCTCGTGATGGACTCAACGTACGGTCGGCGATCACCGGTTGGCACGCGTAGTCGACTACCTATTTGTGCGCGACCGGCTACCGCATCTCGGCAGGCATAGGCAACGCGCGGTCAACGCGTCGGAGCGCCAGCTGCGGAAGGAGTCGACGTCGGCGGCGCGTCCCATCGCCGTTGCACCTCGCGCTCGGCGGCGGTGGGGATCAGGCCCGACGGCGCGAAGAACTTCGACGGCACCGGGTCGTCCTCGGTCAGCGGCCGGCTCAGCCTGCTCGCCGGCCCGCGAATTGCCCCGAGCGCGACCACGACTCCGGCGATCACCACGATGACGACGGCCGCCGCGAACAGGATGGACAGCGTGCCCTGGATGAAGGTGTTACGGATGACCGCGTCGAGTTGATGCGCGTTCTTGGCCGATCCGAACGACGTCTTACCGGCGCTGCGGGCGGCCAGGTATTGGAAGTGCTGCGTCCAATAGCCGACGGCGGGATCCGCGGAGAAGATCTTCTGCCACGACGCGGTCAGCGTGACCACCAGGTCCCACAGCAGCGGCACCCCGGGAATCCACGCCCACCTCAGCAGGCCCTTCTTGATGACGATCACCGTGATGACGGTGAGCGCGATCGCCGCGAGCAGCTGGTTGGCGATGCCGAACAGCGGGAACAGCGTGTTGATGCCGCCCAGCGGATCGGTCACGCCCATCAGCAGGATGCCGCCCCACGCGGCGACCACGGCCAGGCTGCACCCCCACACGCCGGGGCGCCAACTCGGGTTTTGCAGCTTGGTCAGCGGCCCGCCCAGGTTGCCGAGCGAATCGGAGAGCATGAACCGGGCGACCCTGGTGCCCGCGTCGACGGCGGTGAGGATGAACAGCGCCTCGAACATGATCGCGAAGTGGTACCAGAACGCCTTGAGACCGGCGCCGCCGAAGGCCCGGTTCAACACCTCGGACATGCCCACCGCCAGCGTGGGGGCCCCGCCGGTGCGGGACACGATCGATTTTTCGCCGACGCCGGCGGCGGCCTGGTTCAGCTGATCGGTGGTTGCCGGGCCACCCGGCAGCCCGAGCCCGTTGACGTAGTGCGCGGCGGTGGCCGCGGTGCCGCCGGTCTGCGCGGCCGGGGCGTTGAGGGCGAAGTACACGTGCTGGTCCAGGATCGCCGCGCTGATCAGCGCCATGACGGCGACGAACGACTCGGTCAGCATGCCGCCGTAGCCGATGAAGCGCATCTGGCTTTCCTTTTCCAGCAGCTTGGGCGTCGTCCCCGACGAGATCAGCGCATGAAAACCGGACAGCGCGCCGCACGCAATGGTGATGAACAGAAAGGGAAACAGCGAGCCGGGGAAAACCGGCCCGTCGCCGCTGTGGGCGAACCGCGAGACCGCCGGCGCCTGGATGAGCGGGTGGGCGAGGAAGATCCCGAGCGCCAGCAACGCGATGGCGCCGACCTTCATGAACGTCGACAGGTAGTCGCGCGGCGCCAGCAGCAACCACACCGGCAGCGCCGACGCCACGAAGCCGTAGATGATGATCAGCCACGAGACCGTGACCGCCGACAGGTTCAACCAGGATGCGCCCCAAGGGGTTTCGCTGACCCAATTGCCGGAGACCACGGCCAGCATCAGCAACGCGAAACCGATGAGTGAGACTTCGCCGACCCGGCCGGGACGCAGGAACCGCAGGTAGCAGCCCATGAACACGGCGATGGGAATCGTCATGGCGATGGAGAACACACCCCAGGGACTCTGGGCCAGTCCGCGCACCACGACCAGTGCCAGCACCGCGATGATCATCACCATGATGACCAGGACGCCCACCATCGCGGCGACCCCGCCGGCCGCGCCCAGCTCGTCACGGGCCATCTGGCCCAGCGAACGGCCCCGCCGCCGGGTGGAGATCCACAACACCAGGTAGTCCTGCACGGCACCGGCGAATACCGCACCGAAGATGATCCAGATGCTGCAGGGGAGATAGCCCATCTGGGTGGCCAGCACCGGACCGACGAGGGGCCCGGCGCCGGCGATGGCGGCGAAGTGATGGCCGAACAGCACCCGACGGTCGGTCGGCACGTAATCGGTGCCGTCATCGAAAATTTCGGCGGGCGTGGCGTGGTCGTCGCGCGGCCGGACGATCTTCAATTCGATCAGCCGGGCATAGAACCGGAATCCGATCAGGTACGTGCAGATCGCCGCGAGGACGATCCACACCGCGTTGACCGTCTCGCCCCGGGCGAACGCGATGATCGCCCACGCGGCGGCGCCGAGCACCGCGATGATCGCGAACGCGACCTTGTGCCGGGCGGTGATGGGGGAGCGGTCGACGATGGCAACGGGTGGCAGGTCGTCATCGGTGTGGATGTAGCTGACGTCTGTGTCGTGCCCTGTGACTGCCACGGCGGAAACCCTACGCGCGCAAAACCAACTGCGCCTGTCCGAAATTCAGTACAGCGCGCGCACGACGTCGATGGTGTCGGCTTCGGCGGGGCTCTTGTCGTCGCGGTAGCGCAGCACCCGCGCGAACCGCAGTGCCAGCCCGCCGGGGTAGCGCGACGACTTCTGCACTCCGTCCAGCGCGATTTCGACCACCTGCTCGGGCCGGACGTGTACGACGTACCCGTCGGTGCCGCCGACCGCGAGTTCGCCGAACCGGGCGGTCTGCCACTCAAGCATGGCGTCGGTCATGCCCTTGAAAGTCTTTCCCACCATGATGAATTCGCCGGTGACCGGATCGCGGGCGCCCAGGTGGATGTTGGAGAGTTTGCCGCGGCGACGCCCCGATCCCCACTCCACCGCGAGCACCACCAGATCCAGCGTGTGCACCGGCTTGACCTTCAGCCAGCCCGCTCCCCGGCGACCCGCCGCATACGGCGCATCGGCCGCCTTGGCCATCACACCCTCGTGGCCGGCGGCCAGCGTCGCGTCCAGGAAGGCGCCCGCCTCCGTGGGGTCGGCGGTGAACAGCCGATCGACGCGCTGCGCCGGCGGCACCAACGCATCCAGGGCGGCCAGCCGCTCGGTGGTCGGCGCGTCGAGCAGGTCGATGCCGTCGCGATGCAGGATGTCGAAGAAGAACACCGAAAGCCGTTGCGCGGCAAGCGCTGCGGCGATATCGACGGAGCGGCCGAACCGCGAGGCGGTGACCTGAAACCGGTGCGGCCGGTTATCGGGCCGCAGCGCGATCGCCTCGCCGTCGGCGATGAGGTTGTCGACCGGCAGCGCCAGCGTCGCCTCCACCACTTCGGGCAGCCGGGCCGTGACGTCGTCCAGGCTCCTGGTGTAGACGGTGACGTGGTCGCCGGCGCGATGGATCTGCACCCGCGCGCCGTCCAGCTTGGCCTCGAAAATCGCCTGCCCGCCGTGGCGTTCGATCGCATCGGCCACGCCCGTTGCGGTCTGCGCCAGCATCGGGCCGACCGGCCGCCCGACCCGCAGGGTGAACGCGTCCAGCGCCGACGCCGAGCCGGACGAGGGACCGGAAAGGGCCGCCGCCGCCACCGCCGGCAGGTTCCCGCCCAGCATCGCGGCGCGCTGCACCGCGGCGGCCGGGATCCCGGCGGCCTTGGCCACGGCGTCGGTCATGATCCCGGCCAGTGCGCCCTGGCGCAGTTCGCCGCCGAGGAGTCGCAGCAGAAAGGTCTGCTCGGTTTCGGTGGCGGCGGCGAACAGGGCGTTCAGCAGGGCGGCGCGGCGCGCCTGCGCGCCCTTGCCCGACACGGCGCCGATGTCGGACAAGGTGGCGTCGACGCCGGTGACGGTCAGCGTGGCGTGTTCGGCCGCCGGCGGCCGCGAGCGCAGCGCCGCCCAGCCCACGCCGATCTGGCGCTGCCGCAATTCACCGGAAAGCCACGACACGATGATGGCGACCCGAGCGGCGTCGGGCGCGGCGCGGGCCAGCAGGTCGGCGATGTGGGCGACCTTGGTCAGCCGCGACGACGTGCTTCCGACGTCGTTAGACGTCGTTGCCACGTCGAGAAGGAGCACGGTTGCCAGCTTGGCATGGCTCGGTGACAGGCCTGGGGAACGGACACGCTAGCGTGCCTACGTAACGTTACAGATTGCACGGGTTCTGACAACCACAAAGGAGACGTCCGGATGGAGATCAACGGGAAGAAGGCCGTCGTCATCGGCGGCGCATCGGGGATGGGACGCGCCACGGCGGAACTGTTCGCCGCGCGCGGTGCGGATGTCGCCGTCCTCGACCGCGAGGGTTCGGATGGTAAGGCGGTCGCCGAGGGCTTCGGCGGCGCGTTCTACCCCGTCGACGTCACCGACTTCACCGGCACCGAAGAGACGCTGCAGACCGCGGTCGACAAGCTCGGCGGCCTGCACGTCATCGTCACCACCGCCGGCGGCGGCATCGCCAAGCGGACGATGACCAAGTCCGGTCCGCACGACCTCGAATCCTTCCAGTCCGTGATCGACCTCAACCTCATCGCCTCCTTCAACATCAGCCGGCTGGCCGCCGCGCACATGGCCAAGAACGAGCCCGAGGACGAGGAACGCGGCGTCATCATCAACACCGCCTCCATCGCGGCCTTCGAGGGCCAGATCGGGCAGGTCGCCTACACCGCCGCCAAGGCGGGCATCGCGGGCATGTGCCTGACCATGGCCCGCGACCTGGGCTCGCTGGGCATCCGGGTGCTGGCCATCGCCCCGAGCCTGTTCGCCACCGGACTGACCCAGGGCATCCCGGACGAGTTCGCGGCGGCGCTCACCAAGGACGCGGCGTTCCCCAAGCGTCTCGGCCGTCCCGAGGAGTACGCGAAGCTGGCCGCCGCCATCGTGGACAACCCGATGCTCAACGGGCAATGCCTGCGACTGGACGCCGGACAGCGGTTCGCGCCCAAGTAGCCGCCCCCCGTTGGGGCCCTCCCCGCATTAAGTACACTCTTTAGGCAGCCGCCCCGCTTCCCCTCGAAGCGGGGCAGGCCACCCAGCTTCAGCCCCGACAATGCGGGCCGCGCGGCGGTCCGAGCGGGGGCGGGACGATCACACCCGGCTGGCATGCGGCGCGAGGAGGGCCCTCATGGGTATCGCAATAACCGACGACCATCGTGAACTCGCCGACGTGGCGCGCGGGTTCTTGACCTCGCAGAAGGCGCGCTGGGCGGCCCGATCGCTGCTCGACGCCTCCGACGAACCCCGCCCCGGGTTCTGGCACAACCTGGTCGAACTGGGCTGGCTCGGCCTGCACGTCGACGAGGAATACGGCGGCTCGGGCTTCGGACTGCCCGAGCTCGTCGTGGTGATCGAGGAACTCGGGCGCGCGGTAGCGCCGGGGCCCTTCGTGCCGACCGTGATCGCGTCCGCCGTGATCGCCAAAGACGGTACCGCCGAACAGAAGTCGCGGCTGCTGCCCGGCCTGATCGATGGAACCGTCACCGCCGGCATCGGGCTGGACAGCCAGGTGCGGGTCACCGATGGTGTGGCCGAGGGTGAGGCCGGAATCGTCCTGGGCGCCGGGCTGGCCGAGCTGTTGCTGATCGTCGCGGGTGACGACGTTCTGGTGCTCGAGCGCGGCCGCGACGGTGTCTCGGTCGAGGTGTCGGAGAACTTCGACCCGACGCGGCGGTCCGGACGCGTTCGCCTGCAGAACGTGCGCGTCTCCGACGATGACGTGCTGGTGGGGGCGCGCCCATCGGCGTTGGCCCGGGCCCGCACCCTGCTCGCCGCCGAGGCGGTGGGCGGGGCGTCGGACTGCGTCGACGCCGCAGTCGACTACGCGAAGGTGCGCCAGCAATTCGGGCGCACCATCGCCACGTTCCAAGCGGTCAAGCATCACTGCGCCAACATGCTGGTCGGCGCGGAGTCCGGGGTCGCCGCCGTCTGGGACGCCGCCCGCGCGGCGGGCGAGGACGAGGAGCAATTCCGGCTGGTCGCGGCGGTGGCCGCGACGCTGGCCTTCCCCGCCTACGTCCGCAACGCCGAACTCAACATCCAGGTGCACGGCGGCATCGGCTTCACCTGGGAGCACGACGCGCATCTGCACCTGCGCCGGGCGGTGGTGACCACCGCGCTGTTCGGTGGCAGTGGCCCTCAGGCACCGGCCGCCGACGTCTTCGAGCGCACCGCCGCCGGCGCCGTTCGCGAGAACAGCCTGGACCTGCCCCCGGAAGCCGAAGAACTGCGCACCAGCATCCGCGCCGACGCCACCGAGATCGCCGCCCTGGGCAAAGAGGCCCAGCGCGACAAGCTGATCGAGACCGGCTACGTGATGCCGCACTGGCCCAAGCCCTGGGGACGCGCGGCCGACGCGGTGGCGCAGCTGGTGATCGAGGAGGAGTTCCGCGCGGCCGGCATCAAGCGGCCCGACTACGGGATCACCGGCTGGGTGATTCTGACCCTGATCCAGCACGGAACGCCTTGGCAGATCGAACGATTCGTGGAGAAGGCGCTGCGCAAGGACGAGATCTGGTGCCAGCTGTTCTCCGAGCCCGACGCCGGATCGGACGCCGCCTCCATCAAGACGCGCGCCACCCGGGTCGATGGCGGCTGGAAGATCAACGGCCAGAAGGTCTGGACCAGCGGTGCGCACTACTGCGCGCGCGGCCTTGCCACGGTGCGCACCGACCCCGACGCCCCGAAGCACGCCGGCATCACCACGGTGATCGTCGACATGAAGGCGCCCGAGGTCGAGGTGCGGCCGCTGCGGCAGATCACCGGTGGCTCCGACTTCAACGAGGTCTTCTTCAACGACCTGTTCGTCCCCGACGAAGACGTCGTCGGGACGCCCAACTCCGGATGGACCGTCGCACGCGCAACGCTGGGCAACGAGCGGGTCAGCATCGGCGGCAGCGGGTCGTTCTACGAAGGCCTGGCCGACCAACTCGTGCAGCTCACCCAGCAACGTCCGGATCGATTGGCGGGCGGGCGAATTCGAGTCGGCTCGTACCTCGCCGAGGAAACCGCGCTGCGGCTGCTGAACCTGCGGCGCGCCGCGCGCAGCGTCGAAGGCGCGGGGCCCGGCCCGGAAGGCAACGTCACCAAGCTGAAGCTGGCCGAACACATGGTGGAAGGCGCCGCGATCATGGCGGCGCTGCTGGGTCCCGAGGTCGCGCTGACCGACGGTCCCGGCGCCCTGGCCGGCCGGCTGATGATGGGGGCCCGCGGCATGGCGATCGCCGGTGGCACGTCGGAAGTGACGCGCAATCAGATCGCCGAGCGGATCCTCGGCATGCCGCGCGACCCGCTGATCAACTAGCCCGCGGACGTCAGGCCGGCGCGAACTGCGCCGCGCCGCCGCTGCCGCGCTGCGGCCGCAGCTCGACGGGCATGCCGCAGGTCACCGAATCCGGTTCGCAGTCAACGATATTGGCGGCGATCCGCAGGCCGCTCTGCTCGGCGAGCTCGACGATGGCGATGACGTACGGGGTGGGGATCTCCGGGTTGTACGGGTGATGGTTGACCGTATAGGTGAACACGGTGCCCCGCCCGGAGACTTCTCGCGGCACCAGCGGGCCCCCACACTCGCGGCATTCGCCGCTGGCCGGATGCACCCAGCGCGCGCAGTCGTCGCAATACTCGATGAGCAGCGGCCCGTCCGACACGACGAATACAGTACACTCAATTGATTCGATGGTGGCGGTGGGTGTGGTCTGACGGGCGGTGTGCATGACGCATTTCGAAAAAGACGCGATCTTGTCCGGCATCGGGATCTCCCGGATCGGCCGTCGCACCGGCATCCCGGGCCTTGAGCTGACCATGGAGGCGGTCCGCGCCGCCATCGAGGACGCCGGCCTGGCCGCCACGGACATCGACGGCATCGCCACGCTGGGTGACACACCGGCGACGGACGTCAACGCCCAGCTGCGCATCGACGCCGCGGACTGTGGGTCGGGCTTCGGCACCGGTGGCCTGCTTTCGCCGGTGATGTCGGCATGCCGCGCGGTCGCCGAGCGCCGTGCCCGCCATGTGGTGGTGTACCGGACGATACAAATGCTCGGCGGCACCGTCCCGGTCAAGCAGGAGGAAAACGCGCCCGCTCCGCCGCTGGCGCGGATGTTCGAGACACCCGAGGGCGAGCCGAAGCCCGCCGTCGGCGCGATGGACGACGTGAACGATCTGGTTGCGGCGCACGCCTACTCGGCCGCCAACTGGCTGGCGCTCAACTGCCGCCGCCACATGGAGCTGTACGGGACCACCAAGGAACAGCTGGGCTGGATCGCGCTCAACGGCAGGCGCAACGCGGCGTTGAATCCCCGCGCGGTGTACCGGGATCCGATGACCATGGCCGATTACCTCGGCGCGCGGCTGGTATCCACCCCGCTCGGGCTGCTGGACTGCGACGTCCCGATCGACGGCTCGATCGCGGTGGTGGTGTCGCACGCCGAGTACGCCGCCGACTGTCCACACCGCGCGGTGAAGGTGGAGGCGATCGGCGGGTCCGACGGCGCCGGCGGCTGGTTTCACCGTGCGGACTATCCGAAGATGGCGATGTCGGATGCGACGGCGCAGATGTGGTCGCGCACTGAGCTGAAGCCCGCCGACCTCCAGCTCGCCGAGCTGTACGACGGGTTCACCTACCTCACCCTGGCGTGGCTGGAAGCGCTGGGGGTCTGCGGCGACGGCGAGGCCGGCCCGTTCGTCGAGGGCGGGGCGCGGATCGCCCGCGACGGCCAGCTGCCGCTGAACACCTACGGCGGCCAACTTTCGGCCGGGCGCATGCACGGCTACTGGGCGCTGCACGAAGGGTGTCTGCAGTTGCGCGGCGACGCGGGGGAGCGGCAGGTATCGCGTCGCCCCGAGGTCGGGGTCGTCTCCGTCGGCGGTGGGCCCGTCGCGGGGTGCATGCTGCTGACCTGTTGATCGAGAGCAATCGAGCCGGCATGACCGAGGAGCCGACGACCGGCCAGGCGGACAAACTCGCGTCGATCCTCGCCCGGGACATCGAGGCCGACATCGTCCGCCGTGGCTGGGCGGTGGGTCAATCGCTGGGATCGGAACAAGCCCTGCAGCAGCGCTTCGGGGTGAGCCGGTCGGTGCTGCGGGAGGCCGTTCGCCTGGTCGAGCACCATCAGGTCGCGCGGATGCGCCGGGGCCCCAACGGGGGGCTGTACATCTGCGAGCCGGACGCGGGGCCCGCCACCCGGGCCGTCGTCATCTATCTCGAATACCTGGGCACGACGCTGGACGACCTGCTCAACGCCCGCCTGGTGCTCGAGCCGCTGGCGGCCTCGCTCGCCGCCGAGCGCATCGACGAGGCCGGCATCGCGCGGCTGCGGGCGGTGTTACACGCCGAGGAGCAGTGGAAGCCCGGTTTGCCGACCCCGCGCGACGAGTTCCACATCGCGCTCGCCGAGCAATCCAAAAACCCTGTGCTGCAACTGTTTATCAACGTGCTGATGCGGCTCACCACCCGCTACGCCCTGGCGTCGCGAACGGATTCGGCGACCGAGGCCATCGAGGCGGTCGACCATCTGCATGCCCACCACTCCGAGATCGTCGCCGCCGTCACGGCCGGCGACTCGGCGAGGGCCAAGACACTGTCGGAGCGACACGTCGAGGCGGTGACCGGCTGGCTGCAGCAGCATCACGCCGCCGACGGAAGGCGGGGGCGCAAGTCGCGTCGGCGACTCGATTCCGAGGCGCCGCGGGGCAAGCTGGCCGAAATGCTGGCGGCCACCATCGGTGACGACATCGCCGCCAGCGGCTGGCACGTGGGTTCGGTGTTCGGCACCGAGGCCGCCCTGCTGGAGCGCTACCGGGTGAGCCGCGCAGTGCTGCGCGAAGCGGTGCGGCTGCTCGAATACCACTCGGTTGCGCACATGCGCCGCGGACCCGGCGGCGGGCTCGTCATCGCCCAACCCGCCGCGCAGGCCAGCATCGACACGATCGCCCTGTATCTGCAATACCGCGAGCCGAGCCGCGAAGACCTGCGATGCGTCCGCGACGCCATCGAGATCGACAACGCGGCCAAGGTCGTCAAGCGGCTCGGCGAATCCGAGGTTGCGGCCTTCCTGGCCCACCACGGGTCCGGGCTGCCGGACGACTCCCGCCGAACACCCGAGGATGTTCGGCGGGCCATGGCGGAGGAGTTCAATTTTCACGTCGGCCTGGCGCAGCTAGCCGGCAACGCGCCGCTGGATCTCTTCCTTCGCATCATCGTCGAGCTGTTCCGCCGGCACTGGTCGAGCACCGGCCAGGCGCTGCCGACATGGTCGGACGTGCTGGCCGTGCACCACGCTCACCTGCGGATTGTCGACGCGGTCGGGGCCGCCGACGAGAGCGTCGCCTGTTATCGCCTCCGCCGTCATCTCGACGCGGCCGCCTCGTGGTGGCTCTAGATCGGCGACCGGCGACCACCGGATGGGGCCCACCAAATCAGGTGAACCCAAATGTGATCCGTGGCGCGGTATAGCGAAGGCCCGTCTTGGGTACTGGAAGGGAGGGAAGGCGACAGCCGACTCAGCAGGGGGTTGGCATAGTGATCGAAAGCGAGAGCGCTGAAGTGACGGCGGGTAACGAAACCAGACAATACGGTTTCGTCCACTCCGCTCTGATTTACCACTCTCAGCGGGAATTTTTGGACTTGGTAGACCGCTTCGTCGGCGACGGCCTGGAGCGGGCCGAGGCGGTGCTGGTCGCCGTGCCGCCCCAGACGATGGCGCTGCTGCACGACACGCTGTCCGCCCGTGACGACCTGCCCGGTGACGTGCAAATGGTGGATATCACCGAGATCGCCCGCAACCCGACCCGGTTCATGGCGATGGAGGGCGGGTTCATCGACGAGCACCCCGACCGGCGCGTGCGAATCGTCAGCCAACTCGCCTGGCCCGGCCGCACCGAGGAGGAATTCGTCGCCTGCGTCGAGCACGAGGCCCTCGTCAACGAGGCGATGGACGGCTACCCGGCGACCAGCCTGTGCCTCTATGACGCGAGCCAGCTCGACGCGGCCGTGCTGGCCGACGCGCGCGCGACGCATCCGCTGCTGTGGGAATGCGGTGCGCTGCAGCGCAGCTCGGATTACGCCCCCATCGAGGTCCTGGAACGCTGCAACCGTCCGTTGGCCGCCAAACCCGGGGCCGTGACCTACATGGTTCGCCGGTCGGCGGACCTGCGGCCGGCGCGGTCCTTCGCTGTCGACTACGCGGGCTGGATGGGGCTGTCCCAGGAAAGCATCGAGGATCTGCAGTTGGTCGCCACCGAGCTGGCCACCAACAGCCTGATGTATACCGGGGGCGCCTGCCGGTTGGCCTTCTGGCAAGACGACGGGCATCTGGTCTGCGAGGCGCGCGACACCGGACAATTCGACGACCCGATGGTGGGCCGGCTCGACCCGGGCCCGTGCGGCCCCGCGAGTCGCGGCCTGTACCTGGTCAACGCCATCTCGGACCTGGTGCGCACCCACACCGCCCGGACCGGCACGACGATTCAGGCATATCTGCGGTTCGATCGGGCGCCGGGGCCGGCCGGATAAGACGAAGCGGCCGAAAGAAACCAGCGACCCGCCGAGACCACAGGTCCGGGCGGGTCGCTTGTCTTTTGGGTCAGATGCAGATCACCAAAACGCAGGTGCCTCCCGAGGATCCACCCGTGGTGGCCCCGGTGGTCGTAGTCTCCAAACATCCGGTGGGTACAAACAGGACCATAACAAATCCCGCAGCGGCGGCGGCGACCTTAAAGGCCCTCTTCGTCCTAATTGAATTCATATTCACATCCTTCCTTCCGGAGGCATAGCCCCGCGTGTAGATCGCCCGACAAATCGGATGTTATAACGGCTATTAGACACACGTAAATACCCAGTTAGTTTTAGTTAACGTGACGTTTGTCAGTTGAGTATGCGCGTCAATCATTCACTGCAGCAACAGTTGTTCGACGTTTTAATGCGCGCGAAAGCGAAGGATCTCTCGCTTGAGGGAGGCCACCGACGAAAGCGCCATAGGCATCGACAATGCGCTTTTAATAAATGGCTATCGCGATGTCAATCCAGGCCGAATCGAGCGTCCCGTACTTCCATCATCCGGGTGTGCCGGATTTGGGGACGCGTGCTAGAAATTGCGTCCCGCCGGGACCAAAAGTCCCAGCGGGTCGCTTCTAGTTTGATTCAGATACAAATGGGTCCGACACAGGTGGTGCCGCCCGTGCCCAACCCAGTGCCGCCGGTTGCGGCAGAAGTCGCACACCCTGGCACTGCCAACACCGCGGCCACCCCGAGGGCCGCTGCGGCAGCTTTGAGGGTCTTCTTGGTGCTCTTCGCCTTCATGATCGTGCCTTCCATGTGAGGGGTAGTTGAACAGCCGTCTAATTGACTGCCGATTCGCCCATACCCCCTGTAAACCGCGGGTAAACCAAACTTTTAGGATTATTTTCTGTATTTTTTTGTACGGTCTGTTTGTGCAGGTCAGTATCGTTCGGCATGGATCGGCGGCAGTTGCAGAAATCGTGTCTGAGGGTCTAATGTCAACGCCCGTGCGTCTTTTCGAGCGTGGCGTAGTAGCTAGCACCCGCAGCGGGGTCTGATCCTGACCGACCCCCCGCTGTGGGTCGGAAGCTACTGCCGTCGGTCGATCCTCCTGACCAGAAAAGACCGGCACCATGACTCTTCCCGAGCGCAATCAGTCCGAGAATTTCGAGCCCGCCAGTGCGTGGTTCGGCGACCGCTTCGGCGTCGCGCTGCCCCGCGGTCTGCGCGAGCAGGCCGCTGCGACGTCCTGGGAGGGCTTCGTCGCGGCCTACGGGCGTAACGCCGGCCCGCTGCGATTAGGCCATTGGGAGTGCACCGACCCGGATCGCGCCGCGACCCGACTGGGCCCGCAGGCCCGCGACTTCCGGGCCGTGATCGCCGTGGGCGATCGCATCAGCACCGCCACCGCTGCCGCAGGTGGACCGATCGCGGCCCTGACCGCGATGCTGCACGAGCGGGGGATCACCGTCGAGATCATGGAGTTCCACCAGATGCGATCGGCAACGGGCGTCGCGACTTTCGTCCGCGGCGGCGACGGCACCCGCGCCGAGTGGGCGTTGGGCTGGTCGGACGATCCGACGCAGTCGGCGCTGCGCGCGGTGATCGCCTGCGCCAACCGGCGGTTCGCCTGACGCGTGGGCGTCGTTCGCCCTGGCCTATAGGGGGCGCAACACGATCGGCATGCCGTCCATCGGGATCGGCATACCGCCGTAGTCCCAGTGCGGCTGATAGCCCGGCCGGGCCAACTCGAGGCGGTAGCGCCGCAGCAGCCGGTGCACGACGGTCTTGACCTCCAGCTGACCGAAGACCATGCCGATGCATTTGTGCGCACCACCGCCGAACGGCGCGAACGCGTACCGGTGCTTCTTGTGCTCCGAGCGCGGTTCGGCGAACCGCTCGGGGTCGAACTTGTCTGGCTCCGTCCACAATTCGGACAGCCGATGGTTCATCCCGGGCCAGATGGTGATGTTGGTTCCGGCCGGGATGTAGTGGCCCAGCAGCTCGGTGTCGCGCACAGCCATCCGCATGTTGAACGGCAGCGGCGTCACCATGCGCAGCGACTCGTTCATGATCAGCTCGAGCGTTTCCAGCTTCTCCAGCGATTCGATGTCCAGCGGTCCGTCGCCGAGCCGGGCCGACTCCTCGCGCGCCCGCTCCTGCCACTCCGGGTTGGCGGCCATGTTGTAGACCATCGTGGTGGTCGTCGAGGTGGACGTGTCGTGCGCGGCCATCATCAAGAAGATCATGTGGTTGACGATGTCCTCGTCGGTGAAGCTGTTGCCGTCCTCGTCCTCGGTGTGGCACAGCACCGTGAGCATGTCGTTGCCGGTGGCGTTGCGGCGGTCCTTGACCCGCTCGATGAAGTAGTCCTCGAGCAACTTGCGGGCCTTCAGGCCGCGCCACCACTTGAACGGCGGAATCGGCTGCCGGATGATCGCCCCGCCGGCGCGCGTCGTCGTGGTGAACGCCTGATTGACCTTGGTGACCAGGTCGTGGTCGGACCCCGGCTCGTGCCCCATGAACACCAGGGACGCGACGTCCAGGGTGAGCTCTTTCATCGCCGGGTGGAACAAAAAGCGCGCGTCGTTGGTCGGCCAGTTGGCGACGATGTCGGTGGCGACCCGATCGATGTGCTCCACATAGCCGGTCAGGCGGCTGCGGGTGAAGGCCTCCTGCATGATCCGGCGGTGGTACATGTGCTCGTCGAAGTCGAGCATCATCAGGCCGCGGTTGAAGAACGGCCCGATCACCGGGTGCCAGCCCTTCTGGGAGAAATCCTTGTTCTTGTTGGAGAACACGGCCTGGGTGGCGTCCGGGCCCAGCGCGGTGACCGCGGGCATGATCGGCGAATCCAGATAGATCAGCGGGCCGTGGTTTCGGTAGAGGTGCAACGCGTAGTCCGGGCCGCCGCGGAACAGCTCGATGATGTGGCCCAGGATCGGCAGCCCGGCGTCGCCCAGCACGGGTTTGAGGTCGCTGCCGGCCGGCGGTTCCGCCAGGACTTTGGTCTCCCACTCGTGGGCGAGCAGGCGCTTCTCGATGGCGCCCATTCCCGGGATGGTCTGCAGCGTCGGGGTGAACCGGCGCCGCGCCTGATCCAGCAGGTAATGCGGGGTGCTGATGGTGGCGGTCATAAACGCTCCTTTGCGTGCCCTCCCGTGACGGCCGTCACTGATTCATAACCTTCGCTGAAAAACTTGACGGCTGTCAAGTTTGCTTTTCGCGCGGCGTGGTGCAAGGTCAGGGAGTGACCAGCCACCCCGCCACTCCGGAGTCGGGCGCACGACGGCGTGGCGACAAACAACGCCAGGCGATCGTGCAGGCGGTGCGCGAACTGCTGCAGGAAAAGCCCTTCGCGGAGCTGTCGGTCAGCACCATCAGCCTGCGGGCCGGGGTGGCCCGATCCGGCTTCTACTTCTACTTCGACTCCAAATACGCGGTGCTGGCACAACTCATGGCCGAGGCCGCCGAGGAACTCGAAGAACTCACCGAGTACTTCGCGCCCCGACAGGCCGGCGAGTCGCCCGAGCAGTTCGCCAAGCGGATGGTCGGCAGCGCAGCGGCCGTCTACGCGCACAACGACCCCGTCGTGACCGCCTGCAACGAGGCGCGCAACACCGACGTCGAGATCCGCGAGCTGCTGGATCAGCAGTTCGAGGTGGTGCTGGACCAGATCGTCGGGATCGTGGAGGCCGAAATGAAGGCCGGGACGGCCGATCCAATCAGTGACGACCTGCCGACGCTGATCCGCACCCTGGCCGGCACCACAGCGCTGGTGTTGACCGGCGACCCGATCCTGACCGGGCGCGACAGCGACCGGGACCGACGGGTGCGCGTGCTCGAGCGGTTGTGGCTGCACGCGCTGTGGGCCGGCCGTCCCTAGGCGCGGCGTTACCGCCGGTATCGTCTCCGCCATGGCGCAGAGGGGATCCGGGCGGTCTTTCGCGGGAAAGCGGTGCCTTGTCACCGGGGCGGCGAGCGGCATCGGCCGCGCCACGGCGCTGCGGCTGGCCGCGCAGGGCGCCGAGCTCTATCTGACCGACCGCGACCGCGACGGTCTCGAACTGACCGTGGCCGACGCGCGGGCGCTGGGCGCACAGGTCCCCGAGCACCGCGCGCTGGACATCGCCGACTATGACCAGGTGGCCGCGTTCGCCGCCGACATCCACGCCGCGCACCCGAGCATGGACCTCGTCCTGAACATCGCCGGCGTATCGGCCTGGGGCACGGTCGACCGGCTCACCCACGAGCAGTGGAGCAAGATGATCGCCATCAATCTGATGGGACCGATCCACGTCATCGAGACGTTCGTCCCGCCGATGGTGGCGGCCAAACGCGGCGGCCATCTGGTCAACGTGTCCTCGGCGGCCGGGCTGGTCGCCCTGCCATGGCATGCCGCCTACAGCGCCAGCAAGTACGGATTGCGTGGCCTGTCCGAGGTGCTGCGCTTCGACCTGGCCCGCCACCGCATCGGGGTGTCGGTGGTGGTGCCCGGCGCGGTGAACACCCCGCTGGTGAACACCGTGGAGATCGCCGGCGTGGACCGGGAGGACCCCGACGTCGCGCGGTGGGTGAGGCGGTTCGCCGGCCATGCCGTGTCGCCGGAAAAGGCCGCCGACAAGATCCTGGCCGGGGTGGCCAAGAACAGATACCTGATCTACACCTCGGCCGACATCCGCGCGTTGTACGCCTTCAAAAGGCTTGCGTGGTGGCCTTATAGCGTGGCGATGCGCCAGGTGAACGTCATCTTCACCCGCGCGCTGCGGCCCGCCCCGCCGCTAGTGCGGCATGGCCAGCTCGAGGCGCACGCCGAGCAGGCGGACCGGCCGGTCGAGCTCGAATAGATCGAGAACACGAAGGGCCGCGGCCACGATGACGTCGTGGTCGGTACTGGGCGCGTCGAGCTTGCGGATCTTGGTGCGCGTGTAGAAGGTCGCCGTTCGCACGGTGACCGCCAACCGGGTCACGACTCGGCTCGCCGCCAGCACATCGGCCAGCGCCTGTTCGGTCAAATCCGTTACGGCCGTGTCCATCTCGGATCGGTCGGTGAGGTCGCGCGGAAAGGTGACGACGTGGCTGCGGGAGCGTGGCACCCACGGCTCGGCGCTGACCTGGCTGTCGCCGCCACCCTTGGCCAACAGCAGCAGCCACAGCCCGGTGCGCGGGCCGAACGTGGCCGTGAGCAGCTCCGCGTCGCAGTGGGCCAGTTGCCACACCGTCGTAACGTCAAGATTCGCAAGCTTTTTCGCCGTCTTGGGGCCCACACTCCACAGCGCGTCGACCGGACGGTCGGCCATCAGCGGCATCCAGTTCGCATCGGTGAGCACGAATATGCCGCCCGGCTTCGCGAATCCAGTGGCGACCTTGGCGCGCTGCTTGTTGTCGCTGATGCCGACCGAGCAGGATAGCCCGGTCTCCGAGGAGATGACGGCGCGGATCTGCTGTGCGACCTCGCTGGGGTCCTGCGCCGTCACCGCGACATAGGCCTCGTCCCAGCCCCACACTTCCACCGGGTGCCCCAGGTCGCGCAGCACACCCATCACCTGATCGGACGCCGCGTCGTAGGCCGCCGGGTCCGACGGGAGGAAGGTCGCCTCGGGGCAGCGGCGGGCGGCCGCGCGCAGCGGCATGCCCGCCCGCACCCCGAACTCCCGGGCCTCGTAGGAGGCGCAGGTGACGACCTTGCGCGGTTCATCCGGATCGCCGCTGCCGCCGACAATGACTGGCAGCCCGGCCAATTCGGGGTGCCGGCGCAGCTCGACCGACGCCAGGAACTGATCGAGGTCGACGTGCAGGATCCAGTTCGTGGTGGTCACCGCCCGCAGAGCTTGCGCGCCAGGCTCTCCCACGCGTCGCCCAGCGTCTGGATGGTATGGCCTCGATCGTTGAGCTGATGCTCGACGTAGTTCACATTGAGCAGAGCGAGCAGGGCATCGGTCTGGGCGTCGAGATCGCCGGTGGTATGAGCCGCCTGAAGTAACACGCGGATGTGGGTGCGGTGCACCAATACCGGCGCACTGTAGCGAGTCTGGGGATCACGGTGGGCTTCCGACAGCAGTTCGCAGTGGTCGTGGGCGAAGCGGATCCGCTCCCGGCCGAAAGCGATCAGCCGATCGGTGGGCGGTGCGCCGGGGCCCAGCGGCGGCGGGCCGAACAGGAACGCCTGCTGCACGGCCCGTTCGTCCTCGTCGAGCAGCACCATCATCAGGCCGGCGCGGCTGCCGAAGCGGCGGAACAGCGTGCCTTTGCCGACTCCGGCGGCGGCCGCGATGTCATCGGTGGTGACGGCGTCGGCGCCGCGCTCGGCGACCAGGCTTCGGGCGGCCTTCAGGAGCAGGGCACGGTTGCGTGCCGCGTCGCCCCGTTCCTGGTGCCCCACCTGGGGGGCGAACACGTGCAACTCACCGGCCCGCTCGCTCACCTCTGCACTTTAACGCTGCCGGAATTAATCGGACTATAGTCCGGTTAGATCGTGCGAGGATGTACTACAACGATCGAAGGGAACTCCGACCAGTGGCAATCAAAATTCTGGCGTTCGTGGGCAGTCTGCGCGCGGCGTCGATCAACCGCCAGATCGCCGAGTTGGCAAGGGCGGTCGCCGCCGACGACGTGACCGTCACGATCTTCGAGGGGCTCGGTGAGCTGCCGTTCTATAACGAGGAGATCGACGACGTGATGAACACCGACGCGCCACCGCTGGCCCCGGTGGCCGCGCTGCGTGCCGCGGCGGGCGACGCCGACGCCGCCCTGGTGGTCACCCCCGAATACAACGGCAGCTATCCGGCCGTCATCAAGAACGCGATCGACTGGCTGTCCCGCCCGTTCGGCGACGGCGCGCTCAAGGGCAAGCCGCTGGCGGTCATCGGGGGATCCTTCGGCCAGTACGGCGGGGTCTGGGCGCACGACGACACCCGCAAGTCCTTCGGCATCGCCGGCGCGCGGGTCGTCGAGGCGATCAAACTGTCGGTGCCGTTCAAAACCCTGGAGGGCAAGGCGCCCGCCGAGCACGCCGAGCTGTCCGCGAACGTGCGTGACGTGGTGGGCAAGCTGGCCGCCGAAGTCGGCTGATTGGCGGAAGTCGACAAGCCGCTCGCCGGGCGACCAGCGAGGTTGCCACAACCGAATAGCCAAAGCCGCCAGCTCCGTCTGGCGGCTTTGCTAGCGGCGGACCGGGCCGTCGTTCTGGGGGGTGATGTCGGTGGTCGCTGATATATAGATCCGCAGGGGCGCCCACGCCTCGGCGTGTGACCTGCGACACGCCGAATGGGTGTTCAGATTTTTTCGCGACAGGGCTCACGACCAGGGAATTTCAAAATTGTTATTCAGAACATCTTGTATCTCGACATCTTGTCAGCCACTAGGTGTAGTGTTTCGAGCACCGGCAGATCCCCGGACCACCAAGCCAGCCAGGCTCGGTGAACCCTCCGAAATCGGCACCCACAGGTCGTTCGACCTCGACCGCCGCACGACGGGAATCAGGGAGCCTGACGGATCGCTGAACATAGCAAAGACGCAGTCAAAAGTAGTTGCCAGTCCATTGGGTCCCCCTCTTCCGCAAAGGAGCGGCATTCTATGAGCATCACCGTGTACACCAAGCCGGCATGTGTGCAGTGCAGCGCCACCTACAAGGCGCTGGACAAGCAGGGCATCGCCTACGAGAAGGTCGACATCTCGCTGGATGCCGAGGCGCGTGACTATGTGATGGCCCTGGGATACCTGCAGGCTCCCGTGGTGGTGGCGGGTAACGACCACTGGTCGGGTTTCCGGCCCGACCGCATCAAGGCGCTGTCCACGGCGGAACTGAGCGCGTAAGGCAAAGACGTCAGGTAAGGAGGTTGCGGTGCAGTCGCGCAACCCAGATTGGACGGGTGACGACCCGCTTCGCCCGGCTGCGCCGCGCTTGCGATCGTCACTGGTCTATTTCTCCTCGGTATCGGAGAACACCCACCGCTTCGTGGAGAAGCTGGGGATCCCCGCCACGCGGATACCACTGCATGGCCGCATCGAGGTAGACCAGCCCTACGTCCTCGTCCTGCCCACCTACGGCGGCGGCCGGGCCACTCCCGACCTCAACGCCGGCGGTTACGTCCCCAAGCAGGTCATCGCCTTTTTGAACAATGAGCACAACCGGTCGTTGATCCGCGGCGTCATCGCCGCGGGCAACAACAACTTCGGCGCCGAATTCGCCTACGCGGGCAACGTGATCTCGCGCAAGTGCGGCGTCCCCTACCTCTACCGCTTCGAACTAATGGGAACCCAGGACGACGTGGATGCCGTCCGCGCGGGCTTAGCCGATTTCTGGAAGGAACAGACGTGTCACCAACCGTCGCTGCAGAGCCTGTAACCACCGGAGCCCACGCGTTGCCGGGGGAGACGGATTATCACGCGCTCAACGCGATGCTGAACCTGTACGACGCGGACGGCAAGATTCAGTTCGACAAGGACCGCGAGGCCGCGCATCAGTACTTCCTGCAGCACGTCAACCAGAACACGGTGTTCTTCCACAATCAGGACGAGAAACTCGACTACCTGATCAAGGAGAACTATTACGAGCGTGAGGTTCTCGACCAGTACAGCCGTAACTTCGTCAAGACGCTGCTGGACCGCGCCTACGCCAAGAAGTTTCGGTTCCCGACGTTTTTGGGCGCGTTCAAGTACTACACCTCCTACACGCTGAAGACGTTCGACGGGAAGCGTTACCTGGAGCGTTTCGAAGACCGCGTGGTCATGGTGGCGCTGACGCTGGCCGCCGGCGACACCATCCTGGCCGAGAAGCTCGTCGACGAGATCATCGACGGCCGCTTCCAGCCGGCCACCCCGACGTTCCTGAACTCGGGCAAAAAGCAGCGCGGCGAACCGGTGAGCTGCTTTCTGCTGCGCATCGAGGACAACATGGAGTCGATCGGGCGGTCGATCAACTCCGCGCTGCAGCTGTCCAAGCGCGGCGGGGGAGTTGCGTTGCTGCTCAGCAACATTCGCGAGCACGGCGCGCCGATCAAGAACATCGAAAACCAGTCCTCGGGTGTCATCCCGATCATGAAGCTGCTCGAGGACTCGTTCTCCTACGCCAACCAGCTCGGGGCCCGGCAGGGCGCGGGCGCGGTGTACCTGCACGCGCATCACCCCGACATCTACCGGTTCCTGGACACCAAACGCGAGAACGCCGACGAGAAGATCCGCATCAAGACGCTGAGCCTGGGCGTGGTGATCCCCGACATCACCTTCGAGCTGGCCAAGAAGAACGAGGACATGTACCTGTTCTCGCCGTACGACGTCGAGCGGGTCTACGGTCTGCCGTTCGCCGACATCTCGGTGACCGAGAAGTACTACGAGATGGTCGACGACGCCCGCATCCGCAAGACGAAGATCAAGGCGCGGGAGTTCTTCCAGACGCTGGCCGAGCTGCAATTCGAATCCGGTTACCCCTACATCATGTTCGAGGACACGGTGAACCGGGCCAACCCGATCGACGGCAAGATCACCCACTCGAACCTGTGCTCGGAGATCCTGCAGGTGTCCACGCCGTCGGTGTTCAACGACGACCTGTCGTATGCCAAAGTGGGCAAGGACATTTCGTGCAACCTGGGATCGCTGAACATCGCCAAGACGATGGACTCGCCCGACTTCGCGCAGACCATCGAGGTCGCGATCCGCGCGCTGACGGCGGTGAGCGATCAGACGCACATCTGGTCGGTGCCCTCAATCGAACAGGGCAACAACGAGTCCCACGCGATCGGGCTCGGCCAGATGAACCTGCACGGCTACCTGGCCCGCGAGCGCATCCACTACGGCTCCGAAGAGGGCGTCGACTTCACCAACATCTACTTCTACACCGTGCTCTACCACGCGCTGCGCGCGTCGAATCGCATCGCGATCGAGCGGGGTTCGAAGTTCGGCGGCTTCGAGCGCTCGAAGTACGCCTCGGGTGAATTCTTCGACAAGTACACCGAGCAGGTGTGGGAGCCGGCCACCCCGCGGGTGCGGGAGCTCTTCGCCGAGGCGGGCATCCGCATTCCGACGCAAGAGGAATGGCGGCGGCTCAAGGAGTCGGTGCAGCAGCACGGCATCTACAACCAGAACCTGCAGGCCGTCCCGCCGACGGGGTCGATCAGCTACATCAACCACTCGACCAGCTCGATCCACCCGGTGGCGAGCAAGATCGAGATCCGCAAGGAAGGCAAGATCGGCCGCGTCTACTACCCGGCGCCCTATCTGACCAACGACAACCTGGAGTACTACCAGGACGCCTACGAGATCGGCTACGAGAAGATCATCGACACCTACGCCGCGGCCACCCAGCACGTGGACCAGGGGCTGTCGCTGACGCTGTTCTTCAAGGACACCGCCACCACCCGCGAGGTGAACAAGGCGCAGATCTACGCCTGGCGCAAGGGGATCAAGACGCTGTACTACATCCGGCTGCGCCAGATGGCCTTGGAGGGAACCGAGGTCGAGGGCTGCGTGTCCTGCATGCTGTAGAACCTCGGGCTGATCGGCCAGTCTGCCCAGGTCAACGCCGCAGCGCGGTATGGTGCTTGATGTGGTGAGAATTACCCGACCCCACCCCAGCGTCAAGCCTGGGGCCAAGGTCGACGCGCGCAGCGAACGCTGGCGCGAGCACCGCAAGAAGGTGCGCAACGAGATCGTCGACGCGGCCTTCCGCGCGATCGACCGCCTCGGGCCCGAGCTGTCCGTGCGGGAGATCGCCGAGGAGGCCGGCACCGCCAAACCGAAGATCTACCGGCATTTTCACGACAAGTCCGACCTGTTCCAGGCGATCGGGGAGCGCCTGCGCGACATGCTGTGGGCGGCGATCTTCCCGTCCATCGACCTGAAAACCGACTCGGCCCGCGAAGTGATCCGGCGCAGCGTCGAGGAGTACGTGGTCCTGGTCGACAAGCACCCCAACGTGCTGCGCGTGTTCATCCAGGGCCGGTCGTCGGCCAGCCCCCAGATCCTCGACGAGGGACGCGGAATCACCCTGGCCGTGGCCGACATGTTCGACAACGAGCTGCGCGAGATGGAGCTCGACCACGCGGCGGTCGAACTGGCCGGGCACGCGGCCTTCGGCTGTGCCGCGTCGGCCACCGAGTGGTGGCTGGGTCCCGAGCCGGACAGCCCGCGCCTGATGTCGCGCGAGCAATTCGTCGCGCACCTGACCACCATCATGATGGGTGTCATCGTCGGCACCGCCGAGGCGCTGGGCATCAGGATGAACCCTGACCTGCCGGTTCACGACATGGTGGCCGGCGACTCGGCCGCGAGCTGAGCGAGCCGCGGCGTTGACAACCGCCGCGGCCATCGATAACACTCGTCCAATCCGATACCCTGGGTACCGGGTATTCTGCGTCAGCCGGGAGCCATAGCGAAGACGCCGGCTAAAGCCGACCCGAAGCAGGCCTGGAGAGAAAGACCGATCGACCGTGACCGACGTCGTGACACAAACCGAGACCATCCCGGGGGCCAACGCCTCGAAACCCGTGCACACACGTGCCGTCATCATCGGGACCGGGTTCTCCGGCCTGGGGATGGCCATCGCGCTGCAGAAGCGGGGCATCGGCTTCGTCATCCTGGAAAAGGCCGGCGACATCGGCGGCACCTGGCGGGACAACAGCTACCCCGGGTGCGCCTGCGACATCCCGTCGCACCTCTACTCGTTTTCGTTCGAGCCCAAGCCCGACTGGAAGAACCCGTTCTCCTTCCAGCCCGAGATCTGGGACTACCTCAAAGGGGTCACCGAGAAGTACGGGTTGCGCCGCTACATCGAGTTCGACTCGCTGGTCGACCGCGCCCACTGGGACGACGACGAGAACCGCTGGCACGTGTTCACCACCGACGGGCGCGAATACGTCGCGCAGTTCTTGATCTCTGGTGCCGGCGCCCTGCACATTCCGTCCATGCCCGACATCGAGGGTCGCGACGAATTCCGCGGCGCCGCTTTCCATTCCGCGGAGTGGGACCACAGCGTTGACCTGACCGACAAGCGGGTGGCGGTGATCGGGACCGGTGCCAGCGCGATCCAGATCGTGCCGGAGATCGTCGGGCAGGTCGCCGAACTTCAGCTCTACCAACGCACTCCGCCGTGGGTGGTCCCGCGCTCCAACCCCGAGATCCCGCCGGCGGTGCGCGGGGCCATGGAGAACGTGCCCGGCCTGCGCGCGCTGGTCCGTCTCGCGATCTACTGGGGGCAGGAAGCGCTGGCCTTCGGCATGACCAAGCGGCCGAACCTGCTCAAGTTCATCGAGGCCTACTGCAAATACAACATTCGCCGGTCGGTCAAGGACCGGGAGCTGCGGCGCAAGCTGATCCCGAACTACCGCATCGGGTGCAAGCGAATCCTGAACTCCTCCACCTACTATGGCGCGGTCGCCGACCCGAAGACCGAACTGGTCACCGACCACATCGCGCGGATCACCCCCGACGGCATCGTCACCGCCGACGGCACCCACCGGCCGGCCGACGTGATCGTGTATGCCACCGGCTTCCACGTCACCGACTCCTACACCTACGTCCAGATCAAGGGACTGCACGGCGAGGACCTGGTGGACCGCTGGAACCGCGAGGGCATCGGCGCGCACCGCGGGATCACCGTCGCCGACGTGCCCAACCTGTTCTTCCTGCTGGGCCCCAACACCGGGCTGGGACACAACTCGGTGGTGTTCATGATCGAATCCCAGATCCATTACGTCGCAGACGCGATCGCGACCTGCGACAGGCTGGGCGCACAGGCGCTGGCGCCGACCCGCGCCGCCCAGGACAAGTTCAACGACGAGCTGCAGCGCCGGCTGGGGCCGTCGGTGTGGAACAGCGGCGGTTGCAGCAGCTGGTATCTGGACGAGCACGGCAAGAACACCGTGCTCTGGGGCGGCTACACCTGGGAGTACTGGCGGGCGACCCGCTCGGTCAAGCCGGAGGAATACCAGTTCTACGGCATGAACATGGGCAAGGCCGCGGCCGCCTCCTAGGTGCCGAGCGAAGTCGTTGCGGTGGTGCGGTTTTCGCTCGGCTTTGCCTCTTTGGCGAAGGATCGCAGGTTCTGCCGGATGATGCGGTCCAGGATCCGGTCGGACACCAAGCGGCTGATTCGCACCAGGATCGCGGCGTCGCGTCCGATGGTGTAGCGCGTGCGGGGACGCGATACGGTCGCGGCCTTGGCGATCACTTTCGCGGCGTGTTCGGCCGAAACGCCATCCTCGCCGAACGACCGCGCTTGTGCGGTGACGGCCGCGATGAGATCGGCGTAGCGGGCGAGTTGGGCATCGGTCAGGCTCGCCATCAGTGCCTCGGCGGTGGCGATTCCGCGTTCGGCCATTTCGGTTTTGACCGCGCCGGGTTCAACGACGACCACCTTGATGCCGAGCTCGGCGACCTCACGCCGCAGCGCGTCACTGGCGGCCTCCAGGGCGAACTTCGAACCGGCATATGCGCCATACGTCGGCAACACCACCTTGCCGCCGACCGAGCTGATATTGACGACGGTCCCAGAGCTGAGCAACAGGGCCGGCAGCAGCGCCTGAGTCATCGCGATGTGGCCGAACAGGTTTACCTCGAACTGCCTGCGCCACTGGTCTATCGGCAGCGTTTCGACAGGAGAATTGACAGCGATCCCGGCGTTGTTGACCAGCGCGCGCAGGGGGCGGCGCTGCGGATCGCGCGTGACACGGTCGGCGATCGCGGCCACGTCCGATTGCATCGTGATGTCCAGGATGTACGGCTCGATACCGTCGGCGCGCAGTGCGTCGGCGTCCACCTCGCGACGCACACCGGCCAGCACGTGAAAACCCTTGTGGGCCAGTTCTCGCGCGCTGGCCGCGCCCATGCCCGTCGAGGCACCGGTCACGACGATCAGCTCATTACGGGCGGTGCGATTCGACGACATCATGGTCTCCAATCGGAGGGATTCAGTTTGAGTTGACGATGTCATCTCAAACTAGCAGTTAAGTTGACATTGTCAACCCAAGGCCGGCTTATGCTCTGCGGATGACGACACGAGCCGAGAGTGCGGCGGCCACGCGTCGTTCGTTGGTCGAGGCGGCGGGGGTGCTGCTCGACCTGGGAGGTGTCGAGGCGGTGACGCTGCGCGAGGTGGGTGCCCGCAGCGGCGTGTCGCGCTCGGCGGCGTATCGCCACTTCGCAGACAAGGAATCCCTGCTTGCCGAGCTGGCCACGAACGCATTGCGTGAATTAGGTGACGCACTCGAGGCATTGGCCGGTAGCGAGGACTCGCCGGAGGAATGCTTGCGCTCGGCGCTGCTGTCGCTGATCGCCATCGGCCGCACCCGGCCTCATCTCTATCGCCTGATGTTCACTCCGCCGGCGGGCGACCCGACCGCGGCGATGCGGGCGGCCGAGCGCACGCAGGGACTATTTCTGGAGATGGTGGGTCGCATCACCGGTCCGCAGCAAGCGCCACGCTATGGAGCGCTCATTTTGACGAGCGCACACGGCATCACGGGGCTGGACTTGAGTGGCCACATGGATCTGGACAAGTGGCACACCAGCGCCGAGGAACTCGTCGACACCCTCATTTCGGTGTTGCCAAAAGCCGGATAAAGGCCTGCGCGGCCGCCTCGACGCCGGTCTCGTCATCGGTCGCAACCAGATCCAGCAGCAGGCCGCGGGTGACGGCCAGTCCCAGTCGCGCCAGGGCGGGGTCGACCCGCCCTTCGGCGATCGCATCGACCTCGGCCAGCCAGTCGGTGACTGCGCCGGGAATCATTCGGGCAAAAGGCTTTTCGCCCTGGGCGGCGCGGGCGTAACACTCGAAGAACAGGCGCTCGGATGCGCGCAATTCGGGCCGGCGAAGGTCGGCCCACATCGCCGCGAAGCTGTCGGCCGGATCGTCCGGCATTTCGGCCAGCAACCCCATCTGACGGCGCTCGACCTCCTCGACGATCGCCACGAGCAGATCTTCTCGAGAGCCGAAGTGGTGCAACAGCATCCGGTGGCTGGTGCCGACCGCGGCGGCCACCTCGCGCAGCGACCGGTCGCCGATGCCGCCGGTGGCGAACTCGGCGATCAGCGCATCGAGCAGTTGCCGGCGACGCTCGGTGTCAGGAGTGCGCGCCATCGGCGCGACTGAGCTGCTCGGATCTGGCCATGAGGCCCTGGCCCTCCAAATCGAGGAACCGCTCGGTCTTCTTGGCCATCAGCCGCCCCACCAGGGCGCCCAGCACACCGCGCTGGTCGAGCTGCTGGCGCACCAGCGTGCGGCCGCCGGGCCGGGCGACGACATCGTGGCGAGCGGTCACCCGCACCCCCGGAGAGCTCTGCACCCAGGTCCAGGACGTTCCCGGGTCGATGTCGGTGACCTTCCAGACCAGCTTCGACATGCCGGGCTGCTTGATCGCGAATCGTCTGCCGACGGCGAGCCCGGGCCCGTCCAGCCCGGTCAGGGAGGTCACCGACGCGGTCCAGTCGGGCCAATGCTCGACGTCGGTGAAAACCTCCCAGACAAGTTGGGGCGGTGCGTCGATCTCGACACTGTCTTCGGTAAACATGTACCAAATGGTACATGTTTGGCGGCGTGGTGAACAGTGGCCGGCCGCGTCGATCGCGCCGGTGCGCGGCCGATCCGGCCGGCGCGCCGGCTCGCAACGGATTCGGCCACATCGCCTGAGCCGCGGAGCTCATACTGGAGGTGGCCTGACAGGTGTGCACGACACGCAAACACAAGTTCTTGTGTTCCGCTGGGTTGTCGCACCCCAGGGGTAGTGTCTGGAGCCTGAGATCCCTCAGGCGAAAACGGTGTGTGAAGTGGGGTTCTGGTGACCGACAACATGAAGCTGATCGACCGCGTCTCGGCGATCAACTGGAACCGGCTGCAAGACGAAAAAGACGCCGAGGTGTGGGACCGGCTGACCGGCAACTTCTGGCTCCCCGAGAAGGTGCCGGTGTCCAACGACCTGCCGTCGTGGGCGACGCTGACGCCCGGGGAGAAGCAACTGACCATGCGGGTCTTCACCGGCCTGACGCTGCTGGACACCATCCAGGGCACGGTCGGCGCGGTCAGCCTGATTCCCGACGCGCTGACCCCGCACGAGGAAGCGGTCTACACCAACATCGCCTTCATGGAGTCGGTGCACGCGCGCAGCTACAGCAACATCTTCTCCACGCTGTGCTCGACGGCCGAGATCGACGACGCCTTCCGCTGGTCGGAGGAGAACCCCAACCTGCAGCGCAAGGCCGAGATCGTCATGCAGTACTACAAGGGCGACGAGCCGCTCAAGCGCAAAGTGGCCTCCACGCTGCTGGAAAGCTTCCTGTTCTACTCCGGCTTCTACCTGCCCATGTACTGGTCGAGCCGGGCCAAGCTGACCAACACCGCCGACATGATCCGGCTGATCATCCGCGACGAGGCCGTGCACGGCTACTACATCGGCTACAAATACCAGCGCGGCCTGGCCCTGGTCGACGACGCACGCAAACAGGAGCTCAAGGACTACACCTACGAGCTGCTCTTCGAGCTCTACGACAACGAGGTGGAGTACACCCAGGACCTCTACGACGAGGTGGGGCTGACCGAGGACGTCAAGAAGTTCCTGCGCTACAACGCCAACAAGGCGCTGATGAACCTCGGCTACGAGGCGCTGTTCCCGCGCGACGAGACCGACGTCAACCCGGCCATCCTGTCGGCGCTGTCACCCAACGCCGACGAGAACCACGACTTCTTCTCCGGCTCGGGCAGCTCGTACGTGATCGGCAAGGCCGTCGTCACCGAGGACGAGGACTGGGACTTCTAGCAAGTCGGCGGAGGAGTTTTCGCCGCGGCAAACCCGGGTACTTGACACGCGAATTCATCGTTTGGACGGAGAACGCGTGACCACCGCCGAACAGCCGCCACCAGAAGGCGACGAACAGCCCCCGCAGGCCACCGAGGACGAAGGCGGCTCCGACGCGGAGTCCGGGGAACGCACCCGCTCGCCGCGGCGGTGACGCCGCGCCCGCGGGGGAGTGAACCCGAGCCGCCGGTACCGACAGCGTCAAATCGATGGCGGGCTAACGGCTATGCGCTCTGCTGACGCTGTTGGCGGGTCTGGTTGATCAGGTTGACGCCGACCGCTACGCCGCCCAATACCGCTGCGGGAAGGGCGATTTCGAGTTGTCCGGTGGTGGCGCCGACTGCGGCCAACAGGCCCAGGCCCCCCGCGACTATGTTGAGGTTTCCGGCGACCTTGTTCGCGCGTTGGTGCTGATAGGCGCCGACGGCAATCTCGCCGACCCCGAGTATCCCGGAGACGATCAGGGGCGCCCCCGTCGCGGTCATTGCGGTGGCGATTACATCGAATTGCACTTGTCTCCCAAATGATTACGGCTGAGCCGCCCCAATCGCAGGGCGCGGCACACGTCGACAGGCTGCGGCCTCAACCTTTCACCGAGCCTATCGGCGATGGCCGCGCTGCCGTCGCTTACGCGATCGCGCCGTCCGCCGGCCGACGTTGACGCGTTGTGCCCCGTGAGTAGGCCGTTCGGCGGGCACGGGTCGCGTATGCGTGGATGGGAGTTTTCGCATATCGACCCGTGCCCGGGGCATCGTCGTTCGTTTCGTGGCCACCCGTGCGCCGCAAAGGCGTCGACCACCGGGCGGACATGAACAAGAGCGTGAACGACGCATGAATTGTGTGCATGGCGTCACGGCCAGCTGGCGCGGGTGACAAGGCTGCCCTGACACTGTGTGGGTGACGAATACCGCCGCCTCGCATACCAGCAATTTCTGCCGTTCGGTGCTGCGCTGGCTGCGCGCCGGTTACCCCGAGGGCGTCCCCGGGCCCGACCGCGTGCCGCTGCTGGCCCTGCTGCGCAGCACCCCGCTGACCGAAGAGCAGATCGCCGAGGTGGTGCGCAACATCACCGCCGACGGATCCCCGGCGATCGCCGACGGTGTGATCGACCGCGACGAGATCGCGCATTTCATCTCCGACATGACCCACTACGACGCCGGGCCGGAGAACATCATCCGGGTGGCCGCCACGCTGGCCGCCGTCGGTTGGCCGCTGGCGGGCATCGACGTCAGCGAGGTCATTCCCGGTGACGAGTGGGGAGAGGCGGCCGAAATCGCCGCCCGGGGTCACGCTCCCGAAGGAGCTTCGGGCGTCGGGGTGTAGCGCGCCCTCGCCCTACAGCTTCGAGATGTCGATGACGAAGCGGTAGCGCACGTCGCTGGCCAGGACGCGCTCGTAGGCCTCGTTGATGTAGTCGGGGTCGATGAGCTCGATTTCCGGCGTCACGTTGTGCTCGGCGCAGAAGTCCAGCATCTCCTGGGTCTCAGCGATGCCGCCGATGTTCGACCCGGACAGGCTGCGGCGCGCCAGCGCGAGTGAGAACGCGCCCACCTCCATGGGGTGCTCGGGAATGCCCAATTCGACGAGCGTGCCGTCGACGTCGAGCAGGCTCAGATAGTCGTTGAGGTTCAGGTTCGCCGAAACGGTGTTCAGGATCAGGTCGAAGCTGTTGCGCAATTTCTTGAAGGTCTCGCGCTCGGCGGTGGCGTAGTAGTGCTTGGCGCCCAGGCGCAGCCCGTCCTCCATCTTCTTCAGCGACTGCGACAGCACCGTCACCTCGGCGCCCATCGCCGCGCCGAGCTTGACGCCCATGTGGCCCAGCCCGCCCAGGCCGATGATCGCCAGGCGGGTGTCCTGACCGGCCTTCCAGTGCCGCAGCGGCGAGAACAGTGTGATGCCCGCGCACAGCAGCGGCGCCGCCTTGTCCAGCGGCAGCGAGTCGGGGATGCGCAGGACGAAGTTTTCGTCGACGACGATCGCCTGGCTGTAGCCGCCCTGCGTGGTCGTGCCGTCCCTGTCGGTGGCGTTGTAGGTGAAGGTCGTGCCCCGGCTGCAGTACTGCTCGAGGCCAGCCTGACAACTGCGGCACTGGCCGCAGGAGTTCACCATGCAGCCCACCCCGACGTGGTCGCCCACCTTGTGCTTGGTCACCTCGGAGCCCACCGCGGTCACGACGCCGGCGATCTCGTGGCCCACCACCAGCGGGTAATTCGGTGTGCCCCATTCGCCTTTGGCGGTGTGGATGTCGGAGTGGCAGATTCCGGCGAACTTGATGCCGATCGCCACGTCGTGCGGACCCGGCTCACGCCGCTCGATGGTGGTCTTGGTCAGCGGTGCCGTCGGCGAGGTGGCCGCGTACGCCGAAACTGTGCTCATGCAAATCCCTCTTCGATTTCGATACGTCGCCAAGAAGTTTAGCTAAGGTAAAGGTTCCGCCGCCATCGGACGGGGCGAACATCACGTTATGACTGGCGTACCGGCCGTCGGCCGTCAGTTGATCGGGGCGTTCACCAGGCGCAGGTCGTCGACGATGCCGCGCGCGGCGATCAGGCCCTCGCCGGTCTGCCAGATCTCGTCGTTGACGACGTAGACCCGGTTGTCGCGGTTGGCGGACAGCTTGCGCCACGGGTTGCTGTCCAGGATCACCGCGGCCCGGTCGGCGGCGGCCGGGGTGTTGCAGGACACGTACACCACGTCGGCGTCAGCACTGGACAGGTCCGGGTTCTTCGCCAGGTCCGCGTCGGTGGCGCCGATCTCGATGTAGGGCTTGTCGGTGAACCGCTGGGCGGCCGGCCGGTCCACCCCGACCGCCCCGAGCACGCTGGCCGGGAAGTTGTTGGCGCCGTACACCCGGATGGTGTTGGCCGTCAGCTGCACGATCGACGCCTGGTAGTGGGAGGCGTCATGCCGCGCGCCGATGTCGGTGGCCCGCTGCGAAAAGCCGCCGAGCAACGCGTCCACCGCGGCGCCGCGGCCGGTGGCCGCTCCCACGGCGCGCAGGTTGTCCTCCCAGGCCGCGCCCGGTGCGGCGGTGAACACCGTCGGGGCGATCGCGGTCAGCTGCGGATACAAGGTGGGCGTCAATCCCTGCGATCCGAGGATCAGGTCCGGGTGGGCCGCCGCGATCGCGTTGACGTCCGGGTGGGACCGGGTGCCGACGCCGGGCACGGCGTGCACCGCGCCGCCCAGATAGGCGGGCTGACTCGAGGATCCGTCCGGCAACGCCGCGCCGACCACCCGCGACTGCAAACCCAGCGCGCACAACGTGTCGAGCTGGTCACCGGAGAGCACCACGATGCGCTGCGGATCGGCGGGCACCGCCACGACGTCCGGCTCGGCTCCCGCCGCGTTGTGGACTTGCCGCTTGGCGGACCCCGCGTCGGCACCGGCGGCGTCCCGTGCGCACGAGTCGTCGGGCCGGCGGTCGTTGCCGAGCACCCCGGCGCCGGCGATCTGGGTGGTGGGGGTGATCAGCGCGGGGGTCGACGTCTGCCCGGCGGGTTTGTCGGATCCACAGCCGCTGCATGCCAGCACGACCGCCGCCGCCAACGCGGCCGGTAGGGCGGGTCTGGTCGCGCCGAACAACACGCGTCAGACGCTAACATCCGGCCCCCACGATCCGGCCCCGTGGCGATCGCGAGCGCGGCGAAGGCGGGCGACGCGGGTCGCCACGATCCGGCCCCGCCCGGCGCCGCGCCGACGGACACACCGCACCGGTGAGCCATTTACGACAGTTTGTAGGACCAGCCCTGACGTCGTCATGATCGACGGCTAAGATTCGTTCCAATACCGCCTTTTGGGCCAGTGTCCGATCTGGATGTTTGGAGAAGCTGTTGACAGCCGAAGCGCCCCCCTTGGGAGAACTCGAGGCCGTTCGTCCGTACCCGGACCGCATGGGCCCCAAAGGGAACCTCGTCTACAAACTGATCACCACCACCGATCACAAGATGATCGGCATCATGTACACCGTCACCTGCTTCGGCTTCTTCTTCATCGGCGGGCTGATGGCGTTGCTGATGCGCACCGAGCTGGCCGCTCCCGGGCTGCAGTTCCTGTCGAACGAGCAGTTCAACCAGCTGTTCACCATGCACGGCACGATCATGCTGCTGCTGTACGCCACACCCGTGGTGTTCGGTTTCGCCAACCTGGTGCTGCCGCTGCAGATCGGTGCGCCCGACGTGGCCTTCCCGCGGCTGAACGCCTTCTCGTACTGGCTGTTCCTGTTCGGCGGGCTGATCGCGGCGTCCGGCTTCATCGTCCCGGGTGGGGCCGCCGACTTCGGCTGGACGGCCTACACGCCGCTGTCCGACGCCATTCACTCGCCCGGCGCCGGGGGAGACCTGTGGATCACCGGCCTGATCGTCGCGGGTCTGGGCACCATCCTGGGTGCGGTCAACATGATCACCACCGTGGTGTGCATGCGCGCTCCCGGCATGACCATGTTCCGGATGCCGATCTTCACCTGGAACATCCTGGTGACCTCGATCCTGATCCTGATCGCGTTCCCGATCCTGACCGCGGCGCTGTTCGGGCTGGCCGCCGACCGACATCTGGGCGCCCATGTCTATGACGCCGCCAACGGCGGAGTCTTGTTGTGGCAACACCTGTTCTGGTTCTTCGGCCATCCCGAGGTGTACATCATCGCGCTGCCGTTCTTCGGCATCGTCACCGAGATCTTCCCGGTGTTCTCGCGCAAGCCGGTCTTCGGCTATACCACCCTGGTGTACGCGACGCTGTCGATCGCCGCGCTCTCGGTCGCGGTGTGGGCGCACCACATGTTCGCCACCGGAGCCGTTCTGCTGCCGTTCTTCTCGTTCATGACGTATCTGATCGCGGTGCCGACCGGGATCAAGTTCTTCAACTGGATCGGCACGATGTGGAAGGGCCAGATCACCTTCGAGACGCCGATGTTGTTCTCGGTGGGCTTCCTGCTCACCTTCCTGCTGGGTGGCCTGACGGGTGTGTTGCTGGCCAGCCCGCCGCTGGACTTCCACGTCACCGACACCTACTTCGTGGTGGCGCACTTCCACTACGTGCTGTTCGGCACCATCGTGTTCGCCACCTACGCCGGCATCTATTTCTGGTTCCCGAAGATGACCGGCCGGCTGCTCGACGAGCGGCTGGGCAAGCTGCACTTCTGGTTGACCTTCATCGGGTTCCACACCACCTTCCTGGTGCAGCACTGGCTGGGTGACCTGGGCATGCCGCGCCGCTACGCGGACTACCTGCCCAGCGACGGCTTCCAGCCGTACAACGTCGTCTCCACGGTCGGCGCCTTCATCCTGGGCGCGTCGATGTTCCCGTTCGTCTGGAACGTCTTCAAGAGCTGGCGTTACGGCGAGGTCGTCACCGTCGACGACCCGTGGGGCTACGGCAACTCCCTGGAGTGGGCCACCAGCTGCCCGCCGCCGCGGCACAACTTCACCGAGCTGCCCCGAATCCGTTCGGAGCGACCGGCATTCGAGCTGCACTACCCGCACATGGTGGAGCGGCTGCGCGCCGAGGCGCACGTGGGCCGCGCGCACGGGCCTACGGACAAGGACGTCACCAGACTGGATGACGTCCAGGTCCGCAGCTGATGGCCTGACGGGGGCTGTCGGGAGTGAACTCACCACTCAAGGTGTCGGTGTTGATCACCGTCACCGGCGTGGATCAACCAGGCGTGACGGCCACCCTGTTCGAGGCGCTGTCGCGGCACGGGGTCGAACTGCTCAACGTTGAACAGGTGGTGATCCGGCACCGCCTGACGCTGGGCGTGCTGGTGTGCTGCCCGGCCGACGTCGCCGATAGCGCGCAGCTGCGCGATGACGTCGAATCAGCCATCCGCAAGGTTGGTCTCGACGTCAGCATCGAGCGCAGCGACGACGTGCCGATCATGCGAGATCCCTCGACCCACACCATCTTCGTGCTGGGCCGGCCCATCACCGCCAGCGCGTTCGGCGCGGTGGCCCGCGAGGCGGCCGGGCTGGGCGTCAACATCGACCTGATCCGCGGTGTCTCCGACTACCCGGTGATCGGCCTGGAATTGCGGGTCTCGGTGCCGCCGGGCGCGGACGGGGCCCTGCGGACCGTCCTGAACCGGGTGTCCAGCGAGGAACAGGTCGACGTCGCGGTCGAGGACTACACCCTGGAACGACGGGCCAAACGGCTCATCGTGTTCGACGTCGACTCGACGCTGGTGCAGGGCGAGGTCATCGAGATGCTGGCGGCCCGGGCCGGCGCCGAGGGCAAGGTCGCCGCGATCACCGAGGCCGCGATGCGCGGCGAGCTCGACTTCGCGCAGTCGTTGGAGCAACGGGTGGCGACGCTGGCGGGCCTGCCCGCCAGCGTGATCGACGAGGTCGCCGACCAGCTCGAGCTGATGCCCGGCGCCCGCACCACGCTGCGGACCCTGCGGCGGTTGGGCTATGCCTGCGGCGTGGTGTCCGGGGGCTTTCGCCGCATCATCGAGCCGTTGGCCGAGGAGCTGATGCTGGACTATGTCGCGGCCAACGACCTGGAGATCGTCGACGGCACGCTCACCGGCCGGGTGATCGGCCCCATCGTCGACAGGGCCGGAAAGGCCACGGCGCTAAGGGAATTCGCCGACCAGGTCGGGGTGCCGATGGCGCAGACCGTCGCCGTGGGCGACGGCGCCAACGACATCGACATGCTGGCCGCGGCCGGATTGGGGATCGCGTTCAACGCCAAGCCCGCGCTGCGGGAGGTCGCCGACGCGTCGCTGAGCCACCCCTACCTGGACACGGTGCTGTTCCTGTTGGGCGTGACGCGCGGGGAGATCGAGGCCGCCGACGCGGTCGACGGTGAGGTCCGCCGGGTGGATATCCCGCCCAACCCGTAGCGACCGCAAGCGCGGCGAAGCCGGGCGCGTCGGGTCGCTACGCATCCGACCCCGTAGCGATCGCAGGCGCGGCGAAGCCGGGCGCGTCGGGTCGCTACGCATCCGACCCCGTAGCGATCGCAAGCGCGGCGAAGCCGGGCGCGTCGGGTCGCTACGCATCCGACCCCGTAGCGATCCCAGGGGCGGCGACCCGACAGGTATTCGAGCGCCGCGGTACGGCACGATGGTCGGGTGCCCGAAGCCGACCACACCAGCGAGGCAGCCGATCCCGATCTGCTGCTCGACTTCCGGCAGGTGTCGCTACGCCGCGGCGGCAACGTGTTGGTCGGGCCGCTGGATTGGGCGGTCGAACTCGACGAACGCTGGGTGATCGTCGGGCCCAACGGGGCCGGCAAGACCTCGCTGCTGCGGATCGCCGCGGCGGCCGAACATCCCTCGTCCGGCATCGCTTTCGTGCTCGGCGAGCGGCTGGGCCGGGTCGACGTGACCGAGTTGCGGTCCCGGATCGGGCTCAGCTCCTCGGCATTGGCGCAGCGGATACCCACCGACGAGGTGGTGCGCGATCTCGTCGTCTCGGCCGGCTACGCGGTGCTGGGCAGGTGGCGGGAGCGCTACGACGACGTCGACTACCGCCGCGCGATCGACATGCTGGAGAGCCTGGGCGCCGAGCACCTCGCGGACCGCACCTACGGAACGCTGTCGGAAGGTGAGCGCAAGCGGGTGCTGATCGCCCGCGCGCTGATGACCGACCCCGAGCTGCTGCTGCTCGACGAGCCCGCCGCCGGCCTGGACCTGGGCGGCCGCGAGGAACTGGTCGCGCGGCTGGCCGACCTGGCCGCCGACCCCGACGCCCCCGCCCTGGTGCTGGTCACCCACCACGTGGAGGAGATCCCGCCCGGGTTCAGCCACTGCATGCTGCTCGCGGAGGGCGAGGTGGTCGCCGCGGGATTGCTGACCGACGTCATGACGTCGGAGAATCTGTCCACCGCGTTCGGCCAAGCGATCGCCCTCGAGGTCGTCGACGGGCGCTATTTCGCGCGGCGAGTCCGTACCCGCGCAGCCCACCGGAGGCCCTTATGACGTCACCCGACCAAGCCCCGCTGATCGCGCGGCCGGCCGCCACCGTGATGCTGATCCGCGACGACCCGGGCGGTATCGCGGTCTTCCTGATGCGCCGGCACGCCAAGATGGAGTTCGCCGCGGGGACCATGGTGTTCCCCGGCGGCGGTGTCGACGACCGCGACCGCAACGCCGACATCGCGTGGGCCGGCCCGCCACCGCAGTGGTGGGCCCAGCGCTTCGGCATCGAACCCGACCTGGCCGAGGCGCTGGTCTGCGCCGCGGCCCGCGAAACGTTCGAGGAGTCGGGGGTGCTGTTCGCCGGGCCGGCGGGCGACCCAGACGGCATAGTGGGCGACGCCTCGGTCTACGGCGAGGCCCGCCGCGCGCTGGCCGACGGGACATTGTCATTCGCGGACTTCCTGCGCCGGGAGAACCTCGAACTGCGCTCGGATCTGTTGCGGCCGTGGGCCAACTGGGTCACGCCGGAGGCCGAGCGCACCCGGCGCTACGACACCTATTTCTTCGTGGGTGCCCTCCCGCAGGGGCAGCGCGCCGACGGGGACAACACCGAATCCGACCGGGCGGGCTGGACGACGCCGGAGGCGGCCATCGACGACTTCAAGGCCGGCCGCAGCTTCCTGCTGCCTCCGACGTGGACGCAGCTGGATTCGCTGGCCGGGCGGACCGTCGCCGAGGTGCTGGCCGTGGAGCGCCAAATCGTGCCGGTGCAGCCGAATCTGGAGATCCAGGGCGACAACTGGGTGTTCGAGTTCTTCGACTCCGACCGGTATCACCAGGCGCGGGAAGCGGGCGGCCTGGGATGGCGGCATTGAGCGAGTTCGTCAGCGTGGTGGTCAGCGACGGCTCGCAGGACGCCGGGCTGGCCATGCTGCTGCTGTCGCGCCCGCCGACGAACGCCATGACCCGCCAGGTGTATCGGGAGGTCATCGCGGCGGCCGGGGAACTGGGGCGCCGCGACGACGTCGCGGTGGTGATCCTGTTCGGTGGCCACGAGATCTTCTCCGCGGGCGACGACATGCCCGAGCTGCGGACGCTGCGGGGCTCCGAGGCCGAGAGCGTGGCGCGGGTCCGGCAGGAGGCCGTCGACGCCGTGGCGGCGATCCCCAAGCCGACCGTCGCCGCGATCACCGGATACGCGCTGGGGGCCGGTCTCACGCTGGCCCTGGCCGCCGACTGGCGGATCAGCGGGGACAACGTGAAGTTCGGGGCGACCGAAATCCTGGCCGGCCTGGTGCCCGGCGGCGACGCGATGGCCCGCCTGACCCGGGTGGCCGGCGCGAGCAAGGCCAAGGAGCTGGTGTTCAGCGGCCGCTTCTTCGACGCGGACGAAGCCCTGGCGCTGGGCCTGATCGACGAGACGGTGGCCCCCGACGACGTGTACGACGCCGCCGCCGCGTGGGCGCGCCGTTTTCTCGACGGGCCGCGCCACGCGCTGGCCGCCGCCAAGGCCGGGATCAACGACGTCTTCGACCTGGAGCCGCCGGAGCGGCTCGCCGCCGAACGCCGGCGCTACGTCGAGGTGTTCTCCGCTGCTCAGGGCGGCGGCGACCTGGCGGATCCCGGCGGCCGTTAGGCTGCCCTGCATGACCAGTTCGACCGACGCCGTCCCGACGCCACACGCCACCGCCGAGCAGGTGGAAGCCGCCCGGCACGACAGCAAGCTGGCCCAGGTCCTCTACCACGACTGGGAAGCCGAGACGTACGACGACAAGTGGTCGATCTCCTATGACCAGCGCTGCATCGACTACGCCCGCGGCCGCTTCGACGCCATCGTGCCGGACGAGGTGCTGCGCGAGCTGCCCTACGACCGGGCCCTCGAATTGGGTTGCGGCACAGGATTTTTCCTGCTGAACCTGATCCAGTCCGGGGTGGCCCGGCGCGGGTCGGTGACCGACCTGTCGCCGGGCATGGTCAAGGTGGCCGCCCGCAACGGGCAGTCGCTGGGGCTCGACATCGACGGCCGGGTCGCCGACGCCGAGGGCATCCCGTACGAGGACAACACCTTCGACCTGGTCGTCGGGCACGCCGTGCTGCACCATATTCCCGATGTGGAGCTGTCGCTGCGCGAGGTGATCCGGGTGCTGCGCCCGGGCGGCCGGTTCGTCTTCGCCGGCGAACCGACCAGCGCTGGCGACGTCTACGCCCGCGAGTTGTCCACCCTGACCTGGCGCATCGCCACCAACGTCACCAAGCTGCCCGGCCTGGGTGGCTGGCGGCGCCCGCAGGCCGAGCTCGACGAATCCTCCCGGGCCGCGGCGCTGGAGGCGATCGTCGACCTGCACACCTTCACCCCCGGCGACCTGGAGCGGATGGCCGCCAGCGCCGGCGCCACCGAAGTGCGGACCGTCAGCGAAGAGTTCACCGCCGCGATGTTCGGCTGGCCGGTGCGCACCTTCGAGGCGTCGGTACCGCCCGGACGCCTGGGCTGGGGCTGGGCGAAATTCGCCTTCAACGGCTGGAAGACGCTGAGCTGGGTGGACGCCAACGTGTGGCGCCGGGTGGTCCCGAAGGGCTGGTTCTACAACGTGATGGTGACCGGGGTCAAACCCTCCTGAGCGCTGGGCTGCCATTCAGCACGGACGACGTCGCCTATCTGCGGTCGCGCGCGGGTGCCGCGGCGCTGGCGGCGGTCGCCGAACTCGAACTGACGGACGCCACCCGGATCGCTGACGTCGCCGCCGCGCGTGCCCAATTCGGCGACCGGGCGGCGGTGCTGGTGGAGACGGTCCTGCTGCGTCGCCGCGCCGCCGAAAAACTCGGCGAGCTGGGTGCGTCGGATTGGCTGTTCACCGACGAGGCGCTGCAGCAGGCCACCGCGGCGCCGGTGGCCCTGCACCGGGCCGGCCGGCTGGCCGGTCGGGGCGGCGTCGTGCACGACGCGACCTGCTCGATCGGCACCGAGCTCGCCGCGCTGAGCCGCTGCGGGATCGCGGCGGTGGGCAGCGATATCGATCCGGTGCGCCTCGCGATGGCGCGCCACAACGTGGGGGAGGCGGCGTGGATCTGCCGCGCCGACGCGCTGCACCCGGTCACCCGCGACGCCGTGCTCGTCGTCGACCCGGCCCGGCGCGTGCAGGGCCGGCGCCGGTTGCGCATCGAGGACTACCAGCCCGGCCTGGGCGCGTTGCTCGACACCTACCGCGGCCGGGAATTCGTCGTAAAGTGTGCTCCCGGAGTCGATTTCGATGAGGTGCGGCGCCTGGGCTTCGCCGGGGAGATCGAGGTGACGTCGTATCGCGGTTCGGTCCGGGAAGCGTGCCTGTGGTCGGCTGGACTGGCGCGGCCGGGTGTGGGCCGGCGGGCCACCCTCCTGGATCGCGGTGAGCAGCTCACCGACACCGACGCCGACGACTGCCCGGTGCGGCCGGTCGGGCGGTGGATCGTCGACCCGGACGGGGCCGTGGTCCGGGCCGGGCTGGTGCGCCACTATGGCGCGCTGCACGGGCTGTGGCAGCTCGATCCCGACATCGCCTACCTGTCCGGTGATCGGCTGCCGGCGGCCGACCGCGGATTCGAGGTGCTCGACCAGCTGGTCTTCGACGAACGACGGCTGCGCCAGGCGCTGGCGGCGCTGGACTGCGGGTCGCTGGAGGTCCTGGTGCGCGGGGTGCGGGTGGACCCGGACGCGCTGCGTAGACGGATGCGGCTGCGCGGGAGCCGATCGCTGTCGGTGGTCATCGCCCGCATCGGTGCGCGGAGCGCCAGCCGGGCGATGGCGTTCGTTTGCCGGCCCTCCCGATAGCGCCGGGTACGCTGGCGGCGTCACTTCCCCGGGCCAGAAGCCCTGGCTAGTTTGCGAGGACAATTCCACGATGCGTTATTCGATAGCGGCTGCGCTGCTCACGGCGGCGGTCTTGGCGGGCGCGCCGGCCGCGGCCGAGCCTCCGTCGTGCGCCAGTCTGGGCGGCAGCATCGAGGCCGGCCAGATGTGCCATCTGCACGCCACCGGCCCCAACTACATGCTCGACATGACCTTTCCTGCCGACTACCCGGACGGGCAGGCGCTGACCGACTACATCACCCAGAACCGGGACGGCTTCGTCGCCGTCGCGCAGAGTTCCGGGGGACGCGACCAGCCCTACCAACTCGAGGCCACCACCGAACAGCACGGCGCCGGGCAGCCGCCGCACAACACCCGCAGCGTCGTGCTCAAGTTCTTCCAGGACGTCGGGGGAGCGCACCCGTCGATCTGGTACAAGGCGTTCAACTACAACCTCGGGACCAAGCAGCCCATCACCTTCGACAACCTGTTCCCCCCGGGTCCCGCGCCGCTGGACGCGATCTTCCCGATCGTGCAGCGCGACCTGGAACGCCAAACCCCTTTGGGCGCCGCGATTTTGCCGTCGACGGGACATGACCCGACGCACTACCAGAACTTCGCCATCACCGACGATCAGCTGATCTTCTACTTCGCCCCGGGCGAGATGCTGCCGGCCTTCGGCGGGCCGCTGCAGGCGCAGGTGCCGCGCAACGCCATCCCGCCGCTGGCCATCTAGCGCGTCGCCACCCTCTGACGGCTCAGACCGGCCCGGCCTGTATCTCCATCGCCGCGGCGACGATGACCAGCACCACCTGCGCGACGCATCCGATGAGCGGGATGAAGAAGGCCCGGTTCCGCCGCACCAGGAAATACACGGCGACCACGATGTCGACGACCAACAGGACGGCGCCGCCCCAGGTGCCCAGGTTCATGGCCCGGTCGACCCAGGCGGGATCGCCGCACTTCTGGGAACCGCACGGGTCGGTGCTCATCACGAGCAGGCCCAGCAGCACGAAGCTCGCCGTGTAGAGGCCGCCGTGGATGACCAGCAAGACGGACGTCGCCACGACGTCGGCGGTGCTGGCCCGGGGGCTTGCCGCGGTTTTGGTCATCGCGACGCCGCGCGTCGCTGGCTCGTCGATCGGCACCCCAGAAGTATGTCCCGGTCAGGCCGGCGCAAAACCGTAAACCTGGCCGTCGCTGGTGGCGGCCACCACCCGGCGGTCGGTGCCGACCGACACCCCCAGCGGATAGCCGGTAGCCGCCGGCAGCGGATAGCTGTTCAGCGTGCGGCCGCTGCCCGGGTCGAAGATCAGCAGCGACATGCCGGGGGCGCCGTTCGCCGGTGGCCCGCTGACCACCACGTAGCCGACGCCCGTGCCGGCCAGGCTCGACGTCGAGAGCGGCAGCACGTCGTCGCGGCGCCACACCTGATCGGCGTGATCACCGGCATCCTTGAACGCCGCCAGCCGAGTGTCCGGCCCACCGCCCGCCACGATCAGCCCCTGCGGGGTGACCGCGGGCGGCGTCTGCGCCAAGAAGCCCAGCGGCGCCGACCATTTCACTTTCGCGTCGGTGGCGCGCAGCGCCCACAGTCGTTGGTCGCGGCCGTTGACGTAGACGGTCGAGCCGTCGGCCGACAGCACCGGGCTGGCGATGACACCGGCGCCGACGGCGTCGCTGGTCCATTCGCGGCTCAGCAGCGGCGACTGCCCGGGGTGGTACTTCAGCCCCACCAGGCCCGCGGCAGGAGCGCCGGGCTGCCAGACGCCGAGCACCACCATGCCGTTGCCGGTCGACACGGCGGGCGCGCCCGCGATCGGACAACCCTGGCGGGCAGGGGCGCAATCGGCCAGCCCGCGCGCCGCGTCGGTGGGGTCCACGCCGTCGACCAGATCCAGCGGGCTCCCGGCCACCTGGCCGCGATGGGCGTCGAAGACCAGCACCTGTCCCAGGTGCGTGGCCACCAGCAGCTCGCCCGGAGCGATGAACCGCGGCGTGGTCGGCATGCCGATCACCGGCTGACGCCACCGCGTCCACTGGGTCACCGGAAAGGACAGGAACGCTCCGGGCTGGCCGACGTAGAGGTTGTCGAACCCGTCGAGCAGCGGGCCGGCGAAGCCGCCGCCCTGGGCCAACCGCACACACCAGCGCTGCCGCCCGTTGTTGTTGTTCTCCCACTCCATCAGCGAGCATCCCGCCGAGGTCTGGGCGTTGAGGGCCAGATAGCCGCGCGCGCTGAGCGCCGGCCCGGCGGCCAGGCTTCCCTTGACCGACCGGGTCCACTGCAGCGAGAGCTTGGTGGCCCCGCCGGTGGTGGTGTAGCTGCTGTTGGCGGCGTCGGCGTATTGCGCCGGCCAGCCCTGCGCGGCCGAGGCGTCGACCCACGAGTCGGTGTTGCCGCACGCGCCGAGCACGACCGCGAGCACGACCGCGAGCACAGCCGCCAGCACTGCGGATGACCGACGCCGGAGCCCACTGACGAGTTGTCGGGCAAGCACTTGGATTCCCCAGATCCTTTCCGCGGACATCGGCATGGGCGGCAATCGAGTACAGGTGAGGGTAACCCGTGGCGGTTCGCGGGCTCGCGATTGACCGAGTTAGGCTGTCCGGCCATGACGAGCATGTGGGGTGCACCGGTCCATCGCCGCTGGCGTGGATCGAACCTCCGGGACCCGCGCCAGGCCAAGTTCCTCACGCTGGCCTCGCTGAAATGGGTGCTGCGCAACCGCGCGTACACCCCGTGGTACCTGGTGCGCTACTGGCGGCTGCTGAAGTTCAAGCTGGCCAACCCGCACATCATCACCCGGGGCATGGTGTTTCTCGGCAAGGGCGTGGAGATCCACGCGACGCCCGAGCTCGCGCAGCTCGAGATCGGCCGGTGGGTGCACATCGGCGACAAGAACACCATCCGCGCCCATGAGGGCTCGCTGCGGTTCGGCGACAAGGTGGTGCTGGGTCGCGACAACGTCATCAACGCCTACCTCGACATCGAGCTCGGCGATTCGGTGTTGATGGCCGACTGGTGCTACGTCTGCGATTTCGACCACCGCATGGACAACATCGACCTGCCGATCAAGGACCAGGGCATCGTCAAGTCCCCGGTGCGGATCGGTCCGGACACCTGGGTGGGCGTCAAGGTGTCGGTGCTGCGCGGCACGTCCGTCGGGCGGGGTTGCGTGCTGGGGTCTCACGCGGTGGTCCGCGGGGTGATCCCGGACTATTCGATCGCGGTCGGCGCGCCGGCGAAGGTGGTCAAGAACCGCCAGCTCGCCTGGGAGAGCTCGGCCGCGCAGCGCGCCGAATTGGCGGCGGCGCTGGCCGACATCGAACGCAAGAAGGCCGCCCGCTAGCCTGCCGCCTGCGGCTGCTCGTCGACCTTGAAGTGGAAGTTGACGTCGCCGGCGTCGACGTCCGTCACGGTCACCAGCACGCCGTACTTGTCGGTGCCGTCCGTGAGCTGACACCGCAGCGTCGCTCCCGCAACGCCTTTCAGGTTGTCGGGGCAGGTGACCGCGTCCGGCTTCCTGCCGACCTGCTGGCCGACCTGGGTGCTGATCGCGCTGGCGACCTGGTTCTTGTCGACGGTCTCCACCATGTCGAACTTGACGTCCTTGCCGTCGACGCTGGTCACCGTGACGTTGACGTTGAAGGGCCGGTCTTTGACCTTCATGTCGCAGTTGATCTGCGCCCCGACCTTCGCGGGCAGATCGGTCGGGCAGTTCACCGACTCGGGCTTGTTGCCGGCCGCGTCGGTCATTTTGGCGGTGATTTGGCCGGCGACGTCGCTCTTGCTCACCGAGTGCGACGACCCGACGGAACACGAACAGGCGCCGACGGCCGCGCCGAGTCCGGCTGCGGCGCCCGCGATCAGCAGCGCACGGATGATGGAGTTGGGCATGGTGCCTCCCGAATGGCTTGCCGACGACGAATTGGCTGATATTGGCACGCCGATCGGCTTGGGGAGGACGATTCAGCAAACGCCTGCCGGCGGGAATGGCCGTTGCTGCGGTTCTCGCCCACCAAGGGCCACTCGCGTCACATCAGTAACGTTGCTGCACCATAAGTCGCTTTTCGAATCCGCTAGCGCGGGCGCTAGCGGGCCGGCAAACGCCGCACGTCGGTTCGCCGGGCCGCCGCCGGCGTCGCGGTGGCGAAGCGAATCAGAGGCTCTGATAGCGCCGCAGCGCTTCGGTGCGCTCGGCGGCGTGGTCGACGATCGGCGCGGGGTAGCCATCCGGCCGCTCGCCCTTGCGCAGGTGCACGTCGTCGGCCGAGCGCAGTTCGGGCACCCAGCGCCGGATGTAGTCGCCCGACGGGTCGAATTTCTCGCCCTGCGTGATCGGGTTGAACACCCGGAAATAGGGCGCGGCATCGGTACCGCAGCCCGCACACCACTGCCAGCCATGCTGATTGTTCGCCATGTCGCCGTCCACCAGCTGGTCCAGGAACCATCCGGCCCCCCATTGCCACGGCAGGTGAAGGTCTTTGACCAGAAACGAGGCAACGATCATCCGCACCCGGTTGTGCATGAATCCGGTTTCGCGCAGCTGACGCATCCCGGCGTCGACGAAGGGAAACCCGGTCTCGCCGGCCTTCCACGCCTCGAAGCGGCGTTCGGCTTCGGCACCGGTATCGGTCTGGATGCCGTCGAAATCGCCGTTCCAGTTGCGCCAGGTGCTGGCCGGCCAGTGGTGCAGCACGTCGGCGTAGAAGTCGCGAAAAGCCAACTCCCGCAAGAAGGCTTGCGCACCCCCGCTGCGCAGGTCCAGGTCCGCGACCAGGGTGCGGGGATGGATGGCGCCGAACTTCAGGTGCGCCGACATGCGGCTGGTCCCTTGCAGGTCGGGCCGGTTGCGGTCCTTGCCGTAGCTCGGTAATCCGTTGTCGACGAACGACTTCCATTGTTTGCGCGCCGCCGCTTCGCCGGCGGCCACCTCGAGCTCGGGCCCGGGATCGGGGATCTCGCACTGCTTGATCCGCAGTTGGGCCGGGTCCAGCCAGCGTGCGGACTTGGCGTTCGACTTCGCCGGCCCGCGCCAGCCGGTCTTCTGCCACTGGCGCAGAAACGGGGTGAACACCTTGTAGGGCGAACCATCCGGCTTGGTGACCCGGCCGGGCGAGACCAGATACGGCGACCCCGTCGCCACCAGCGGCACCGAATCCAGTGCCGCGCGCACCCGCTCGTCGCGGCGCTTTCCGAAGGGCGCGAAGTCTTCCGAGATATGCACCGACGACGCGGCGATTTCCTTGGCGATCAGGGGAAGCTGCGTGTGCGGTTGCCCGCGGGTGACCAGCAGCCGGCCGTCAAGGTCGTCGCGCAGCCGCCGCAGCGAGTCACCCAGGTACTGCAGCCGGCGTTGTCCCGACGACTTCTCCAGGCGCGGATCGAGCACGAAGCAGGCGAGCACCTCATCGTTCTCGGCCGCGGCGATGAGCGCCGGATTGTCACGCAACCGCAGATCGCGGCGAAACCACAACAGTGCCGGCATGATCTATCGGTTCAGTCGCCAGATGTGGGTGGACAAGATGGTCGCGAAGCCACACCACACCGGATAGGGCAGCAGGGCCAGGCCGCCGCGCGGGGTGGCCTCGGCCGTGCGCCTGACCAGATCGGCGCTGCTGACGGCGAGGGCCGCGGCACCGATCGCGGACGCGCCGAGTTTGTGGTACCGGAAGAACAGCCAGCTCCATCCGGCGTTCAGCAGCAGGTTCGCCGTCAGCGCCACGGCGTAGTTGCGCGCCTTGTCCCGCTGCCCGGTCTCGCGAAACCGGTCGATGGCCACGGCCGACGTGGCCGCGATGTCACCGTAGAGCGTGGTCCACACCGTGGGGAAGGCGGCGCGGGGCGGCTGGTAGGAGGGCTTGCGAAGCCGCGAGTACCACCTGGACATGGCGCCGCCGCTGGCAATGCTTCCGGCGCCTGCGGCGGCGGTGACGGCAAGGCTGGTCGCGGCCAGGATCGACCTGTTCACGTCGTGCTCCGTTCTGGTTGTTGTTTCCGATCTACTTGTCGATCAACGGCTTCGGGGTGGACGGGGTTGGTGGGCCACCAGATCCGATCGCCGATGAGGGCGAACAGTGCAGGGATGACCAGGGTGCGCACCACGAAGGTGTCGAGCAGGATTCCCAGCCCGACGATGATCCCCAGTTGGGTCAGGACGATCAACGGCAACACCCCGAGCACGCAGAACACCGCGGCCAAAACGATTCCGGCGCTGGTGATTACGCCGCCGGTGGCCGACACCGCGCGCACCATCCCCGCGCGGGCGCCGTGCCGCGCGGCTTCCTCGCGGGCGCGGGTGACCAGAAATATGGTGTAGTCCACGCCGAGGGCCGCCAAGAACAGGAAGGCGAACAACGGGGTGGTGTTGTCCAGCGCCGGGAAGCCGAAGACATGCAGGCTCGCCCAGCCGCCGAGGCCCAGCGCGGCGAGCGCGCCCAGAATCGTTGCGGCCAGCAGTGTCGGCGGCGCCAGCGCCGAGCGCAACAACACGTAGAGGACGATCAGAATGACGGCCAGGATCGCCGGGATCAGCAAGACCCGGTCATGCGTCGCCGCGTCACGAATGTCCAGGGCCTGTGCGTCGGCCCCGCCCACGAGCGCGGCGGGGTCGGCGGCGCGGGTCGAATCCCGAAGCGCGGCAATGACGCTGAACGCCCGCTTGGACGACGGCGGCGCGTCGATCACCACCGACCACTGCGTCAGCCCGGACTCGGACCGGCCGGACTCGGTCACCGAGACGACACCGGGGGTGGCCTTGATCGCCTGCTGCACGGGCGACGCGTGATCGTTGGAACCAACGACCAGCGTCGGATTGGCCAGGCCAGCCGGAAAGTGTTGGGCCACAACGTTGTAGCCGGACACCGAGTCGGCGCGCACCCGGAACTGCTCGGTTTGTGACAAACCGATCCGGGTTCCCAGCAGGCCGGTGCCCAGGGCCGCCAGCACCGCGACCGCGACCGCCGCAACCAGCGCGGGACGCCGGTTCACCCATTCCGCGACGCGGCGCCACGCTCCGGAGTCCAGGGTCTCGTCGTCCCCGGCGTGCGGGATGAACGGCCAGAACAGTCGCCTGCCGCACACGGCCAGCAGCGGGGGCAAGATCACCAGCACCGAAATCGCGGCGACCACAAGTCCGCACGCCGCCAGCGCGCCGAGACTGCGGGTGCTCGGGGTGAACGCGAACAGCAGGGTGAGCAGCGCCAGGACCACGGTGGCGTTGCTGGCGACGATGGCCGGCCCGGCCCTGCGCACTGCCCGACGTAGCGCGGCGCGGTGCGCGGAATGGTGGCGGAGCTCCTGGCGGTACCGGGAGATCAGCAGCAGGGCGTAATTGGTGCCGGCGCCGAAGACCAGCACGCTGGTGATTCCGGAGGTGGCGCCGTCGAAGCTCAGCCCGGTCAGCGATGCCACCGCCGTGCCGACCGCGGCGGCCACTCGATCGGCGAACCCGACCACGAGCAGCGGAACCAGCCACAGCACGGGCGAGCGATACGTGGCGATCAGCAGCAGGGCCACCACCGCCGTCGTCACCGCGAGCAGGGTGATGTTCGCGTTCGTGAACGCGCTGGCGATGTCCGCACCGAACGCCGGGCCACCCGTCACATGCACCTGCAGAGCCGCGGGCAGGCCGTCGGCCGCGGCGGTGCGCAGCGTGGCCACGGCGTGGCCCAGGGCCAGCCCCGACAACCCGGCGCTGATGGGCACCACGCCCAGCGCGGCCTTGCTCTCCTGCGACACCACCAGCGGCGCCGCCGCCGAACCGGCTCCGGGCTGCGCGGCGTCCCGCACCCGGTCGCGAGCGGCCTGGGCGGAAGCGATGTCGGGCGGGCTCAGCACGGCGCCATCGGCGCGGCTGAACACCACGATCAGCGGGGCCTTGTCACCCCCGGGAAACTGCCTGGCCAGCCGCTCGACCTGCGCGGATTGCGAGTCCACTGGGACGGATTGCGGGGACTGGCCCGCGGCCGCGTTGCCGCCGATCAGGGCCATCAGGCCGATCCCCAGCACGGCGGTGACCAGCGCGATCAGCCAAGAACGGCGGCCGGTCACAGCGGCGGCCAAGCGATCCCACACAACAATAACCCTTTCAGTTTGTTAAACATTAATCAACTGAAATGACGCATTGCCAAACTGGCGCGCCGGCGGTACGCACGAGGGGGCACTATGGACAGTATGAACGCTGGGCGGGTGCGGTGTCGGACGGGAGAGGGCACCGGCGATGACCGCTGACCGGGGGGAGATGAAAACCCGCAAACGGCGGCACATCGACGTTTGCCTGAACGAGCCGGTCGGTTATGACGGCGTCACCACCGGGCTGGAGCGCTATGAATTGCCGTACAACGCGCTGACTCAGACGAATCTGGGCGATATCGATTTGTCCACCAGCTTTTTCGGTGCCGGTTTGCGGTCTCCGATACTCATCGGTGCGATGACCGGGGGCGCCGAGTTGTCCGGAACCATCAACCGGAATCTGGCCGCGGCCGCCCAACAGCTGGGTCTGGGCATGATGCTGGGCTCACAGCGGATCATGTTGGACAGTGCGCTGGGGGAGCGCGCCGCGGGCAGCTTCGCGGTGCGCGATGTCGCCCCGGATGTCTTGCTGTTCGGCAACATCGGCCTGGCGCAATTGACGAAGAACGCCGTGCCGGATCTGGCCAGGGCCCTGGACCGGGTGGGCGCGGATGCGCTTGCCGTGCATACCAATCCGCTCCAGGAGGCGATGCAGCACAACGGCGACACCGATTTCTCCGGATCGCTGAGCCGGTTGCGCGAGGCCGCCGACACGATCGATTATCCGGTGCTGCTCAAAGAGGTCGGCCACGGGATCGGTGGCGCGGCGGCCGCGGAGCTTGCCGGCGCGGCAGGCGAATTGCCAGTGGCGGGAATCGATGTCGCGGGTGCCGGGGGAACATCGTGGTCGCGAGTCGAGCAGTTCGTCCGGTACGGCGAACTGCGCTATCCGCACCTGGCCGATTGGGGCATTCCCACCGCCCGCGCGATCGTGGAGGTTCGTGAGGTGCTGCCGACGATCCCGTTGGTGGCCTCCGGTGGCATCCGCACCGGTATGGACGCGGCCAAGGCGCTCGCACTGGGTGCCGATGTGGTGGCGGTGGCGCGGCCGCTGCTGCCCGCGGCGATCGAATCGACTGCCGCCGTTGTTGATTGGCTGCAGCCGTTTATCGACGAGCTTCGGGTCTGCCTGCACGGCTGCGGTGCCGCGAACCTGGCCGGCCTGCGCGGTATCGGCCTCACCGCGTAGGTTCGGGCGACGTGGCTGTCATCCTGGCGTACGGCTCGCCGGCCCTGGGGCATCTGCTGCCGACTGGGGCGTTGCTCGCCGAGCTGGCCCGGCGCGGCCATGACGTTCATCTGCGCACCATGTCGGCCGGTGTCTCGACGATGCGATCGGTCGGTGTGCACGCCGAGCCGGTCGCCCCGGAGATCGAATCCATTTCCGGAAACGATTGGCAGGCGCGAAACGCGCTGGAAGTGTTGAAATTATCGATCGACGTGCTCTGCCGGCGTGCGGTGCTGGAAGTCGACGACTTCCGGCGTGCGGTGGTCGCGGTGCGGCCGGACACGGTCATCGTCGACGCGAACTGCTGGGGTGCCTTGTCGGTCGCGGACGCCGGTGACATCCCGTGGCTGCTCTTTTCGCCGTTCACGCCGTATCTGCGGTCCCGGGGAGTGCCGCCGTTCGGTCCCGGAATGCGTCCGCTGCCGGGCGTGGCCGGTGAGATCCGCGACGCCACGGTGCGACCGATCGTCAGGCACCTGTTCGACCGGCCAATGTTGCCCCGGGTCAACGCCATTCGTGCCGAGCTCGGCGTGCCATCGGTGGCGTCGGTGGACGGCCTCATGCGGCGCGCGCCCCTGGTGCTGGCCGCCGGCGGAGAGCCCTTCGAGTATCCGCATCCCGATTGGGCCGGTGTGGTGTACCACATCGGCGCCTGCGTATTCGAGCCCGCACCGACGGTGACACCGGAGTGGATCGAGGCCATCGATCGCCCGACGGTGCTGGTGAACACCTCCTCGCTCCGGCAGGCCGACGAGTCCCTGGGGCGAACCGCCCTGCGGGCGCTGGCCGACGAGGACGTTCACGTCGTGGCGACGTTCCCGGCCGGCATACCCGCCGGTCTGCCACGACCGGCGAACGCGACCGTCTGCCGATTCGTGCCGCATGCGGCCATCCTCGACAAGGCCAACTGCGCCATCACCCACGGGGGAATGGGCACGACGCTGAAGGCGCTCGATCGCGGCGTGCCGGTCTGTGTGGTGCCTTTCGCGCGCGACCAGGCCGAGGTGGCGCGGCGGGTGGAGGTCGCCCGGTGCGGTACCCGACTGGCCGCCAAGAGGCTCACCCCGGCCCGGTTGCGGGCCAAGGTGCGCGAGGCGATGACGATGGTCGAGGGTGCGCACCGGGTGGCCGCCGGATTCGCCGCAACGGGAGGTGTGGCCCGCGGCGCCGACCTGATCGAGCAGCGGCTACTGGGCTGCGCGGCCGAGCGGCCGGTGCACTAAACGCCGCGTTTTGCCGGACTGCGACGGCCTTTTGCCGTCGCGCGCTTCGGTTCGGTGGCGGGGGGTGTCTTGGGACTCGGTGTGGCGAGTCGGGATTCGAAGCCGGCCATCGCCTCGATCATCGCGGTGAACACCCGATGCGCCGCCGCCAGGTCGCGATCGGGAAGGTGGGCGAGCGCGGTATGCAGCTCAGCGCCAAGGGGAGTGAAAAACGACCGGGCAAGCGCCATCCCCGGTTTCTCGTAGCGGAGCAGGGTCTTACGCCGGTCCTGGGGATCGGGTTCGCGCCGGACGTGGCCGGCGTCGATCATGCGATCGACGAGATAGGTGATCGCCGCCGGTGACACGTCCATGCGCCGTCGCAGCTGCGCCGCGGTCAACGGTTCTCCGGCCGTTTCGGCGACCATGATGTGCAGCAACGCGTGGAAGTCCGTGCCACTGACGGCGTTTTGGCGGGCGAAGTGGCGGCCGATGCGGTCGGACTGCGCCGTGATCGCACGCATGTCGGCCGACATCATTTTCTCGAGTTCGGCTCGGTCTGATCGGTTGTCGGTGGCGCGCTTGGTCACTTTCCCGCATCCTTCGTGGAAGATACGCTGGCCAGCGTATCGGCGACCGCCATCCGCGGCCGGCGAAACGCTCGGGCGTTTCTCCTGTGTAGCCCGTTGCAGGCCAACGCTGAGAGCAAACACGCCCCGCAGCGTTGCCGGTGCAATCGGTGGCCATCAGCCTACGGCACCTGCGACGTAGGACCTCGCCGCGGCTCAGCCGCGCCGAGCGGGCAATATCAGGACTTTGCGGGATCGTGGCCCCAGTTCATCAACGAGTAGCGCCACGGGCTCTCGTCGATCTCGCCGCGCGGACGTTGTGCCAGGTGGCGCCTGGCGTAGCCGACGACCTTTCGCATGTGCGCGTGGTCGGCCTCGGTGAGGTCGGCACGTTTGGCCTTGAGTATTGCGACGATGTGCCGGCCACTGGCGTGGCCCGTGGATTCGTCACCGTCGCGCTTTTGGCCCACGGTCTTCGATTCGTCGGTGTCGAGCCACTTCTCCAGCTCGCGCGCGGTCATGTTGACGGTGTCCTGAAAGCGGTCCCAGGTGGTGGTGTTGTCGTCGTCGGTCATGGTGAGTCCTCGTAGTGCTGTTGGCGCGTGTCATTTCGCGTGACGCAGCGCACCTGGCTTGTGCACCGCGTCGGCGCCCGTCTTGTCGCTGCGCACCTTGTACTGCGGCTCGTCCTCGGATGCCCGCACCGTGCGCCCGGCGGCTTCGGTGGAGGAGGTGATCTTGCCCTCGACGGTGCCCCGCACCGTGGTGCCGTGGCTTTGCCACTCGACCTTGTCGCCCTTCTTGAATTCGTTGTCGCTCATCGCGATTCACCTTTCGCCGGTTTGTCACTGGGTGATGCTGTGTGGGCGGGGTGGCCCGCGGTGCGCCGGCGCTGCTTCATGGCGGTTTCGTGGACGTGGCGGCGACCGCCGGTGAGCCGGTCTCGCACCAGCTGTTCGATTTCTCTGAAACATCGGTAATAGCCGTCGTCGTAATCCTCGACGACCTGGAAGCTCCACCTGCCGGGCAGGACGTTGCGCCCGATCAGCTCTCGGCTGATGTGTTGCGCCAGGTCGGCATGGCCGGTTTCGTGCAGTCGGGTCACCGCCTCGTCGAGCTGCAGGTCGGCGCGACCGGTGAGCTGGTGGAAGGAATATAGGTTTCCGCGGGCGCGCTCGATGGTCTCCAGCGCCTCAGTCACTCGTCCTACCGCCTGCGCAACGCTTTCGGCGTCGGTACCGGCCCCGTCGTTCATCGCTGTCTCCCCCCGTTGGCGTATGGCATTCCCGCGGCAGGCGGACCCGAATCGTCGGTCTTGAGGATTCAGTGATTCATCAATTGAATGGTTAAGCAGCTGGGTGAGCGAGGCCCATGGCCTTGCGTGCCGGTTTGAACGGGCGCGCCCCGGGTATCTGATGTGGCGATGACCTTGATCGAGACGACGCGGCGCGCGCGGCGCGCGGAGCGCAAAGTGCTGCGCCTGCAACGGCGTTTGTGGCTTGCGCAGTTGGCGATGTGGCCCACCGTGATCGTGCTGGCGGTCCTGCTGCTGGCCGGTGTGCTGTGGGCGGTGCGGCGGCGGTCAACCGGCGGTCGGCACGCCGCGACTCCCGCGGCCAACGGCGCGGCGGGCGAATACGCCCCATGAGACAACGGCGGCGGTGAAGGCCACCGTCTGTGCGGCCCCGACGCGGCCGGTGGGCACGAATCGTCCCGTGACGTAGCGGTCGATGAACCCCGACGTCGGTAGCGGATCCATGTTCGCGTGCCGGCGCGCCCAGGACTCCAGTGACGTCAGTGGGCAGCCCAGTTCGAACACCACGACCGCGACGCCCCAGGCAACCGCCGGTACGTGCACCACGATGGTCCTCGGCCAGCGCAACGCGAGGAAACCTCCGCTCGGCACGTACAGCAGGTACGCCAGGTGAGCGCCGACGGTCGCTGCGACGGCAGCCGCGTAGGGCTTCTGCACGGTTGAATTCTTCCACGCGTACCCCCGGTGCCGGGGTTTACCCGCGTGCCGCGCGGACCTGGTACCGGCGCTCGGCATACGCGAGGTCGTCGCGCCAGAGCTTGGTGGCCGCATAGCGCATGAACGGGGTGATCAGTGCCTCGGCCCGCGAGGCGCGCTGGAAACCGGGCCGGTCCGAGTGCGCGATGGTGGCCTCCAGGACGGCGGTGCGCGGCCGGCCGTCGGGGCCCGGACCCATTGGCGTCGCGTGGGTTTCGACGACGCTGCCCGTACCCTCCCCGTCCACGATGCGCATGACGATGGTGCGTGCCTCCGGGCAGCTGAACTCCGCGACGACGGGTACCCCCAGGGGTCCCATCCGGAACGTCACCGCCACCAGGAACCGGTCGACCTGTTCGGTGGGCGTGGTGAGCACGTCGAGCCGGGTGAAGGAGTAGGGGTGAAACCACGCGCCGTGCCACGGATCGAGCCGGTTGGCGATGATGTCGCTCGGTTCGCACACGCCCACCATGCGGGCGACGGCGCTCAGGGTGTCGCCGGTCGGCCGTTGCGGAATCACCGGCCGGTCCAGGGGTTCCTCCGTGCCCACCGCGTCGAGCCGCACCCATGCCAGGACGCCGTCGTCGTGACTGGGCAGTGGGCTCCAGCCGAATTCGCGAGCGTGTCCGACCAGGGTCAGTCCGTGCCAGCGGCAGATCAGCGCACCCCGGTGCACGGTGCCGGTGGCGAGGTCGGCCCCCAGATGGGGACAACTGCGCGGCCCCACGCACAGCCGGCCCTGTTCGTCGCGCCAGGCGACGAGGTCGACGCCGGCGACCCGCGTGCCGAAGGGCCGCCCGCCGGACACCTGACGGCTGGCGGCGAACGCGTACCAGTTCCCGGTGGGTCTGCCTTGGGAGCGTTGCAGCGCCGCCTCGATGATGGCGGGCTGCGCGTCGCGATACGTCGGGCGCTGATCGGCCCACGACATGCGCGGGATCACCTGCAGCGGCCACCCTTTGGTCCGGGCGGCGGACCAGCGCTGTTGAAGCTGTTCGCGGATCTTCATGGTCGGGTGGGTCTTTCGCGGGCGGCGAGCCATCGCAACAGTGGCGACCGGCCCTGGGTGGGTACCGTGGCCAACGGGTGTCCGGCTAAACCCCATCGTTGCAAAAGTTGGTTCGCGGCGCACCAGCCGGTGGTGGCGGCGCGCTCCATGAGCGCCACCGGCAGGTCGATCCGGATGGCGTCACCGGCCAGCAGCAGGCCCGGCGTGGGGGTGATGACCGTCGGGCGGTGGGTGTAGGTTCCGGGCGAAAACAGCGGGCAGTCGCTGCGATGCAACAGCTTCTCGTGAACGATCTGCGCCGCAGCGGTTTCCGGATACACCCTGTGCAGTTGTCGCAGCGCGGCGGCGCGGGACGGCGCGGAATCCAATGCATACGAATGCAATTCGACGACGGAGCCGTGATGTTCGGCCGCCCAGTCGCGCGCTTCGCTTTCGTAGCGCTCCAGCACGCTGATGTTGTCGAGCGGTTCGTGTCCGGCCGTGCCCAGAAACGCCGGCCGGTGCGCCGCGACCGGGCGGTCGAGCCACAACCGATGCACGGCGAAGGGCGGCGCGGTGCGCAGCCGCGCTATGCGGGCGCGCCAGTCGTCGGTGCCCAGGGCGTCCGACGCCGCGACGATTCGCTGTAAACCCGCGATGTCGGTGGCCAACACGACGGCGTCGACGTCGGAGTGGTCATCGGCATCGGTGTGTACCCGGAAGGACTCGGGAGATTCCGTGTCGATGCTCAGGACCTTGGTGGCGAGCCGGAACCGCACGCCGCGCCCCTCGAGGTAGCCGCGCAACGGCTGCCACAGGGCGCTGTCGTAGTTCGCGCACGGCACGTCGAAGATCAGGCCTTCGGACGACCCCAGGAAGTAGATGTGGAACATGGTCGCCAGCTCGGCCGCGGAGAGCTTGGCGGGGTCGGCGAAGAAGCTGCGGGAAAACACCTCGAACGCCAGATGCCGTGCGGCCTCGGGGAATCGGATCTCCTCGAGAAACGTTGCGGCGTCGGTGTTGTCGAGTCGCTGATACGTGCCGGGCACCGATACCGCCGCCAGTGGCGCGGCCGCGCGGGCGTCGATGCGGGTGAAGTCACGCAGCCGGAACGTCGGACTGCGCGCGGCGAAGACGACGGCGTTCCACGGCGGGGTGCGCGGCAGCCCGCGAAAGCTGTCGCGCCGGCCCGCCCCGTCGATGAGCGGGTAATCCTCGACGGGCGTGAGCATCCGCAATTGCGGGTCGATTCGCGTCAGCAGCGCGCGCAGGTTGTAGTACTGCCGGAAGAATGCGTGGAAACCGCGGTTCATCGCGAGCTCGACGCCGCCGTCCGGCTCCGTCCAGCCCCCCACCCGGCCGCCGAGGTAGTGCTCGCGTTCGAAGACCTCGACGGCCACGCCGCGCTCGGCGAGCCCGGTGGCGGCCGCCAGCCCGGCGATGCCGCCGCCGATCACGGCCACCCGCGGGCGGGACGGCAGCGCACCGGCGTCCGGCGATCCCGTTGGCGCGGCGAATGTTCGGCGACGCCGGTCGGCGGTCATAGCGGCGCATCCGCCAGGAAGGTGTGCACGATGTTGGCTTCCCAGCCGGGCATCGTCTCGCTGTGCACCGCGGTGAAGCCGGCGTCGGCCAGGCGATCCCGAAACCGCGCGGCACCGTCGAAGGCCAGCACGCTGCGCCACAGGTAGCGGTACAGCCCGGCGTCCCGGGTGCGCCACCATCCGGTGGGAATGATGATGCCCCAACACACGGCGTGCCAGATGCGGGTGGCCGCGGGGGAGTCGCGCACCGAATATTCGTGCACCGCCAGGGTGGCACCGGGGCGCAACAGCTCGCGGAATCTGCGCAATTGGTCGTCGCGGTCGGCGACGTTTCGAATCAGGTAGGCGGCCAGGATGCCGTCGAACGGTCCGGTGATCCCGTGCTCGGCCAGCTGTTCGATGGGGGAGTGGACGAAGCGCACCGAGGCGGGCCAGTCCTTGGCGAGCGCCGCGTCGAGCATTCCCCGCGACGCGTCGACGGCGACGATGTCGGCCTCGGGCGCGGCCGCGAGCAGCGCGGCCGTCGAGGCGCCCGTTCCGCATCCGGCATCGAGCAACCGTAACCCCTTGCCGCGTCCGGGAATCCGCATCCGTCGCGCCGACAGGGCCAGCTGCGCATGGTAGCCGGGGCTGGCGCCGACCAGGCGGTCGTAGGCCGCCGCACCCGCGTCGAACGCGGCCGCCAACTCACCGGGGCCCGCATCACCGACGCGCACGTTGCCGTTCCCACAGCAGCAGCACCGCGGTGACCAACGCGAAGCCGAACAGAAAGTCTTCTACCGGAATGTCGAACGGGAACCGCACGCCGCTCAAGTGCCGATCGTCGTAGATGACGATGGGGGAGCTGAGCTTGGTCAGCCAGCCGTCCACCGGGATCTGGAATCCCAGCACGATCAGCATCGACAGCCAGTACGCCGGCCGCCGGAAGAGCCCCGTGCGCAGCATCGCCAATTCCAGTGCGCAGACCAGCAATACCGCCAGCGCCGCCGGCAGGGTGTAGCCGAGGCCGGTCACCGGCGGTGCACCTTTTCCAGGATGGTGCTCACGGCGTTGAAGGTCAGCAACGCGCACACCGGAATGACGAGGAAGAACAGCACCTCTTCGATCGGCACCCGGAACGGGATACTCAGGCCGCACAGGTAGGCGCGGTCGTAGGTCCACACGTGCGCGGCGACCGCGATCTCATCCCACACCAGGAACACCGCGGCCACCGGCACGACCGCTTTGATGACCCGTCGCCACTGCCGGTAGACGCCGGGGCCGAAGATCTCCAGCGGCGCGGTGACCACCAGGCATGCGGCCAGCACCGCCAGGTATTGCCACCGATCGCTCATGCGGCCCCCGGGTGACGATCGTCGGACGCGCTGTTCCGCGCCTGCCACGACCGTATCAGTCCCACACCGGCCACCCGAAGCCGTCGAGCCTTGCCGACGGTGGCCCGGCGGTCGAACACCGCGAAGTCGCTTTTCTCGATGCAGTCCAAGATCTCCGAGTACAGCGACGCCGCGGTTTCGACGCACGGTCGTGACCGGGGGGCGAGGGTGGCGATCCCGTCCGCGGCGAATCGGTATGTCTGCCGGGTGATTTCGTGCTGTGCGACCAGGGCCCGGCGCACCCGCGGATCGGTGCGGCGATGCGTGTGACACCACGTCAACAGTTCTCTGTCGACCCCGTCGGCGGCCAGTTCGTCGGCCGGCAGGTAGACCCGGCCGCGCTGCAGATCCTCGTCGATGTCACGCAAAAAGTTGGTGAGCTGGAACGCCCTGCCCAGTGCCGCCGCGTACGGGGCGGCCTCTTCCACGGACGTCACCGTGCCCAGTATCGGAAGAACCTGCAGCCCAATGGCTTCCGCGGACCCCCGCATGTAGCGGTTGAGGGCGTTTCGGTCGGGATAGTCGGTGACCGTGAGGTCCATCCGCATCGACGCCAGAAAGTCCTCGAACAGTTCGGCGCTGATCCGATAGCGCCGCACGGTGTCGGTCACCGCGGCGACCAGCGGATCCTGCGGGTGGGCGCCGCCGGAAAAGAATCGCTCCGACAGCTGCTGCAGCCGTTGGGCGCGGATGTCGGTGCCGACCCGCGGATCGAGATCGTCGAGGATGTCGTCGGCGTAGCGGGCGAAGCCGTAGAGCGCGTGCACGGGTGGCCGCTGGTCGGGCGCGAGCAGCCGGGTGGCCAGAAAGAAGGTGCGGCCGTGCGCGGCGTTGAGTTCGCGGCACTGGCGATATCCGTCGCGCAGCCGCGGATCGTCGATCCCGGCCGCGGTCAACTCGCCTCGCATCATGGCAAACCGGCTTTCATGTCGAAGTGCGCCGCCGACCGCTTGCCGACGCCGGTGACGCGGTCGGCGGCGAGCCGCCCGGAGATCAGCGTGGTTGGAACGCCGACGCCGGGCACCGTGGAGGACCCGGCGAGCACCGCGTTGTCGATGCCACGCACCATGTTGCCCGGACGAAACGGTCCCGTTTGCGCGAAGGTGTGGGCGAGCGCGAATGGGCTGCCCGCCGCCATGCCCTGGCGCGCCCAATCGGCGGGGGTGACGACATCCAAAACCGTTGCGCCGTCCGGCAAACCGGGCAGCAACCGGTCGCCCACGCGCGTGATCATGTCCTCGACGTAGGCGTCGCCGGTGCTGGCCCAATCGACGGTGCCCCGATCCAGGTTCGGCGCCGGGGCGAGCAGGTAGAGCAGATCGCGTCCCTCCGGAGCCAGGGCCGGGTCGCTGGCGGTCGGCCGGGTGACCAGTAACGACGGGTCCCGCATGAGCCTTCCGTCGTCGACGATGTCGGTGAAGGTCTGGTCCCATGCCTTGCCGAACAGGATCGTGTGGTGGGCCGTCTCGGATCCGACGGCGGGACAGCCCACGTGCGCCACGACGGCCGAGGGCGAGGGCCGCAGTCGCACGGCGCGACGGGGTGCGCGGCCCAGCAGCGCGTAGGTCTGCGGCAGTTCGGTGGTCAGCACCACCGCGTCGCAGGCGATGCGCCCGGATTGCTCGGTGACCACGGCGCTGACCCGGCTTCCGGTGCGTTCGAGCGCGGTAACGGTTGCGCCGTAACAGAATCGGACTCCGGCGTCGGCGGCGGCCGCGGCCAGGGCGTCAGGCAGCGCGCGTACACCGCCGCGCGGAAACACCACACCCGAGATGGTGTCCATGTAGGCGATCACCGCGTACACGGCCAACGCGTCGCGCGGCGCCACCCCCGCGTACAGCGATTGGAACGTGAAGATCCGCTGCAGCCGTGGGTCGCTGATGAACCGCTTGACCATCCGGTCCCACTTGCGGAAGCCGCCGATCGCCGTCAGCTGCGCCAACTGCGGGGTGAGCAGCGACAGCGGCGAATCGAAGTTCGCGGCGATGAAGCCGTCGAATTCGGTGCGGTACAGCCGGGTCAGCCACTCCCGGAGCCGCCGATAGCCCGCTGCCTGCCCGAAGCCAGCGAACTCAGCGACGGCGTCGGCCATCCGATCCGCGTCACTGTGCACGTCCAGTGCACTGCCGTCGGCGAATACGGCGCGATAGGCCGGATCGACCGTGAGCAATTCCATCCGGTCGCCGAATCGTTCGCCCACGGCCGCGAACGCCTCGTCGATGATGTCCGGCATGGTGAGCACCGTCGGCCCGGTGTCGATCCGATAGCCGGCGATATCGAGCCGGCCGGCCCGCCCACCCGGCCACGGCTCGCGCTCCACCACCGTGACCGCGCGGCCCCGTCCGGCCAGGTGCAACGCCGCGGAAAGGCCGGCCAGCCCGGCGCCGACCACCACCACGTGATCTCCGCGCCCTTGGATGGTCCGCATGCTCAACAGTCTCCCCGGTTGGTCTCACTCATACGGCGCGATCCGTGCAGAATGCCGCCATTTCGCCCAGCGCGGTGCGGACGGGCTCGTCGATCGGCAAGTCGCTGAGATGGCCGCGCGCGGAAGTGACGCGGTCGCCGATCATCTCCTCGATCAGCCGCACCGCTCCCGTCTCGACGATCAGCGCTTTCCACCTGTCGATCGCGTTGTCGTCGAGGGTTTCACGATTCGCGAGCTCGTGGAGTTCACGCCGGGTCGGCGCATCGGCGAGATGGTTGGCGGCCACCACGACGCTGGTCGCCTTGCGCTCGAGCAGATCGCCCGCACAGGGCTTGCCGGTGATGGCCGGCGAGCCGAACACCCCGAGCACGTCGTCGCGTAGCTGAAATGCCTCGCCCACCGCGGCCCCGTAGCGGCCCAGTTGGGACAGCGTGCGGTCGTCGCACTCGCCCATCGCCGCACCGATTTCCAGCGGCCGGCGCACGGTGTAGTTGCCCGACTTGCGCCGCGCCACGTCGAGCACGACTTCCAGCCCGGGCATCTGCCGCGCGTCGTTGGTCAGGTCGGCGAATTGGCCGACGGCGAGTTCGGTGCGCATGGCGTCATAGCGAGGCCAGACGCGTTGCAGGCGACGGGGCTCGACGCCGCTGTCGCGCAGCATCTGTTCGGCCCAGATCAGGCAGAGGTCACCCAGCAGAATGGCGGCCGATTCGCCGAATCGCCGCGACGAGCCGGACAATCCGCGCTCGCGATGCCATTGGCCGAACTGCCGGTGCGCCGACGGTCGACCGCGCCGTTCGTCGGAACCATCCATCACGTCGTCCTGCAGCAGCGCGAAGGCGTGCAACAACTCGAAACTGGCCGCGGCCCGCAGCGCCGCGTCGTCGGGCGGAGCGCCGCACAGCCAGCCCAGGTACACGAACGTCGATCGCAGGCACTTACCGCCCGAGACGAACTCCACCAGAATGTCGCCGGCGGTGTCGACGCGTGCATCGTCGAGTTCGCCGACGCGGCGGGCGGCGACGAAATCGGCGAGATCGCCCAAGACCATCCGCCGCACGTTCGATCGCCATGCCTCGAAGTCGTCGGCGCTGAGCCAGCCGATCGCCACGGGCGGCGACGTCGTGGCAGGTGAAAACGACAAAGCTCCCATAGTGCCCAAGCGCTCCCTCCGAGACGGCTTGGCATGCCCGGGTCTGGCGTCCCCAAACACCCGCGTCATACCCGCCGACGGGGCGGGTAAAACGACAGCGCGGGTCGTCAGACGCGCCCAAGCGGCGCCCGCTACGACATACCACCTTGTTCAATAACTTAAACATTAATTTAATGAACTTTGCCCCGCTACGCCAGCCCAGCCGAACGATGCGTCGCGGGCACCCGGCCGAGCATGCACCCGGTTAAATATTAAGTAACTGAAATGTCAGCCCGATCGGCATATGCTCACAGCGTTATGGACGCTGATGCGCGCGATGAGCTGGAGTCGCTGATCTCGGCCGATCTGAGGGAGCTGTCGACCGAGTCCGATCAGATCGGCCAGTTGTTCGCGCTGATACACAGCCTGCGACCCAATGATTTTCGTGCCCTTCTCTACATCATGGTGGCAGAAGCGGGTGGGCGGCCGATGACCTCGAGCGACCTCAGCCAACGGATGGGGCTCTCCGGCTCGGCGATCACCTACCTGGTGGACCGGCTGATCGACGCCGGCCATATCCGTCGCGACACCCACCCCGCGGACCGCCGAAAGGTCGTGTTGCGCAACGATGAATCAGGTTTGTCCACCGCCCGGTCGTTCTTCGGTCCGCTGAACGCCCACACCCGCGTGGCGCTCGCCGGCCTACCCGATGCGGACTTGACCGCCGCGCACCGGGTTTTCGCCGCGCTGATCGACGCGTTGCACTGCTTTCAGGACGAATTGGGCGAAGAGGCCAAAGCCTAACCGCCGCAACGACGTAGGCGAACCTTACGAGGCAAAGCTGTGCGCGGCCGGTGCCCGAGCCGGTCGTGGCCGGGCTAGGTCGGACAGGAACTGTCGTCGGGCCGCCAGGATGTCCTCGAGGTTCTGGAAGGCCTCGGGCACCGAATTGGCGACCGGCAATCCGTTGTGATGCACGATGCGTAACAGGGGACGAATCGCGGCGCCGGCGACCACGCTGGAGTGCACGCGCGACCTGCGAAGCTCGTCATTGAGCACCAGCAGCGCCCGAAAACCCTCCACGCTGACAAATCGCAGATGACTGAGGTCAAGGACGAGTGGGGTCTTGAGCCGGGCGAACTTCCGGATCGCCTGGGTGAGGTCGTCCGCGTTGGAGGCGTCGATCTCGCCGTCGACGCGCAGCACCGTGCCGAGGTTGCGCGCATAGACGCAAAGGTGTGCCCGGCCGAAGTGAGCCAGGTATCGAGGGTCATGTTGGTCCGCCGAGTTTGCGGAGCGAATAGCAGCCATGAGAGCGCCTATCGAATGTCGGTGGCAAGGGAGTGAACGGTGTTTGCGCACCGCTCCCGCTAGAGACGCAGCTGTGAACTCAACCTGTCAGCAGCTTACCGCCGCGGCGAGAGTTCGGATATCGATCTTTGGAAACCGCGCCGGGCCGCGCCGGGAAACGATCCGAGGCGGACCAGCGCTTTCCGGCACGGTTCACGGACGTGCGGCCGCGGAACCTTCGTCTCCCGGCCTTTGGCTACCGAGGCTTGTTCGCTTGCCGGCCGGACCGAACGTGGTTTGTCCCCGCCGGGGGTGGGTATACGCGTGTTCAACAACAACCGCGGTATACCCCCTGAGGACGTGAGGGGTGATGCGTCCCAATGGAAGAGCTCGGACGCCGGCGGTGCCGGCTGGCGATCGCATCCGCATTCACAACGCTGCTCTTTGCCGCACCGGGTCAGGCGATGGCAGACCCTGCAAGCACGGTGTCCCCCGGAATGGAGATCCGCCAAGGCAATACGGCCTGCATGGTGGGACTCGTCGAGCCGCGGTTGCGGATCGCCCTGACCAGTGGCCAGTGCGATGGCGGACAGTCGGTGGTGACCGACCGTGACGGCAAGCAGATCGGCAACGTGGTTCTCGGCCGCCGCCAGGTCGACGCGGACTCCACCGCGGACACCTCGATGCTGCCGGTGGAATACGAAGTCATCGCGATCGCGCCGGGCGTGACGGCCACCGATGTGTTGCCGACGGGGCGCCATCTGGGATCCGCACCGGCAACCCGCGCGCAAGCCGGGATGCCCGTGTGCCAGCTGCGCAGCGCGACCGGCCAACGATGCGGCTCGGTCAGCTCGGTCGGCAACGGCCGCTTCGCCATCACCGACATGACCCCGGACCGCCGGGACTTCGGCGGTCCGGTCTACACCCTGACCGACGACAACAATGCCGTGATCGTCGGATTGGTCGAGGGCACCTGGAAATCGTCGCCCCAGATCGAGTCGTGGCAGGCGGTCATGGCGCAGGTCTACATCGACAGCCACACCTACAACCCGCAACAACAGGTGCCCGCCCCGCGGATGATCAGCCGGCGCGCGTTTGTATCGCCGTAATCGTCAGGCCGCCATCGCGGAAGTGGTGGCGCACCCAACGGTTTCCGTCGGCACAGAATGGGAATTCGCCGCCGGTGAACGTTTTCGAACTTGCGGCGCTGCCGTTCCAGTGGGGCTCCGCCATCCGGGGTAAACGGTTCTTCCATCCGAGCGGGGTGCTGGCCGAGGGTTTCATCGAACGGGTGGCCCCCGCGGGCAAGGGCTTGCCGATCGCGTCGTCGGAGATCGTTGCGCGGGTGTCCAAGGCCACCGGCACGCCGGGGGCGTTGCCCGACTTCATCGGGTTGGCGTTCCGGGTGCCCGCACCGCCGCCGGCCGACAAGCCGTGGGACGTCCTGCTCGTCTCGTCGGGGTCGGGGGTGTTGTCACGCGCGGTGGCGCTGCGCCCGGCCACCTCGTGGAACGGTCAGACGCTGACCACGCTGATGCCGCTGCACTATCAGAACAACAATTGGTGGCTGCGGGCCCGCACCTCACGCGAGATCGGCGGCACCGGCCTGTCCCTGGACAGCGTCCGGGCCAAGCTCGAACGCAGCCACATCCAGGTGACGCTCGACCAGGCTTGCGGCAGAGGCGATTTCACACCCTTGGCCCGCATCACGCTGACCACCGCCATCGACCCCGAACGCGACGAGGACGTGTCGTTCGACCCCGTCGTCAACACCGCGCCCGGCCTGAGCCTGCACCCGAGGTGGCTCGCTGACCTGCGCGCCCGGGCCTATCAGCACAGCCGCGAGGGCAGGGACGCCGAGGACTGAAGCCCCGACGGGTCGTCAGCGGGCGCGGCCCAACAGGTGACGCAGCGCCTGATCGAGGTCGGGCTGGCGGAACCGGTGTCCGGCGGCGGCGAGCTTGGCGGGAGCCACGCGCTGGCTCGCACACGCCAGTTCGCGGGCACCCTGTCCGCCCAGCAATAGCCGCGGCCCCAGCGACGGGACCGGCAACATCGCCGGCCGGTGCAGCACCCCCGCCAGCGTGGCGGTGTACTCGCTGTTGCGAACCGGTTGCGGCGCAACGGCATTCACCGGTCCTGACAGCGTGGCATCCCACAGCGCGCGGTGATAGACGTCCACCAGGTCGTCGATCCCGATCCAGGACAGCCATTGTCGACCGTCGCCCAGCCGGCCGCCCAGCCCGGCGCTGAACAGCGGGCGCATCAGCTTCAACGTGCCCCCGGCGGGCGATTGCACGATGCCGGTGCGCACCTGCACCACCCGCACCCCCGCCTGCTGGGCGGGCGCCGTCGCCTGCTCCCAGTCGGCCACCACGTCGGCCAGAAATCCGTCGCCGCGATCGCTGTCCTCGGTGAGCGTCTCGTCGCCACGGTCATAGCCGTAGTAGCCGATCGCCGACGCCGAAATCAGGACGGCTGGCTTCGTGTCGCCGCGGCCCAGCAGCTCGGACAGCCGCCGAGTGGGCTCGATCCTGCTGTCCCGGATGGCCTGCCGGTGTTTGTCGGTGAACCGGCCAGCGATCGAGGCGCCCGCCAGGTGGATCACCGCGTCGATCCCGTCGAATAGCCGCGGGTCGGGGTCGTCGGGGTTCCACCGGCGCTCGTCGTCGCCGCGCGCGTCGTGCCGGACCAGCGCGACGACCCGATGGCCGCCGGTGCGCAGGAAGGCGGTCAATGCCGAGCCGACCAGCCCCGAGGATCCGGTGACGGCGATCGTCATCGGCCGCAGACCGTTCTCGGCGGCCAGCCGGTGAGCGGCCAGGTCGTCGGCCAGCTGCCGGTGCCGGTAGACGAACATGGGCCGCAGCAGCGACCCGGGCACCGGGGTGTCGACCCGGTCGATCACCCTGGTGCGGTTGTCGCCGAGGTCTTCGAATTCGTGGGTGTGGCGCCAGCGCACGGCAATTCGCGCCGGCAGGGTGGCCAGGTCGTCGCCGCCGATGGTGTCGACGAAGCGCCGCGGCGGGTCATAGCCGTCGGGCTGATGGACGGCGACCCAGCGCAGGCCGCCCGGGAGTGCCAGGACGGCGCGCCCGTCCTTGAGCGAATCCGCTTCGCTGACCAGCCGCATGGGTGACCACGGCGGCGAGAGGCGATTGAAGGCGCCCGGCCTGGCGTACCAGTCGAAAACGTCGGTGATGGGAGCGTCCACGACGCTCGAATAGTCCAGCCCCATCCCTGAAACGTTAGGAACGCGCTAGCGGTTCGGCAAGGCGTGCTCGACGATGGGCAGCCGGGCCTGCGGCTGCCGCACTCCGCGTTTTGCCGACAGGTACACCTGCGCGGTCTTGTCGGCCACGGTGTGCCAATCGAAATCCGCCGTGAGTCGTTCGCGTGCGGCGTGGGCGCGCCGCTGCGCGGCCTGCGGGTCGTCGAGCACCGTGCGCACCGCCGCGGCCAGGCGGGCCACGTCGCGGGGCGGACACGACACACCGGTCTGACCGTTGATCACCGCCTCACCCAGGCCGCCGATGTTCGACGTCACCAGGGGAGTGCCGGCCGCGGCCGCCTCCAGGGCCACGATCCCGAACGGCTCGTAGTGACTGGGCAGCACCGCGGCGTCGGCGCGATGCAGGACCGCCAGCAGCTCCGCGTGTTGGAGGTGCCCGACGAACCGGATCGCCTTGAGCACCCGGTGTTTACGCGCTTGTTCGATGAGCCAGTCCTGCTGGGTGCCCTCGCCGGCGATGGTCAGTGTGGTGCCGGGGTGGGTGCGCCTGATGCGCGGCAGCGCGGCGATGGCGTCGTGCACACCCTTCTCATACTCCAGCCGGCCCAGGTAGAGCAGCTCGGCCGGCCCGGTGCGGGGCCGGCGCGCGGCGTACGGCCACCGCGCCGTCTCGATGCCGTTGCAGATCACCGTGATCTCTGCCAGCCCGGGACCGAACAGCTCGGTGATCTCGTCGGCCATCGACGCCGAACACGTGATCAGCGAGTCGGATTCACGCACCAACCACGATTCGACCGCATGCACCTGACGGCTGATCGCACCGCTGACCCAGCCGGAATGCCGACCGGCTTCGGTGGCGTGGATCGTGGAAACCATTGGCGCGTCGTAGAATTGGGCAAGAGCGATCGCCGGGTGGGCCACCAGCCAGTCGTGGGCGTGCACGACGTCGGGTCGCCAGGCCCGGTTGGTGCCCGGCGTCGTCAGCGGCATCCCGGCCCGAATCATGGAGTGGCCCATCGCCAGTGTCCACGCCATCATGTCGGTACCGAAGGTGAATTCGTGTGGATCCTGGGCGGCCGCGATCACCCGGACGCCCTCGCTGATGTGGTCGGACGACGGATGGCTGCGCGGATCGGTCCCGGTGGGCCGGCGGGACAGCACGACGACGTCGTGACCCGCGGCGGCCAGTGCGGTCGACAGGTGATGCACGTGCCGGCCGAGCCCGCCTATCACCACCGGCGGGTATTCCCACGACACCATCAGGATTTTCACGCCAGAACCAATCTCGCCAGCCTCATCGGGGCAGCCTGCGGGCATCGAGGGCGCCGAACAGGCCGTCGGCGCGGTTCCATCCCGCGGCCAGCCGCTGCGCGGTGTCGCGCCGGCCGGACGCGAGCGCGTCGGCGATTTCGCGGGTGGCGTGCGCGTGCAGGTGGGCGCGGTAGCGGGCATAGTCGGCGGCCGAATCCTTGCTCACCATGAACGGCCAGTCGCTGGAGACGGTCAGCAGCGTTTCGCGCAGGATCTGATCGGCGACGTGGTCGCGGGGGATGGGCCCGTCCAGCGACGCCGTTTGGGACAGCGCCTTGTCGACGGTGCCCAGTGCCATGTCGACGACTTCGCCGTTCAGCGCGACCAGGTCGGCGACCTGGTCGCCGGCCCACACCTGCCAGTCCTTCCCCGAACCCCACGAGCTGGGCGGCAGGGCCACCGGGTTCCCGACGAAGCCGTCGGCGACGGCGTCGCGCAGCGTGCCCACCCGAACCCCCGCGTCGGGCAGGGCGCGCAGCACCCGCTCCAGCCACGTCGGGCCCTCGTACCACCAGTGGCCGAACAGCTCGGTGTCGAAGGCGGCGACCACATGGGCGGGCCGCCCGATGCGCTCGGACTCCGAGATCAGGCGGTTGCGGACCACGTCGACGAAGTCGGCGACGTGTACGTCGACCGCGTGGTCGGCGCGCTCGGGATCGTAGGGCGCCTTGTCCTGCGAGGACACGTTGCGGCCGGTAACCCGGGCCGGCTTGAGGCCGGTGAGGTGGTCGTAGGTGTGGAAGTCGCGGTACGCGGCATGCCCGGGATAGCCGGACTTCGGTGACCACACCCGGTAGCTGACCTGCAGATCGCGCCCGAACGCCACCACGTCGATGTCGCCGACCGGCCGGCCCAGCGCGGTGTCGCCGTGCAGCGACGGGCCGTCGACCATGAAATGGGTGACGCCCGCGGCGGAGTAGTCGTGCTCCATGCCGGGCGCGTAGGCGCATTCGGGCGCCCAGATCCCGCCCGGGAGGTGTGCCAGGCGCGCCCGGGCGTCGGCCAGACCCTCGCGCAGCGCGAACTCGCGCAGCCGCGGGGCCAGCAGCGGTTGGAAGGGGTGGGCGAGCGGGCCGCCGAGCAGTTCCACCGTGCCGGCGTCGAGCAGGCCCCGCAGCAGCGGGCTGCCGCCGTGCCGCCACAGCGTGGCGAAGTCCTGCAGGGCCCGTTCCGCGTCGGCGGATTCACGGATCCCCAACGCGCGCAACGCTTCCGGCGTGCACGACGGGTAGCCGGCCGACTTCGACCGGGGAGCGGACCGCACGCTGGTGGCTTCCAGGCCACGCAGCCGCCAGTTCGCCAGCCAGTGATGCATGCCGTCCAGGCAGTACGGGTCGTCGAGCTGCGCGTTCACCACTGGCGTGACGCCCAGCGTGATCAGGCTCCGGCGGTCTTCGCCGGCCAAGGTGTGCAGCACGCGCATCAGCGGCAGGTAGGCCGCCGCCCAGGATTGATACAGCCATTCCTCGCCGACCGGCCAGCGGCCGTGGTGGGCCAGCCAGGGCAGGTGGGTGTGCAAAACCAGGGTGAAGAGGCCGGGAACCCGGTTCTGCGCGGTGCTCACGGCGCTACCGCGATCGCGATCAGGTCGAGACTGTCGTCGATGTGGTGGCCGGTGCCCGCACCCGCACCCGCCTCGACCAGGTCGAAGTCCGCGGTGGTGACCGCGGCGACGTCGGCCGCCAGCTCCGGCGGCCACGGCGCGTCGGCCATTGCGCGCTGGATCTGCGCGTCGATGATCGAGCCGCCGTGCCTGGCGTCCATCGCGCGCAGCCGCGGCCCGTGGAACAGGCCGCTGATCGACACGTCGGCGAACCCGCCGTCGACCAGCAGCTGGGTCAGCTCGGCGGCATTGAGTTCCCGGGTGTGGAACGGGTTGATCGGGGTGTCGCGGCCCGGCGAGAACGTGATCCGGTTGGGCGTTGACATCATCAGCAGCCCCGACGGGCGCAGCACCCGGGCGCATTCGACGACGAACTGTGTTTGGTCCCACAGATGTTCGATCACCTGGAAGTTGACCACAATATCCACCGACGCGTCGGGCAGCGGCAGCCGTGCGAGGTTCGCCTGCATGACGTCCACCCGGGGGTAGCGGCTGCGGACATGGGCCACCGCGGCCTCGTCGTAGTCCACGGCGATGACGCGGCGGGCGACGCCGGCGAACAGGTCGGCGCCGTAGCCCTCGCCGCAGCCGGCCTCGAGGACGTCGGCATCCACGCATCGCTCGGCAAGCCGCTGGTAGACGACCTCGTGGCGGCGGAACCAGTAGTTCTCGATGTCCAAACCGGGGATGGTGCGCTCACCCGTCAGCATCATCACCGCGTCACCCGCCGGCGCGGTGTCGCCGGGGGTGTGCTGCGGGACGTCAGGGACGAGTGCGCTCATTGCATAGGCAGGCTAACGCGAAGTGTCGGATTCGCGAACCGGGGAAGCGAGCCCCCGCTCGTGAGGCGGCGGACGGGCTGCAAGAACGTGCACTACGACCAGCTATGGTGTGAATGCATACCGCACAAAGTTACCGGGTAGTAACACGGCTGTGCGTTGCGAAAACGCGTACCGAGGTTTCGCAGCCGATTGCTGCGAGCCCCCTTCGAGGAGGACGAACCACACTCATGACGAACATCGTGGTCCTGATCAAGCAGGTCCCAGACACCTGGTCGGAGCGCAAGCTCACTGACGGCGATTACACGTTGGACCGTGAGGCCGCCGACGCGGTGCTGGACGAGATCAACGAGCGCGCCGTCGAAGAGGCCTTGCAGATCCGCGAGCGCGAGGGCGGCGAGGGCTCGGTGACCGTGCTGACCGCGGGCCCCGAGCGCGCGACCGAGGCCATCCGCAAGGCGCTGTCGATGGGCGCCGACAAGGCCGTCCACCTCAAGGACGACGGCATGCACGGTTCCGACGTGGTCCAGACCGGGTGGGCCCTGGCGCGTGCGCTGGGCACCATCGAGGGCACCGAGCTGGTCATCGCCGGCAACGAGGCCACCGACGGCACCGGCGGCGCGGTTCCGGCCGTCATCGCCGAATACCTGGGCCTGCCGCAGCTCACGCACGTCCGCAAGCTCTCCATCGAGGGCGACAAGGTCACCGGCGAGCGGGAGACCGACGAGGGCGTGTTCACCCTCGAGGCCACCCTGCCCGCGGTGGTCAGCGTCACCGAGAAGATCAACGAGCCGCGCTTCCCCTCCTTCAAGGGCATCATGGCCGCCAAGAAGAAAGAGGTCACGGTGCTGACCCTCGCCGAGATCGGCGTCGAGAGCGACGAGGTCGGGCTGGAAAACGCCGGCTCGACAGTGCTGTCGTCGACGCCCAAGCCGCCGAAGACCGCAGGTGAGAAGGTCACCGACGAGGGCGAGGGCGGTAACGACGTCGCCAAGTACCTGGTTGCCCAGAAGATCATCTGACCCGAATTCCCCGAAGACGAGAAGAGCGAAATAACCCATGGCTGAAGTACTGGTGCTCGTCGAGCACACCGAAGGTGCGCTGAAGAAGGTCACCTCCGAACTGATCACCGCCGCCCGCGCGCTGGGCGAGCCCGCCGCCGTCGTGGTAGGCCCTCCCGGGACCGCCGCGCCCCTGGTCGACGGGCTCAAGGAGGCCGGCGCCGCCAAGATCTACGTCGCCGAGTCCGACGACGTAGACAAATACCTGATCACCCCGGTGGTCGACGTGCTGGCCTCGCTCGCCGAGTCCAACCCGCCCGCCGCGGTGATCCTGTCCGCCAACGCCGACGGCAAGGAGATCGCCGGCCGGCTGGCGGCCCGCATCGGTTCGGGCCTGCTGGTCGACGTGGTCGACGTCAAGGAAGGCAACAAGGCGACCTACTCCATCTTCGGTGGCGCGTTCACCGTGGAGGCGCAGGCCAACGGCGACACCCCGGTGATCACGGTGCGCGCCGGCGCGATCGACGCCGAGCCGCAGGCCGGCGCCGGCGAAGAGGTCAAGGTCGACGTCCCGGCCCCCGCCGAGAACGCCACCAAGATCACCAAGCGCGAGCCCGCGGTCGCCGGCGACCGTCCGGAACTGACCGAGGCCACCATCGTGGTCTCCGGTGGTCGCGGTGTCGGCAGCGCGGAGAACTTCAGCGTCGTCGAGGAGCTGGCCGACTCGCTGGGCGCGGCCGTCGGTGCGTCGCGCGCCGCCGTCGACTCCGGCTACTACCCGGGCCAGTTCCAGGTGGGCCAGACCGGTAAGACGGTCTCGCCGCAGCTCTACATCGCGCTGGGCATCTCCGGTGCCATCCAGCACCGCGCGGGCATGCAGACGTCCAAGACGATCATCGCGGTCAACAAGGACGAAGAGGCGCCCATCTTCGAGATCGCCGACTACGGCGTAGTGGGCGACCTGTTCAAGGTGGCTCCGCAGCTGACCGAGGCGATCAAGACACGCAAGGGCTGAGTTTCTCGGCCGCAAAAGCCCCCGGCACCGCGGTGCCGGGGGCTTTTGCGTAGCCAGGGGCGGTTCCGGCTTCCGGCCCGCCACGGCCGCTCGTGGCACACCGGCACCGTGTCTGCACCATGAACCGAGTTCACAATCCGCTAGCGCCCGTGCTAGCGGATTGTGAAGTTGCACACGGGTTCTCGGGCCCGGCCGCCGGCGCGCGCTAGGGGCCGGTCAACATCGCGTCGATGCGGCGCACGGCGACGGAACACACCGTCAGGTAGGGCGCGGACCACCACGGCACCGCGATGCTCACCCGCGCGCCGCCGCCCACCGGGTCCACCCGATGCCGGGTCGCCGGCACACCGGCCACCTCCCACGCCCAGTGGCGGCCGGGCTCGAACTCGGTGACCTCGAACGGCACCGCGACCAGCAGGGAGGTCTGCACGGTGCCGGTCGCGTGCAACCCCAGCTCGGTGTGCGGCCGGTCCAGCCGGGCCGCACGAATCGTCGGGCCCCACTTCGGCCACGCGTCCAGGTCGACCAGCAATTCCCACACCGCCGCCGGCGGTGCCGCGATCGTGCGATCGGCGGTCAGCATCATCCCCGCTGCGTACCCGCGGATGGTGTCCCCGGCACCCGACGGAGCTCACTTTTTCGCGACAGTTCGTCATCTCACGTGCACCGACACGTCACAGCGTCGATGCCGACTAGCTCATCGACTACGCCACGTTGGGGTTCATGAGCATTGCTTCTGTCCTCATACCCAGCGACAAGCCGAGCGGTGTGGCGGCCGGTTCCTCGGCCGCACCGCGCTACTCCCTGTTGTTGTCCACCGACGCCGGCATGATCGAGGCGGCGCAGCGACTCCGATACGACGTGTTCACCAGCACTCCCGGCTTCGCGCTGCCGGCGGCTGACGACGAGCGACGGGATGCCGACAGGTTCGACGAGTTCTGCGACCACCTGCTGGTGCGCGACGACGACACCGGTGAGCTGGTCGGTTGCTACCGCATGCTGGCGCCGGCGGGGGCCATCGCCGCGGGCGGGCTCTACACCGCCACCGAGTTCGACATCCGCGCGCTCGACCCGCTGCGGCCGTCCCTGGTGGAGATGGGACGCGCCGTGGTGCGCGACGGGCATCGCAACGGCGGCGTCGTGCTGTTGATGTGGGCGGGAATCCTGGCCTACCTGGACCGCTACGGCTACGACTACGTGACCGGGTGCGTGTCGGTGCCCATCGGCGGCGAATCCGACGCTGCGGTGCCGGGTAGCCAGCTGCGCGGCGTCCGCGACTTCATCCTGAGCCGGCACGCCGCGCCCCCGGAATACCGGGTCTACCCGCACCGGCCGGTGGTGGTCGACGGGACGGGGATCGACGACATCGCGCCACCCGCGCGGCCCTCGGTTCCCGCGCTGATGCGCGGTTACCTGCGGCTGGGCGCCCAGGTCTGCGGCGAACCCGCGCACGACCCGGATTTCGGTGTCGGTGACTTCTGCGTCCTGCTGGACAAGGCGCACGCCGACACCCGATATCTCAAACGCCTCCGATCGGTGTCCGCCGCCGCCGAGCTGGCCGACGGAACGGCGGGCGGCGAGCGATGAACACCCCCGCGGGCACCGGGCACTCCTGGCTGCCGCGCGCATCGTGTGACGCCGGCTGTGTGAGTGCGGGCGACGCCGCGTCGTCGCGGCCGCTGCGACGGGCGCTGCGGGTCACGCTTCGCCTCACGCTGGCGCTGCTGCTGGCGCCGGGGCTGCCGCTGCTGGCGGTGCCACTGCCGGGCCGCACCCGTGTGCAGCGCATCTACTGCCGCTTGGTGCTGCGCTGCCTGGGTGTTCGAATCACCGTGACGGGCAACCCGATTCGCAACCTGCGCGGCGTGCTGGTGGTGAGCCCGCACATGTCCTGGCTCGACGTCTTCGCCATCGGCTCGGTGCTGCCCGGGTCGTTCGTCGCGCGCGCCGACATGTTCACCGGCCCGGCGACGGGGATCGTGGCCCGAATTTTGAAGATCATCCCGATCGAGCGGTCCAGTCTGCGCCGGCTGCCCGGCGTGGTGGACGCCGTCGCCCGCCGGCTGCGCGCCGGTCAGACGGTGGTGGCCTTCCCGGAGGGCACCACCTGGTGCGGCCTGTCCGACGACGATGCCGGCCGGGCAGCGGCCGTAAAAGCAACCGGGCGGTCGCACCGAGGGCGCGGCGCGTTCTATCCGGCGATGTTCCAGGCCGCGATCGACGCCGGGCGTCCGGTGCAGCCGCTGCGGCTGACCTACCACCACGTCGACGGCAGCCCCTCGACGGTGCCCGCCTTCGTCGGCGACGAGACCCTGCTGAGCTCGATCCGCCGCCTGCTCGTCGTGCGCCGCACGCAGGCGCGGGTGCACGTCGAGTCTCTGCAGCTCCCGGGGACCGACCGGCGCGTCCTGGCCGGCCGGTGCCAGTCCGCGGTGGGTGCCGCAACCGTCCGGCGCGCTGGTCACGGGCACGTGCTGGTGGCCTGAGCAAACGGGCTGAGCCAGATTGGCCAACTCCTCCTCAGGTCGTTCCGGCCTGCATCGTCGCTGAGCCGGCCGGTATCGTGGGTCGCGTCATGGTCTACCTGGATCACGCCGCCACCACCCCGATGCACCCCGCCGCCGTCGAGGCGATGACGGCTGTGCTCGGCACGGTCGGCAACGCGTCCTCGCTGCACACCAGCGGCCGGACGGCGCGGCGCCGCATCGAGGAATCCCGCGAGCTGATCGCCGACAGGCTCGGCGCGCGCCCCTCGGAGGTCATCTTCACCGCCGGCGGCACCGAAAGCGACAACCTGGCCGTCAAGGGCATCTACTGGGCCCGCCGCGACGCCGAGCCGCGGCACCGGCGCATCGTCACCAGCGAGGTGGAACACCACGCGGTGCTGGACTCGGTGAACTGGCTCGTCGAACACGAGGGCGCCGAGGTCACCTGGCTGCCGACCGCCGCCGACGGGTCGGTGTCGGCCGCGGCGCTGCGCGAGGTGCTACAGCGCCACGACGACGTTGCGCTGGTCTCGGTGATGTGGGCCAACAACGAGGTCGGCACGGTCATGCCGGCCGCCGAACTCGCCGCCGTCGCGGCCGAATTCGGCGTGCCGATGCACAGCGACGCGGTTCAGGCGGTGGGGCAGTTGCCCGTCGACTTCGCCGCCAGCGGGCTGTCGGCGATGAGCGTGACCGCACACAAGTTCGGCGGCCCGCCGGCCGTCGGTGCGCTGCTGCTGCGCCGCGACGTCGCGTGCATGCCGTTGGCGCACGGCGGCGGGCAGGAGCGTGACATCCGTTCGGGCACGGCCGATGTCGCCGGCGCGGTCGGAATGGCGATGGCGGCCCGGATCTCGGTCGACGGGCTCGAGGTCAACAGCGCCCGGCTGCGGGCGTTGCGGGACCGGCTGGTCGACGGCGTACTGGGCGGCATCGAGGACGTCAGCCTCAACGGGGCGCGCGATCCGCTGCGCCTTCCCGGCAACGCGCACTTCACGTTCCGCGGCTGCGAGGGCGACGCGCTGTTGATGCTCTTGGACGCCAACGGAATCGAGTGCTCGACCGGATCGGCGTGCACCGCCGGTGTCGCGCAGCCCTCACACGTGCTGATCGCGATGGGCGCCAACCCGACCAGCGCCCGCGGGTCTTTGCGACTCTCGTTGGGCCACACCAGTGTTGATGCGGACGTCGACGCGGTGCTGCGGGTCCTGCCCGGGGCGGTGGACCGCGCCCGTCGGGCCGCCATGGCCGCCGCGGGGGCGTCCTAAGTGAAAGTGCTTGCCGCCATGAGCGGTGGCGTCGACTCGTCGGTCGCCGCCGCCCGGATGGTCGACGCCGGACACGACGTGGTCGGCGTGCACCTGGCGCTGTCCAGCGCGCCCGGCACGCTGCGCACCGGCTCGCGCGGATGCTGCTCGAAGGAAGACGCCTCCGACGCGCGCCGCGTCGCGGATGTGCTCGGAATCCCGTTCTATGTCTGGGATTTCGCGGAGAGGTTCAAGTCGGACGTTATCGACGAATTCGTGTCGTCGTACGCGCGCGGCGAAACACCCAACCCGTGCGTGGTGTGCAATCAGAAGATCAAGTTCTCGGCCCTGTCGGCGAAAGCCATTGCGCTCGGGTTCGATACGGTGGCCACCGGCCACTACGCCCGGCTGGCGAACGGGCGGTTGCGGCGCGCCGTCGACACGGACAAGGACCAGTCCTACGTGCTGGCCGTCCTGAGCGCCGAGCAGTTGCGCCACGCGGCCTTCCCGATCGGGGACACCCCCAAGCCGCAGATCCGGGCCGAGGCCGCCCGGCGGGGTCTGACCGTCGCCGACAAGCCGGACAGTCACGACATCTGCTTCATCCCCTCGGGCAACACCCGCGCGTTTTTGGGCGAGCGCATCGGGGTGCGCCGGGGCGCCGTGGTCAACGCGGACGGCACGGTGCTCGCCGAGCATGACGGCGTACACGGTTTCACCATCGGCCAGCGCAAGGGGCTGGGTATCGCCGGGCCGGGACCCGACGGCCGCCCGCGGTACGTGACCGCGATCGACGCGGAGACCGCGACCGTGCAGGTGGGGGAGGCGGCCGACCTTGAAATCCGCGAAATGATCGGTCGGACACCGATTTTCACCTCGGGCGTGGCGCCGTCGGGCCCGGTGGAGTGCGGGGTTCAGGTGCGCGCGCACGGTGAAACGGCCGACGCGGTCGCCGAACTGGTCGACGACGAGCTGGTCGTGCGACTGCGCGCCCCGATGCGCGGCGTGGCGCGCGGCCAGACGCTGGTGCTGTACCGGCCCGACCCCGACGGTGACGAGGTGCTCGGCAGCGCCACCATCGCGGCGACCGCGCGCTGAATCGGGGCTACCGCGGCACGTTCGCGGAAATATTCGTCATCACGATGTCGGACACCGACTGCGCGAAACCGCAGAAGGTGACCTCCAGCATGGCCACCGACAGAATCTTGTAGTCGCGGCCGCATCCGCCGGGCCGCAGGTGCAGCGAGGTGGCGTCGGCGTTCCAGTCGCCGACATACAGTTGGCCGCTCGAGCCGTTCGCGCAGGCGCCGACGGTGCCCACCAGGGTCCCGAAGGCACGCCGGGCGGAGTCGGCGTCGCGGTAGGCCGCGGCGCCCTCGGAGATCAGCGCGCCGTCGGGCGGGTCCTGAAACGTCGTCTTGTGAAACGCCTCCAGGTCGCGCCCGAACGTCGCGGTCTCGGCGTAGATGAACCGGCACTCGCGCGGCGCGGTCTGCGCCAGCGCGTCGATGTCCACCGGGCTGGTGCCGTCCATCGAGGGAATGATGGTCAGATGCTCGCCGGCCCCGGTGATCGCGCGCATCCGCGACTGGTCGAGCAGGATCGCGTCGACGTCGACGCCCTGCACCACCCTGCGGTTGGCGCCGAATCCCGCCGTGGCCGCGCCGTCGACCACCCGGGTGCACGCCGCCACCAGCATCACCGCACCGAACAACAGCGGCAGCCACGCCGATTTCGCCTTCTGCGACACCTTTTCGCACCCCTTCGGCGTTGAACCTACCCGCGCGGCCCGCCGGCCCACAGACCCCTGCCGGCCTTCGGGTGGCGCGACGTCGAATACGGTTGTCCGGTGAGTGTTTTCAGCCATCCCTTTGCCAACGCCAGCGGCGTCGGCTCGTGGCCCGGCATCGCCGCGCGCCAAGCCGCCGAAGTTGTCGTGGGTGAACTGGCGGGCGCGCTGGCCCACATCGTCGAGCTGCCCGCGCGCGGAGTGGGTGCCGACATGCTCGGCCGCGCCGGCGCGCTGCTGATCGACGTGGCCATCGACACGGCGCCGCGCGGCTACCGGCTTGCCGCCCGGCCCGGCGCTGTCACCCGCCGCGCCGTCAGTCTGCTCGACGAGGACATGGACGCCCTGGAAGAGGCCTGGGAGACCGCCGGCCTGCGCAACGACGGCCGGGTGGTCAAGGTACAAGCGCCGGGCCCGATCACGCTGGCCGCCGAGGTCGAGCTGCCCAACGGCCACCGGGCGATCACCGATCCCGGGGCGTTGCGAGATCTGGCGGCGTCACTGGCCGAGGGCGTGTCCGCGCACCGCGCGGGCCTGGCCCGCCGGCTCGAGGCGGAGGTGGTGGTTCAGTTCGACGAGCCGTCGCTGCCGAAGGCGCTGGGCGGGGGGCTGAGCGGGGTGACCTCGCTGAGTCCGGTGGCGCCCATCGACGAGGAGGTGGCCGCCGGGCTGCTCGACGCCTGCGCCCAGACGGTGGGCGGGGAGGTGCTGCTGCACTGTTGCGCCCCTGATGTGCCATGGGACCTGTTGCAGCGCAGCTCATTTCGTGCCGTTTCCGTGGACGTCGGCAGCCTGACCGCGCCGGATCTGGACGGCATTGCCGGGTTCGTGGAGCCGGGGCGCACCGTCATGTTGGGGGTGGTGGCCGGCGACGCCCCGCCGCGTCGGCCGTCGGCGGAAGAGGTGGCTTCGGCGGTGGTCGCCGTGACCGATCGCCTCGGCTTCGCCCGCTCGGCGCTGCGTGACCGCATCGGCGTCACCCCCGCCTGCGGTCTGGCCCGCGCGACGCCGGAATGGGCCCGCACCGCGATCGGGCTCGCGCGCGAGGCGGCCGAGATGTTCGCCGAGGATCCGGACGCCATCGAATAGGCAACCAAATGGTTGCTTTTCTACTCGCCCTGTGCTGAACTGACAGGCAACCAGGAGGTTGCATATGAAGATCGAGAAGCACGTGGTGCTGCACGCGCCGCTGGACCGGGTGTGGCGGGCCATCAGCGACGCCGACGAGTTCGGCCGCTGGTTCGGGGTGCGCTTCGACGGACCGTTCGTCGCCGGCACCTCGGTGACCGCCGCGATCAGCCCGACCGTCGTCGACAGCGAGGTCGCCAAGCGTCAGGAGACGCACGCGGGGGTGCAGAGCACCTGGCAGATCGTCGCCATCGAGCCACAGCGCCGGTTCGCCTACCGCTGGCATCCGTTCGCCGTCGACCCGGATGTCGACTACGACCGGGAGCCGACCACGCTCGTCGAGTTCACCCTGTCCGAGCAGCCCGACGGCGTGCTGCTGACCATCACCGAATCCGGATTCGAGGCGATTCCGGAGGCGCGCCGCGGCCCGTCCTTCGAGGCCAACGGCGAGGGCTGGGCGATCCAGACCACGCTGGTGCGCAGGTACGTCGAAGACGTCCGGGTATGAACGGACGTGCCGTCGTCGACGCGCCGCTGTTCGACGCGTTGGGCGATCCCAACCGATTGCGCATCATCGTGCGGCTCTGCGATCAGGGCCCGAGCTCGACGTCGCAGGTCACCAGCGTCATCCCGATCACCCGGCAGGCGGCCAGCAAACACCTGCAGCTGCTGGAGTCCGTCGGGCTGGTGACCAGCAGCCGGCGGGGCCGCGAGCGCGTCTGGACGGTGCAGACCCAACCACTGGCGTCGGCCAGCGACTACCTGAGCCAGCTGTCCCGCCGGTGGGATGCCGCGGTGGATCGGCTGCGTGCCTTTGTAGAGGACCGAGTCGAGGACAAAGTCGAGGACACAGTGGACGACTCGGTGGAGGACTGATCGCGTTTCGCGTCGGTGTCCTCGGATAGCCTGCCAAGGTGAGCTCAGCAGAGGCTGATCCGGTATCGCCCGAGGTGCGCCGGCAGTGGCAGGACCTGGCCGAAACGGTCCGCGAACACCAGTTCCGCTACTACATCAAGGACGCGCCGATCGTCTCGGACGCGGAGTTCGACACGATGTTCAACGAACTCCTGGCGCTCGAGGAGCGGCACCCGGAGCTCCGCGTGCCCGATTCCCCGACGCAGTTGGTCGGCGGGGCCGGTTTCGCCACCGAGTTCGCCGAGGCGCAACACCTGGAACGGATGCTGAGCCTCGACGACGTCTTCGATCGCGACGAGCTGGTGGCCTGGAGCAACCGCGTCGAGAACGAGGTCGGCAAGGAACCGTATTACCTGTGCGAACTCAAGATCGACGGGGTGGCCCTGTCGCTGGTGTACCGCGACGGCCGGCTGGAACGCGCGGCGACCCGGGGTGACGGCCGGGTCGGCGAGGACGTGACGCTCAACGCGCGCACCATCGACGACGTTCCCGAGCGGCTGTCCGACGACGCGGACTTCCCGGTTCCCGCCCTGCTCGAGGTGCGTGGTGAGGTGTTCTTCCTGCTCGCCGATTTCGAGGCGCTCAACGCCAGCCTGGTCGAGGACGGCAAGGCGCCGTTCGCCAACCCACGCAACAGCGCGGCCGGGTCGCTGCGCCAGAAGAATCCGGCCGTCACCGCCCGGCGCAGGCTGCGCATGATCTGCCACGGCATCGGGCGCACCGAAGGATTCGCACCCAAGACCCAGCACGACGCCTATGCCGCGCTGAACGCCTGGGGGCTGCCGGTGGCAGCACAAACCGCACGGGTGCGCGGCCTGGCCGCCGTGGAGGAGCGGATCGGCTACTGGGGCGAACACCGCTACGACATCGACCACGAAATCGACGGCGTGGTAGTCAAAGTCGACGATGTCGCCTTGCAGCGCCGGCTCGGGACCACCTCCCGCGCGCCGCGGTGGGCCGTCGCCTACAAGTACCCGCCGCAGGAGGCACAGACCAAGCTGCTCGACATCCGCGTCAACGTCGGGCGTACCGGGCGCGTCACACCGTTCGCGTTCATGACACCGGTGAAGGTGGCCGGGTCGACGGTCGGGCTGGCCACGCTGCACAACGCCGCCGAGGTGAAACGCAAGGGCGTGCTGATCGGTGACACCGTGATGATCCGCAAGGCCGGCGACGTGATCCCGGAGGTGCTCGGTCCCGTCGTCGACCTGCGCGACGGCTCCGAGCGCGAATTCGTCATGCCCACAACATGTCCCGAATGCGGAACTCCGCTGGCACCGGCCAAGGAAGGCGACGCCGACATCCGCTGCCCCAACGCCCGGTCCTGCCCGGCACAGCTGCGGGAGCGCGTTTTCCACGTCGCCGGTCGCGGGGCGCTCGACATCGAGGGGCTGGGCTACGAAGCGGCGACCGCGCTGCTGAAGGCCGGGGTGATCGCCGACGAGGGCGACCTGTTCGCGCTCACCGAAGACGACCTGTTGCGCACCGAGTTGTTCCGGACGAAGGCGGGTTCCCTGTCCGCCAACGGCAGACGGCTGCTCGACAACCTGGACAAGGCCAAGAAGGTGGCGCTGTGGCGGGTTTTGGTGGCGTTGTCGATCCGGCACGTCGGGCCGACGGCCGCGCGCGCCCTGGCGACCGAATTCGGTGACCTGGACACGATCATGTCGGCGTCCACCGAGCAATTGGCGGCGGTGGAGGGTGTCGGGCCGACGATCGCCGCGGCGCTCACCGAATGGTTCACCGTCGACTGGCACCGCGCGATCGTCGACAAGTGGCGCGCCGCCGGCGTGCGGATGGCCGACGAGCGCGACACCAGCGTGCGGCGCACGCTGGAGGGATTGACGGTGGTGGTCACCGGGTCGCTCGCCGGCTTTTCCCGCGACGACGCGAAGGAGGCGATCCTGACGCGCGGGGGAAAAGCCGCCGGTTCGGTGTCGAAGAAGACCGACTACGTCGTGGCCGGCGATTCGCCGGGTTCCAAGTACGACAAGGCGATCGAGCTGGGGGTGCCCGTCCTCGACGAGGACGGCTTCCGGCAACTGCTGGCCGAGGGTCCACCCGAAACCCCGGCCGACCAAGCCGATGAGTAACCGGTACGGCGATTCCACCCGCAGCCTCAAAGCCGTTGATTCCGAGATAGTTTCGGGTCAGCCGGTGGCACCGCAGGCGGTGCTTGCCGCCACCTACCACCTGTCCAGCGACGAACGCGGTGCCTCGAGCGGCCCCGACAACTACGGCCGCAGCTCCAATCCGACTTGGCGCCAACTGGAGTCGGCGCTGGCCGAGCTGGAGGGAGCCACCGCCGCGCTGGTGTTCGGCTCGGGCATGGCGGCCATCAGCGCGGTGCTGCGCACGCTGGCGACGCCCGGATCGACGGTGGTGATCCCGGCCGACGGCTACTACCAAGTGCGCCGCTACGCCCGCGAAGACCTGGTGCCGGCCGGTGTGACGGTCATCGAGGCGTCGAGCGCGCAGATCTACGACGCCGCCGCGGGAGCCGGCGTGGTGCTGGCCGAGACGCCCACCAACCCGGCGCTGGACGTGATCGACCTGCACCGGTTGGCCACCATCTGCCGCGGCCACGACGCGCGCCTGGTTGTCGACAACACCGCCGCCACACCGCTGGGGCAGCAGCCGCTGTCGTTGGGCGCCGACGCGGTGGTGGCCAGCGCGACCAAGGCCCTGTCCGGCCACGGCGACCTGCTGGCCGGCTACGTCGCCACCAACCAGCCCGAGCTGCTCGCCGCGGTGGAGCGACACAGGCTGCTCGCCGGTGCGATCCTGGGCGGGTTTGAGGCGTGGCTTCTGTTGCGCAGCATGGGAACTGCCGGGTTGCGATTCGAAAGGCAATGCCAGAACGCCCGGGCGCTGGCGACCATGCTGGCCCGCCACCCGGCGGTGCGGGCGGTGCGCTACCCCGGGTTGGCCGAAGACCCGGCCCATCCGGTGGCCATGGCGCAGATGCGTCGATTCGGGGCGCTGGTCTCGGTCGAGTTGGCCGACGCCGCCGCCGTGCACGCGCTGGTGGAGCGCAGCGAACTGCTCATCGCGTCCACCAGTTTCGGGGGCCTGCACACGTCGGTCGACCGCCGGGCGCGCTGGGGAGATCCGGTCGCCGACGGATTCGCGCGCATCTCGCTGGGCATCGAAGACACCGACGACCTGCTCGCCGACGTCGAACGCGCGCTGATGCATCCCCGCTGACGAATTCACATTCGTCGGGCCCGACTGCGCCGAAATTGGTCCGCACCGCCCGGGCGGCTCTATCGTGGGCACTATGACCCAGACGGCCGAGGAGTGCGAGCAGGCATCGCCCTGGTCGCCGCGCGAGGCCGAAATCCTGGGAGTGACCCTGCGGCTGCTGCAGGAACACGGCTATGACCAGCTGACGGTGGACGCGGTGGCCAACGCCGCCCGCGCCAGCAAGGCCACCGTCTACCGGCGCTGGCCGTCCAAGGCCGAACTGGTGCTGGCCGCCTTCATCGAAGGCGTGCGCCAGGTGGCCGTAGCGCCGAACACGGGCACCTTGCGCGGCGACCTGCTGAGCCTGGGGGAGACCATCACCCAGGAGTGCGGGCAGCACGCCGGCACCATCCGCGCGGTGATGGTCGAGGTGTCGCGCCACCCCGCGCTCAAGGACGCCATGCAGCATCAATTCCTGGACCAGCGCAAGGCCACGATCCAGCACGTGCTGCACCAGGCGGCCGACCGCGGCGAGATCTCCGAAGATGTCATCACCGACGAACTCTGGGACCTGTTACCCGGCTACCTGATTTTCCGGTCGATCTTGCCCGGCCGGCCGCCCACCCGTCGCACCGTGGAGGCCTTTGTCGACGGGTTTCTCATCCCCGGCCTGACCAGGTCCGCCGGGTAACGACGCGGTATTTCCGAATTCGCCCGGCGGGGCGAAATGTACGTTCGCGTCTCTTGTACAGTACGGTCCCGTACCGTACTGTCATAGCTGTCGATCACGCTCACGATGTTGGCCGCCGCGCTTGGCGTGAGCGTGGTGCTGTCGCCCGATCTTCGAAAGGCTAACGGGTGAAAGGCTTTTCGATTGCGTCCCTGGTGAAGCGGGGATGGATGGTGCTTGTCGCCGTGGTGGTCGTCGCGCTTGCGGGGTTCGGAATCTATCGCCTGCACGGAATCTTCGGGTCGCACACCACCACCTCGGCAAACGGCGGCCTGGCAGGCGAGATCGTCCCGTTCAACCCCAAGCAGGTGGTGCTCGAGGTCTTCGGCGCACCGGGCGCCGTGGCCACCATCAACTACCTCGACGTCAACGCCCAGCCGCAGCAAGTCAAGGACGCGCCCCTGCCGTGGTCGTTCACCATCACCACGACCGAACCCGCGGTCATCGGCAACGTCGTCGCGCAGGGCAACGGCGACACCCTGGGCTGCCGTATCACCGTCAACGGCGAAGTGAAAGACCAACGCACCGTTAACAAAGTCGACGCCTACACCTACTGTCTGGATAAATCTGGATGAGCACCGATCACCAGTCGCGGCGGTTCGTGCCGCGCACCATCCGCCGGCTCGCGTTGCCCATCCTGCTGTTCTGGGTGGGACTTGCCGCCATCACCAACATTGCGGTGCCCCAGCTGGAAGAGGTGGGGAAGACCCACAACGTGGCGCTGAACTCACCGGATGCGGCGTCGCTCAAGGCGATCAAGCGCATCGGCGAAAAGTTCCACGAATTCGACACGGACAGCTCGGCGATGATTGTGCTGGAAAGCGACAAGCCGCTGGGCGCCGACGCCCACCGCTTCTACGACGAGATGGTCCGCAAGCTCGAGCGCGACCGCAAGCACGTCGAGCACCTCCAGGATTTCTGGGGCGATACGTTGACCGCGGCGGGATCGCAGAGCAGCGACGGCAAGGCCGCCTACGTGCAGCTGTTCCTCGCGGGTAATCAGGGCTCGGCGCTGGCCAACGAGGGCGTCGGCGCCGTCCGCGACATCGTCGAGCACATGAAGCCGCCACCGGGCGTCAGGGCGTACGTCACCGGGGCGGCGCCGCTGATCTCCGATCAATTCGACGTCGGCAGCAAGGGCACCGCCAAGGTCACCGGGATCACCGTCGGGGTGATCGCGCTGATGTTGTTCTTCGTCTACCGCTCGGTGCTCACCACGCTGCTCGTGCTCGCGACGGTGCTCATCGAAATGTCCGCCGCCCGAGGGCTTGTCGCATTTCTGGGCAACGCAGGCGTGATCGGGCTGTCGACGTACGCGACGAACCTGCTGACGCTGTTGGTGATCGCCGCCGGAACGGACTACGCGATTTTCTTCGTCGGCCGCTATCAGGAAGCACGCGGCAGCGGCGAAGATCGTGAAAAGGCCTTCTACACCATGTATCACGGGACGACGCACATCGTGCTGGGTTCCGGCCTCACCGTGGCCGGCGCGGTGGCCTGCCTGAGTTTCACCCGGCTGCCCTACTTCCAAAGCTTGGGCATTCCGGCCGCGTTGGGCATTCTGGTCGCGCTGTTCGCCGCGCTCACGCTCGGGCCCGCGATCCTGACCCTGGGCGCCAAGGCTGGCATCTTCGACCCCAAGCGGGCGATACGCACCCGCGGCTGGCGGCGGATCGGCACCGCCATCGTCCGCTGGCCCGGCGCCGTGCTCGCGGCGTCGTGCGCGCTGGCCCTGGTGGGGCTGATCGCCCTGCCCGGATACAAAACCAGCTATGACACCCGGCCCTACATGCCCGCCAGCGCGCCGGCCAACATCGGTTACACGGCCGCCGAGAAACACTTCTCGCGCCCCGGCTGGAGCCCGAGTTGTTGATGGTCGAAACCGATCACGACATGCGTAACCCGGAAAGCATGCTCGTCCTGGACAAGGTGGCCAAGGCGGTGTTTCACGTCCCCGGGGTGGCGCAGGTGCAGACCATCACCAGACCGTTGGGAACCCCGCTCGTCCACAGCTCACTCGCGTTCGTGGTCAGCAATTCCAGCGCGGCGCAGCAGGAAAACCTGAGCTACCAACGAGATCGCGCCGACGATGCCCTCAAGCAGGCCAACGAACTGACGAAGACGATCAACATCTTGAAGCAGCAGTACGTGCTGCAGCAGCAGCTCGCCGGCACCACCCACGACGAGACTCAGAGCTTTCATGACACGTTCGGCACCATCCAGGACCTTCGCGACAAGATCGCGAACTTCGACGATTTCTTCCGGCCGGTGCGCAGTTATTTCTATTGGGAGAAGCACTGTTTCGACATTCCCGTCTGCTTCGCGTTCCGGTCGCTGTTCGACGCGCTCGACGGCATTGACCAGCTCACCGAGAAATTCGAAAACCTCACGGCCTCCCTGGACAAGCTCGACGCGCTGCAGCCGAAACTGACGGCGCTCATCCCGCCGCAGATCCAAAGCCAGCAGACCAATCGCGACCTGACTCTGGCCAATTACGCCACGCTGTCCGGGATTTACGCGCAGACCGCGGCCGCGATCGACAACGCGACGGCGCTGGGGCGGGCCTTCGACGCGGCCAAGAACGACGACACGTTCTATCTGCCGCCCGAGGTGTTCAACAATCCCGACTTCAAACGCGGGCTCAGGCTGTTCCTCTCGCCCGACGGCAAGGCCGCCCGCATGATCGTCACGCATGAGGGCGATCCCGCGACGCCCGAAGGGATTTCGCACATCGACCCGATCGCGAAGGCCGCGCACGAGGCCCTGAAGGGCACGCCCATGGCCGGGGCGGGCATCTATCTCGGCGGGACCGCCGCGACATACAAGGACATCCAGGACGGCGCCAAGTACGACCTGATGATCGTGGCGTTCGCCGCGCTGAGTCTCATCCTGCTGATCATGATGATCATCACGCGCAGCCTGATCGCCGCGCTGGTCATCGTGGGAACGGTGGCCCTCTCCTTGGGCGCCTCATTCGGGCTGTCAGTTCTGGTGTGGCAGTATATCTTCGGCATTCAGCTCTATTGGGTGGTGCTCGCGCTGGCCGTGATCCTGCTGCTGGCGGTCGGATCCGACTACAACCTGCTGTTGATCTCCCGGTTCAAGGAAGAGATCCATGCCGGCCTCAACACCGGCATCATCCGGGCGATGGCCGGCTCGGGTTCGGTCGTCACCTCGGCCGGCATCGTTTTCGCGGTCACCATGTGCGCGTTCGTGTTCAGCGGCTTCCAGGTCCTCGGTCAGATCGGGACCACGATCGGCCTCGGCTTGTTGTTCGACACGCTGATCGTGCGCTCGTTCATGACGCCTTCCGTCGCAAGACTTCTCGGGCGCTGGTTCTGGTGGCCCCAACGGGTGCGCCCGCGCCCGGCCAGCACCATGCTGCGGCCCTACGGTCCGCGCCCGGCGGTTCGTCAGCTGTTGCTGTGGGACGACGACGACCCGGTGGCGATGTCCGAATCGGGGTCCGAATCGGGGTCCGGATCGAGGTCCGAATCGACCGCGGTGTCGCCGGCAACTCGCTGATCTGGTTTCCCCGGGCCGCGTCGACCGTACTCGCGACCTGACATTCGGGTTGGGGATCGGGCGGCCCGGAGTTGTCGGTGGTGGCTGCGATGATGGCGTCATGTCTTCGACCGCATCCGCCGGCGCTGTGGTGGTGAGTCCCAGCGAGCGTCTTGAGGTGTTGTTTGAGGAGTTGGCGGAGTTGAGCGGTCAGCGCAACGCGATTGATGGGCGCATGGTGGAGATCGTTGCTGAGATCGATCGCGACCAGTTGTGTGGGGTGACCGGTGCGCGGTCGGTGCCGGCGTTGGTGGCCTGGAAGACCGGCTGCTCGCCGGCGAACGCGCACACGATCGCCACCATCGCGAGCCGGCTCGAGGAGTTCCCGCGCTGCGCCCAAGGCATGCGAGAGGGCTGGCTGTCGGCCGATCAGGTCGGGGTCATCGCGGCGCGGGCCGGTGCGGGATCCGATGAGCACTACGCGCAGCTGGCGCGCTGCGCCACCGTCACTCAGTTGCGCACCGCGGTCAAGCTCGAGCCGCGACCCGAACCCGAACCTGGGCCCGAGCCCGACCGCTCGATCACCACGACCACCAACGAGCAGGGCAGCTGCTACCGGATCGCGCTTCCCCGCCATGACGCCGCGATGTTCGACGCCGCCTTGGCTTCTCACCGCGATGCGCTGATCGCCGAGTGGCGCCGCGATCACGGCGAGGGGCAGGGCGCTTCAGATCAGCGGCCCCCGTTGCCTGGCACCGCCGAGGCGTTCATGCGCCTGGTCGAGGCCGGATGGGACGCCGAGGCGGCCCGCCGCCCACATGGGCAGCACACCACCGTGGTGGTGCATGTCGACGTCGAGCAGCCCGCTGCGGCACTGCATCTGGGTCCGCTGCTCACCGACGCCGAACGCCGATACCTCACGTGTGATGCCACTGCCGAAGTCTGGTTCGAGCGTCACGGCGAGGTCATCGGTGCCGGGAGGGCGACGCGGGTGATCAACCGGCGGCTTCGCCGCGCGCTGGAGCATCGCGACCGCACGTGCGTGGTTCCGGGCTGTGGTGCCACCCGTGGTCTGCACGCCCATCACATTTGGCACTGGGAGGACGGCGGCCCCACGGAGTTGGCCAACCTGGTGCTCCTATGCCCTTATCATCACCGGTTGCACCATCGGGGCGTCATCACCATCACCGGGCCCGCAGGCGCTCTCAGGGTCACCGACGAGGCCGGCCGGTTACTGAGCCCGGGATCGCTGGCACGCCCACCGACCCAACCCCCTCCCGCGGTGGCGCCCTGCCCGGGACCTACCGGCGAGCGCGCCGACTGGTGGTGGTACCAACCCTTCCAGCCCCAACCACCACCGGCAAACAACTAGCCTGGTTGCCGGAATCGGTTGCTACCGGCAATGCATCGAAGCTCAACACGTTGAAGAATCAAGGGATTCATTCACGCCACCGGCTGTGCACCGGTCACCAGTCCCGATGGTGGCGACCCGCGTCGCCCGGCTGCGCCGCGCTCGCGATCGCCACTGGTTCCGATGGTGGCGACCCGCGTCGCCCGGCTGCGCCGCGCTCGCGATCGCCACTAACGCAGCATGGTGGCGACGATCCCGGCGAGGTAGCCCAGCCGGGCGACCTCAGACGGCCGGAATTCCGGGCCGGGACGGCCGAGCACCACCGCGGTGTGCGGGTCGCCCAGCGGGGCCGCGACCATCGTCACGTCCATATCGCGCCACGCCTGAGGCACCCACTCGGCGTTGCTGTCCAGCGTCGCGGCCCGCTCCAGCGGCAGCCACGGGGCTGAGTCCGCCTTGGTCTCCGGGGCGCCCGGGCTACCGGCCAGGCGCTGGAGCTCGCCGGCCGAACTGCGCAGCACGGTGCACCAGCTGACGCGCAGCACCTTGGGCGCCTCGTTCGAGAGAACCTGCAGTCGTGCCGCCTTGGTGTCGGCCGCGGCGACGTGGTCGAGCAGCTCCAGCTCGCGATGCGCTTCCAGCAGGCCGGTGTGCGGACGCACACTGTCCACCCGGACACCGGACAGGGACTCGGCGGCGGTGATCAGCGTGTCAGGCATCGCGCCCGGCGGCAGTTCGATCACCAGGTCGTCGGTCGCGTAACCCGCGCTGCGCTCCACGACATCGAGCGACAAGATGTCGGCGCCCACCGAACCGAGCGCCACCGCCAGCGACCCCAGGCTGCCTGGCCGGTCGACGAGCTCGATGCGCAACAGATAGGAGGGCACGGCCAACACTGTTGCACAGCGATGTGTCGACGGCATTTCGGCTCGACCCGGCTGCGAGCGTCATCGCGGCGACGGTCGCAGCCGGCCGCGCGATCGGCAACGGGCGTGCAGGCGGCGGCAAGCCCGCGGCTAGGCTTTCGGATCGTGTCCCAGATCTCCCGCGACGAGGTAGCGCATCTGGCCCGGCTGTCTCGCCTGGCGCTGACCGACAGCGAGCTCGACAGCTTCGCCGGCCAACTCGGCGCCATCCTGACCCACGTCAGCCAGGTGCAGGCGGTCGATGTCACCGGCGTCGAAGCGACCGACAACCCGCTCAAAGACGTCAACGTCACCCGCCCGGACGAGCCGACACCCTGCCTGACCCAGGCTGAGGCACTGGCCGAAGCGCCCGCGGCCATCGACGGCCGCTTCGGGGTCCCGCAGATCCTGGGGGACAGCGAGTGAACGAGATCATCCGGTCCGACGCCGCCACACTGGCCGCCCGGATCGCGGCCAAAGAGGTGTCGTCGGTCGAGGTCACCCAGGCGTGCCTGGACCAGATCGCGGCGACCGACGACCGCTACCACGCCTTCCTGCACGTGGCGGCCGACGAGGCGCTTGCGGCGGCAGCCGCCGTTGACAAGCAGGTCGACGAGGCCGTCGCGGCGGGGGAGCGGCTGCCGTCCCCGCTGGCCGGGGTGCCGCTGGCGCTCAAGGACGTCTTCACCACCGTCGACATGCCCACCACCTGCGGGTCCAAGATCCTCGAGGGCTGGCGTTCTCCGTACGACGCCACCGTCACCTCGCGGCTGCGCGCGGCGGGAATCCCGATCCTGGGCAAGACCAACATGGACGAGTTCGCGATGGGCAGCTCGACCGAGAACTCCGCCTACGGCCCCACCCGCAACCCGTGGGACGTAGACCGGGTCCCCGGCGGCTCCGGCGGCGGCAGCGCCGCGGCGCTGGCCGCGTTCCAGGCGCCGCTGGCCATCGGATCCGACACCGGCGGCTCCATCCGGCAGCCCGCCGCGTTGACCGCGACGGTCGGGGTCAAGCCGACCTACGGGACGGTGTCCCGCTACGGCCTGGTGGCGTGCGCGTCGTCGCTGGATCAGGGCGGCCCGTGCGCCCGCACGGTGCTCGACACCGCGCTGCTGCATCAGGTGATCGCCGGGCACGACACCCGCGACTCCACGTCGGTCGAGGCGGCGATTCCCGACGTCGTCGGCGCCGCCAGGGCCGGCGCGGGCGGTGACCTCAAGGGGGTGCGCGTCGGGGTGGTCAAGCAGCTGCGCGGCGAGGGCTACCAGCCCGGCGTGCTGAGAGCTTTCGAGGCCGCCGTCGAGCAACTGACCGCCCTGGGTGCCGACGTGAGCGAGGTCGACTGCCCGCACTTCGAGTACGCGCTGGCCGCCTACTACCTGATCCTGCCGTCGGAGGTGTCGAGCAACCTGGCCCGCTTCGACGCGATGCGCTACGGGCTGCGGGTCGGCGACGACGGCAACCACAGCGCCGAGGAAGTGATGGCCATGACCCGGGCCGCCGGCTTCGGGCCGGAGGTCAAGCGGCGCATCATGATCGGCACCTACGCCCTGTCGGCCGGGTACTACGACGCCTACTACAACCAGGCCCAGAAGGTGCGCACCCTGATCGCACGCGACCTGGACGAGGCCTATCGCTCGGTGGACGTGGTGGTGTCGCCTGCGACCCCGACGACGGCGTTCCGGCTGGGCGAAAAGGTGGACGATCCGCTGGCGATGTATCTGTTCGACCTGTGCACGCTGCCGCTCAATCTGGCCGGCCACTGCGGCATGTCGGTGCCGGCCGGTCTGTCGCCGGACGACGACCTGCCGGTCGGCCTGCAGATCATGGCGCCCGCACTGGCCGACGACCGGCTCTACCGGGTTGGCGCCGCCTACGAGGCGGCCCGCGGACCGCTGCCGTCGGCGCCCGTCGCGCGCTAATCGCGCCATAACCCCGCAGCCCCAGGCAAGATGAAGGCATGCGGATCGGAGTGCTCACCGGAGGCGGCGACTGCCCCGGGCTCAACGCGGTCATCAGGGCAGTGGTGCGGACGTGCGACTCCCGGTACGGCTCGTCGGTGGTCGGATTCCAGGACGGTTGGCGCGGGTTGCTGGAGAACCGGCGCATCCAGCTGCACAACGACGACCGCAACGACCGCCTGCTGGCCAAGGGCGGAACCATGCTGGGCACCGCCCGCGTGCACCCCGACAAGCTGCGGGCCGGGCTGAACCAGATCAAGCAGACCCTCGACGACAACGGAATCGACGTCCTGATCCCCATCGGCGGGGAGGGCACGCTGACGGCCGCGCACTGGCTCTCGGAGGAAAACGTTCCCGTGGTTGGTGTGCCGAAGACCATCGACAACGACATCGATTGCACCGACGTGACTTTCGGCCACGACACCGCGTTGACCGTCGCCACCGACGCCATCGACCGGTTGCACAGCACCGCCGAATCGCACCAGCGGGTGATGCTGGTCGAGGTGATGGGTCGGCACGCCGGCTGGATCGCGCTGAACGCGGGCCTGGCTTCGGGCGCGCACATGACACTGATCCCCGAGCAGCCGTTCGACGTCGAAGAGGTCTGTCGGCTGGTCAAAAGGCGCTTCCAGCGCGGAGATTCGCACTTCATCTGCGTTGTCGCCGAAGGCGCCAAGCCCATCCCCGGCTCGATTTCGTTGCGGGAAGGCGGGATTGACGAATTCGGCCACGAAAAGTTCACCGGCGTGGCCGCCCAGCTCGGTGCCGAAGTGGAGAAGCGGATCAACAAAGACGTCCGGGTGACCGTGCTGGGTCACGTGCAGCGCGGCGGCACCCCGACGGCCTACGACCGGGTGCTGGCCACCCGGTTCGGGGTGAATGCGGCCGATGCCGCGCATGCCGGGGAATACGGCCAGATGGTGTCGCTGCGCGGGCAGGACATCGGCCGGGTGTCGCTGGCCGACGCGGTGCGTCAGCTCAAGCTGGTGCCCGAAACCCGCTACGACGACGCCGCCGCCTTCTTCGGTTAGGCCGCGCGCCAGGCAAACAACCGGTGGATCCGAGTGAACAACGGCTTGAATTCGCCCGCTAATGATCCAGGTGGTTCGCTATTGGGTGCATTTTGGTGGTTTCCGGACCGGTCCTCAGCGGTTATACCGGGAGTATGAGCAACCGCGGTGCGATTCGCGGAGTCGTTCAACAATCCGCTGTGGCGGCGGGACCACCGGGCCCGCCGAACCCGAAGCCGGGCCCGCGCGAGTGGCGCGCCGACGGCGACCCCGCGGCCGCCACCGTGCCGCAGTCCCGCGGCCCGAATCAGCAGGGCGCCGGCCCCCCGCAACCGCCACCGGCCGCGCAGCCACCTCCCCGGCGTATCCCGCCACGGCCTCGCCCCGAGCCGATGCTGGGCGCGACCGCGCTGGACCGGTTCGACACCCACGACACCGACGCCGCGGCGTTCGACTGGCGGCAGCTGGTTCATCGCCTCACCGGGATCGAGCTCGGCCCGGGCAAGAACACGACCTACGAGAACGAGCTGCGGCAGCGCATCCGCGCGAGCGTGGGTGGCGCCTTTCCCATCTCCGTCCTCAACCTCAAGGGTGGGGTCGGCAAGACGGCGGTGGTGGAGGCGCTGGGCTCGACGTTCGCCGCCGTGCGCGACGACCGGGTGCTCGCCCTCGATATCGACGCCGGTGACTTGGCGGAGCGCCACGGCCGGCGCAACCCGCACAGCCTGGCCGACCTGCTGCACGGCAACCCGGCGGCGCAATACGAGGACATCCGCGCGCTGACGTATATGAACGGCTTCGGGCTGGAAGTGCTCGGGCTGCCGGACACCGACTGGCGCCTGGAGCGCCAGGACATGCTGCGGGCCTTTTCGATGCTGCGAAACCAGTATTCGCTGGTGCTCGTCGACTGTGTCAAAACGCTCAATTCCGCTGTGATGGACGCTGTTCTGCCGGAATCGCGGGCGCTGGTGGTGGTCACCAGCCCCGCCGTCGATGCGGTACGCAAAACCCGGACGACGCTGGAGTGGTTGTGCCACAACGGGTATCAATCGTTGATGCAGTGGACCGTGCTGGCCATCAACCATGTCGAGCCGGCCAAGGTGGACGCTGTGGCCGTCACCGAACTCGACCGGCTGTCCGCCCGCGTCGGCGCCACCGTGGTGCTGCCGTTCGATCGGCACGTGCACGAGGGACGAAAGATCGCGCTGGACCGCATGAGCAAGGAGAGCCGCCGCAGTTATCTGGAGATGGCGGCCGTGCTGGCCGACATGTTCCCGGGCAGGGGAGGGCAGCGCGACCGGTTCCCGGTGGCACGATCACCGCGCTCCGGCTGACACAGGCACACCATTAGGATCGAGCGCATGAGTGTTGCTGCCGGCGCCGAGTTGATGGAATACGACGACGTCATCGCCCGTTTCGACCCGGTACTCGGCCTCGAGGTGCACGTGGAACTGTCCACCGTCACCAAGATGTTCTGTGGCTGCAGCACCGCATTCGGCGCCGAGCCCAACACCCAGGTGTGCCCGGTGTGCCTCGGCCTGCCCGGCTCGCTGCCCGTGCTCAACCAGACCGCGGTCGAGTCGGCCATTCGGATCGGGCTGGCGCTGAACTGCGAGATCGTGTCCTGGTGCCGCTTCGCCCGGAAGAACTACTTCTATCCGGACATGCCGAAGAACTACCAGATTTCGCAGTACGACGAGCCCATCGCGATCGACGGTTACCTCGAGGCGCCGCTGGAGGACGGCACCACCTGGCGGGTCGAAATCGAGCGCGCGCACATGGAGGAAGACACCGGCAAGCTCACCCACATCGGCAGCGAGACGGGCCGCATCCACGGCGCGACCACGTCGCTGATCGACTACAACCGTGCCGGTGTGCCACTGATCGAGATCGTTACCAAACCCATCGTCGGCGCCGGGGATCGGGCACCGCAAATCGCCCGCGCCTATGTGACGGCGTTACGAGACCTGTTGCGCGCCTTGGACGTATCGGACGTGCGGATGGATCAGGGTTCGATGCGGTGTGACGCGAACGTGTCGCTGAAGCCGATCGGGACCGCCGAGTTCGGGACGCGGACCGAAACCAAGAACGTCAACTCGCTGAAAAGCGTTGAGGTGGCGGTGCGCTACGAAATGCAGCGCCAGGCCGCCGTCCTGGCGTCGGGCGGACGGATCACGCAGGAGACCCGGCACTTTCACGAATCGGGCTACACCAGCCCGGGGCGCACCAAAGAGACCGCCGAGGACTACCGCTATTTCCCCGAGCCGGACCTCGAGCCCGTCGCGCCGAGCCGCGAACTCGTCGAGAAGCTGCGCCAGACCATTCCCGAGCTGCCGTGGTTGAGCCGCAAGCGCATTCAGGAAGAATGGGGCATCTCCGACGAGGTGATGCGCGACCTGGTCAACGCCGGGGCGATCGAATTGGTCACCGCGACCATCGAACACGGCGCCTCCAGCGAGCAGGCCCGCGCGTGGTGGGGAAACTTCTTGATGCAGAAGGCCAACGAGGCCAACGTGGCGCTGGATGAGCTGGCCATCACCCCCGCGCAGGTCGCCGCGGTGGTGGCGCTGGTCGACGAGGGCAAGCTGTCCACCAAGCTGGCCCGCCAGGTCGTCGAGGGTGTGCTGGCCGGCGAGGGCGAGCCCGAAGCGGTGATGACCGCCCGCGGTCTGGCGCTGGTGCGCGACGACTCGGTGACGCAGGCCGCCGTCGACGAGGCGCTGGCCGCCAATCCCGATGTGGCGGAGAAGATCCGCGGCGGCAAGGTGGCCGCGGCCGGTGCGATCGTCGGCGCGGTGATGAAGGCCACCCGCGGCCAGGCCGACGCCGCGCGGGTGCGCGAACTGGTGTTGGCCGCCTGCGGCCAGGGCTAGCCGGGGGCCGATCATCGGCCACTAGGGCGCGAGGGCCGTCAGCTCTTGTCGTCGCTATTGCGCGGGAATCCGCCGCCCTGCGGGAAGAGTGGGAACACCACGTCGTCCAGCTTCTCGGCGTCCCCGGCCGTCTTGTTGACGGTCGCGCCCCAGACGTTTCCATCCGGCGACATGCGCAGCGCCCAGGCGTGCGCATGGGTGTCCTTACGTACCACGTCGGGTTCACCGGTGACCGCGCCCGTGGCCGGCGCCAGCCGGACCGCGACCGTCTGCTTGGTGTTGATCAGGTTGACCAGCACGGTCCCGTCCATCGCCGCGCATCCGGCCACGCCGGGCTTGTCCGGCCAGGTCCACACCGTGGAGACGTCCGACGTCTTGGTGATGCGCTGCAACCGATCCGCCGTCGGGGTGCGGTCGGCGACATACAGCGAGCCGTCGACCGGGTCGGTGCACAGCCCACCGCCGGCGCCCACGCCGGACAGCGCCGTCGTCGGCGGTGCCTGGCCCACGGTGGTCGGCTGCTCGATCCGCAGCACCTTGCCCGCCAGCGATTTGGGATCGGCGGCCAGCGCCGGATTGCCCGCGTCGCCGGTCATCACCACCAGCGTGGTGGGGCTGGTGAAGATCAACGCCCCGGTGTTTCCGGTGGCGCCCTTGGGGATCCCGGTCAGGATGTCCTTGGGGATGTCGCCGTCGGCCACGCGGATGACCCGGTTGTCGGTCGGCGTACTGATGTAGGCGTACATCAGGCGGTCCTGGGTATAGGTGGGTGACATCACGATGTCCATCAGGCCGCCGTCCCCGGACGGGTCGACCGGGATCACCGTCTTCACCTTCGGCTCGGCGCTGACCGAGATCTCCTTGACCGCGCCGGTGGTGCGCTCGGCGACCAGCGCGGTTTTGCTGTCGGGGCCCATGATCAGGCCGCTGGTGCTTTCCAGGCAGCCCTGCATCACCCCGGGGGCGGGGCACACCTTGGGGAATGGCGTGGGCGGCAGCGGTGGGCTGTGCACCGACCCGGTCGACGGCTCGCTGTATGTCGCCGACCGCACCCCGACGGCGGATCGGTTGC
>NZ_LZJP01000028.1:0-32080 GCF_001667865.1 Mycobacterium mantenii | reverse complement strand
GGAACCGGGCTGACCGCGTCGCGGTTCATGGCGTGTCCGTTCGGTGAACCGGGCACCCGGATGTATCGCACCGGCGACCTCGTCTGCTGGGGCCCCGACGGACAGTTGCGCTACCTCGGCCGCGCCGACGAACAGGTCAAGGTCCGCGGCTACCGCATCGAGTTGGGCGAAATCCGCACCGCGCTCGCCGATTTGGACGGCGTTGAACAAGCGGCGGTGCTGGTTCGTGAAGATCGTGTCGGCGAGAAGCGCCTCGTCGGCTATGTGACCGGAGCCGCTGACCCCGCCGACATTCGGGCCCGGTTGGGTCAGCGGCTCCCCACGTACATGGTGCCCTCGGCGGTGGTGGCGCTCGACGCGCTGCCATTGACGCTCAACGGCAAACTCGACGCCCGCGCCCTGCCCGCCCCCGATCACCGGGGCGGTGATGGTTACCGCGCTCCGGAAAACGCGATCGAGGAGATCCTGGCCGGCATCTACGCCCGGGTCCTGGGCGTCGACCGCGTCGGCGTCGACGACTCCTTCTTCGACCTCGGCGGCGACTCACTGTCGGCAATGCGGCTCATCACCGCGATCAATGCCGAACTGGACGCCGGCCTCACCGTCCGAACCCTGTTCGAGGCGCCCACCGTCGCCCGGCTGGTGCCCCGCATGGAGGCGGGTGCCGCGCACGCGGCCGGTTTGACGGCCGCCGAGCGGCCGGCGTTGGTGCCGCTGTCGTTCGCTCAATCTCGCTTGTGGTTCATCGATCAATTCCAGGGTCCGTCGCCCGTCTACAACATGGCGGTCGCCCTGCGGCTGAGCGGGCGCTTGGATACCGACGCGATGGGCGCCGCGCTGATCGACGTGGTGGCCCGCCATGAAAGCCTGCGGACCCTGTTCCTCGCGCCCGAAGGAACACCCCGCCAAGTGATTGTCCCGCCCGAGCGTAGCGAGGTGAGCTGGCAAGTCGTCGACGCCACCCGGTGGCCCGCGTCCTGGCTGGCGGAGGCCATCCAGGAGGCGGCGCGCTACACCTTCGATCTCGCAAATGAAATACCCCTGCGGTCATGGCTTTTCCACACCGGCGACGATGAGCATGTCTTGGTGGCGGTGGTGCACCACATCGCCGCGGACGGGTGGTCACTGACCCCGCTGGTGCGCGACCTGGGGGTGGCCTATGCCGGCAGGGCGTCCGGGCGGCCGCCGCAGTGGGCGCCGCTGCCGGTGCAATACGCCGACTACACCCTGTGGCAACGCGCCCAGTTCGGCGACCTCGAGGATCCGGACAGCCCCATCGCCAAGCAGCTCACCTATTGGGAACAGGCCCTGTCCGGGTTGCCCGAACACGTTGAGCTGCCGACGGATCGGCCGTACCCGCTGGTCGCCGACTACCGCGGAGCCAGCGTGGCCGTGCAGTGGCCGGCCGAACTTCAGCAACACGTAGCCCGCCTGGCCCGCGTGCACAACGCGACCAGTTTCATGGTCGTGCAGGCCGCCCTGGCGGTGCTGCTGTCCACCATGAGCGCGAGTTCCGATGTCGCGGTGGGGTTCCCGATCGCGGGCCGGCGCGACCCGGCCCTGGACGATGTGGTCGGATTCTTCGTCAACACCTTGGTCCTGCGGGTCGACCTGAGCGGCGACCCCCGCATCGCGGACCTGCTGGCCCAGGTGAGGCAACGGAGCCTCGCGGCCTACGAACACCAAGACGTGCCCTTCGAGGTGCTCGTCGAACGGCTCAACCCCACCCGCGACCTGGCCCACCACCCCCTGGTGCAGGTGATGTTGGCCTGGCAGAACAACGATCCCGTCGACCTGAGCTTGGGTGACGTACAGGTCACCCCACTGCCGCTGGAGACCCAGGTCGCCCGCATGGATCTGGTCTGGTCGCTGGCCGAACGCTGGGAAGAAGACGGCCGGCCCGCCGGCATCGCCGGGACCGTGGAATTCCGCACCGACGTCTACGACGCGGCCACCATCGAGACCATGGTCGCGCGATTGCAGCGGGTGCTGTCCGCCATGGCCGCCGACCCCGCGCGACCGCTTTCCACGGTCGACGCCCTCGGCGAGGCCGAACACACCCGCCTCGATGCGATCGGCAACCGGGCGGTGTTGACCCAGCCCGTAACCGGCCCCGCGTCGATCCCCGCATTGTTCGACTTCCAGGTGGGTCGCGAGCCGGGGGCGGTAGCGATCACCTGCGGGGGGCGGTCGTGGACCTACCACGAGGTGCAGACGGCGGCGAACCAGTTGGCGCACTTGCTCGTCGGCCACGGCGCGGCACCGGGTCGGCGGGTGGCGGTGGCGATCCCGCGGTCGGCCGAGGCGATCGTGGCGATCCTGGCGGTGCTCAAGACCGGCGCCGCGTACGTGCCGATTGACCCTTCGCTGCCGTCGGCCCGCATCGAGTTCATGCTCACCGACGCCGCACCGATCGCAACGATCAGCACGACCGGCCTGCGGGTGGGTCCGCACATCTCCGGTCGGGTCATCGAGGTCGACGACCCCGCCGTGCGCACCCAACCCACGACCGGGTTGCCGGCGCCCGCGGCGGACAACATCGCGTACCTCATCTACACCTCGGGGACCACGGGCACTCCCAAAGGGGTCGCGGTCACCCACCACAACGTCACCCAACTGCTGGAGTCGCTGGACGCGGAACTGGGCCTGGGCCGGGTCTGGAGCCACTGCCATTCCCTGGCTTTCGACTTCTCCGTCTGGGAACTCTTCGGTGCGCTGCTGCGCGGCGGTCGCGTCGTCGTCGTTCCCGAGGACGTAGTTCGATCACCGGAAGAACTGCACGCCTTGCTGATTGCCGAAAACGTCGACGTCTTGAGCCAGACTCCGTCGGCGGTGGCGGCGCTGCCGTCCGACGGGCTGGAATCGGCGGCGCTGATCGTCGGCGGCGAGCCGTGCCCGGTCGAGGTTATGGATCGTTGGGCGCCCGGGCGAGTGATGATCAACCAGTACGGCCCGACCGAGACCACGATGTATGCGGCGATGACCGCGCCGCTCACCGCGGATGCCGCGGTGGTGCCGATCGGTTCGCCGGTGCCCGGCGCCGCGCTGTTCGTGCTGGATCGATGGTTGCGTCCGGTGCCGCCCGGCGTGGTGGGGGAGTTGTACATCGCCGGCCGTGGGGTTGCCGCCGGCTATTGGGGCCGGGCCGGTCTGACGGCGTCACGGTTCGTCGCCTGCCCGTACGGCGGGGCCGGTGCGCGGATGTATCGCACCGGTGACCTGGTCCGGTGGGGCGCGGACCAGCAGCTGCAATACCTCGGGCGCGCGGACGAACAGGTCAAGATCCGCGGCCACCGCATCGAGCTCGGCGAAATACAGTCCGCGCTCATCGAATTGGGCGGTGTCGAGCAGGCGGCGGTGATCGTCCGCGAGGAGCAGCCCGGCGCGGTGCGACTGGTGGGCTATGTCACCGGGACGGCCGAGCCGTCCGAGGTACGGTCGCGCCTCGCCGAGCGGTTGCCGGCCTACATGGTGCCGGCCGCGGTCGTGGCGCTCGACGCGCTGCCCCTGACAGTCAACGGCAAACTCGATACCCGCGCCCTGCCCGCCCCGGATTTCGGCGCCAACGGGTACCGGGCCCCGGCCGACGCGATCGAGGAGATCCTGGCCGGCATCTACGCCCAAGTCCTCGGGCTCGAGCGGGTCGGGGTGGACGATTCGTTCTTCGATCTGGGCGGGGACAGCATCTTGTCCATGCAGGTAGTGGCCCGGGCCCGCGCCGCGGGCGTAATGTGCCGGCCGCGTGATGTTTTCGTCGAGCAGACGGTGGCCCGGCTGGCCCGGGTCGTCACGCTGACCAGCGCCGAAGACGAGGCGGCCGACGACGGTGTCGGGCCGGTGGTGGCCACCCCGATCATGCGGTGGCTGTACGACATGGACGGACCCATCGAGCAGTTCAACCAGACCATGGTGCTGGCGGCTCCGGCGGGAGTGGGCCAGGCCGACGTGCAGGCCGTGCTGCAGGCGCTGCTGGATCGGCATCCCATGCTGCGGCTCTGCGTCGACGACGACGGCGACGGCGGCTGGTCCTTGCACGTCCCCGAGGTGGGCGCGGTGGACGCCCGCGCCTGCCTGCGGACCGTCGACGTGCTCTCCGATGCGGCGCTGACGCGGGCCCGGTCCCAACTCAACCCCGGCGCCGGAGTGCAGCTGAGCGCGATCTGGGCAAGTGCGACAAATGAATTGGCATTGATCATTCATCACCTGGCCGTCGATGCCGTCTCGTGGCGGACCTTGATCGAGGACATCAACATCGCCTGGGCGCAGCATCGAAGCGGCCGGCCCATCGAGCTGCCTGCGGAGGGGACCTCGTTCGCCCGCTGGTCGTCGCTGCTGGCCGACCACGCCCAGAATCCGGCGGTGCTCGGCCAGACGGATACGTGGCGGCGGATCGCGCAGACTCCGCCGCTCCTGCCTGCGGTGCAGCCCGACGACACGTACGCGACGGCCGGGCAGTTGTCGGCGTCGCTGGACGTCGAGACCAGCCGGCTGTTGCTGGGGGAGGTACCCGCCGCGTTTCACGCCGGGGTGCAGGACATCCTGCTGATCGCCTTCGGGATGGCCTTCGCCGAATTCCTCGGGACGGCAGCACCGCTCGGCATCGACATCGAGGGTCACGGGCGCAGCGAGGAGTTGGGTCCGTACGTGAATTTCTCGCGCACGGTGGGCTGGTTCACCGCCAAGCACCCGGTGGCCCTGGCCGTCCCCGGGCTGGACTGGGGATGCGTGGTGACCGGTGCGGCCGCGCTGGGTGCGGTCATCAAGGACGCCAAGGAACAATTACGCGCCCTGCCGGACGGTGTGACCTACGGATTGCTGCGCTACCTGAATCCTCAAGTGGCCCTAGGTGGTTCGGATCCGGTCATCGGGTTCAACTATCTGGGCCGGATCGGTGGCGGCGTCGGCGAGTTGTCCGACGAATTGTGGCAGCTGAGCCCGAACAGCGCGTCGTTCGCCGCCGCCGCCGCGGCGCTGGAGCTGCCGCTGCCACACACGATCGAGCTCAACGCCACCACCATGGAGACCGAGGACGGGCCGCGGCTGCGGGCGAACTGGACGTGGGCGTCCTCGGTGCTGACCCACGACCAGGTAACGCAGTTGAGCCGGTTGTGGTTTGAGGCATTGGCCGGAATCTGCGCGCACGTACGCCGCGGTGGCGGCGGCCTGACCCCGTCCGACATCACCCCCGCCCGGCTGAGCCAGCCGCAGATCGACCAACTCGAACGGCGATACGACGTCGCCGATATCCTGCCGCTGACCCCGCTGCAGCAGGGGCTGCTGTTCCATGCGACGGCCACCCACGGCGACGCCGACGTGTACGCGGTGCAGCTCGACATCACGCTGCGCGGTGCCCTCGACCCGGACCGACTGCATCGAGCCCTGCATACCGTCATCACCCGCCACCCCAACCTGGCGGCCCGGTTCTGTTCCGACTTCGGCGAAGCGGTGCAGATCATCCCCGCCGCCCCCGACCTGGCCTGGCAGTACATCGAGATCCACGACGACGACGTCGAGCGGCAGGTCCAACTACTCTGTGCCGCCGAACGAGTCGCCGCGCGGAACCTCGGCGACGAACCACCGTTGCGGCCCGCGCTGCTCCGCACCGCGGACGACCAATACCGGTTCGTCCTCACCGTCCACCACATCGTGATGGACGGCTGGTCGCTCCCGGTCCTGCTGCAAGAAATCTTCGCCTGCTATTACGGGTCGCGACTGCCCGCCGTGCTGCCCTACCGCAGTTTTGTCAACTGGCTGGCCGATCGAGACGTGCCCGCCGCCCGCCTGGCGTGGCGCGACGCGCTCGATGGATTCGACGTCCCGACGATGGTGGGCCCGCCGGGCCGCAACGAGCTCGGGCCGCGCGGCGTGGCCGCACTGCGGCTGACCGCCGAAACCACTAGTGCGCTAAGCAAACTCGCGCGTGCCTGCCACACCACCGTCAACACCGTGCTGCAGGCCGCATGGGCGCAGCTGCTGATGTGGCAGACCGGTCAACGCGACGTCGCCTTCGGCACCGCCGTCTCGGGCCGGCCGGCCGATCTGCCCGGCGCGGAATCCATGGTGGGCCTGCTCATCAACACCGTGCCGGTGCGCGCCCGTGCCACCCCGGCAACCACCGTCGCCGAATTGCTGGACCAGCTGCAACGCGCCCACAACGACACCCTGGAGCACCAGCACCTGTCGCTCAACGAGATTCACCGGGTCACCGGGCACGACCAGTTGTTCGACAGCTTGCTGGTGTATGAGAACTATCCGATCGATGCCGCGACGTTGTCTTCCGCCCGTGACTTGACCGCCACCGGATTCACCAGTCACGAATACAACCATTACCCGCTGTCGCTGCAGGCCGTGCCGGGCGACGAGCTAAGCCTGCGTGTCGAATTCGATACCGAAGTGTTCGACCGGGCCGAAGTCGACGAGCTGACCGCGCGGTTGCACCGGCTCCTGGTGGTCATGGCCGCCGATCCGGCCCGGCCGCTGCTGTCACTGGACGCGCTCGACGCCCCCGAGCACGCGCAGCTTGCGCGCTGGGGAAATCGGGCGGCCTTGGCCGAGCCGGCTCCCGCACCCCCGTCGCTGCCGGCGCTGTTCGCCACCCAGGTGACCCGCACGCCCGACGCCGTCGCGGTGACCTTCGAGGGCAACTCGATGACCTATCGCGAACTCGACCAGGCGTCCAACCGCTTGGCCCACCTGTTGTTCGAGCATGGCACCGGTCCGGGACACTGTGTGGCGCTGCTGTTTTCCCGATCCACCAAGGCCATGGTGGCCATGCTGGCGGTCTTGAAGACCGGGGCGGCGTACCTGCCGATCGATCCGGCGCTGCCGGCGGCGCGGGTGGAGTTCATGCTCGAGGACGCCGCACCGGCCGTCGCACTGAGCACGACAGACCTGCGGACGCGACTCACCGGATTCGGCCTGCCGGTCATCGAGGTCGACGACACCGCCGCACACGGCTACCCCAGCACCGCGCTGCCGACGCCCGCCCCGGACAACATCGCCTACGTCATCTACACCTCGGGCACCACCGGCGTCCCCAAAGGCGTTGCCGTCACCCACCAGAACGTCACCCAACTTCTGGAATCCCTGCACGCGCCGCTGCCCGAAGCGGGCGTGTGGTCGCAGTGCCATTCATACGGCTTCGATGTCTCGATCCAGGAAATCTGGGGCGCCCTGGCCGGCGGCGGCCGCCTGGTCATCGTGCCCGAGCCGGTGACACGCTCACCGGACGAACTGCACGCCTTGCTGATCGCCGAAAAGGTCAGCGTGCTCAGCCAAACCCCGTCGGCGCTGGCCGCGCTGTCACCGCAGGATCTGGACACCGCGCTGATCATCGGCGGCGAGCCCTGCCCGGCCGCGCTGGCCGACCGGTGGGCCCCGCGGCGCGTGATGGTCAACGCCTACGGTCCGACCGAGACCACGGTGGACGCGGTCATCAGTGCGCCGCTGGCCCCGATCGGGGGAGCACCACCGATCGGGTCGCCGGTATCCGGTGCGGCCCTGTTCGTGCTGGACGCGTGGCTGCGGCCGGTGCCCGCCGGAGTGGCCGGCGAGCTTTACGTGGCCGGCCGCGGTGTTGCCGTCGGTTACGCGCGCCGGGCCGCCCTGACCGCGTCGCGGTTCGTGGCCTGCCCCTTCGGTGGGACCGGGGCGCGCATGTATCGCACTGGAGATCTGGTGCGCTGGGCCCCGGACGGCCAGCTGCACTACGTCCGTCGCGCCGATGAGCAGGTCAAGATCCGCGGCCACCGCATCGAGCTCGGCGAAATACAAAGCACGATAGCTAAATTGGACGGTGTGACGCAGGCGGTGGTGATCGCCCGCGAGGACCGTCCTCAAGACAAGCGACTCGTCGCCTATCTCACCGGCGTTGCCGACCCAGCCGGGGTCCGCGCCCGGCTGGCCGAGCGGCTGCCGGCCTACATGGTCCCGGCCGCCGTGGTGGCCATCGAGGCATTGCCGTTGACGCCCAACGGCAAACTCGACACCCGCGCCCTGCCCGCACCCGAATACACCGCCGGTGCGTACCGGGCCCCGGCCACCCCGACCGAGGAGATCCTGGCCGGTATTTACTCCCGGGTGCTGGGGCTGGACCAGGTCGGTGCCGACGATTCGTTCTTCGATCTGGGCGGCGACTCGCTGTCGGCGATGCGGGTGATCGCCACGATCAACGCGACCCTCGACGCCCACCTCGGGGTGCGGTTATTGTTCGAGGCACCCACCATTGGCGAGTTGGCGGCACGGGTCGGCGCGGGTGGGGCCCGGCGCGGCGTGGTGGCGCACGAGCGGCCGGCGGTGGTGCCGCTCTCGTTCGCCCAATCCCGGCTGTGGTTCATCGACCAGTTGCACGGCGCGTCACCGGTGTACAACATGGCGGCGGCGTTGCGGCTGAGCGGACGCCTGGATGCCACCGCCTTGGGGGCCGCACTGCGCGACGTCGTGGCGCGCCACGAAAGTCTGCGGACGGTGTTCGCCGCCGTCGATGGCATACCCCGGCAGGTCGTGCTGGCGCCCGAGCGGGCCGCCGTGACATGGCAGGCCATCGACGCCACCGGCTGGTCGCACGCCCGGCTGGAAGACGCCATCCGCGACACGGCGCGCCACACGTTCGACCTGGCCACCGAAATCCCGTTGCGTGCCCAGCTTTTCCGTCTCGACGACGAGGAGCACGTGCTGGTGGCCGTGGTGCACCACATCGCCGCCGACGGGGGTTCGCTGACTCCTCTGGTGCGCGATCTGGCGGTGGCCTATGCCAGTCGCTCGGCCGGGGACGCCCCGGAGTGGGCGCCGTTGCCGGTGCAGTATGTCGACTACACGCTGTGGCAGCGAGCGCAATTCGGCGATCTGGAAGACCCAGAGAGCCCGATCGCGGGGCAGCTGGCGTACTGGGAACGGGCGCTGGCCGGGCTGCCCGAGCGGCTGGAGTTGCCCACCGATCGGCCGTACCCGTTGGTGGCGGATTACCGCGGGGCCAGCGTGGCGGTGGATTGGCCCGCCGAGCTGCAGCAGCGCGTCCGCGCGCTGGCCGGCGCACACAACGCGACCACCTTCATGGTGGTGCAGGCCGCGCTGGCGGTGCTGCTGGCCAAGATCACCGCGAGTTCGGATGTGGCGGTGGGTTTCCCGATCGCCGGACGGCGCGATCCGGCCCTCGACGACGTGGTGGGCTTCTTCGTCAACACCCTGGTGCTGCGCGTCGACCTGGCCGGTGATCCCACCATCGCCGAGATGTTGACGCACGTGCGCGCGCGCAGCCTGGCCGCCTACGAACACCAGGATGTGCCCTTCGAGGCGCTCGTGGAACGGCTCAACCCCACCCGCAGCCTGGCGCATCATCCGCTGGTGCAGGTGATGCTGGCCTGGCAGAACAACGAGCCGACCGGCCTGAGCCTCGGCGATCTGCGGGTCACCGCGCTGCCGGTCGATACCCGCACCGCCCGAACGGACTTGGCCTGGTCGCTGGCCGAACGCTGGACCTCCGACGGCCTGCCCGCGGGGATTGGCGGGGCGGTGGAATTCCGTACCGACGTCTTCGACACCGCCACCATCCAGACGCTGATCGAGCGTCTGCGGTGGGTACTGGAGGCCATCACCGCCGACCCCACCCGCAGACTGTCGTCGATCGATGTGCTGGGCGCCGACGAACACGCGCGCCTCGATGCGATCGGCAACCGCGCGGTGTTGTCCCGCCCGCGCATCGACACGTCGTCGATTCCGGCGTTGTTCGCCGACCAAGTGGAGCGCAGCCCGCAGGCGGTGGCGCTGACGTTTGACCGCCGTTCGATGACCTATCGCGAGCTCGACGAGGCCGCGAACCGGTTGGCGCACCGGCTCATTGACGACGGTGTGGGGCCGGGGGACTGCGTGGCGCTGATGATGGACCGCTCGGCGCAGGCCGTGGTCGCGATCCTCGCGGTGCTCAAGTCCGGGGCGGCGTACCTGCCGATCGACCCGGCCATGCCGCAACATCGGGTCGGGTTCATGCTCGCCGACGCCGCTCCCACCGCCGCAATCACCACCGCGGCCCTGCGGTCACGGCTGGACGGGTTCGACGTCGCGATCATCGACATCGACGATCCCGCCGTGGGGAACCGGCCCGGCAGCGCCTTGCCGGCACCCGCTCCCGCGAACATCGCCTATGTCATCTACACCTCCGGGACGACCGGAACCCCGAAGGGCGTGGCGGTTACCCATTGCAACGTCGCCGAACTGCTGAGGGCACTGCACGGCCGGCTGGGCTCGGCGACCGGGGTGTGGAGCCAGTGCCATTCGCTGGCGTTCGACTTCTCGGTGTGGGAGATCTTCGGTGCGCTGCTGGGCGGCGGACGGCTGCTCGTCGTGCCCGATGAGGTGGTGCGCTCACCGGAAGACCTGCGCGCCTTGCTGATTGCCGAGGACGTGAGTGTGCTCAGCCAAACCCCGTCGGCGTTCTTCGCGCTGCACGGCGCCGAGTCGCCGCGGTCGGAACGGCGGCTCAACCCGCACACCGTGATATTCGGCGGCGAGGCGCTGGTTCCGCAACGCCTGGGCAAGTGGTTGCACAACCACCCGCGACGCCCCCGCTTGATCAACATGTACGGCATCACCGAGACGACGGTGCACGCCTCGTTCCGGGAGATCGTCGACGCCGACATCGACGGCCACGTCAGCCCCATCGGGAAACCGTTGGCGCATCTCGGTTTCTTCGTGCTGGACGCGTGGCTGCGCCCGGTGCCGGCCGGCGTGCTGGGCGAGCTGTATGTGGCCGGCGCCGGGGTGGCCGCCGGGTATCTCGCCCGGCCCGCTCCGACCGCGTCGCGGTTCGTGGCCTGCCCGTTCGGTGGGGCCGGGGCGCGCATGTATCGCACCGGGGATCTGGTGCGCTGGGGCCCGAATGGGCAGCTGCAGTATGTCGGTCGCGCCGACGAGCAGGTCAAGATCCGCGGCTATCGTATCGAGCTCGGCGAAATACAAAGCGCGCTGGTCGAATTGGACGGGGTGGAGCAGGCGGTGGTGATCGCCCGCGAGGACCGGACCGGCGAGAAGCGGCTCGTCGGCTATCTCACCGGGCCCGCCGATCCGGCCGAGGTCCGCGCCCGGCTGGCCGAGCGGTTACCGGCCTACATGGTCCCGGCCGCGGTGGTGGTCATCGAGGCGTTGCCGTTGACCGCCAACGGCAAACTCGACACCCGCGCCCTGCCCGCACCGGATTACCACGGCGCCGATCAGTACAGCGCCCCGGCCACCGACGTCGAGCGGGCCATGGCCGACATCTACGCCCACGTCCTGGACGTCGACCGCGTCGGCATCGACGACTCCTTCTTCGACCTCGGCGGAGATTCGCTGTCGGCCATGCGGCTGGTCGCGGAGATCAACTCCAGTCTCGATGTCCACCTTGGTGTTCGGGCCCTGTTCGAAGCGCCCACCATTCGCCGGTTGGCGGTGCGGCTGGGTGCCGACGGGGGAGGGCGCCTGCCGCTGGTGGCCGGCCCGCGCCCGGCGGTGGTGCCGTTGTCGTTCGCCCAGTCGCGGTTGTGGTTCATGGGCCAACTGCACGGGCCGTCACCGGTGCACAACATGGCCATCGCCTTGCAGTTGCACGGGCGTCTGGACGGCGAGGCGTTCGGCGCCGCGCTGGGCGACGTCGTGGCCCGCCACGAAAGCCTGCGCACCCTGTTCCCGTCGCACGACGGCATCCCTGCGCAGCTGGTGGTCGAAGCCGACGACGCCGACTTCGGTTGGCAGATCACCGATGCGCGCGGGTGGTCACCCACCCGTCTGCGAAAGGCCGTCGACACCGCGGTGGGCCACCGCTTCGACCTGGCCACCGAGCTTCCCCTGCGGGCACTGCTTTTCCGGCTCAACGACAACGAGTACCTGTTGGTGGCCGTGCTCCACCACATCGCCGCCGACGGCTGGTCGCTGACCCCGCTGGTGCGCGACCTGGGAGAGGCGTATGCCGGGCGCGTGGCCGGGCACGCGCCGGAGTGGGCGCCGCTGCCGGTGCAGTATGTCGACTACACGCTGTGGCAGCGTGCGCAATTCGGCGAATTGCAGGATCCGCACAGCCTGATCGCCGGGCAATTGCGGTATTGGGAACACACCCTGGCCGGAATGCCCGAGCGGCTGGAGTTGCCCACCGATCGGCCGTATCCGTTGGTGGCCGATTTCGGCGGGGCCAGCGTGGCGGTGGATTGGCCCGCGGAGTTGCAGCAGCGGGTGCGTGCGGTGGCCGGCGCCCACAACGCGACCAGCTTCATGGTGGTGCAGGCCGCGCTGGCGGTGCTGCTGGCCAAGATCACCGCGAGTTCGGATGTGGCGGTGGGCTTTCCGATCGCCGGACGGCGCGATCCGGCCCTGAATGACGTGGTGGGCTTCTTCGTCAACACCCTGGTGTTGCGGGTCGACCTGGCCGGTGATCCCACCATCGCCGAGATGTTGGCGCACGTGTGCGCGCGCAGCCTGGCCGCCTTCGAACATCAGGACGTGCCCTTCGAGGTGCTGGTGGAACGGCTCAACCCCACCCGCAGCCTGGCGCACCATCCGCTGGTGCAGGTCATGTTGGCCTGGCAGAACACCGATTCCGCCGACCTGAGCCTCGGTGACGTGCGCGTCACGCCGCTGCCGGTCGACACGCGCACCGCCCGGATGGATCTCGCGTGGTCGCTGGCCGAACGCTGGACATCCGACGGGCAGCCCGCCGGGATCGGCGGAGCGGTCGAGTTCCGCACCGACGTGTTCGACGCCGCGACGATCGAAATCCTGATCACCCGGCTGTATCGGGTGCTGTCGGCCATCACCGCCGATCCCGCCCAGCGGTTGTCGTCGATCGATGTGCTCGGCGCCGACGAGCATGCGCGTATCGATGCCATCGGCAACCGAGCGGCGCTGACGCGACCGTCGCGCAGGCCCGCGTCGATCCCGGAGGTGTTCGCCGGCCATGTCGCACGCGCACCGGAAACGGTGGCGATCAGTTACGCGGGGCAGTCGTGGACGTACCGCCAACTCGAGGAGGCCGCGAACCGGTTAGCGCACTTGCTCGTTGAGCACGGCGCGGGGCCGGGGCAGTGCGTGGCCCTGCTCGTGGAACGCTCGGCCCGCGCCGTGGCCGCGATCCTGGCGGTGCTCAAGACGGGTGCCGCGTATGTGCCGATCGACCCGGGCCTGCCCGCGGCCCGGATCGACTTCATGCTCGCCGATGCCGCGCCGGCAGCGGTGCTCACCACCGCCGAGTTGCGTTCTCGGATAGACGATTCCGGACCGATCGTCATCGATATCGACGACCCCTCAATTCAGGACCGGCCCACTGCGGCGCTGCCGGCACCCCGGCCGCACGACGTCGCCTACACGATCTACACCTCGGGCACCACCGGGGTTCCCAAGGGCGTGGCGGTCAGCCACCACAACGCCACCCAGCTGTTCGCCTCGCTGGGCGCTGCCGGCCTGCCGGCGGCGCCGGGGAAGGTGTGGAGCCAGTGCCACTCCCTGGCGTTCGACTTCTCGGTGTGGGAGATCTTCGGGGCGCTGCTGCACGGCGGACAGGTGCTGGTGGTGCCCGACGAGGTGGTGCGCTCGCCGAAAGAATTGCACGCCTTGCTCGTTGCGGAGAAGGTCGACATGCTGACCCAGACACCGTCCGAGGTGGGACTGCTCTCCACCGAGGGCCTGGGCTCGGCGGTGTTGGCCGTCGCGGGTGAAGCATGCCCCGTCGACGTGGTGGACCGCTGGGCGGCCGGCCGTGTGATGGTCAACGTCTACGGGCCCACCGAGATCACGATCGTCGCGGCCATCAGTGCGCCGCTCACCCCCGGGCCCGAGGCGCCGCCGATCGGTTCGCCGGTGTCCGGCGCCGCGCTGTTCGTGCTCGACGGATGCCTGCAACCGGTACCCGCGGGGGTGGTCGGGGAGTTGTACGTGGCAGGCTCCGGCGTGTCGACCGGCTACCTGGGCCGGCCCGGCCTGACCGCCGCGCGGTTCGTGGCGTGCCCGTTCGGCGGAGCGGGTGCGCGCATGTACCGCACCGGCGACCTGGCGTGGTGGGGCGCGGACGGGCAACTGCGTTATGTCGGTCGCGCCGACGAGCAGGTCAAGATCCGCGGGTATCGCATCGAACTCGGTGAGATCCAGGCCGCGCTGGCCGGGGTGGACGGGGTGGAGCAGGCGTTGGTGATCGCCCGCGAGGACCGGCCCGCCGCCTTGCGGCTGGTGGGGTACATCACCGGAACGGCCAACCCGGCCGAGCTTCGCACCCTGCTGGCCGAGCGGCTGCCCGCCTACATGGTGCCTTCCGCGGTGGTGGTGTTGCCGGCGCTGCCGTTGACACCCGGCGGCAAGCTCGACACCCGCGCGCTGCCGGCGCCCGACTACCAGGGCGCCGACGACTACCTCGCCCCGGCCACCGCGGTCGAGGAGATCCTGGCCTGGCTGTACGCCCAGGTGCTGGGCTTGGAGCGGGTGGGCGTCTCCGAGTCGTTCTTCGACTTGGGCGGCGACTCGCTGTCGGCGATGCGCCTGGTCGCGGCGATCTACAACGCCCTCGATATCCACCTGCCGGTGCGCGCCGTCTTCGAGGCGCCGTCGGTGCGCAGCCTCAGTCAGCAGCTGAATGGCGATTACGTTGCGGCAGAAGGCCTTCGGTCCGATTTTGCGTCCGTGCACGGCCGTGATGCGACCGAGGTGTACGCCAGCGATCTCACGCTGGACAAGTTCATCGACGCGACGACGTTGTCAACCGCACAGGGACTGCCGGGCCCGCGCGGCGACATACGCACGGTCCTGCTGACCGGGGCGACCGGATTCCTGGGCCGTTACCTGGTCCTGCAGTGGCTCGAACGGCTGGAACTGGCCGACGGCAAATTGATCTGTCTGGTGCGGGCCACCTCGGATGAGGATGCGCGGCGCCGGCTCGAAAAGACCTTCGACAGCGGCGATCCGGCGCTGCTGCGGTACTTCCACGAACTGGCCGAGGACCATCTCGAGGTCGTCGCCGGCGACAAGGGACGGCCCAACCTCGGTGTGGACGAGGAGACCTGGCAGCGGCTGGCCGACACCGTCGATCTGATCGTGGACTCGGCGGCCGTCGTCAACGGCGTGCTGCCCTACAGCGAGCTGTTCGCCCCCAATGTCGCGGGTACCGGAGAGCTGATCCGGTTGGCGCTCACCACCAAACTCAAGCCGTACACGTACGTGTCGACGGCCAACGTCGGTGACCAGATCGAGCCGTCGGCGTTCACCGAACATGCCGACGTCCGGACCGTGGGCGCGACCCGCACGGTCGACGGCAGCTACGGCAATGGCTACGGCAACAGCAAGTGGGCGGGCGAGGTGCTGCTGCGCGAGGCGAACGACCTGTGCGGCCTGCCGGTTTCGGTATTCCGTTGCGACATGATCCTGGCCGACACCACCTACCGCGGCCAGCTGAACCTGTCGGACACGTTCACCCGGATGGTGCACAGCGTGGTGGCCAGTGGCGTGGCGCCCCGCTCGTTCTATGAGCTGGACGCGCATGGCGACCGGCAACGCGCGCACTTCGACGCCCTGCCCGTCGAGTTCGTCGCCGAGGCGATCACCACGCTGGGCGCCCAGGTGTTGGACGGGTTCGAGACCTACCACGTGATGAACCCGCACGACGACGGCATCGGGCTCGACGAGTACGTCGACTGGCTGATCGAGGCGGGCTACCCGATCGAGCGCGTCGACGACTTCGGGGACTGGCTGCAACGGATAGAGACCGCCCTGCGCGCCCTGCCGGAGCGGCAGCGCCATCAGTCGGTGCTGCAGCTGCTGCAGTTGCGCAATGCCCAGCACGTGCCGCCGGCGGACCCGGCCCGCGGGTGCCTGGCGCCGACGGATCGCTTCCGCGCCGCGGTGCAGGACGCCAAAATCGGCCCCGACAACGACATCCCGCAGATCGACGCGTCGGTGATCGTCAAGTACGTCACCGACCTGCAGCTGCTCGGTCTGCTGTGAAATCGGTTCAGCGGTACTAGGATTCACCGCGAGATCGCCAACTCGTCGTCGCTGCGGCGTCCGCTGACTACCATGACGGTAGAACGCGACGGTCCCGCCAGCGCAAAGGAGTGCCCATCCGATGACAACAGCGCGCCTGCCCCAACTGCCACTCGAGGAAGCCCGGGCCGCCGCCGACGAAGCGGCCGTCCCCAACTACATGGCCGAACTGAGCATCTTCCAGGTGCTGCTCAACCATCCGCCGCTGGCGCGCGGCATCAACGACCTGCTCGCCACCATGCTCTGGCACGGGGCGCTCGACTCACGGCTACGCGAGTTGGTGATCATGCGGATCGGCTGGCTCACCGCCTGCGAATACGAATGGACACAGCACTGGCGCGTCGCATCCCGGCTCGGCGTTCCGGCCGAGGATCTGCTGGGCGTGCGGGATTGGCAGAACCATGCCGGGTTCGGGTCCATCGAGCGGGCCGTGCTCGCGGCCACCGACGACGTGGTACGCGACGGCGCGGTCAGCGCCGCGAGCTGGGCGGCATGCGAACACGAATTCGGAGGTGACACAACGGTTCTCGTCGAACTCGTCACGGTCATCGGCGCCTGGCGGATGGTCGCCTCGATCCTGCAGAGCCTGGAGGTGCCGTTGGAGGAGGGCGTGTCGAGCTGGCCGCCGGACGGCCGATCGCCCCGGTCTTAGCGCCCGCGCTCGCACCCGAGTTGCCCACGCCCCGTGGCCGATTGACTTAGCAATCAATAACTCTTAGCGTCGGTCAATGCGAACCAGGGTCGCCGAGATGCTCGGAGTCGAATTCCCGATCTGTGCCTTCAGCCACTGCCGCGATGTGGTGGCCGCGGTGACCAACGCGGGCGGCTTCGGGATCCTGGGTGCCACCGCGCACAGCCCGCAGCGCCTGCAGAGCGAGCTGACCTGGATCGAGGAGCAGACCGGGGGCAAACCCTACGGCGTGGATCTGCTGCTGCCGCCCAAGTACGTGGGCGCCGAGCAGGGTGGGATCGACACCGCACAGGCGCGCACCCTGCTACCCGACGAGCATCGCGCGTTCGTCGACGACCTCCTGGCCCGGTACGGGATCACGGCGGCCGCCGAGGAACCGCGCCGATCCCTCGGCGGCCTGAACATCTCGCCCAAGGGTTACGAGCCGCTGCTCGACGTGGCGTTCTCCAACAACATCCGGCTGATCGCCAGCGCGCTCGGCCCGCCCCCGCCGGACCTCGTCCAACGCGCGCACGACCAGGACGTGCTGGTGGCCGCTCTGGCCGGGACCACCCGGCACGCGCAGCGGCATGCCGCCGCGGGCGTCGACCTGATCGTCGCGCAAGGCACCGAGGCGGGCGGTCACACCGGCGAGGTGGCGACCATGGTCCTGGTCCCCGAGGTCGTCGACGCCGTGGCGCCGGTGCCCGTGCTGGCCGCCGGCGGAATCGCCCGCGGCCGCCAGATCGCCGCGGCGCTGGCCCTGGGCGCCGAGGGCGTCTGGTGCGGCTCGGTGTGGCTGACCACCGAAGAGGCCGAGACGGTGCCCGTGGTCAAGGAGAAGTTCCTGGCCGCCAGCTCGTCGGACACGGTGCGGTCGCGCTCGATGACGGGCAAGCCGGCGCGGATGCTGCGCACCGCCTGGACCGACGAGTGGGAGCGGCCGGAAAACCCGGACCCGCTGGGCATGCCGCTGCAGACCGCGCTGATCGCCGAGCCGCAGGTGCGGATCAATCAAGCCGCCGCCCACCAGGGCGCCAAGGCGCGCGAGCTGGCCACCTACTTCGTCGGACAGGTGGTGGGCTCGCTCGACCGCGTCCGCCCGACCCGCGCGGTGGTGCTCGACATGGTCGAAGAGTTCATCGACACCATCGGCCGGCTCGACGGCCTGGTCGAGAAGTGATCGGGGCCGCTCGGCAACCGTGCGGCCCCGATCCTCTTCCGGCCGCGTGCCGGATGGCGGCGACCCGCTGCGCCCGGCTTCGCCGCGCTTGCGATCGCCAGTGCCGGGTCATATGCCCAGTTCAGCCCCGCGAACCTGGCCGAATGCTGTGTGCGCCCCTAACGAATGCGTACAGAATCTCCGACACGCGACCCGGGGATTTGACCGTGTCATACCCGTCGTGCATGATCGGTCGGGTTAGCACCTCGTTAGGTGAGGCGTCTACACGAATACAGGCCACTGACCCCGAACGTCGAGAGACGCCCCGGGTCAGGACAGCTCCTCCCGGCTTAAGGGTTGAGCCCAGGTGGCTTCCGGACTACCGGACACGTCGTGTAGTGCCGAATCTCTGACGAGAGGGGTGCGGATCTCCGACGGTCGTCGGATTCTGCTCCTCTGCTGCGCATAGATTGCATGCGACCCGCGCATGCGTCGTGACCGCGAGGAGGTGAGGGACACATGAGTTCTAGCGATAGTCCGGATCGAAGTCCGAACCGTGTTTCGTCCCCAACCGGTCTCCGGCGCGACCTCCTCGGCTGAGTCGTCGCAACGCTAAGTGGTTATCGCCCAAGCGTTCTGATATCGGAACCGACCCGGGATGGGACACGTCAGTCCATGAAGTCCCCCGTTGGATCTCCCCTCAAGGAGGCGATGATGACCGTAGCTTTCTCCGACGAAGTGGTAACCGTGCCGCCCGCCCGCACGCTGACCGTGGTGCGCGACGGCGACACCGTTCCGGCACCCGCCCAGGCTCCCGTGGCCACGGCCCGCCGGACCGACAACCCGCCGTTCGGCGCCGGTGGCGACCCGCTGGTCGACGGCGCCGCTCGCCTGCTGAGCGTCCCGCTGCGGCACGTGTACGCCGCGCTGTGGCGGGTGGGCGTCCTCGAAGTCCGGGCCTAGCGCCCCGCGAGACTGCAACTGCTGACGACTTCACTCGGCATTTGCGTGGGCAGTTGCAGTCTCGCGGTAAAATTCACTGGCGTCGATCCGGCCATCACCGGGGAGCCTTCGGAAGAACAGCCGTCCCGGCCCAGTAGACCCGAACGGGTAGGCCCGTCACAGCCGTCATCGAGTGGCCACGCGAAAGCGCGGCAAGCGGGGTGGTACCGCGGCGCTCGCGCAGCCAGCGCGTCGTCGTCCCCGGTTTGCACCGTGGCACAGGAGACAACGCGCATCGTGACCGACACATCCGGCCCCGAGGCTGACCGCGACGCCCAGCTCGCGGACGCCGTCCAGGCCTACCCCAAGCCGGCCGGGGCGCCCGACTTTCCCGCCCTCGAGCTCGAGGTGCTGGACTACTGGGCCCATGACGACACCTTCCGCGCCAGCATCGCCCGCCGGGACGGCGCACCGGAATACGTGTTCTACGACGGGCCGCCGTTCGCCAACGGGCTGCCGCACTACGGGCACCTGCTCACCGGCTACGTCAAGGACATCGTCCCGCGCTACCGCACCATGCGCGGCTACAAGGTGGAGCGCCGCTTCGGCTGGGACACCCACGGGCTGCCGGCCGAACTCGAGGTCGAGCGCCAGCTTGGCATCAGCGACAAGTCCCAGATCGACGACATGGGCATCGCCGCGTTCAATGACGCCTGCCGCGCATCGGTGCTGCGCTACACCGACGAATGGCAGGCCTACGTCACCCGCCAGGCCCGCTGGGTCGACTTCGACAACGACTACAAGACGCTGGATCTGCCCTACATGGAGTCGGTGATCTGGGCGTTCAAGCAGCTCTGGGACAAGGGCCTGGCCTACGAGGGCTACCGGGTGCTGCCCTACTGCTGGCGCGACGAAACCCCGCTGTCCAACCACGAATTGCGGATGGACGACGACGTGTATCAGAGCCGTCAGGACCCCGCGCTCACGGTGGGGTTTAGGGTGACCGGCGGTCCGCTGGACGGGGCCCACCTGTTGGTGTGGACGACGACACCGTGGACCCTGCCGTCCAACCTCGCCGTCGCCGTCAACCCCGACGTGACCTACGTCGAGGTCAAGGCGGGCGAGCATCGATTCGTGCTGGCCCGGCCGCGGCTCGCCGCCTACGCTCGCGAGCTGGGCTTCGAAAAAGGGGAAGAACCCGAGATCCTGGGCACTTACCGCGGGGCGGACCTGCTCGGCACCCGGTACCTGCCGCCGTTCCCGTATTTCATGGATACCGAGAACGCTTTTCAGGTGTTGCCGGGCGAGTTCGTCACCACCGAGGACGGAACCGGCATCGTGCACATGGCGCCGGCCTACGGCGAGGACGACATGGCGACCACCGACCGGGTCGGCATCGTGCCGGTCACGCCGGTCGACGCCAAGGGGCGGTTCGACGCCACCGTGCCGGATTACCAGGGGCAGCACGTCTTTGACGCGAACCCGCACATCATCCGCGACCTGAAGAACGGCAGCGGACCCGCGGCAGCCAACGGGGCGGTGCTGCTGCGCCACGAAACCTACGAGCACCCCTACCCACACTGCTGGCGCTGCCGCAATCCGCTGATCTACCGCGCCGTCTCGTCGTGGTTCGTCGCGGTCACCGAATTCCGGGACCGCATGGTCGAACTCAACCAGCAGATCACCTGGTACCCCGAGCATGTCAAGGACGGCCAGTTCGGCAAGTGGCTGCAGGGCGCCCGCGACTGGTCGATCTCACGAAACCGCTACTGGGGCACCCCGATTCCGGTGTGGAAGTCCGACGACCCCGCGTACCCGAGAATCGACGCCTACGGCAGCCTCGACGAACTCGAACGCGACTTCGGGGTGCGCCCCACCAATCTGCACCGGCCCTTCATCGACGAGCTGACCCGGCCCAACCCCGACGACCCGACCGGGGCCAGCACGATGCGGCGGATCCCCGACGTGCTCGACGTGTGGTTCGACTCGGGATCCATGCCGTATGCCCAGGTGCACTTCCCGTTTGAGAACCGCGACTGGTTCGACGGGCACTATCCCGGCGACTTCATCGTCGAGTACATCGGGCAGACCCGCGGCTGGTTCTACACCCTGCACGTGCTGGCCACCGCGCTGTTCGACCGGCCCGCCTTCAAAACCTGTGTGGCACATGGCATCGTGCTGGGCTCCGACGGCCAGAAGATGAGCAAGTCGCTGCGCAACTATCCCGATGTGTCCGAGGTGTTCGACCGCGACGGCTCCGACGCCATGCGCTGGTTCCTGATGGCCTCGCCGATCCTGCGCGGCGGCAATCTCATCGTCACCGAGCAGGGCATCCGCGAGGGCGTGCGCCAGGTGCTGCTGCCGTTCTGGAACGCCTACAGCTTCCTGGCCCTCTACGCGCCCAAAGTCGGTACCTGGCGCACCGATTCGACGCAGGTGCTGGACCGCTACATCCTGGCCAAGCTCGCCCAGCTGCGCGACGACCTGACCCGCGAGATGGACAGCTGTGACATCTCCCGGGCGTGCGAACAGCTGCGCCAGTTCACCGAGGCACTGACCAACTGGTATGTGCGACGGTCGCGTTCAAGGTTCTGGGAGGAAGACGTCGATGCCATCGACACCCTGCACACCGTGCTGGAAGTGACGGCGCGGCTGGCCGCGCCGCTGCTGCCGTCGGTGACCGAGATCGTCTGGCGCGGCCTGACTTTTCAGCGGTCGGTGCACCTGACCGATTGGCCGCAGGCCGGCGATGTGCCCGCCGACCCCGATCTGGTCGCCGCGATGGATCAGGTCCGCGAAGTCTGTTCGGCCGCGTCCTCGTTGCGCAAGGCCAAGAAGCTGCGGGTGCGGTTGCCGTTGCCGAAACTGACGGTGGCGGTAGACAATCCGCAGCGACTGGAGCCGTTCGTCGACCTGATCGCCGACGAACTCAACGTCAAGAGCGTCGAGCTCACCGACGCGATCGACACCTACGGCCGCTTCGAGCTCACCGTCAACGCGCGGGTCGCCGGGCCGCGGCTGGGCAAGGACGTGCAGGCGGCCATCAAGGCCGTCAAGGCGGGGGAGGGCGTCGTCAACCCGGACGGCACCCTGACCGCCGGACCCGCGGTGCTGCAACCCGAGGAATACAGCTCGCGACTGGTCGCGGCCGACCCGGAATTCACCGCGGCCCTGCCCGACGGGGCAGGCCTGGTGGTGCTGGACGGCACGGTGACCCCCGAACTCGAGGCCGAAGGCTGGGCCAAAGACCGGATCCGCGAATTGCAGGAGTTGCGCAAGTCGACGGGTTTGGATGTGTCCGACCGGATTTCGGTGGTGATGGCGGTCCCGGGCGAGCGCGCCGACTGGGCGCGCACCCACCGCGACCTCATCGCGGGCGAAATCCTGGCCACCAGCTTCGAATTCGGCGATCCGGCCGACGCCGTCGCCATCGGTGACGGTGTGCGGGTGAGCATTTCAAAAGCCTGACGCGCGAAACTGTATTCCGCGACGTATTTCCCGAGAAGACCCGCCGCTAGTTGCAGTCTCGCGGCATGTCGGGGTGGCGTGGCACGCTGCTGCCGTGAACGCAGAACCCTTCATCGGAACTGACGCGGTTCGCGCGGGAGCGTGGACCCAACGTGAGCTGCGGCGCTCCTGCCAACGGATCTACCGCAACGTGTACCAAAAGCGCGGCAATGAGCTGACCGCGCGCGATCGGGCGGTGGCCGCATGGCTATGGTCGGAAAAGAAGCGGTGGTGGCGGGCGTTTCGGCGGCCGCCATGCTCGGCGCTGAGTGGATGGATGCCCGCGCGCCGGCCGAATTGGTATGCGAACGCACCCGCCCGCCGGCGTTGATCGTCACCCGCAACGACACCTTGCTCGCGGGCGAGACAACCGACGTCGACGGGGTGCCGGTGACGTCGCCCGCTCGCACCGCATTCGATCTCGGTCGGCGGCGCGGCTTCCAGACCGCGGTCATCCGGATCGACTCGCTCGCACGAGCTACCGGCATCTGCGCGGGTGACGTGTATCCCTTGATCGACGCTCACCGTGGCGCGCGCGGCATGAAGCAGCTGAGGCAGGTGCTGCCGCTCATCGACGCGGGCGCCGAATCGCCGCAGGAGACCAGGACCCGGCTAGTGCTGATGCGCGGGGGGCTGCCCAGGCCGCAGACCCAGATCGAGGTGCGCAACGTCTGGGGCGCGGTGTTGGCCAGGATCGATATGGGCTGGGAGGAGTGGCTGGTCGGGGTGGAATACGACGGGGCGCAGCACTGGACAGATCCGCGCATCCGCGCCGATGACATCGAACGCACCGCCGAACTGGAGCGACGGGGATGGCGCCTGGTCCGGGTCAGCGCCGACCTGCTGCGTCACCGACCGGAGGTTGTCGTGTACCGGGTCCGGCGTGCTTTGGCAGCCGCCGGCTGCCCGCTTTCACCGCGAGACTGCAACTAACGACACGTTTCTCGAGAAGAGTGGTTGCCACTTACAGTCTCGCGGAGGAGGTGGTGTGCGACCGAAGCGCCCGGTGCGCATGCGGCCAGAACGGCATGCCCGCCACGACGGTCGCGCCGGTGGCGATGACTCCGACCGCGACGTCGACGCTCTCGCGGCCATCGGAGGCCCAGTACACATCCTTGAGGTCCAACAGCAGCGCCAGCTCGTCGACGATCATGGCGTTGGCGGCGCCGTAAGCCACCGCCGCAGCGGGATGCCGCCGCTGCTTGTCGGTTCCGCGCAACCCCACACCGGCCACCGTCGCCAGCATCCCGATGCCGATGTTGTAGTGGTGGAAGTGCCTGCCGCCCATGGATATACCGCCACCGGAAGGTCCATGGCCGGCGCGGATCCAGTGAGTCAGCCCGCGCAGGCCGGCGAACGTGAGCGTGAACGATGCCCAGGCCAGCACCGTGGCCTGCTCGCCGGGTTGCAGGCGCTCGTCCCATTGATGGCGCAGCCTTGCCCATCGCGTCTGGGGCGGCGTACCCCCGGGCGCAGCGGCGGCGTCGGCGGGCCCGGTGACCATCATTTGACCGCGCGCCAGCGCAGCCTGCCTCCGCGAGCTTCGACCTCGACGTGACCAAAACCCGCCGCGCGCAACCGATCCGGCAGGGTGTCCGGCGAGACCGTATTGCAGGTGTCCCGAAAGTGCAGGATCCGGAACCGCAGCGAGGACACGCTGTCGCTGCCGGCGAACACACCGCCGGGGCGAAGCACCCGGAACGCCTCGGCGAACAACTTGTCCTGCAGCTCGGCGGTCGGGACGTGGTGCAGCATGGTGAACGACACCACCGAGCTGAACTCGTCGGACGGCAACCCGGTGGCGGTGGCGTCGCCGTTGATGATGCGCGCCCGGTCGCCGTAGAGCCGTTGCAGGCGCTCGGCCATCGGCGTGTCGATCTCCACCGAGGTGAGCCTCGGCGTCTTGTCCACCAGCACCCGCAGGATCGCGCCGTAACCGGGCCCGATCTCGAGCGTGTTGTCGCCCAGGTCCACATTGGCGAGCGCCCAGGGCAACAGGTCGTCCTTGACCGACTTGGCCCAGCGCTGCGAGCTGCAGATCCGGCGGTGCGCAAGGTTCATGGCCATGTGGAAAACGTTAGCCCAGTAGCGCAATAGCATCGACCGTGTGGAGTCGCGGTGGGTGCTGCACCTGGACATGGATGCGTTCTTCGCCTCCGTCGAGCAACTCACCCGCCCGACGCTGCGCGGGCGTCCGGTGTTGGTCGGCGGTCTGGGCGGGCGCGGCGTGGTGGCCGGGGCCAGCTACGAGGCGCGCGTGTTCGGGGCGCGGTCGGCCATGCCCATGCATCAGGCCCGCCGGCTGGTCGGCGTGAGTGCGGTGGTGTTGCCGCCGCGCGGCGTGGTGTACGGGCTGGCCAGCAGGCGGGTGTTCGACACCATTCGCGCGGTGATGCCGGTCGTCGAGCAGTTGTCCTTCGACGAGGGGTTCGGCGAGCCCGCCCAGCTCGCCGGGGCGTCCGCCGAGGACGTCGAGGCGTTCTGCGAGGACCTGCGGCGACGGGTCCGGGACGACACCGGGCTGATCGCCTCGGTGGGCGCCGGCTCGGGCAAGCAGATCGCCAAGATCGCCTCCGGGCTGGCCAAGCCCGACGGCATTCGGGTGGTGCGCCGCGCCGAGGAGCGCGCCCTGCTGGGCGGGCTGCCGGTGCGCCGGCTGTGGGGGATCGGCCCGGTGGCCGAGGAGAGGCTGCACCGGCTCGGCATCGAGACCATCGGCGAGCTGGCCGCGCTGACCGAGGCGGAGGCGGCCAACATCCTGGGCGCCACGATCGGGCCGGCGCTGCACCGGCTGGCCCGCGGCATCGACGACCGCCCGGTCGCCGAGCGCGCCGAAGCCAAACAGATCAGCTCCGAATCCACTTTCGCCGTCGACCTGACCAGCCTGGAGCAGCTGCGTGAGGCCATCGAGCCGATCGCCGAGCACGCCCATCACCGCCTGCTGCGCGACGGCCGCGGCGCCCGCACCGTCACGGTCAAGCTGAAGAAATCCGACATGAGCACGCTGACCCGGTCGGCGACGCTGCCGTATGCGACCACCGAGGTCGCCGCCCTGCTCAATCTGGCCCGGCGGCTGCTGCTCGATCCGCGCGAGATCGGGCCCATTCGCCTTCTGGGCGTGGGCTTTTCGGGGTTGAGCGACGTCCGTCAGGAGTCGCTGTTTCCGGATCTGGAACTGCCGGCGCCGCAACCGGATTCACCGTCCGTCGAAACCGCGACCGAAACCATGTTTGGGCCCGGGGCCCAGGCAGGAGAGGATGCCGGGTGGCGGGTGGGCGACGACGTGGCCCACCGCGAGCTCGGGCACGGCTGGGTGCAGGGCGCGGGCCACGGCGTGGTCACCGCCCGGTTCGAAACCCGGAGCTCCGGCCCCGGCCCGGCCCGCACGTTCCCCGCCGACGGCGGCGACCTGGTCCGCGCCAACCCGGTCGATTCCCTGGATTGGCCCGACTACGCCGGTGTGCTGCAGGCCGAGGCCCTATCCGCCCCACCGGGCGACGACATCGGCGACCGGTAGCTTCGCGGCCAGCGCGGCGATCAGCAGGACGCGCGCCTGCGACGGTCGCAGCCGCGGCACCAGCACCGCCCCGGCGGCCGCCATGTCGTGCCCGGGGCCGTAGCCGGCGGCGACCCGTCCGCCGGGTACCCGGGTGGACACCGCGACGACGACGCCGTTGCCGCAGTGCCGGCGCACCGCGTCGACCACCGGGGGCCCGGCGTTTCCCGAACCCAGCGCCTCGAGCACCACGGCCCGCGCCCCGGCGGTCACGCACGCATCGAGCGCCACCGCGTCGCTGCCCAGGTACGCCGCGACGATGTCGACGCGCGGCGCGGTGGCGGCCCGCAGATCGCCGAGGTACGGGCGCGTCTTCGGGGCCGCCAGTGTCAGCTCGCCGGCGACGGTGCCGAGCAGCCGGCCGGTGAATCCGCTCAGGTCCTCGGTGGCCACCTTGCTCATGCCCAGCGGTTGCAGCACCCGGCCGGCGAAGCACGTCACCACGCCCAGGTCACGGGCGGCCGGGCTGGCCGCCACCGTCAGGGCGTCGCGCACATTGGCCGGGCCGTCCGCGTCGGGGGCGTCGGCGCTGCGCATGGCGCCGGTCAGCACCACCGGGGCCTGGCCCGCGTAGGTGAGGTCGAGCCACAGTGCGGTTTCCTCCATGGTGTCGGTGCCATGCAGGACGACCACACCGTCTGCGCCGCCGTCGACCGCGGCCGTCACCACGTCGCGGATCCGGTCCCAGTCGGCCAGCGTCAGCTCCGAGCTGTCGACCGCCAGCAGGTCAACGACGTCGACCTCGTGTTCCGCGCGAAAGGGCGCCGTCAGGTCCGCCCCGCTGTACGAGGGCCGGTGCACCCCGTCGGCGCCGGTGCCGGTCGATATCGTGCCTCCGGTGGCGATCACGGTGAGGCGGGCCATGCTGGCATCATTGCGCATCGCCGCCGCGCGAACACGGCTAGCCTGCGCGGGGCGGTAGGGGATGATGGGGACGTGCCTGAAGAACCAACGAACTCGACTGAGCCGGTGACCTCAGCCGAAGAGGCTGGTGAGGCCGCCCCGGTCGAGCGGGAGCCCGAAACCGTCGCGGCGCCCGAACGCGCCCCGAGGCGGCTGCGGCTGCTGCTGTCGATCGCGGCGATCGTGCTGGCCCTCGACGTCGTCACCAAGGTGCTCGCCGTCAAACTGCTGCCTCCCGGTCAGCCGGTGCCGATCATCGGCGACACGGTGACCTGGACCCTGGTGCGCAATTCGGGTGCGGCGTTCTCGATGGCGACGGGATACACCTGGGTGCTGACGCTGATCGCGACCGGTGTGGTGGTCGGCATCTTCTGGATGGGCCGGCGGCTGGTGTCCCCGTGGTGGGCGGTGGGCCTGGGCATGATCCTCGGCGGCGCCATGGGCAACCTGGTCGATCGTTTCTTCCGCGCACCCGGACCGCTTCGCGGGCACGTGGTGGACTTTCTGTCGGTCGGCTGGTGGCCTGTGTTCAACGTCGCCGATCCCTCGGTGGTCGGCGGCGCCATCCTGCTGGTGGTGCTGTCGATCTTCGGGTTCGACTTCGATTCGGTTGGTCGGCGCTCCACGCGCAAGGACGAGGGCGACGCCGGAGACCGCGGGGGTGAGTGACCGCTCGATGCCCGTCCCGGAGGGGCTGGCGGGCATGCGCGTCGACGCCGGGATCGCGCGGCTGCTGGGGCTGTCGCGCAGCGCGGCGGCCGCGCTCGCCGAGGACGGCGGGGTGGAGCTCGACGGCGTGCCGGCCGGCAAGTCCGACCGGCTGACCGGCGGCGCCTGGCTGCAGGTGCGCCTGCCCGAGGCGCCGGCGCCTTTAGTCAACACGCCCGTCGACATCGAGGGCATGACGATCCTGTACTCCGACGACGACATCGTCGCGGTCGACAAGCCGGCGGCGGTGGCGGCGCACGCGTCGGTGGGCTGGACGGGGCCGACCGTGCTCGGCGGCCTGGCCGCGGCCGGTTACCGAATTACCACGTCGGGCGTGCCCGAGCGGCAGGGCATCGTGCACCGCCTCGACGTCGGCACCTCCGGGGTGATGGTGGTGGCGCTCTCCGAGCGCGCCTACACCGTGCTCAAGCGCGCGTTCAAGCAGCGCACCGTCGACAAGCGCTATCACGCGCTGGTGCAAGGACACCCGGACCCGTCCAGCGGGACCATCGACGCGCCGATCGGACGTCACCGCGGCGGCGAATGGAAGTTCGCGGTCACCAAGGATGGCCGGCACAGCCTCACCCACTACGACACCATCGAAGCCTTTCACGCGGCCAGCCTGCTCGACGTGCACCTGGAAACCGGTCGCACCCACCAGATCCGGGTGCATTTCTCCGCGCTGCACCACCCGTGCTGCGGTGACCTCGTCTACGGCGCCGACCCCAAGCTCGCGAAAAAGCTTGGGCTGGAACGCCAATGGCTGCATGCCCGTTCGCTGTCGTTCGCCCATCCGGCCGACGGCAGGCGGATCGAGATCGTCAGCCCCTACCCGGCCGATCTGCAACACGCGCTGGATGTGTTGCGCGACGAGGGCTGACTCACCCGGGCTTGCGGGCCTCGACCAGCAGCCGTACCGAGTGGGCGACGAATGGCCCGCCGGTTTCGATGCGCTCGTGCAGTTCGGCCAGGCGGTCGCGGTAGCGCGCCACGGTGAAGTCGGGAACCGTCCAGATCACCTTGCGCAGGAAGTACACGACGGCGCCGATGTCGAAGAACTCCGCCCGCATCCGCTCCATCCGCACGTCCACGATCTGCAGCCCGGCTGCCTCGGCCTGCGCGCACACGGCGTCGGGGTGAAACTCGGCCCACTTCTGCGGCTGCGGCCCGATGAAGAACTCGACCAGCTCGCCCATCGTGGCGGGCCCGATGTGCTGGGCGAAATAGGTGCCGCCCGGCCTGAGCACCCGCAGGATCTCGGTCCACCAGACGGAGATCGGATGCCGCGTGGTCACCAGGTCGAACGCCTCGTCGGCGAACGGCAGCGGCGGTTCGTCGCGAGTCGCGACGACCACCACGCCCAGCGGATGCAGCCGCCGGGTGGCCAGCGCCGCGTTCGGGGGCCACGTCTCGATGGCCGCCATGGTGGGCGGGAACGGTCCCGCGCCGGAGAGCACCTCCCCGCCGCCGGTGTGGATGTCGAGCGCGGCCGACACCGTCGCCAACCTGCCGCTCAGCAGGCGCTGGTAACCCCACGATGGGCGTTCCTCGGTCGCCCGGCCGTCCAGCCACGAGAAGTCCCAGCCGTCGACCGGGGCAACGTCCGCCTCGGCGATCAGGTCGTCAAATGTGCGCCGCATGTCAGGCATGCTAGGCATCGTTCACGACGTATGGCACAGAAATTTCGTGCCGTTGAATCGAGCTTGACCCCGCCCTGCTGTTCCCGGTACTCCGACCCTTGAGGTCAGACCTTGACCTTGCCGGCGTCGCCCGTGGCGATCTCGGGGGCCAACGGCGCGATCGCGCCGAGTATCTCGGTCACCGTCTCGGACGGCACCCCGGCGGCGGCCAGCGCGTCGGCCAAATGCCCGGCCACCAAACTGAAGTGGTGCATGGTGATCCCGCGGCCCTGGTGCACCTGCTTCATCGAAGCGCCGGTGTAGGGTTCCGGGCAGCCCAGGGCGGCGGCGAAGAACTCCACCTGTTTGCCCTTGAGGCGGTTCATGTTCGTGCCGGTGAAAAAGCCGGACAGTTCGTCGTCGGCAAGCACCCGAACGTAGAAGTCCTCGACCACGACTTCGATCGCCTCGTGCCCACCGATCCGGTCGTAGATGGGTGCCGGTGCGGACTTGCGGAAGCGCGCCAGAATTTTCATAAGCACGATTGGAACATCCCGGCGTTGCTCGTCAGTTAGTGCGCGATCACGCCCGGATTGCCCTGTGTAACAAGCGGATTGCCCATTGCTGACGGTGGTTCTCGGCGGGCCGTGAGGGCGGGCGACGGGTGACATGACCGCAATCTGCACCGAGGCGGTCCTGCGATGTCCTAGGTTGGCTTAATGATGCACGTCACATCACTCGCGCAGCCCCGTAAGGCGGTCGTGGTCAACGGGCAGGCCAATTGCGGTCGGGGGGCTCACATCATCAGGAGCGAAAGCCGATGAATCTTGGTGACATAACGAACTTGGTGGAGAACTCGATCGGGAACCTGGTGGAAAAGCCACTGGCGGCGGTGTCCCACATCGTCAACACCCCCAACTCGGCCGGACGGTATCGGCCGTTCTATCTGAGGAATCTGCTCGACGCGGTGCAGGGCCGCACCCTCGAGGACGCCGTGGCGGGCAAGACCGCCCTGATCACCGGGGGGTCCTCCGGCATCGGTGAGGCCGCCGCGAAGAAGATCGCGGAAGCCGGCGGCACGGTGGCGCTGGTCGCGCGCACCCGGGAGAACCTGGAAAAGGTCGCCGAGGAGATCCGCGGCAACGGCGGGACGGCCCACGTCTACCCGTGCGACCTGTCCGAGATGGACGCCATCGCCGCGATGGCCGATCAGGTGCTCGACGATCTCGGCGGGGTCGACATCCTGATCAACAATGCGGGACGCTCGATCCGGCGCTCACTCGAGTTGTCCTATGACCGGATCCACGACTACCAGCGGACCATGCAGCTGAACTACCTGGGCGCCGTCCAGCTGATCCTCAAGTTCATCCCCGGGATGCGGGAGCGGGGATACGGGCACGTGATCAATGTGTCCTCGGTCGGCGTGCAGACCCGCGCGCCACGCTTCGGGGCCTACATCGCCAGCAAGGCCGCCCTGGACAGTTTGTGCGACGCGCTGCAGGCCGAAACCGTGAACGACGACGTGCGGTTCACCACGGTGCACATGGCGCTGGTGCGCACGCCGATGATCAGCCCGACCACGCTCTACGACAAGTTCCCGGCGCTGACGCCCGAGCAGGCGGCCGGGGTGATCACCGACGCGATCGTGCACCGGCCCCGCCGGGCCAGCTCACCGTTCGGGCAGTTCGCCGCCGTCGCCGACGCGGTCAACCCCGCGGTGATGGACCGGGTGCGCAACAGGGCGTTTGCCATGTTCAGCGACTCCGACGCCGCAAAGGGCGATGAATCCTCAACCGATACAACGCAATTCGATAGACGCAGCGAAACGTTTGTGCGGGCGACCCGAGGGATACATTGGTAACACCATGAGCCTTCCAAAACCTGACATCCAGACCACCGTCGTCATCACCGGTGCCTCGTCCGGCATCGGCGCCGAACTCGCTCGCGGATTGGCCCGCCGCGGTTTCCCGCTGTTGCTGGTCGCGCGGCGCCGCGACCGCCTCGACGACCTGGCCAACGAGGTGGGCCATGAGTACTCGGTCGCCGTCGAGGTGATGCCGCTGGACCTCGGTGACGGCAAGGGCCGCGCCCAGCTGGCGAACCGGCTGCGCAACGAACCCATCGCCGGCTTGTGCAACAGCGCCGGTTTCGGCACCAGCGGGGTCTTTCACGAGCTGCCGGTGGAACGCGAGAGCGAAGAGGTCACCCTCAACGCGCTGGCGCTGATGGAACTCACCCACGCGGTCCTGCCCGGCATGGTCGAGCGCGGCGCCGGTGCGGTGATGAACATCGCGTCGATCGCGGGGTTCCAGCCGGTTCCGTTCATGGCGGTGTATTCGGCCACCAAGGCTTTCGTGCAGACGTTCTCCGAAGCGGTGCACGAGGAGTTGCACGGAACGGGGGTGTCGGTCACCTGCCTGTGCCCGGGACCGGTGCCGACGGAGTGGGCCGAGATCGCCAACGCCGAGCGGTTCAGCATTCCCATCGCGCAGGTCTCGCCGCGTGACGTGGCCGAGGCGGCCATCGGCGGCATGCTGTCCGGCCGGCGGACCGTGGTGCCTGGCGTGGTGCCCAAGGTGGTCAGCACCGGCGGCCGGTTCGCGCCGCGCAGCCTGCTGCTGCCCGGCATCCGGATCGGCAATCGATTCCGCGGCGGGCCCAAGAACTGACGGCCCGGTAGCAGGGTCGTCAGGGTCGTTAGGATCGTTTGATCACATGCGTCACATCCGTCTCTCCGACGGACGGGTGATGAAATGCCCGCCTCTGAGCGACAAATGGATTGGCGCGCGGTCAGACTGCGCCCGCGGCCCGCGCGGTCAGACTGCGCCCGCGGCCCGCGCGGTCAGACTGCGCCCGCGGCCCGCGGCCCGCGGCCCGCGGCACGGGGCTGGGCGCAGTCGGACTGGGCGCGGGGCCGCGCACGCGCGCCCGTCCGCCCACCGTCTCCCGTTGTCGCTCAGAGGCGGGCACTCGACCATGTCCCCCCGCGCTAAGACCCCAGTGGCGGATGTGACCAAGCGCTAGGC
>NZ_LZJP01000027.1:0-532 GCF_001667865.1 Mycobacterium mantenii | reverse complement strand
GTGGCGATCGCCAGCGCGGCGGAGCCGGGCGCAGCGGATCGCCACCATCGGGTCCGTGGCGATCGCCAGCGCGGCGGAGCCGGGCGCAGCGGGTCGCCACCATCGGGTCCGTGGCGATCGCCAGCGCGGCGGAGCCGGGCGCAGCGGGTCGCCACCATCGGGTCCGTGGCGATCGCCAGCGCGGCGGAGCCGGGCGCAGCGGGTCGCCACCATCGGGTCCGTGGCGATCGCCAGCGCGGCGGAGCCGGGCGCAGCGGGTCGCCACCATCGGGTCCGTGGCGATCGCCAGCGCGGCGGAGCCGGGCGCAGCGGGTCGCCACCATCGGGTCCGTGGCGATCGCCAGCGCGGCGGAGCCGGGCGCAGCGGGTCGCCACCATCGGGTCCGTGGCGATCGCCAGCGCGGCGGAGCCGGGCGCAGCGGGTCGCCACCATCGGGTCCGTGGCGATCGCCAGCGCGGCGGAGCCGGGCGCAGCGGATCGCCACCATCGGGTCCGTGGCGATCGCCAGCGCGGCGGAGCCGGGCGCAGCGG
>NZ_LZJP01000026.1:0-60688 GCF_001667865.1 Mycobacterium mantenii | reverse complement strand
CGGCCCGGGCTGACCGCGTCGCGGTTCATGGCGTGTCCGTTCGGTGAACCGGGCACCCGGATGTATCGCACCGGCGATCTCGTCTGCTGGGGCCCCGACGGACAACTGCGCTACCTCGGCCGCGCCGACGAACAAGTCAAGGTCCGCGGCTACCGCATCGAACTCGGCGAAATCCAGGCGGCGCTGGCCGCATTCGACGGGGTGGAGCAGGCGGCCGTCGTCGCCCGCGAGGACAGCCCCGGTGACAAGCGCCTGGTCGGTTACGTCACCGGTTCGGCGGACCCGGGCAAGGCGCGGGCCGCGCTGGCCGAGCGACTCCCGGGGTACATGGTCCCGGCGGCGGTGGTGGTGCTCGACGCGCTGCCGGTAACGGTGAACGGCAAGCTCGACGCCCGGGCCCTACCCGCCCCGGACTATCGGGCCGTCGACAATTACCGCGCCCCGAGCACCGCGATCGAGGAGATCGTGGCCGGCATCTACGCCCAGGTTTTGGGCGTCGAGCGGGTCGGGGTCGACGACTCCTTCTTCGACCTCGGCGGCGACTCACTGTCCACCATGCGCCTGGTCACCGCCATCAATTCCGCGCTGGAAAGCGACCTTCCGGTGCGCGTCGTCTTCGAGGCACCCACGGTCGCCCAGTTGGCGCCGCGCATCGCCGAGAGCACCGGCGGCCTGGAGCCGCTGGTGGCCGGTGAGCGGCCCGCGGTGGTCCCGTTGTCGTTCGCGCAGAACCGGTTGTGGTTCGTCGACCAATTCCAGGGCCCCTCACCGCTGTACAACATGGCGGCCGTGTTGCGGCTGCGCGGGCAGCTCGACCCCGATGCCCTCGGTGCGGCGCTGGCCGACGTGGTGAGCCGCCACGAAAGTCTGCGCACCCTGTTCCCGGCGCAGGAGGGAACCCCCCAGCAGGCCGTGATGCCCGCCGAGCGCGCCGACTTCGGCTGGGAGGCCGTCGATGCCACGGCTTGGTCGCCAGACCAGCTGGACGACGCCATCAAGGGCGCCACCCGCTACACGTTTGATTTGTCGGGCGAAATCCCTATGCGGGCAAAGCTTTTCAAGCTGACCGCGGATGAGCACCTGCTGGCCATCGTGGTGCACCACATCGCCGCCGACGGTTTGTCGCTCACGCCGCTGGGCGCCGACCTGAGTGTGGCCTACACCAGCCGGTGCGCCGGGCAGGCCCCGGGATGGGCCGAATTGCCGGTTCAGTACATCGATTACACGCTCTGGCAGCGTGCCCAGTTCGGTGACCTCGACGACGGCACCAGCCGCATCGGCTCTCAGCTGGCCTACTGGGAGCAGGCGCTGGCCGGGATGCCCGAACGGCTGCAGTTACCCACCGATCGGCCCTACCCGCCGGTGGCCGACCAGCGCGGCGACAGCGTGGTCGTGGACTGGCCCGCGGAACTGCAGGAGCAGGTTCGCCGACTGGCCCGCGAGCACAACGCGACCAGCTTCATGGTGGTGCAGGCCGCCCTGGCCGTGCTGCTGTCCAAGATCGGCGCGAGTTCCGATGTGGCGGTGGGCTTCCCGATCGCCGGGCGACGCGACCCCGCCCTCGACCAGCTGGTCGGATTCTTCGTCAACACGCTGGTGCTGCGTGTCGACCTGACCGGCGACCCCAGCTTCACCGAACTGCTGGAGCGCGTACAGGCGCGCAGCCTGGCGGCGTTCGAGCACCAGGACGTGCCGTTCGAGGTGCTGGTCGAGCGGATCAACCCGACCCGGAGCCTGACACACCATCCGCTGGTTCAGGTGATGCTGGCCTGGCAGAACTTCGCCGGGCACGACGACCCGGCCGCCGGTCTGGCGCTGGGCGACCTCGAGGTCGAGTCCGTGCCGGTGGAGGACCAGTCGGCCCGTATGGACCTGGTGTTCTCACTCGCCGAACGCTGGACCGCCAACGGTGAGGCCGCCGGCATCGGCGGGCGGGTGGAATTCCGCACCGACGTGTTCGACGCGGCCACCATCGAGACGCTGATCGCGCGGCTGCGGCGGGTGCTGACGGTGATGACCGCCGATCCCACCCACCCGTTGTCGTCGGTGGACCTGCTCGACGAGGCCGAGCACGCGCGTCTGGAAAGGCTTGGAAATACGGCGGTTTTGACCGGGCCGGCGAGTGCGCCGGTGTCGGTGCCGGAGTTGTTCGCCGCGCAGGTGGCCGGCGCGCCGGAGGCGGTGGCGCTGGTGTGCGAGGGCTTGTCGGTGACCTACCGCGAGCTGGACGAGGCGTCGAACCGGTTGGCACACCAGTTGGCGGCCCACGGTGCGGGCCCGGGACAGACTGTGGCCCTGCTGTTTTCGCGGTCTGCCGAGGCCGTCGCGGCGATTGTGGCGGTGCTCAAGACCGGGGCGGCCTATCTGCCGATCGACCCCTCTTCACCGGATACCCGGATCGAGTTCATGCTCGGCGACGCCACGCCGGTGGTCGCGGTCAGCACCGCTGATCTGACCGGGCGGTTCGAGGGCCACGGCGTGCCCGTCATCGACGTCAACGATCGGCGCATCGACAGCTTCCCGGACACGGGTCTGCCGCTGCCGCGGCCGGACAGCGTCGCCTACCTGATCTACACCTCGGGCACCACCGGTGTCCCCAAAGGCGTTGCCATCACTCATCGCAACGTCACCGCGCTGCTGGGGTCACTGGATGCGGGCCTGCCGGCAGCGGGGGTCTGGTCGCACAGTCACTCGCTGGCTTTCGACGTCTCGGTCTGGGAGATCTTCGGCGCGCTGCTGCGCGGCGGGCGGCTGGTCGTGGTGCCCGAGTCGGTGGCGCGTTCACCCCAAGACCTGCATGAGGTGTTGGTCGCCCGGGGCGTCACCGTGTTGACCCAGACCCCGTCGGCGGTGGCGATGCTCTCGCCCGAGGGGCTGGAGTCGGTGTCGCTGGTGATGGCCGGTGAGGCCTGCCCGGCCGAGGTGGTGGACCGGTGGGCGCCCGGACGGGTGATGGTCAATGCCTATGGGCCGACCGAGACGACGATGTGTGTGACCATCAGCGCACCCCTGGCGCCGGGGTCGGCGGCCCACGGGCCGGTGCCGATCGGGTCCCCGGTGCCCGGGGCGGCGCTGTTCGTACTCGACGAGTCGTTGCGTCCGGTGCCCGAAGGTGTGGTCGGGGAGCTGTATGTGGCCGGATCCGGTGTGGCCGCGGGATATCTCAGTCGGCCCGGGCTGACCGCATCGCGGTTTGTGGCCTGCCCGTTCGGCGGGGCCGGAACGCGGATGTACCGGACCGGCGACCTGGTGCGCTGGACCGCCGACGGGCAGCTGCAGTACTTCGGCCGCGCCGACGAGCAGGTCAAGGTTCGCGGCTACCGCATCGAACTCGGCGAAATCCAAACCGCGCTGGCCGGACTCGACGGCGTCGAGCAGGCCGTGGTCATCGCGCGCGAGGACCGCCCCGGCGATAAGCGCCTGGTCGGCTACCTGACCGGCAGCGCCGACGCGACGTCGGCGCGCACCGCACTGGCCGAACGGCTGCCCGCCTACATGGTCCCCGCCGCGGTGATGGCGCTCGACGCACTTCCGTTGACCGCCAACGGCAAACTGGACACCCGCGCCCTGCCGGCACCCGACTACGTCGCCGGTGAGTACCGCGCCCCCGAGACCCCCACCGAAGAGATCCTGGCCGGCATCTACGCCGAGATCCTCGACGTGGAGCGGGTCGGGGTCGACGACTCGTTCTTCGATCTCGGCGGGGACAGCATCTCGGCGATGCGTCTGATCGCCGCGATCAACGCGAGCCTGGGTGCCGATCTGGCGGTGCGCGTCGTGTTCGAGTCGCCCACGGTGGCCCAGTTGGCGCCCCGGATCGGCGAGGGCGGAAGCGGGCTGGAGCCGTTGATCGCGGGGGAGCGGCCCGCGGTGGTGCCGCTGTCGTTCGCGCAGAATCGGTTGTGGTTCCTGGACCAATTGCAGGGGCCCTCGCCGGTCTACAACATGTCGGCCGCGCTGCGGCTGGACGGCCGACTCGACGCCGAGGCGCTCGGGGCCGCCCTGGGCGATGTGGTGGCCCGGCACGAGAGCCTGCGCACCCTGTTCGCCGCGCCCGAGGGAACACCCCAGCAGGTCGTCTTACCGGCGGAGGCGGCCGATTTCGGCTGGGAGGTTGTCGACGCCAGCGGCTGGTCGGCAACCCACTTGGAGGAGGCGATCGGCGACACGGCCCGCTACACCTTCGACCTGGCCACCCAAATCCCTTTGCGGGCAGAGCTTTTCCATGTGGCCGACGACCAGCATGTGCTGGTGGCGGTCGTGCACCACATCGCCGCCGACGGCATGTCCATCACGCCGCTGGTGCGTGATCTGGGGGTGGCCTACGCCAGCCGCTGTGCCGGGCGGGCCCCCGACTGGGCGCCGTTGCCGGTGCAGTACGTCGACTACACGCTGTGGCAGCGCGCGCAATTCGGTGACCTGACCGACGGCGACAGCCGCATCGCCGCCCAGCTGGCCTACTGGCAGGACGCGCTGGCCGGCATGCCCGAGCGGGTGCAGCTGCCCACCGACCGGCCCTACCCGATGGTGGCCGACCAGCGCGGCGCCACCGTCGAAATCGACTGGCCCACCGAGCTGCAGCGGCGGGTCCGCGATGTCGCCCAAAAACACAACGCCACCAGCTTCATGGTGATCCAGACCGCGCTGACGGTGCTGTTGTCCAAGCTCAGCGCCAATCCCGATGTGGCGGTGGGCTTTCCGATCGCCGGGCGACGCGACCCCGCTCTCGATGAGCTGGTGGGCTTCTTCGTCAACACCCTGGTGCTGCGGGTCGACGTCGCCGGTGACCCGACCTTCGCCGAGGTGCTGGACCGGGTGCGCACGCGCAGCCTGGCCGCCTACGAGCACCAGGACGTGCCCTTCGAGGTGCTCGTCGAGCGGCTCAACCCGACCCGCAGCCTGACCCACCACCCGCTGGTGCAGGTGATGCTGGCCTGGCAGAACTTCGCCGGCCAGGACGGCGGCCCGGCCGCGGGGCTGTCCCTGGGCGACGTCGACGTCACGCCGATGCCGGTGGACACCCAGACCGCCCGCATGGACCTGACCTTCTCGCTGGGCGAGCGCTGGGCCGAGAGCAACGAGCCCGCCGGGATCGGCGGAACCCTCGAATTCCGCACCGACGTGTTCGACGAGGACACCATCGAGGCGCTGATCGACCGATTGGAGCGGGTGCTGGATGCGATGACCGCCGATCCCGCACAAGCGGTTTCGTCGGTCGATCTGCTCGACGAGAGCGAACACGCGTGGCTGGACGAGATCGGAAACCGGGCCGCGCTGAGCGGATCGGCAACGCGCACCGAGTCGATCCCGACGCTGTTCGCCGCGCAGGTAGCCCGCACCCCCGATGCCGTGGCGCTGGTGTGCGACGGCCGCTCGCTGACCTATCGTGAGCTGGACGAGGCGTCGAACCGGCTGGCGCATCTGCTGACCGCCCGTGGCGCGGGCCCGGGACGGACTGTGGCGCTGCTCTTTTCGCGCTCCGCCGAGGCGATCGTGGCCATCCTCGCGGTGCTCAAATCCGGGGCGGCCTACCTGCCGATCGACCCGGCACTGCCCGAGTCGCGGATCGGCTTCGTGCTCACCGACGCCGCCCCGGTCGCGGCGGTCACCACCGCCGATCTGGCCGACCGGTTCGACGGTACCGACGTCGAGGTCGTCGACGTCGGTGATATCGAGGCCCCCGCCATCGACACCCAGCCGGCCACCGCACTGCCGGCGCCGGGACCGGACGACCTCGCCTACCTGATCTACACCTCGGGCACCACCGGTGTCCCCAAAGGCGTTGCGGTGACGCACCGCAACGTCACCCAGCTGCTGGCGGCCGGCGACTCGGGACTGCCGCGCGAGGGCGTGTGGTCGCAATGGCATTCGCTGGCCTTCGATGTCTCGGTTTGGGAGATCTTCGGCGCCCTGCTGCATGGCGGCCGACTGGTCGTGGTGCCCGAATCGGTGGCCCGTTCACCCGAAGATCTGCACGCATTGCTGGTGGCCGAACAGGTCAGCGTGCTCAGCCAAACCCCGTCCGCGGCCGGCGCGCTCCCGCCGGCGGGCCTTCAGGGGGTCACCCTGGTGGTGGCCGGTGAGGCCTGCCCGTCCGAACTGGTCGACCGGTGGGCGCCGGGACGGGCGATGATCAACGCCTACGGCCCGACCGAAGCCACCGTCTACGCCGCTATCAGCGCGCCGCTGGAGGCGGGGGCGCCCGGTGTGGTGCCGATCGGCTCCCCGGTGCCGGGCGCGGCGTCGTTCGTGCTCGACGAGTCGCTGCGGCCGGTGCCCCCGGGCGTGGTCGGCGAGCTCTATGTGGCCGGCGCCGGCGTCGCCTGCGGCTACTGGCGGCGGTCCGGCTTGACCGCATCGCGTTTCGTGGCCTGCCCCTTCGGCGAGCCGGGTGCGCGCATGTATCGCACCGGTGACCTGGTGCGCTGGCGCGCCGACGGGCAGCTGGACTACCTGGGCCGCGCCGACGAGCAGGTCAAGATCCGCGGCTACCGCATCGAACTCGGCGAGGTGCGCACGGCGCTGGCGTGGGTGGACGGCGTCGAGCAGGCGGTCGTGGTGGCCCGGGAGGACCGCCCCGGGGACAGGCGCCTCGTCGGGTACGTCACCGGCACCGCCGACCCGGCCGCGGTGCGCGCCGCGCTGGCCGAGCGGCTGCCGGGCTACATGATCCCGACCGCTGTGATCGTGATGCAGGCCCTGCCGCTCACCGCCAACGGCAAGCTCGACACCCGCGCCCTGCCCGCACCGGACTATCAGGACGCCGACCGGTATCGCGCCCCCGACAACGCAATCGAAGAAATCCTGGCCGGAATCTACGCCCAGGTGCTCGGCCTCGAGCGCGTCGGCGTCGACGACTCCTTCTTCGACCTCGGTGGCGACAGCATTTCGTCGATGCAGGTGGTGACCCGCGCACGGGCGGCGGGCCTGGTGTGCAAGACGCGCGACATCTTCGTCGAGCAGACCGTGGCCCGGCTGGCCCGGGTGGCCGAAGTGGCCGACGCCGAAGCCGCCGTGGCCGACGAGGGCCTCGGCCCGGTGCAGGCCACCCCGATCATCCGCTGGCTGCAGGACGTGGAAAACGCCGGCGGCCAAGTCGATCAGTTCAACCAGGCCATGCTGGTGCAGGCCCCCGCCGCCGCCACCGATGCCGACGTCGTCGCGGTGCTACAGGCCCTGCTGGACCGCCATGCCATGCTGCGGCTGATCGTCGACAAGGATCCCGCCGCCGGCTGGTCGCTGACGGTGCCCGAGCCGGGATCGGTGGATGCCCGCACCTGCCTGCACGCCGTGGACGAACTGTCCGACGCGGCGGTCATCCAGGCGCGGTCACTGCTGAACCCGGCCGCCGGTGTGATGCTCAGCGCGGTGTGGGCGAGCGCGACCCGCCAGCTGGTGGTGATCGTTCACCACCTGGCCGTCGACGGTGTTTCCTGGCGAATCCTGTTGCAGGACTTGAACATCGCTTGGGCGCAGCATCACGGCGGGCAGCCCGTGACGCTGCCCACCGCCGGCACCTCGTTCGCCCGGTGGTCCTCGCGGCTGGCCGAACACGCGCACCACCCGGACGTGGTTGGGCAGGCCGAAGCCTGGCGGCAGGTCGCGGCGGCGCCGCCCGCATTTCCCGCGCTGCGCCCCGAGGTGGACACCTTCGCCACCGCCGGGCACCTGTCGATGGAACTCGACGAGGAAACCACCGGCATGCTGCTCGGTGACGTGCCGGCGGCGTATCACGCTGGGGTGCAAGACATCCTGTTGATCGCGTTCGGGCTGGCGTGCGCGGAATTCGCCGGCGGCCCCGCCGCACCGATCGGCATCGACGTCGAGGGCCACGGCCGCCACGAGGGGCTGGGCCGCGACGTCGACCTGTCCCACACCGTGGGCTGGTTCACCACCAAATACCCGGTGTCCCTTGCGGTGCAAGGTGTTTCCTGGGCGCAGGTGATCGCCGGCGGCACGGCGCTCGGCGCGGTGCTCAAAGACGCCAAGGAGCAGCTGCGCGCCCTGCCGGACCCGCTGACCTACGGGCTGCTGCGCTACCTGAACACCGACGTCGACCTCGAGGGCGCCGACCCGGTGATCGGGTTCAACTACCTGGGACGCCAGGGCGGTGCGGCCGAGCTCACCGACGACATGTGGCGGCCGGACCCGGACGGCTGGCCGGTCACCCGCGCGGCGACCGCCATATCCATGCCGCTGATGCACACCGTCGAGCTGAACGCCGTCACCATCGACACCGACGCCGGACCACAGCTACACGCCAACTGGACCTGGGCGCCCTCGGCCCTGGACGACGAGCAGGTCACCCGGCTGGGCCGGCTGTGGTTCGAGGCCCTGGCCGGTATCTGCGCCCACGTGCGCGACGGGGGCGGCGGCCTGACGCCGTCGGACATCGCGCCCGCCCGCCTGAACCAACACCAGCTCGATCAGCTTGCGCGGCAACACCACATCGCCGACGTGCTGGCGCTCACCCCGGTCCAGCAGGGGCTGCTCTTCCACGCCAACACCGCGCAGGCGACCGACGACCTCTACGCGGGACAGCTGGACATCAGCATCACCGGCCCGCTCGACCCCGACCGCCTGCGCGACGCGGTGCAGACGATGATCGGCCGGCATCCCAACCTGGTGGCACGGTTCTGCGACCAGTACGACGAGCCGGTCCAGATCATCCCGGCCGACCCCGCGGCGGCCTGGCAGTACCTCGAACTGGACGGCGACCCCGACGCGGACGCGCGGGTTCGGGGGCTGTGCGCCGCCGAGCGCGCCGCGGTGTGCGGCGACCTCGCCGAGCAGCCCGCCTTCCGGGTGGCGCTGGCCCGCACCGCCGCAGACCGATACCGCCTGGTGCTGACCAACCACCACATCGTGCTCGACGGCTGGTCGATGCCGATCCTGCTCGGAGAGATCTTCGCCGCCTACTACGGGCAGCGCCTGCCGGCGGCGGCACCCTACCGCGGCTTCGTCGACTGGCTGGCCGAGCGCGACGTCGACGCCGCCCGCGCGGCCTGGGCCGAGGTGTTCGCCGGCTTCGACACCCCCACCCTGGTCGGCCCCCAGGACCGGACCGAGCTCGGAGCGCAAAGCGTCGAGTCGTACACGCTGCCGGCCGAGCTCAGCCAGGCCATCGCCGACCTGGCCCGCTCCTGCCACACCACCGTCAACACGGTGCTGCAGGCCGCGTTCGCGCAACTGCTGTGCGGCCTGACCGGCCACGGCGATGTCGTCTTCGGCACCACCGTGTCGGGCCGTCCCGCCGAGGTCGCCGGCGCGGACACCATGGTGGGCCTGCTGATCAACACCGTGCCGGTCCGGGCGAACATCACCGCGACCACCACCACCGCCGAACTGCTCGACCAACTGCGGGGCGCCTACAACCACACGCTCGACCATCAGCACCTGGCGCTCAACGAGATTCACCGCATCACCGGCCAGGACCAGCTGTTCGACACCCTGTTCGCGTACGAGAACTATCCGATCGACGCCAGCGCGCTGTCGGCCGACCAGGAGCTGGCCGTCACCGACATCACCAGCCGCGAGTCCACCCACTACCCGCTGACGGTGCAGGCCCAGCCCGGCAAGGAACTGCGCCTCCAGGTCGAATACGACACCGACGTCTTCGACGCGGCACGAATCGGAACGCTGGTCGAGCGGTTGCGGCTGCTGCTGACCGTCATGACCACCGACCCGGCGCGGCGGCTGTCGTCGATCGACGTGCTCGACGCCGCCGAACACGACCGGCTGGACGGCTGGGGTGACCGGGCCGTGCTGACCCAACCGAGCACGCCCTCAAAAGCCATGTCGATCCCGGCGTTGTTCGCCGCGCAGGCGGCGCGCAGCCCGCGGGCCGCCGCGGTGACCTTCGAGGGCCGCTCCATGTCCTACCGGGAGCTCGACGAGAGGTCGAACCGGTTGGCGCACTTGCTGATCGGCCGCGGGGTCGGGCCGGGCGAGTCCGTGGCCCTGCTGTTCGGCAGGTCGGCCGACGCGATAGTGGCCATCCTGGCGGTGCTGAAAACCGGTGCGGCCTACCTGCCGATCGACCCGGCGCTGCCGGCGGCGCGCATCGATTTCATGCTCACCGACACCGCGCCGATGGCGGCGGTCACCGTCGCGACGCTGGCGGACAAGCTGGACGCCCACGACCTGATCGTCATCGACATCGACGACCGCGCCGTGGCGCGCCAGCCGGGCACGCCCGTGCCCGCGCCGGCGCCGGAACACGTCGCGCACATCATCTACACCTCGGGGACCACCGGTGTGCCCAAGGGCGTGGCGGTCAGCCACCACAATGTGACCCGGCTATTCGACGCGCAGGCCGTCGGCGTCGAGTTCTCGGCCGACCAGGTGTGGACCCAGTTCCACTCGTACGCCTTCGACTTCTCGGTGTGGGAGATCTGGGGCGCCCTGCTGCACGGCGGGCGGCTGGTCGTGGTGCCCGACTCGGTGGCCCGCTCACCCATGGAATTCCACGCCCTGCTGGCCGCCGAGAAGGTCACCGTGCTGAGCCAGACCCCGTCGGCGGTGCGCATGCTGTCACCGCAGGGCCTGGAATCCGCCGCGCTGGTGATCGGCGCCGAGCCCTGCCCGCCCGAGCTGGTCGACCGCTGGGCGCCCGGACGGACGATGGTCAACGTCTACGGCCCGACCGAAGCCACGATCTTCTCGTCGATGAGCACACCGCTGGCCGCCGGCTCGGGCGCGCCGCCGATAGGCTCGGCGGTGCCCGGAGCGGCGTTGTTCGTCCTGGACGGGTGGCTGCGCCAGGTGCCGGCCGGAGTGGTCGGCGAACTCTACGTCGCCGGCCGCGGCGTCGGCTACGGCTACGCGCGCCGGGCCGGGCTGACCGCGACCCGATTCGTCGCCTGCCCCTTCGGTGAGCCCGGAACGCGCATGTACCGCACCGGGGACCTGGTGTGCTGGGGTCCCGACGGGCAGCTGCAGTACTTCGGCCGCGCCGACGAGCAGGTCAAGATCCGCGGCTACCGCATCGAGGTCGGCGAGGTGCGCTCGGCCCTGGCCGCGCTCGACGGCGTCGACGAGGCGGTCGTCATCGCCCGCGAGGACAGGCCCGCCGACTTACGCCTGGTCGGCTACCTCACCGGCACCGCGGACCCCGCCGAGGCGCGCGCACAGCTGGCCGAGCGCCTGCCGGCCTACATGGTGCCGGTGGCGGTGGTGGTGCTCGACGCGCTGCCGATGACCCTCAACGGCAAACTCGACATCCGCGCCCTGCCCGCACCGGAGTACTCCGCCGCCGGGTATCGCTCGCCGACCACCCCCACCGAGGAGATCCTGGCCGGCATCTACGCCCACGTGCTCGGCGTCGAGCGCGTCGGGGTCGACGACTCCTTCTTCGACCTCGGCGGCGACAGCATCTCGGCGATGCGGGTGATCGCGGCGGTCAACAGCGCCATGGACGTCGGCGTCCCGGTGCGCGTCATCTTCGAGTCGCCCACCGTCGCCCAGCTGGCCCCGCGCATCGGCGAGGACACCGGCCGGCTGGACCCGCTGGTGGCGGGCGAGCGGCCGGCCGTGATCCCGCTGTCCTTCGCCCAGAGCCGGCTGTGGTTCCTCGACCAGCTGCAGGGACCGTCCCCGGTCTACAACATGGCGGCGGCGTTGCGGATGCACGGACGCCTCGACGTCCCGGCGCTCGGCGCGGCGCTGGCCGACGTGGTGGCCCGCCACGAGAGCCTGCGCACGGTGTTCGCCGCGACCGAGGAAACACCCCAGCAGGTGGTGATCCCGGTCGAGCAAGCCGATCTGAGCTGGCGGACCGTGAACGCCCGCGGCTGGTCGGCGAGCCGGCTGCGTGAGGCCATCGACGCCGCCGCCGGCGAGACCTTCGACCTGGCCACCCAGATCCCGTTGCGCGCCTCGCTGTTCCGCATCGCCGACGACGAGTACGTGCTGGTGGCCGTGGTGCACCACATCGCCGCCGACGGCTGGTCGCTGCGGCCGCTGGTGCGCGACCTGGGCGTGGCGTATGCCAGCCGCTGCGCCGGGCGGGCTCCGGACTGGGAGCCGCTGGCCGTGCAGTACGTCGACTACACGCTGTGGCAGCGCGCCCAGTTCGGCGAGATCGCCGACAGCGGCAGCCGCATCGCCGCGCAGCTGGCCTACTGGCAGGACGCGTTGGCCGGCATGCCCGAGCGGTTGCAGCTGCCGACCGACCGGCCCTACCCGCCGATCGCCGACCAGCGCGGTGCCGCGGTCGAGGTGGATTGGCCGGCCGACCTGCAACAGCAGGTCGCCGGGCTGGCCCGCGAGTACAACTCCACCAGCTTCATGGTGGTGCAGGCCGCCCTGGCCGTGCTGCTGTCCAAGATCAGCGCCAGCACCGACGTGGCCGTCGGCTTCCCGATCGCCGGGCGACGCGACCCCGCGCTCGACGAGCTGGTCGGGTTCTTCGTCAACACCCTGGTGCTGCGCGTCGACCTCGCCGGCGACCCCAGCTTCACCGAGCTGCTGACCCGGGTGCGCACGCGCAGCCTGGAGGCCTTCGAGCACCAGGACGTGCCGTTCGAGGTGCTGGTAGAGAAGGTCAACCCGACCCGCAGCCTGACCCATCACCCCCTGATCCAGGTCATGCTGGCCTGGCAGAACTTCGCCGGCCAGGACAGCGACCCCGGCGCCGCGCTGGCCCTGGGCGACGTGCAGGTCACATCGATCCCGCTGGACACCCAGGTCGCCCGCATGGATCTGACCTTCTCGCTGGCCGAACGCTGGGCCGAGGACAACGAGCCCGCCGGGATCGGCGGGCGGGTCGAATTCCGCACCGACGTCTTCGACGCGGACACCATCCGCACGCTGATCGACCGGCTGCAGCGCGTCCTGGAGGCGATGACGGCCGATCCGACCCGCGCGCTGTCGACGGTCGACCTGCTCGACCGGCGTGAGCACGCCCGGCTGGACGCCCTGGGCAACCGCGCCGCGCTGACCGCGCCCCCGGCCACCGACGCGTCGGTCCCGGCGTTGTTCGCCGAGCAGGTCGCGCGCACCCCGGACGCGGTGGCGCTGCGCTGCGACGACCGCGCGTGGACCTACCGCGAACTCGACGAGGCCGCCAACCGGCTGGCCCACCGCCTGACCGGCTTCGGCGTCGGCCGCGGCGAGCGGGTCGCGCTGCTGTTCGGACGGTCGGCCGAGGCGATCGTGGCCATCCTGGCGGTGCTCAAGACGGGGGCCGCGTACCTGCCGATCGACCCGGGGCTGCCGGCGGAGCGGATCGGGTTCATGCTCGCCGACGCCGCGCCGATGGCCGCGATCAGCACCGCCGAGCTGGCCGAGCGATTGTACGGACACCACGTCGTCGTCATCGACGTCGACGATCCGGCCGTCGACACCCAACCGTCCACCGCGTTGCCGACGCCGGACGCCGACGACATCGCGTACCTGATCTACACCTCGGGCACCACCGGTGTCCCCAAAGGCGTTGCCGTCACGCATCGCAACGTCGCCGCGCTGCTGGCGTCCGGAGACTCCGGTCTGCCGCGCGAGGGCGTGTGGTCGCAATGGCACTCGCTGGCCTTCGACGTCTCGGTGTGGGAGATCTTCGGCGCGCTGCTGCAGGGCGGGCGCCTGGTGGTGATCCCCGACTCGGTGGTCCGGTCGCCGGACGATTTCCACGCGCTGCTGGTCGCCGAAGAGGTCACCGTCATCAGTCAGACGCCGTCCGCGGCGGACGTGCTGTCGCCCGAGGGGCTTCAGTCCGCGGCCCTGGTGGTGGCCGGCGAGGCCTGCCCGACCGAGCTGGTCGACCGCTGGGCGCCCGGCCGCGTGATGATCAACGCCTACGGCCCGACCGAGGCGACGGTGTACGCGGCGGTCAGCGCCCCGCTGCGGGCGGGATCGCCCACGGTGCCCATCGGCTCGCCGGTGCCCGCGGCGGGGGTGTTCGTCCTGGACGAGTCCCTGCGGCCGGTGCCGCACGGCGTGGTCGGCGAGCTGTATGTCGCGGGCGGCGGCGTCGGCGTCGGTTATTGGCGCCGGGCCGGCCTGACCGCGTCGCGGTTCGTGGCCTGCCCGTTCGGGGCGCCCGGCTCGCGGATGTATCGCACCGGCGACCTGGTGCGCTGGGCTGCCGACGGTCAGCTGCAGTACCTGGGCCGCGCCGACGAGCAGGTCAAGATCCGCGGCTACCGCATCGAGCTCGGCGAGGTGCGTTCGGCGCTGACGGCCGTGGACGGTGTCGAGCAGGGCGCGGTGATCGCCCGCGAGGACCGGCCCGGGGACAAGCGCCTGGTCGGCTACATCACCGGGGGAGCGGACCCGGTCGAGGTCCGCGCCCGGCTGGCCGATCGCCTGCCCGCCTACATGGTCCCGGCCGCCGTCGTGGCGATCGAGGCCCTGCCGCTGACGCCCAACGGCAAGCTCGACGCGCGGGCCCTGCCGGCGCCCGAATACCGCGACGTCGACCGGTATCGCGCCCCCGGCACGCCCGTCGAGGAGACCCTGGCCGGCATCTACGCGCAGGTCCTGGGCGTCGACCGGGTCGGCATCGACGACTCCTTCTTCGACCTCGGCGGCGACAGCATTTCCTCGATGCAGGTGGTGACCCGCGCGCGAGCGGCCGGCCTGGTGCTGCGGACGCGCGACATCTTCACCGAGCAGACCGTGGCCCGGCTGGCCCGGGTGGCCGGCGTGACCGACGGCGAGTACGGCGTGGCCGACGAGGGCGTCGGCGAAATCTCCGCCACCCCGATCATTCGCTGGCTGCGCAGCGTCGACGGCCCGGTCGACCAGTTCAACCAGACGATGGTGCTGCAGGCCCCCGCCGGCGTCACCGAGGCCGACGTCGTGACGGTGTTGCAGGCCCTGCTGGACCGGCACGCCATGCTGCGGCTGCGGGTCGACGATGCCGCCGGCGAATGGTCGCTTCAGGTGCCCGAGCCGGGGTCGGTCGATGCGGCCCAGCGCGTGCACTCGGTCGACGAGCTGTCCGACGCCGCGATCATCGAGGCGCGGTCGCGGCTGAACCCGACCGCCGGGGTGATGCTGAGCGCGCTGTGGGTGGCCGCCACCCGCGAGCTGATGCTGATCGTTCACCACCTGGCGGTCGACGGCGTGTCCTGGCGGGTGCTGCTGGAAGACCTCAACATCGCCTGGGGCCAGCACCATCACGGGCAACCGATCGCGCTGCCCGCGGGCGGAACATCGTTCGCCCGGTGGGCCACGCTGCTCGCCGAGCACGCCCAGTCGCCGGCCGTGCTCGAGCAGGCCGACGCCTGGCGGCGGATCGCCGCGACGCCGCCGGCCCTGCAGGCGGTGCGGCCCGAGGCCGACACCTACGAGACCGCCGAGAACATGTCGGTGACGCTGGACGCCGAGACCACCCGCACGCTGCTGGGGGAGGCACCGGCCGCATTCCACGCAGGGGTCAACGACATCCTGCTGGTCGGCTTCGCCCTGGCCTGGGCCGAGTTCCTGGGCCCCGACATCGCGGTCGGCTCGCCGATCGGCATCGACGTGGAGGGCCACGGCCGCCACGAGGAGCTGGCCGCCGGGGTGGACCTGTCGCGCACCGTGGGCTGGTTCACCACCAAATACCCGGTGGCCCTTGCGGTGCAAGGCGTTTCCTGGGCGCAGGTCACGGCCGGCGCACCGATGCTGGGCGCCCTGGTGAAGGACGCCAAGGAGCAACTGCGCGCGCTGCCGGATCCGCTGACCTACGGCTTGCTGCGCTACCTGAACACCGAGGTCGATCTGGACGGCGCCGACCCGACGATCGGGTTCAACTATCTGGGCCGGCTGGGCGGCGCGGCGGCCGAGCTCTCCGACGAGCTGTGGCGAATCAGCCCCGACGGCTCGTCGGCCACCGCCATCAGCACGGCGGTGCCCATGCCACTGATGCACACCGTGGACCTCAACGCCGGCACCATGGACACCGCGGACGGCCCGCAGCTGCACGCCAACTGGACGTGGGCCGCCTCGGCGCTGGACCGCGAGCAGGTCGCCCGGCTGAGCCGGTTGTGGTTCGAGGCCCTGGCCGGCATCTGCGCGCACGTCCGCCACGGCGGCGGCGGGCTGACCCCGTCGGACATCATCCCGGCCCGCCTGGACCAGCAGCAGATCGACCAGCTCGAACGGCGGCAGCGGATCGCCGACGTGCTGCCGCTGACCCCCCTGCAGGAGGGGCTGCTCTTCCACGCCGACACCACGCGGGGCAACGGGGGCCAGCTGGAGGACCACCTGTACGTCGTCCAGCTGGACCTCAGCCTGACCGGCCCGCTGGACGCGGACCGGCTGCGCGATGCGATGCACACCGTGATCGGCCGGCACCCGCACCTGGTGGCCCGATTCTGCGACGAGTTCGACGAGCCGGTCCAGGTCATCCCGGCGGATCCGGCCATGGCCTGGCGTTGCCTCGAGCTCAAGACCAACGGCAGCCGGCCCGAAGAACAGCTCGAGCGGCTGTGCGCCTCCGAGCGCGCCGCGGTCTACGACCTGGCCGACCAGCCGGCCGTCCGCGCCGCGCTGGTCCGCATGGGCGACGACCGGCACCGGCTGGTGCTGACCATCCATCACATCGTGCTCGACGGCTGGTCGGTGCCGATCCTGCTGAACGAGACGTTCGCGGCCTACACCGGGCAGCGACTGCCCGCACCCGCGCCGTATCGCCGGTTCGTCGACTGGCTGGCCGACCGCGACCGGGACGCCGCCCGCGCGGCCTGGGGCGAGGTGCTGGACGGCTTCGACACCCCGACGCTGGTCGGGCCGCCGCAACAGCTGGAGCTCGGCGGTCGCGGCGTCCAGTCGTTCGCGCTGTCCGAGGAGACCACCCGGGCGGTCAGCGAGCTGGCCCGCACCAGCCGTACCACGGTCAGCACCGTGCTACAGGCCGCGTGGGCGCAGCTGCTGGCCTGGCTGACCGGACAGCAAGACGTCGCCTTCGGCACCACGGTGTCGGGCCGGCCGGCCGAGGTCGCCGGCGCCGAATCGATGGTGGGCCTGATGATCAACACCGTCCCGGTGCGGGCCCGCATGACGGCGGCGACCACCACGACCGAGCTGCTCACCGAGCTGCAGCGCGGGCACGCCGACACGCTCGACCATCAGCACCTGGCGCTCAGCGAGATCCACCGGATCACCGGCCAGGAGCGGCTGTTCGACACCCTGTTCGCCTACGAGAACTACCCGCTGGACACCTCGGCGATGGCGGTCGACTACGAACTGACGATCTCCGACGTCAACATGTTCGAGCGCAACCACTACCCGCTGACGATGCAAGCCGCCCTGTCCGGCGAGGAACTCGGCCTGCGGGTGGAATACGACACCGGCGTGTTCGACACGCCAACCGTCGAGGCGCTCAGCGACCGGCTGGAGCGGGTGCTGCTCGCGATGACCGCCGATCCGGGTCGGCCGCTCTCGTCGGTGGACCTGCTCGGCGCGCCGGAGCGCGCCCGTCTGGACGAGATCGGCAACCGCGCGGTGCTGGGCCGGCCGCGGCCCGCGCCGCCGTCGATACCCGCGATGTTCGACGCGCAGGTCGCCAACCGGCCCGACGCGGTGGCGATCAGCTGGAGCGGCATGTCGATGACCTACCGGGAACTCGACCAGGCCGCCACCCGGCTGGCGCACCTGCTCGCCGAGCAGGGCGCGCGCCCGGGAGAGTCGGTGGCGCTGCTGTTCTCGCGGTCGGCGCAGGCGATCGTCGCGATGCTGGCGGTGCTCAAGACCGGGGCGGCCTACCTGCCGATCGACCCGGCGGCACCGGGCACCCGGATCCGCTTCATGCTCGACGACGCCGCACCGATCGCCGCCGTCACCACCGAGGGTCTGCGGTCGCGGCTGAGTGGCTCCGACCTGACGGTGATCGATATCGAGGACCCGCGGATCGGGGACCGCCCCGTCACGCCGCTGCCGGCACCCCCGGCCGAGGGCTTCGCCTACGTCATCTACACCTCGGGCACCACCGGTGTCCCCAAAGGTGTTGCGATCACCCACCGCAACGTGACCCAGCTGCTGGAGTCGCTGGACGCGGGCCTGCCGCGGGTCGGCGTGTGGACGCAGAGTCACTCGTACGCCTTCGACGTGTCGGTCTGGGAGATCTTCGGCGCGCTGCTGCGCGGCGGGCGACTGGTCGTGGTGCCCGAGTCGGTGGCGCGTTCACCGCAGGACTTCCACACCCTGCTGGTCGACGAGGGGGTCACCGTGTTGACCCAGACCCCGTCGGCGGTGGCGATGCTCTCGCACGAGGGGCTGGATTCGGTGTCGCTGGTGATGGCGGGCGAGGCCTGCCCGACCGAGGTGGTGGACCGGTGGGCGCCCGGACGGGTCATGGTCAACGCCTACGGCCCGACCGAGACCACCATGTGCGTGGCGATCAGCGCGCCGCTGACACCGGGATCCGGGACACCGCCGATCGGGTCGCCGGTCGACGGCGCGGCCCTGTTCGTCCTCGACGAATGGCTGCGGCCGGTGCCCGCCGGTGTCGTCGGTGAGTTGTATGTGGCGGGCGACGGCGTGGCCGCGGGGTATGTCGGCCGGGCCGGGCTGACGGCGTCGCGGTTCGTGGCCTGCCCGTTCGGCGGGGCCGGAACGCGGATGTACCGCACCGGCGACCTGGTGCGCTGGGGCGGCGACGGTCAGCTGCAGTACTTCGGCCGCGCCGACGAGCAGGTCAAACTCCGCGGCTACCGCATCGAACTCGGCGAAATCCAGGCAGCGCTGGCCGCACTCGACGACGTCGACCAGGCCGTGGTGATCGCCCGCGAGGACCACCCCGGCGTCAAGCGCCTGGTGGGCTACATCACCGGGACGGCCGACCCGGGCGAGGCGCGCACCGCGCTGGCCGGGCGGCTGCCGGGCTACATGGTACCGGCGGCGGTGGTGGCGCTCGACGCGCTGCCGTTGACCACCAACGGCAAACTCGACATCCGAGCCCTGCCGGCAGCGCAATACGCCGGGGGCGACTACCGGGCCCCGTCCACCGCCCTCGAAGAGGCCCTGGCCGCCAGCTATGCGCGGGTGCTCGGTGTCGAGCGCGTTGGCGTCGACGACTCGTTCTTCGATCTGGGCGGCGACAGCATCTCCGCGATGCGCCTGACCGCCGCGATCAACGCCAGCCTCGGCGTTGAGTTGGCTGTTCGGACCCTGTTCGAGGCGCCCACCGTCAGCGGGTTGAGCCGGCGGCTGCACACCGGGGCGACGGATGCCGACGAGGTGGTGCCCGTGCAGACCCTGCACGACGGGCCCGGCGTGCCGCTGTTCTGCATCCACCCGGCCGGCGGGGTGAGCTGGCCGTATCAGGTGCTCGGGAAGTATCTGGACTGCGCGATTTTCGGCATCCAGCAAACCCGGCGGCCCGACGAGCCCGCGCCGCGGTCTATCCGCGAATTGGCCGAGAACTACGCCGACCGGATCCAGGACGTCTATCCCGGCGGGCCCTACAACATCCTGGGCTGGTCGTTCGGCGGGGTCGTCGCCCACGAGATCGCCATCGAGCTGCAGCGACGCGGCTGCGTGATCGGGCGCCTGATCCTGCTCGACGCCCAACCCAGCATCGGCGACGGCATCGCCCTGTCGGAGCACGCGCTGGGCGAGCAGCACGTCCTCGACGACGTCCTGCGGGGCTATCACATCAGCACCCAAACCAGCACCGACGGGCGCACCGGCCCGCCCACCGATGAGCAGCTGGCGGAACTCCTGCGCGAATCGGGCGTCGCGGACGGTTCCCGGCACCGATGGCTCGTCGACCTGCTGGTCCGAAATCTCGGCGACAACATCGAGCTCTACCGGCTTCACGAACCCGGGCTGTTCGACGGTGACATCAGCGTCTTCTCCGCGGTGCGGGATCAAAGCGATCGCGGTTCGCTGCTGGCCCGATACTGGGAGCCGTATGCCTCGGGCGACGTTCTGACGTACCCGGTGGACTGCACCCACGACGAGATGCTGACCGCCGGCTCGGTGCAGACGTATTCCGAACGGCTCCGGCAGCTGATCCGCGCGGAACGCCGGCGGGAACTGGCCCCGCACGAACGGTTCAACGCGGCGCCCGGCGCGGACGAGCCGCCCGCCAAGGCATGACGGGCCCCCGGGTGCGTCGACCGTGCGATCCAATTCACACCTCCGTCGATCACGGTGATCAACACGCGTTGATCGCGGCGGTAGGTGGCCCGTTGCAGCACTTTTCGCGAAGGTCACGCGCGCTTCGGTTCGGGCAACGGTAGGGTCGAGGACGTGTGCGGAGTCACCGGGGAGGTCCGGCTCGACGGGCGGGCGCCCGATGTAGCGGCGGTCTCAGCGATGGCCGCTGTGCTGACACCGCGGGGCCCCGATGCGGGCGGCGCCTGGTCGCAGGGCCGGGTCGCGCTGGGCCATCGTCGTCTGAAAATCATCGACCTGACCGAAGCCGGCGCCCAGCCGATGGTCGACTCCGAGCTGGGTCTGTCCATCGCCTGGAACGGCTGCATCTACAACTACAAGGAGCTGCGCTCCGAACTCAGCGGGTACGGCTACCGCTTCTTCTCACACAGCGACACCGAGGTGCTGATCAAGGCCTACCACCGGTGGGGCGACGACTTCGTCAGCCATCTGTTCGGCATGTTCGCATTCGCGATCGTCGAACGCGACAGCGGGCGGGTGTTGCTCGGCCGGGACCGGCTCGGCATCAAACCGCTGTACCTGACCGAGGACAGCCACCGGATCCGGTTTTCGTCGACGCTGCCCGCCCTGCTGGCCGGCGGCGGCGTGGACACCCGGATCGACCCGGTCGCCCTGCACCACTACATGAGCTTCCACTCGGTGGTGCCCGCGCCGAACACCATCCTGCGCGGGGTCCGCAAGGTGCCGCCCGCCTCGCTGGTGGCCATCGAGCCCGACGGCAAACGCACCGTCACCACCTACTGGGCGCCCGACTTCACCCGGCACTCGGACCGCGCGGACTGGTCGGAACGCGACTGGGAAGATGCCGTGCTGTCCACGCTGCGACTGGCGGTCAAGCGCCGCCTGGTCGCCGACGTGCCGGTCGGTTGCCTGCTGTCCGGCGGCGTGGACTCCAGCCTGATCGTGGGTCTGCTCGCCGAAGCCGGCCAGCACGGGCTGTCGACCTTCTCCATCGGCTTCGAGTCGGCGGGCGGCGTCAAGGGCGACGAGTTCCAGTACTCCGACATCGTGGCCGAGCGCTTCGAGACCGACCACCACCAGATCCGCATCGAGACCGACCGGATGCTGCCCGCGCTCGACGGGGCCATCGGCGCGATGAGCGAGCCGATGGTCAGCCACGATTGCGTCGCCTTCTACCTGCTCAGCCAGGAAGTGGCGCGGCACGTGAAGGTCGTGCAGTCCGGCCAGGGCGCCGACGAGGTGTTCGCCGGCTACCACTGGTATCCGCCGATGGGTGATCCCGCCGCCGCCACCCTGGACGGGGCGGTCGCCCAGTACCGCGGCGCCTTCTTCGACCGCGACGCGGCCGGGGTTCAGGCGCTGGTCGGCTCGGGCATCGTCGCGCCCGGCGACCCCAGCCTGCGGTTCGTCACCGAGCACTTCGCGCAGGCCGGCGCCGAAACCGGCATCGACCGCGCGCTGCGGCTCGACACGACGGTGATGCTGATCGACGACCCGGTGAAGCGGGTCGACAACATGACGATGGCGTGGGGGCTGGAGGGCCGGGTGCCGTTCCTCGACCACGAGCTGGTCGAGCTGGCCGCGACCTGCCCGCCGGAATACAAGATCGCGCACGAAGGCAAGGGCGTCCTGAAACAGGCTGCGCGACGGGTGATTCCGTCGGAGGTCATCGACCGCCCCAAGGGTTACTTCCCGGTCCCGGCGCTGACCCACCTCGAAGGCCCGTACCTCGACATGGTCCGCGACGCCCTCTACGCACCCACCGCCAAGGAACGCGGCCTGTTCAACACCGACGCGGTCGACGCGCTGCTGGCCAACCCCAACGGCAAGCTGACCCCGCTGCGCGGCAACGAGCTCTGGCAGATCGCGCTGCTCGAGCTCTGGTTACAGCGTCACGGTGTGACGGGCCCGGTTGCATGACCATGGTCGACCCCTCCGGCGACCACACCGAGGCGATCACGCTCGGTCTGCACGACGCCTCGCCGCCCGAACTGGTCGACGCGATGGCCAAAGATGTCGAGCTCGAGCTGGGTTGGGGCCGACTGATTTTCGGGCAGACCTTCGCCAATTCCCATGAACTGGTCGAGGCGTTGCGCCGCGAGGGACCCGGGCGGCGCGACATCTGCATCTACGCCCGCGAATCCCACGTGGTGGTCGCCGAGGCACCCACCGAGCTGTTCATCGACCCCAGCCACACCTATCGGCTGCGTTTCACGCCGGAGACGAAGAACCTGGCGCCGGCGCCGCTGGGCGTGACGGTGCGCACCCTCAACGACCCGATCGATGCCGACGCCATGAATCGCGTCTACGTGCGCTGCGGCATGGTCCCGGCCGGGGTGGACGTGATCTGGGACAACCACCAGAACGTGCCCGCGGTGAAGTACCTGCTCGCGGTGCGCGACGAGGACGGCGCCGTGGTCGGCACCGTCACCGGCGTCGATCACGAGTTGCTGTTCAACGACCCGGAGGAAGGATCGAGCCTGTGGACCCTGGCGGTCGATCCGGCCGCCGGGCTGCCCGGCGTGGGTGGCGCCCTCACCAGGGCCCTGGCCGAGCACTTCCGCAGCGCGGGTCGCGCCTACATGGATCTGTCGGTGGCGCACGACAATGCGGCCGCCATCGGCCTGTACGAGAAGCTGGGTTTCCGTCGCGTGCCGGTGCTGGCGATCAAGCGCAAGAACGCGATCAACGAACCGTTGTTCAGCCCGCCGCCCGAGACGGTCGACGACCTCAATCCCTACGCCCGGATCATCGCCGACGAGGCGCTTCGCCGGGGGATCTGGGTCGAGGTGCTCGACGCCGAGACCGGCGAGATGCGGCTGACGCACGGCGGCCGCAGCGTCATCACCCGGGAATCGCTGTCCGAGTACACCTCGGCGGTGGCGATGTGCCGCTGCGACGATAAGCGGTTGACGCGGCGCCTGGTCTCCGAGGCGGGCATCACGGTGCCGCGGGCCCGGCTGGCCACCTTCGACGAGAGCGATTTCGCCTTCCTCAAGGAGGTCGGCGAGGTCGTCGTCAAACCGACGCGCGGCGAGCAGGGCAAGGGCATCACCGTCGGGGTCGTCCCGGACAACGGGCCCGACGACCTCAGCGCCGCCCTGGCCCGGGCCCGCCAGCAATACCCGGACGTGCTGATCGAGCAGCGGGTGGAGGGCGACGACCTTCGGCTGGTGGTGATCGACGGCCGCGTCGTCGCGGCCGCGCTGCGAATGCCTCCCGAGGTCATCGGCACGGGCGAGCACAGCGTGCGGGACCTGATCGCGGCCGAGAGCCGGCGCCGCTCGGCGGCCACCGGCGGTGAGTCCCGCATCCCGCTCGACGACCTCACGGAGTCGACGATCGCCGAAGCCGGCTGGAGCCTGGACGACGTGCTGCCGCAGGGCACCCGCCTGCGGGTTCGCCGCACCGCCAACCTGCATCAGGGGGGCACCATCCATGACGTCACCGCGCACGTGAACAGCGAACTGTGCCGCGTCGCGGTGACGGCGGCCGAGGCGATCGGCATCCCGGTCACCGGCATCGACCTGTTGGTGCCCGACGTCACCGGCGCCGAGTACGCCTTCATCGAAGCCAACGAGCGCCCGGGGCTGGCCAACCACGAACCCCAGCCCACGGCCGCGGCCTTCATCGACTTTCTCTTCCCCGGCCACCCCGGCCAACCGCAGGCCTGGACTCCCGAGGAGTCCCGGTCCGATCGTGGGTGACGCCCGCTGAGTGGGTAAATCTCTGTCAACCGCCGAACGGAGACCGCATGAGTGCGAGCGCGCAGACCAAGACCATCTCGACGCATGTGCCGGCGCGGCTGGACCGGCTGCCGTGGTCGCGGTTTCACTGGCGGGTGGTCGTCGGCCTGGGCGGGGTGTGGGTGCTCGACGGGCTCGAGGTCACGATGGTGGGCAACGTGTCGGCCCGGCTCATGGAGCACAACAGTGGCATCGCGCTGGACGCCGCGCAGATCGGCATGGCGGCCGCGATCTACATCGCCGGCGCGTGTTCGGGGGCGCTGTTCTTCGGTCACCTGACGGACCGGTTCGGCCGGCGGAACCTGTTCATCCTCACCCTGGCGATCTATCTGGTGGCCACCGTCGCGACCGCGTTCGCGTTCGCCCCGTGGTATTTCTTCCTGACCCGCTTCTTCACCGGCGCGGGCATCGGGGGCGAATACGCGGCCATCAATTCGGCCATCGACGAGCTGATCCCGGCGCGGGTGCGCGGTCGGGTCGACCTGGTGATCAACGGAACCTATTGGCTGGGCTCGGCCGCCGGTGCGGGCGGCGCGCTGATCCTGTTGAACACGTCGAACTTCCCGCCGAACATCGGCTGGCGGCTCGCCTTCGGCATCGGCGCCATCCTCGGCATCTTCGTGCTGCTCGTCCGGCGCAACGTCCCGGAGAGCCCGCGCTGGTTGTTCATCCACGGCCGCGACGACGAGGCGGAGCAGATCGTCGGCGAGATCGAAGAGGCGGTCCGGCAGGAGACCGGCGAGCCGCTGCCCGAGCCGCAGGGCAAGGCGCTGCGGATTCGCCAGCGCACGGCGATCTCGTTCCGGGAGATCGCCGCCGTGGCGTTCAAGCTCTACCCGCGCCGCGCGGTGCTCGGACTGGCGCTGTTCATCGGGCAGGCGTTCCTCTACAACGGCGTCACGTTCAACCTCGGCACGCTGCTGCACAACTTCTACGCCGTGCCGTCCGGGATGGTGCCGGTGTTCTTCGTGCTGTGGGCGCTGAGCAATTTCGCCGGCCCGCTGGTCCTCGGGCATCTGTTCGACACCGTCGGCCGCAAACCGATGATCACGCTGACCTACATCGGTTCCGGCGTCGCGGTGGTGGCGCTGGCGGTGGTGTTCCTCACCCAGGCCGGCGGTGTGTGGGCCTTCATCGGCGTGCTGATCGTCGCGTTCTTCCTGGCGTCGGCGGGCGCCAGCGCGGCGTACCTGACGGTCAGCGAGATCTTCCCGATGGAGACCAGGGCGCTGGCGATCGCGTTCTTCTACGCGATGGGCACCGCGATCGGCGGCATCACCGGCCCGCTGCTGTTCGGTCAGCTGATCAACTCCGGCATGCGCAGCGAGGTCGTCTGGTCGTTCCTCATCGGCGCGGTGGTGATGGCGGCGGCGGGCCTGGTCGAACTGTGGCTCGGCATCGCCGCCGAGCAGCGCCCGCTGGAGGAGCTGGCGTTGCCGCTGACCGTGGAAGACGCTGAGCGCGAAGAGGATTCGGAACCGGTGACGGACTAGTCCGGACGGGTCAGCCGTAGGCGTCCCACCACGTGTGCAGGTCCTCGACGGTGCCCGGGTCCCCGGTGACGTCGCTGAGCATGAGTCTCGCGTCGTTGGACCAGATCACGTTCGGGTGGTTGTTGTAGGTGCCGCACGCGATCAGGCCGGCCATGTCGTTGGGGGTCTCGTCATAGTGCCAGCTGACGGGTGAGCGTCCCTCGCCGGGGCAGTTCACCAGGCTGACGTTGCCGACGTCGTCGGTGAAGGCCTTCTTCAGCCGGTCGGGTGTTCCGAACAGCCCGTAGGTGGCCCGGGTCGGGCCGCCGGGCTGGGTGTTCTGTCCGCAGGTCACCATCGCCACCGCGTGCACCCAGACGCTGCCCGACTCGGGAGTGGCCGGCGTGCAGGTGCCGGGCAGGTAACCCGGCGGGAGCAGGCTGATCAGCCGCGCCTGGTCGCCGGTGGGGGCGGCGGCCGACGGCGGCGCGGTCTTGCCCGAACCGGTCCGGTGCGGCGGCTGGCTGGTCGGTTTGAGCACCAGCCAGACGCCGACGGCGGCGATCGCGACGGTGACGACGGCCGCGGCGGCCACCACCGGCCACCGGGTGTGCTTGCGTCGCGGCGGTGCGGGCGGGCTGATCGGGAGGTCGGCGTCCGCGGTGTCGCTGCGTTCCAGGATCGTGTCGGCGCGCTCGCGCTCGGGGCTGGTCAGCGCCTTGTGCGCGGCGTCGGCCAGGGCACCGGCGGTGGGATAGCGCTCGGCGGGGTCTTTGGCCATCCCCGCCGCGATCACCGCGTCGAAGGCCGGGCTCACGCCGTGCGCGCTGGGTTTGGGGATGGGCTGCATCATGTGCGCGGTGACCAGCGCGCCGGTGCTGTCGGCGGTGTACGGCGGGGTCCCGGTCAGGCATTCGTAGAGCACACAGGACAGCGCGTACACATCGGCGCGGGAAGTGACGTCGCTGTTCGATGAGTCACTCGAAAAGCGTTCGGGCGCCATGTATTTCAAGGTTCCCACCGCGGTGCCCAGTTGGGTGAGTTTCTCGTCGGTCTTGGCGCTGGCGATACCGAAGTCCACCAGATAGGCGAAGTCGTCGCCGGTGATCAGGATGTTCTGCGGCTTGACGTCACGATGGGTCACCCCGGCGGCGTGCGCGGCGTCCAGAGCCGACGCGACCTGGTGGATGATGGCCACCGCCCGCGGCGCGGGCAGCGGTCCCTCCCGTTCGAGCAAGCTGTCCAGGTCGACACCCTCGATGAGACGCATCTCCAAGAACAGTTGGCCGTCGATTTCGCCGTAGTCGTGGATCGGCACCACGTGCGGCTCCAGCAGCCTGCCGGTGATGCGGGCCTCGCGCTCCATTCGCTTGCGGAACAACGGATCCTGGCTGACGGTGTGCGACATCAGCTTCACCGCGACGGTCCACTGCTTGACGGTGTGCTCGGCTTCGTAGACCTCGCCCATTCCGCCGCGGCCGAGCAGCCGCTTCAGCCGGTACGGCCCGAACGTCGACCCCGACCGCGAGCCCTGCGCGTCGCTCATCGCTGACACCGCTTGTTATCCGGTGAGTTTCGTCAGCCAGGCCGGGTTCTGGTAGTTCACCGCCGTGCTGCCGTCCCACACGAACGGGGTGGAGTTGGCGTTGTCCGCCGACAGCGTCGAGTAGCCGTTCGCCGCTTTGGTTTTCGCCGTGCCGAGGTCATCGCCGGACTTGATGCAGGTGATGACGCCCGCGTCGGCGCCGACCGTCTTGGCCAATTGCGCGAGCTCGCCGTCGGTGCGGTCCTCGGCGGCGCCCTCTTGTGGCTGAAAGTTGCTGGCGAACAGGCCGGAATAGAAGGCGGCGTAGAGCTTGGGGTCGTTCTGCGCGGCTACGCAGTAGGTGGCCGCCACCGCGCGCGTCGAGTAGTCCTGGCTGTGCGACTTGTCGTCGAGGAAGTTGAGCAGGTGATAGCGCACGGCGAGCTTCTTGTTGTTCACCGCGGTGTCGATGTCGGCGGCGTTCGACCTGATGAAGCTGCCGCACGGCGGGCAGATGGGTTCGTTGAAGATGTCGATCGTGGCCTGGGCCGCCGAACTGCCCACGAACACACCGTCGTCGAGGACCCGCAGCGCGACCGCGTCCGGCGGCGGTGGGGGCGGGACCGGTGCCGGCCGGGACTTCGATTCCCAGGGGCGGACGACGCCGAGGAGCACCCCGATGAGGGCCACCGCGAGGGTGGCGGCGACTCCGACCCAGAGCCAGGGCTTGCGGCCGGCCCGCGGCGGCTGGCCCCAGGGCGGGGGCGCCGCGCCGCCGGCGTTCGTCCAAACCGGCGGACCACCCCACGCCGTCGGCTGCAACCCCGGTGCGCCGGAAGCCAACAGCGTGGCCGGCGGCGTGGGCCAGGGACCGACCGGCTGTTGTTGCGGCGCTGGGGGAGCGGGTGCGAACCCGCCGACGGACTGGCCGCCGGCGGCCTGGGCGCCGACCGCCTGGCCCGCGAACGCGGCCGGTGGCGCTGCCACCTGACTGCGCTCCAGGATGTCGGTGGCCCGGTCCTGATCGGGCGCGGCCAACGCCCCATAGGCCGCGGCCGACAGGTCACCGCAGGTGAGAAAGCGGTCTGCGGGGTCCTTGGCCATGCCCCGGGCGATGACCCCGTCGAAGGCCGCCGGGATGCTGGGCCGCGCCGCGCTCGGTCGCGGGATCGGCTGGCGCACGTGCGCGCCCATCACGCTCAGCTGGTCGCCCGTGTAGGGCGGCGAGCCGGTCAGGCACTCGTACAGCACACAGGCCAGAGCGTAGATGTCGGCCTGGGCCGTTACTTCGGAGTCGCCGAACCGCTCCGGGGCCATGTATTTGGCGGTGCCGACGGTGGTGCCGATCTGGGTGAGTTTTTCGTCGGAAGTCGCGCTGGCGATGCCGAAATCGACCAGGTAGGCGAAGTCGTCGGCGCTCACCAGAATGTTCTCCGGCTTCACGTCGCGATGCAGGATCCCGGCCGCGTGGGCGGCATCGAGCGCCGAACCGATCTGGCGGACAATCGCTATCGCCCGCGGCGGGGATATCGGTCCGAAGCGTTTCAGCATGCTGGCCAGGTCTTTGCCGTCGATCAGCCGCATGTCGACGTAGAGCTGGCCGTCGATCTCACCGAAGTCGTGGATGGGTACGACGTGCGGCTCATGCAGCCGCCCGGCGGTACGGGCCTCGCGCTGCATCCGCGAGCGGAATACCGGATCGTTGGACAGGGTCCGCGACATCAGTTTCAGGGCCACGATCCGCTCGCGCACCGTGTCCTCGGCCTCGTAGACGTCGCCCATGCCGCCGCGACCGACCAACCTCCGCAGCCGATACGGCCCGAATTGCGTACCCTCCCGCGAATCCGCGGTCGCGTCACCCATCCAAGACTCCTCATCGCCAGCCGTGCGCCGCAAACCAACGACCGGCGTCCTCCGGCACCCGGCCAGTGCCGGCGCCGGATCCGCGTTCACGGTGGCATGCAGGCATAAGGCTAAGGTTTTCGCGACCGCGAGGCACGGCGAATAGCGAAAGCCAGCTAATTCGACGGCGCGCGATTAATGGTTGTCGTCATCACCGGTGGCGCGTTCGGTGAGCCCTTCTCGGGACAGCGCACGGACGAATCCGTACGCCTGCATTCCGGACGGGCCGGGATTGTCGAAAATCCATTCGTTGATCTTTTCCAGCGCGATGGCCAGGTCCTCGCGCTTGACCCGCACCAGGTAGGTCTTTCGGTCGTCGTCGGGATCCTCGAGGGAGTCGGCGACCGCGACGGGATTCCTGAACGCGTAGGCGATCCCATGCACCGCATCGTGGTTCAGCGCCCATTGAATTTCGCTGGGGCGCAATCGGTTCACCGCCAGATTACGGAAGTCATGGTCGTCGTCTGAACTGCTCACCTGGCCGGTGATCCTTTTCTGTGTGCATCGAGGAAGGGGACAGCGATCAACTGAAGGTGACGTCACCGGGGGCGATCGGATCAAATGTCAAACCGGGCATTTTCATCATAGGAACAGGCGCCGTCGGCTGCATGTCGAGCGCGGTCCGCGCACGGCCGCGCGCGGGTCACGATGAGTTTGAGGGCCGCGTCAGGCGTAGCCAGGCCGCAACATAACGCATCAATCTCTCGCACCATATTCGGCGTTGGCGACGCGTCGTCAGGAATTGAGGCGGACGATGAGCAGTGGTGCACTGATAGCACGGCGCCGAGGAGCACGACGGCAGCACCCGCCTGGGCGTCTCAGCTGTTTTCCAGGAGGTCACGATGACCGGATTCACCCGGCGGACCGCGCTCGCGGCGCTAAGTGCTAGCGCGGCGGTGGGCATCGGCTACGCGTTGCGGGTCGGTGCCGGGCCCGCGTTTCGGATCCGCCTGGCCGACTGCGGGGGCATGATGGGCGCCGGTCATGCCGACATGCGTCTGTACATGGACATGTTCAACCGGCACACGGAGATCACCCGCACGGTTGAGGAGATCCCCGGCGGTGTCCGCACCACAACCCAGTCAGCTGCTTCCGATCTCACCGCGCAACTGCATGCGCATGTGTCGAGCATGTATGCGCATTTGGATCAGGGCACGGAGGTGATGTGCATGAGCCAGAGCCTGCCCACGCTGTTCCGCAACGCCGGTGGTTACCGCCGGCAGTTGACACTTACGCCCGCGGGCGTCATCGCCGAGGAAACCTCCGATGATCCCGCGCTCGCCGAGGTTATCCGTGCCCATGCCCGTGAGGTGACCGGGTTCGTGCGCGACGGCATGCCGGCGATGATGCGAGGAATGATGGGCCCCGGGTGCATGGGGTCGGGCGGCATGATGGGACCCGGCATGATGGGGCCCGGCGGAATGATGGGGCCGCGCTGAATTGGGAATTGGCCGGACTCAACGGCGGTACTTCAAATACAGATAGCCGTCGCAGACCAACGCGTGATCGAGCTGCAGCGCGACCGGGGCGGCCAGCGGGGCAGGCGGCCGGTGGCCCACCGGTTGACTGGCCGCGAGTTTGGGCGCGATCGTCACGCACAGCTCGGTGATGGCGTCGGCTTGCACCAGCTCGTCGAGCAGCGTCGGTCCGCCCTCGCACAGGATGCGGCGCATGCCGAGCTCGCGCAGCATCGCGACGGCGCGCGAGACGTCCACCGAGCCTTCCCCGGCCACCAGGAGGTGTTGGCGGTCGTCGTCGGGGTCGTATCGTGCCGCGGTTCGCGCGCAGGTCACCAGGATCGGCGGCTGGTCGGGTTTGCCGAACAGGCGCTCCGGTAGCTGACCGCTGCGGCTCACCACGGCGATCGGCGGTGGTTCGGCTCGCCCCTCGTGCTGGCGTCTGGCCCGCGCCGCATCGCTGAGCGCGACCGGGCCGTAGTTCTCGGCGCGCGCGGTGCCGGCGCCGACCAGCACGACGTCGGCGAGGCCGCGCAGGATTTGCAGGAGCCGTTGATCGGTGGGGCACGACAGCGGACCGGCGCGGCCGCCGAACGCGGCGGCACCGTCGGCGCTGAAGATCATGTTGGCGCGCACACCATCCGGGGGATCGGCGTAGAAGGGTGCGAGTTCGATGATGCTGGGGACGGCGCTGATCCGGGGCGATTCGTTCACGCGCTAGGCCTCGTGGCCGGGCTGCAGCTGGCGCACGTCGCCGAAGGACACCCAGGTCTCCAGTTCCTTCGGCGGACTGCCGCCCACGGGTGCGAGCAGGTGCCCGACGTGGTCACCCAGCGAGAAACGTTCTCCGATCTCGCCGACGAACCAGGCGGCGGCATCGTCGAGGATGGGCATCTGTTCGGGGCCGCGATGCCAGGAACAGCGGTCGAACTTGTTGACCGTGTCGCTGGTCTGGCTGCCGAAAAGCTCCACCACGTCGAGGTGTTCGTGGTCGAACACGTGCACGGCCAGGTGGGTGGCGTCGCTGGCGATCCGGAAGGTGTGGTTGCGCCGGGACAGCCCGACGAGGAATCGGGGCGGATGGATGCTGGTCTGGCTGGCGAAGCCCACCAGGCAGCCGGCCGGGGTGCCGTGGGCCTGCGTGGTGACGACGTACATCGGATAGTTCAGCAGCGACACCAGCTTGTCGAAGGCGTCGGTTCCCGGGTCGCACATCCGGTCAGTCTTCCCCGTTCGGAACGCGGGGAATCCTGTGGCCGCAATTTGCCCGGCGGCGCGGCATGCCCGGCGCCGACGGTGTTCGTCGACGTCAGGCGTGGCTTGGGTTGCGCCGCAACATCATCGCGAAATGGCCCACCGAATCAGGTAGGCGGCGACGCCGATGCCCAGCACCGCCGCACCGGACAGCACCGAGGGCAGCGGCATCGCGAACGCCAGCATCACGCAGCCGAGCAGCCCGATCACCGGGATGGCCCGGTGCGGGCGCCCTTCGTCGGGGCCCAGGGTGAACGCGGAGGCGTTGGCGATGGCGTAGTAGATCAGCACGGCGAAGGAGGAAAACCCGATGGCGCCGCGAAGGTCGGTGGTGGCGGCCAGGATCGCGACGCAGACGCCGATCAGCAGTTCGGCGCGGTGGGGCACCTGGAACCGGGGGTGCACGGCGGCCAGCGCGTGGGGCAGATGGCGGTCCCGCGCCATGGCCAGCGTGGTGCGCGAGACGCCGAGGATCAGGGCGAGCAGGGAGCCCACCGCGGCGACCACCGCGCCCACCTGGACTGCGGGGACCAGCCAGGCCGTTCCCGCCGCGCGGGCCGTGTCGACGAGCGGGGCGGCGCTGCGGGCGAGGCGGGCCGGCCCGAGCACCGAGAGGGCGGCCACGGCCACCAGTGCGTAGACGGCCAGGGTGATGGTGAGGGCCAACGGTATCGCGCGTGGAATGGTGCGGGACGGGTCGCGCACCTCCTCGCCCAGCGTGGCGACGCGCGCATAGCCGGCGAAGGCGAAGAACAGCAGACCCGCGGCCTGGACGACACCCCCGATGGTCGCGCCGGTCGGGCGGAGCGAATCGGTGCCGGCCGCCGTGGAGGTGAACGCGGCGACGATCACCGCGGCCAGCACGGCCAGCACCGCGGCGACGATGATGCGGGTCAGCCAGGCCGACTTCTGCACGCCGGCGTAGTTCACCGCGGTGAGCGCAACCACCGCCGCCACGGCCACCGCGTGCGCTTGCGCCGGCCAGGCGTAGTAGCCGATGGTCAGGGCCATCGCCGCGCACGACGCGGTCTTGCCGACGACGAAGCCCCACCCGGCCAGGTATCCCCAGAAGTCGCCCAACCGCTTTCGGCCATAGACGTAGGTGCCGCCCGATGCGGGGTAGCGCCCCGCCAGTCGCGCGGAGGACGTGGCGTTGCAGTAGGCCACCACCGCCGCCAGCGCCAGGCCCAGCAGCAGTCCCGAGCCGGCGGCATGCGCGGCGGGTCCCAGCGCCGCGAAAATCCCCGCCCCGATCATCGACCCCAGCCCGATCACCACCGCGTCGAAAACCCCGAGACTGCGGCGCAATTCGTCGCCGGCGGCCGGGGTGTGGATCGGGGTGCTTTCGGACACTTTCGTCTCCTGGCAAGTCGGACAGGCGCGGTGTCACCCTGCGCAGCGCCTAACCTATCAAATCTGTTTGATGTATTGTGCGGAAGTATGCCCGCAGCAGGTCGCGCGGCCGTCCCGCCGCTGATGCAGATGGCGTCGCATCCGTTGCGGTGGGCGCTGCTGACCTCGCTGGCATCCGGGGACCACCGGGTGCGGGAACTCGCCGCCGCCGTCGGGGAGCCGCAGAACCTGGTCTCCTATCACCTGCGGCTGTTGCGTTCGGCCGGACTCGTCGACGCGCGGCGCAGCAACTTCGACGGCCGCGACACCTATTACCGGCTGGACCTGACGAAGTGCGCCAAGGCATTCGGCGAGGCCGCCGCCGCGTTGCATCCGGCGCTGGCGCCCGCGCCGCCCGCGCCGACGGCAACCCGGTCGGTGTTGTTCTTGTGCACCGGCAACAGTGCGCGCTCACCCATGGCCGCGGCGCTGCTGAAGCAACGGGGCCAGGGCCGCATCCGGACGGCGAGCGCGGGCAGCCACCCGAAAGCCGAGCTCCACGCCAACGCCCTGCGGGTCATGCGCGACGAATACGGCATCGATCTCGGCGGCACCCGGCCCCAGCCGTTGGCCGCGGTTTCCCGGCGCCGCTTCGACTGCGTGATCACGTTGTGCGACAAGGTGCGCGAGTACGCGCGCGACCACGATCTGGCCACCACGACGCATTGGAGCGTGCCCGACCCGTCGAGCGCCGGCTACCCCGAATTCCGGCGTGTGGCAAGCGAATTGAGCCAGCGCGTCGACTTCTTCCTGCCCCTGCTGGCGGCCCGCGCGGGCGGGCGGTGATCATGGCCCTCAATCGGCGTCAGTTCTGCACATGGGCCGCGTTGACGGCGGCGGGAAGCGCAGCCGCCGGGGCGGGTGCCGCATGTTCGCGCCCCTCGCCCCCCGGCCCACCCGGCGGCAAAGCCGATTACACGCTGCGGATCGGCTCGGCGAAGGTCGAATTGGCCCCGGGCCGGGTGGTGTCGACCCTGACCTACAACGGCCAATTTCCAGGCCCGCTGCTGCGGTTCACCGAGGGCCGGCGCACCTGGGTGGACGTCTTCAACGACACCGATGCCCCGGAGCAGTTGCATTGGCACGGGCAGCACGTCGGCGTGGACGTCGACGGCTCCGCCGAGGAGGGGACCCCCGACATCCCCGCACACGGCATGCGCAGGGTTTCCTTCGTCCCCGGCCCGGCGGGCTTCCGCTTTTATCACACCCATGTCGTCCCGCGCGCGGACCTGTCCCGTGGCCAGTACAGCGGTCTGGTGGGTCCGGTCTACATCGAGCCCGCCGAGAATGCGGGCGCTTACGACCAGGAAGTCTTCTTGACGCTCAAGGAGTTTGAGCCCAAGTTCAGCCGCGGCGGCGACATGGCCGGCGATTTTCTGGCCGGTGAGCAGGAGCCAGATCTCAAGGAGAGGGGCGAGTCGTCCATGGCCGCCTCGCTGGGTCGGGGCGAGTCACCCGGTAACGAGGTCGGATACGGGGCCTTCGCGATCAACGGACGCACACTGGGCCACGGCGATCCCCTGCGCGTGCGCACCGGTCAGCGGGTGCTGTTGCACGTGCTCAACGGCAGCGCCACCGAAACACGCAGTCTGGCGCTGCCCGGGCACACTTTCGACGTTGTCGCGCTGGACGGCAACCCGGTGCCCACGCGGGCCACCGTGCCGGTGTTGTGGCTCGGCGCCGGCGAACGGATCTCGGCCGTCGTGACCATGACCAATCCGGGTGTCTGGGTGTTGGGCGATCTGTCCGACGATGACCGCGGTCGCGGAATGGGGATGGTCGTCGAATACGCCGGGCGCGCAGGCGATCCGCAATGGGTGCCGCCCCCGCCGTTCATGTGGGACTACCGGCCGTTCGGCGCCGCCGGGCCGGCGGATGTCGCGCCGCCCGATCACACCCTCGACCTGTTGATCGAGAAACGCAACGCCGCCGACAACGGTTTCAACGTCTGGACGATCAACGGCGCGCCGTTCGCGATGGACACCAACAAGCCCGTGCTCGATATCGAGCGCGGCAAGCGCTACCGGCTGCGGTTCCGCAACGCCAGCGACGACCTGCACCCCATGCACCTGCACCGGCACACGTTCGAAATCACCCGGTTCGCCGGGACGCCCACCGCCGGTGTCCGCAAGGACGTCGCCATGCTCGGCGGCTACCAGAGCATGGAGGTCGATTTCGTAGCCGACCAAGACGGCCTTTCGCTGCTGCACTGCCATCAACAGATCCACATGGATTACGGGCTCATGCTGCTGCTCAACAGCCGCTGATCGCCAAGAAATCCCCCTTACCCGAGCGGGTTGTTGTGGCGCACCCCCCGATACATGCCCCAACGCACGATCCACGGCATCACCACGCGTTCGACCGACCAGGACGGGAAGCGGAAGGCATGGCCGGTGGGCAGGAAGACTTCCAGCCCGTTGGGCTGTATACCCACTAACGAACCCCACCGCCGCGTCGGCGCCTTGTACGCGCGTAGCGGTCGGCCGGCGAAGTCGGCGAGGACGTTACGGGCCACCAGGGCGTCGCCGCGGTTACGGGCCGAGCTGCGCAACGGATCGGTCGCCGCGACGTCGCCGACCGCGAACACACCCCGGTGACCGGGGACCCGCAGTTCCTGGGTGACCCGCACAAATCCGCGCTCGTCGAGCAACTCCGGCGGCAGCCACTCGGTGTTGGGCCGCACCCGCCCGATCGCCCAGAGCACGGCGTCGGCGTCGGCCTGCGGTTGTCCGGTGCTCCATCGGACCGGTTCGCCGGTGAGTTCGTCGCCGGTGAAGTCTTCCGCGAGGACGGCGCGGTGTCCGGGGTGCAGGCCGACGCCCAGCTCGGAAAGTCGAGCGCGGATCCGCTGCCATATCCGCGGATGGTGCCCCTCGAGGGCGGACTCGCCGGGGAAGTACAGGTCGATTCGCTTGTCCGGCCAGGTGGTTGCCATGTTGAGCGCGCTGCTGACCGCCGCGGCGCCGCCGCCCACCACGATCACCGACCCGGCCGCGGCCAGCCGGTCGTGCGCGGCGCGCAGCCCCGCTTCGATCTCGGCGGCCGACTGCAGGGTCGGCTGGCGCCAGAAGCCGTTGCTGACGCCGGTCGAGATGACCAGCGCGTCGTATCCCTCGGTGATGGTCGCGCCGTCTTCGGTTCGGCCGAAGACGGTTTGGGCGGCCAGGTCCACCCCGGTCAGCGTGGCCTGCGCGGTGCGAACGCCGTCGAGGCGGCGGAACCGGTCGAACGGAATCCAGTAGTCGCGGGCCCAATCGTGCGGACGCGAGAGCCGGACACCGAGTTCCTGGCCGCTCACCAGCGCGGGTTTGGCCGAAATCCCGACGACGTCGGCATGCCGGGACAGCCGGATCGCCGCGAGGACGCCCGCGTCCCCGAGCCCGGCGACGACGACACGCTTTCGCTCCATGCCCGCTATCCTGCCCTGCGTACAGTGCGGACGAGCCGTTGACCGATACGAGAGCGAGGGACCGCGTCGGATGATCGTCTCGCGCGGAAGCGGTCGCCCGGAGCAGCCGGGGGAGGCGGGGGAGTCGGGGGCGTCGGCGCATCCGCGGGTCAGCGCCGCCCTGCGCACCGCGGTGCGCGCGTCGGCCCCTCGTCCCGCCGCGGCCCAGCGCGCCGCCAAGGACTTCGAGAAGGATCTGCTCCCGGCGGTCGTCGCCGAGATCCGGTGGTCGTTCACCCGGCCGCGCACCTGGCTGATGGGTGTGGTGGCCAACGTGATCTTCGCCGCCGGCTGGCTGCTGGTGCAGCCGCTGACCCCGGTGGGCCACCACCACCCCGATTGGGTGATCCTGGTGGGCACCTACTTCTCCTCGTGGGTCCTCGCCGACGTCACCACCACCAACTTCCTGGGCGCCGACCACTACCGCATCCTTCGGGGTCTGTCGGACGGGGTGCCGTTCTGGCGAATCCTGCTGATCAAGAACCTCGCCCTGCTCGCCATCGTCGGGCTGCCCACCCTGGGAGCCGCCGTCGCGTTGACGCTGTGGCTGGAAACGCCTGCGCGGCTGGGCATTACGATCCCGACCGTCGCGGTGCCCATCGTGTCCTGGCTGGGGGTCGGCAACGTCATCTCGGTGCTGCACCCGGTCGGTGTCGAGCCGCTGCTGCGGCGCTGGCGTCAGCGCGGGGATCTGCGCCGCACCCGCAGTTGGGTGCTGGCCCTGACGCTGCCCTACGCGCTGTACTACGTGGCCGATCCGATGAACGGTGTGGAGCACCGCGTGTTGTGGCAGCAGGCGCCCGCCCTGATCTGGCCGGTGTTCGGGCGCGACACGAAAAGCTTCGTCCACCTCGCCATCGCCATGAGCGTGTGGATCGCCGGCAGCATCGCCGCGGTGTACTGGGTGCGCAGGCGCGGGTTGGAAATCCGCTAGGACACCTGCGGTTTGATTTCTTCGATCACCCACTGCGCGTAGTCGAGGTATTCGTCGGCGCCGCCCACGGCGGGGACGGGAACCGCGGTCACGGTCACACCCTGCTCGGCGAGCCAGTTCAACCGGTCGACGATTTCTCCCTCGCCCATGCCCGGCCGGTCGCCCGCGTCGCGGGCCACGTGTCCTTCGCCGACCCGGTTGGTGCCCAGCCCGTGCATCACCTCGAATTCCCGGCCGTCATAAGACGGTTGGGACTTGATGTAGTCGAGTTTCTCCGCGATCCGTTCGGGCGGTGTGAGAAACGGCCACCACCCGGACCCGAACGTTGCTGCCCGGCGCAGGGCGGCGTCGGCGTCACCGCCGATCCAGATCGGAAGATGCGGCTTCTGAACGGGTTTCGGCTCGAAGGCGATGTCGGCGAACGACACATACCGGCCCTCGAACCGGGGTGTGTCGCTGGTCCACAATTCCACGATTGCGGCCAGGTACTCGTCGGCGATGCGGCCGCGTTCCCCGAACGGCACTCCCAGCAGCTCGAACTCGCGGGCCAGCCAACCCACCCCGAACGTCACCATCATCCGGCCCCCGCTCATCCAGTCCGCGGTGGCCAGCGCTTTGGCCAGCACGATGGGGTGCTGCAGCGGCAAGATGGTGACGCAGGAGTTGATGGCCACCCGATCGGTGGCGCCGGCGATGAACGCCTGCGCGGTCGTCGAGTGCAGATAGTGCGGCCCGGACAACTCGACCTGGTCGGTGGGGATGATGAGATGCTCGGGTACCGCGATCATGTCGTAGCCCCACCGGTCGGCGCATTGCATCATCCGTCGCTGTTCGGGCCCGGTGACGGCGGCTTCCCAAGGCTGCGTAATCGCCTTGAGGCGCAGCAGGTGCGGAACGGGGAAGGCGAATTTCACGGGCGTCCCAGCCAGCGGTCCATGCCCTCCAATCTAGGGGTCGGTGTTGTTAACCTGGCAACATGGACTCCGAAACGGACCCTGCCAGCCAAAAGCTGACCAGCGCGGCGCTCGCCGCCACCAGTTGGGCGCTGCTGGGCATGATGTCCTACGAAGAGGAAGTCTCGGGCTACGACCTCAAAAAGTGGATCGACTGGAGCGTCGACCTCTACTACTGGAGCCCGTCCTACAGCCAGATCTACACCGAGCTGAAGAAGCTGGAGTCGCTGGGGCTGGTGACGTCGCGCGTCGAACGCGACGAGGGCACCCGCAGCCGCCGGCTCTACAAGATCACCCCGGCCGGGATGGATGCCGTCACCGAGTGGACCAACCACGCGCCCGTGGACCCGCCGGTGCTCAAGCACAGTGTGCTGCTGCGGGTTACGTTCGGCCATCTGAGTAACCCGGCCCGGCTCAAGGAATTACTGCAGGAGCATGTGGCGTCTTCGGAAGCCAAGCACCGCAAGGCCGTCGAGGACGCCGAGGGGGCCGAGGCGGAACCCGCGTGGGCGTACTCGGTGCTCGCGCTGCGTTGGGCGGCCAAGTACTACGCCGCCGAGCGCGAGTTCGCCCTCGAGATGATCAAGGAGATCGACGAGGCCGACGCCATCCTGCAGAGCGCCGCGACGGGCGGTCTCGGGAAGCCGCGGCCTAGGCCGGGTTATTGGCGCGAAGTCGAGAAACAGGTTCAGGCAAAGCGGGAAGCTGACTAGTTCTGACGGGGGTGACGGGTTTCGCGTGCCGCCGGCCTGCGGATCCCCTACCCGAGCGATTACGGATATCGAAAACGCATAGCGAAATCACTTGTGCCACTGTGGCTTCAGCGGTCAATATGCGAGGGTCCCTGTCGGTGGGTGCGGCTAGTTTCGGGGTATGAGTTCGGGCGGAATCATCGATCGGGACGCGATCACTGCGGCCTTCGATGCGCTCGATGACGCGGTCGACGGCGTAGCGGACCTGAGTTTCGACGCGCTGACACCCCGAGAATGCCTGGCGCTCTTGGAGCGCTGTGAGAAAGTGCGCCGACGGCTGCCGGTAGCCGAGCATCAGCTGATCAACCACGTTGCCCGGCAAGCTACCCCAGCGGAGCTCGGCGGCAAGCTGTCCCACGCGCTGGCCGAGCGGACCTTGATCAGCCGTGCCGAAGCCTCCCGGCGCGTCAAAGAGGCGCGCGATCTAGGCCCACGCCACGGCCTGACCGGCGAGCCCATCGCGCCTGCACTGGCCGCCACCGCAGCCAGACAGCGCGCGGGAGAGCTCGGCTCTGGTCAGTTGGCGGTGATCCGCAAGTTCTATCACCAGTTGCCCGGCTGGATCGACGCGCCCACCCGCGAGCAGGCCGAGGCAAAGCTCGCCTTGGAAGGAACCCGATATCGTCCCGAGCAACTCGGCAAGCTGGCCGACGTCCTGGCCGATTGCCTGAACCCCGACGGCGCCTTCACCGAAGAGGACCGGGCTCGTCAACGCGGCCTGACGTTGGGCAACCAGCAGCCCGACGGCATGTCGGCGTTGCGTGGCTGGCTCACGCCCGAAGCACGCGCTACGTTCGAAGCCGTGCTGGCCAAACTCGCGGCACCGGGCATGTGCAATCCCCTGGACGACACCCCATGTGTGGATGGGGCTCCCAGCCAAGAGGCGATCGAACACGATCCGCGATCCGCGGCCCGACGCAACCACGACGGACTGCTGGCCGCGTTGCGCGCACTGCTGGCCTCTGGAAAGTTGGGGCAGCACAACGGCTTGCCGGCCTCCATCGTCGTCACCACCACGCTCAACGAACTGGAGGCCGCGGCCGGCCGGGGGCTGACCGGCGGCGGCACCATCCTGCCGATGAGCGACGTGATCCGCCTGGCCCGCCACGCCCGTCACTACCTGGCGATCTTCGACAAGGGCAAGGCGCTGGCGCTCTACCACACCAAGCGGCTCGCCTCACCCGGGCAGCGAATTGTGTTGTACGCCAAGGATCGCGGCTGTTCGGCTCCGGGCTGCACCGTGCCCGGCTATTACTGCGAGGTCCATCACGTCACCGATTACGCCAAGTGCCATGCCACCGACGTCAACGATTTGACCTTCGCCTGCGGACCGCAACACCGCCTCCTGCAACCGGGCGGCTGGACCACCCGCAAGAACGCCAGGGGCGACACCGAATGGATCCCGCCCCCGCACCTGGACCGAGGCCAACCGCGAATCAACACCTTCCATCACCCCGAGAAGCTGCTCCGCGACGGAGACGACGACGAAGACCACAGTCCGGGGGCGGCATGACACGTCATAGATCCCGCTAGTCCCGAAGCCGACTAACTCGCCGCTAGTTCGCCGCCGCGTCCCGCGCCGCGATGTAGCCGTACACCAGGCCCTGCGCGATCGTCGCGCCGGCGCCCGGATACGTCGTCCCGAACGCATTGGCGGCGGTGTTGCCGATCGCGTACAGCCCAGCGATCGCCCGACCGTCTTCGCGCAGCACCCGCCCCCGCTCGTCGGTCTTCAGCCCACCGCAGGTGCCCAGATCGGACAGCACCATTTTCACCGCGTAGAACGGGCCGTTGACCAACGGGCGCAGGTTCGGGTTCGGCTTGATGGTCGGGTCTCCGTAGTAGCGGTCGTAGGCGCTGCGACCCCGGCCGAAGTCGGGATCCTCGCCGGCGGCGGCATTCTGGTTGAAACGAGTCATCGTCGCGAAGAACTCCGAAACCGGGACACCGATCCGTGCGCCCAGGTCGCCGAGGTTGTCTGCGCGCGCCGCGATACCGGCGTCGTACCACGCCTGCGGGATGCGCATCCGCGGAAAGAGTTCGGCGCCAAAGACATAGCTGTTGCGATACCGCTGATCGAAGATGATCCACATCGCCTCGACCGGGCTGCCGGAGCGTTCCAGCTCGAGCACCCGCTGCCCGAACGACATGTAATCCGCGGCTTCGTTGGCGAACCGGCGCCCGTTCTGGTCCACGATCACGCAGCCCGGCAGCGAGCGCTCGGCCAGCATCACCGCGGGCGTCTTGCCGGGCAGCGGCGCGATGGCGGGGAACCACCATGCCTGATCCATCAGGTCGATGTCGGCGCCGATTTCCTGGCCCGCGCGTATCCCGTCGCCGGTATTGGCGGTAGCGCCCAGACTCAGGTTGGCGCCCAACGACTCCGACTGAAACTTCCAGCGCATGTCCATGCTGTGGTCGAAACCGCCGGTGGCCAGCACCACGCCGCGCCGCGCGGTGACCGTCACCTCGCGGCCGCCGTGCTCGACGACCGCGCCGGTCACCCGTTCGCCGTCGCCGGCGAGGCGCGCCAGCGCGGTGCCGGTCCACACCGGGATACCGGCGCGCAGCACCCCGGTGAACAGCCCGGCCATCAAACCCTGACCGCCCGCGGCGTAGCGCCGGCCCACCATGCGGCCGCCCACGCCCTGCGCCAGGCGCTTGCCGTAGACGGGAATGCCCTTGCGCGGCATCCTGGCCACCAGGTTCATCCACCGGTAGTCGGCGCCCGTCGTGGGCATCGGGACCGTCACCTCCATCAAACCGGGCTGTAACCGGGTGCGGTACGCGCCGAGCAGCGAGGTGTCGAAGGGCCGGCATTCGCAGGTGCGCCCGGCCGCGCTGCCGCCCGGTGCCTCGGGGTGGTAGTCGGAATAATCACGGGCCCAGAACAGCCGCAGCGGCGTCGTGCGGCGCAGCATGTCCACCGTCGCGGACACGTGCGCCACGAACCCCGTGGAGCGCTGCTCGGGGGCCGACCCCGCGACCACCGCATTCAGGTAGGCGCCGGCGCGCTCCGCGGTGTCGCAGGAATTCGCCTCGGTCAGCACCGGGCTGGCCGGCAGCCACAGCGCACCGCCGGAGCGGGCGGTCGAACCGCCCACGTACGACGATTTCTCCACGATCAGCACCGACAGACCCAATTCGTGGGCGGCCAGCGCCGCGGCCATGCCGGTACCGGAGCCGACGACAAGCAGATCGACGGCGGTGTCGGCCACGGGAAGTCCGGCGGGAATCGTCGCGCTGTGCGTCGTCACATTCAAAACGGTAGGCCGCGCCACCGCGACGCAGGAAGAGCCGTCCTGATGAGTGGAACAAGCCGCCCCGCGGACCGGTCTCGGGGGAGTTGAATCAGGCCCATGACGTCGCACACCGAGGCCGACCAGATTCGGTTCATTGAAGCGCAGGCCGCGCCGACGCGATTCGCCCGCGGCTGGCACTGCCTGGGGCTGACCCGGGATTTCGGTGACGGCAAACCTCACTCGATCAACGCCTTCGGGCAGAAGCTCGTCGTCTTCCGCGGCGGCGACGGCAGCATCAACGTGCTCGATGGCTACTGCCGGCACATGGGCGGCGACCTGTCCCAGGGTGAGGTCAAGGGCGACGAGATCGCCTGCCCGTTCCACGACTGGCGCTGGGGCGGCGACGGTCGTTGCAAGCAGGTGCCCTACAGCCGTCGCGCCCCCAAACTGGCCCGCACCCAAGCGTGGACGACGCTGGAGCAGGACGGCATGTTGTTCGTGTGGAACGACCCGGAGCGCAAGCCGCCGCCACCGGAGGTGACGATCCCGCGCATCGAGGGCGCCACCAGCGACCAGTGGACCGAATGGCATTGGTACACCACCGTCGTCAACAGCAACTGCCGCGAAATCATCGACAACGTGGTGGATATGGCGCACTTCTTCTACATCCACGGCTCACTACCCACCTACTTCAAGAACATCTTCGAGGGGCATGTGGCGACGCAGTACATGAACGGCGGAAGCCGGCCCGACATGGGCGGCAGCGTGGGTTCCGAAATGCTCGGAACCACATCGGTGGCGTCCTATTACGGCCCATCGTTCATGATCGACGACTTGACCTATCACTACGAGCACGGCGACGCCAACACCGTCCTCATCAATTGTCACTATCCGATCGACTCGAATTCCTTTGTGCTGCAATACGGGATCATCGTGAAGAAATCCGGCGCGCTGCCTGATGACCAGGCCATGCAAACCGCGATCACCTTGGGTGACTACGTCAAGCTCGGTTTCGAGCAGGACGTCGAGATCTGGCGGCACAAGGCGCGCATCGACAACCCGCTGCTGGTCGAGGAGGACGGCCCGGTCTACCAGCTGCGGCGCTGGTATCAGCAGTTCTACGTCGATGCCGCCGACGTGCAACCGGACATGGTGGACCGCTTCGAATTCGAGCTCGACACCACCCGGCCCTATGAGGCGTGGATGAAAGAGGTCGAGGCCAACATGGCGGCCCGGGCCTGACGATGCTGGAATCCTCGGTGCGCGAGGACAATCGACTCGACGAGATGCCCATGGTGCCGGTCGCGTGCCGGAACTGTGGGGCGCGCGTGCTGGCCCGCAAGAGCAGCTGGAATCAGACCAGTGTGCAGTGGAACGCCGAGGCGACGGCCCGGTGCGCCGAGCGCGCCGATGCGCACAAGATCGTGACGCCGGGGAGCCGGGGTGTCTTCCTGGTGTGCTCGGCGCTGAGCGCGTCGATCCTGGACGCGGTGCGCCATGGAGATTTATCCGTCGTCGACGAATCAGACGGCGCATCAGGGTGATTCACGGGATCCGGCTATCCCCTGGGGATCTCATCCTTGTGCCGCGGGCAGTAGGAATAGATGCTCTGGGCGACGAAGAAGCCGGTGTGAAACTCGGGTAAACCGCTGCTGTTCAGCACTTCTTGCATCACCTCCATGGGCGTGTCGCCGGCGTCGAGCCTCGCGCAGACGTAGTGAGCGGCTTCGATCGCGTGTCCGGCCGAGGATTGGTCGATGATGCCCTGCTCCTCGAGGGCGGCCAGGAATTTCTGGTCGGTCGTGTCGGCATAGGCGATCGGCACCGCCGCCAGCAGGGTGACCGATGCAGCCCCCAAAATGGCGAGCAGGCGGGCAACCATGTCTGACGCGCTCCCTGACGTGGGTGGTCGTGCCGAAACCGAACCCAGGGGCCGGGACCGACGCTTCGTTGTTATGCCCCGATTTTGCCGCATTGACCCGCCGGCAACGCGGTTGGCCTCGTCAGCGGGTGGTGTCGCCCAGAGGTGGGCGTTCGCCCAGCGCGAGGTGTTCCCGCGGCGTGATGAATACGCCCTCGGCCTCCACTGTGACACCGTCAACGTTGCTGAGTTGGCCGGTGGCATACGTCTTGCTGCCGTCGACCCGCTCCACCCGGGCCTCGGCTCGCAGTGCGCCCAACGGCGTGGGGCGCAGATAGCGCACGGTGATGGTGCCGGTGTAAGCCGGTTTGCCGGGCTGATGTGCCGTCGCGCCCAGAACATGGTCCAGGATCAGAGCGCACATGCCACCGTGGACGTGGCCGGGCGGTCCCTCGTAGCCGGCGCCGAGATGCACATCGGTGTGCACGCCGCCCGCCTCGTCGCGCCGGATGATCAGGGGCGGGGCGATCGGGTTACGCAGCCCGACGGCCACATTGCCCCAAACGACGTTTTCGCCTTCGGCATTGGTGCGCACACCAAACGACCCCGGCATGAGCCGCGTGCTCAATAACTCGACGGTTTGGTCGACGAGAGCCAACGCTTTCGCGACAGCTCGTTCGTCGGCCTCGCTGCGAATGGTGACGTCGATGAGTCGCCGCACCGACTCCGTCAGACGTTCGTGGGTATCAGTCATGTGCGCCAACGCTCATCGGCGATGCCGCATAGCAGCGTCTCGGTCATGCGAGCTGGAAGGCGCTGATCGGCGCCGCTTCGGGGTAAACCGCGGGTCCGCCCAGATCGTAAGCGGCGTTGAGCGCACCGATGAAAGCCGCGTCGTGCAGCGGCTCACTGGGGATGTCGAGCCTGATCCCCCTGCTGTTCAGGTCGTCGACCATCATGTCGATGGCCCGCTCGGTGGTCAGGTCGTCCGAACCCTCCATGTTCTTCTTCAGCTCGTCGAGATCGGCGAAGACCTCGGCCGACCAGTGCACCAGGAACCGCAGCTCGTCCGTGTGGTGGCGGGCGATCACATTCGCCCCGTTCTTCAATAGCCAGTGGTTGCGGTCATCAGGATCGCCGGCGAAAACGGTGTCGAACGCCAATCCCGGCGGAATCTGTTGCTCTAGAGGCCCATTCGCCTCGCCGCGGTGCACCATCATCTCGTTCTGCACCACAACGCCGCGGTTGCTGATCGGCGGCAGGACTCGCTTGGGAGCCTTGAGTGGCCCGTCGGGCCAGTAGGTGAATCCACTTCCGCCATCCAGCGAAAACCAGGTGATCACCTGCGCCATCTTGATCAGGTAATCCTTGAAAAGCCCGGACTTGCCCATGACACTGGTGAGCCAGGTCGGCGCATTTTCGTGCCGCACGCCGCGGAAACTTGGCGAATCCAGGTGCCCCGGATCGCGATTGGCGCACGGCCCGTTGATGTTGAACAGCATCAGCTGTGGTTTGGCGTACTCGGCGTTCCAGTAGCTTTTGGCCATCTCCAGGAATCGTTCGTTGTAGAAGCAATCATGGAGTTGCGGGTAGAGCGCCGCGCCGTAGTTGGCCAGGTAGCCGCGGAAGGTCGGGGTGAGGAAGAGGTCCAGCGACGGCGTGAACCCCTCGGGGAAGGCACCGCTCATGGTGGCGATCAGTTCGTCGGCCGATGCGAAGTGTTGCGCGATGATCAGCTTCCACGGGCCTTCGGTGCGTACGACGTCCAGGAGTCGCTCCCGCTGATCGTCGGTGTAGACATCGCTGATTTCCCGGGGCGGTGCGGCGGGGCGCAGGACGTCGGACAACTCCATCCGCCGCTCGTCAGTCAGCATCGAGTCAGTCAGCATCGAGATCTCCTTCTCCGACGGCACTCGGCCACGTTGGTGCGATCGATCCTGGCCGTGTTAGGACGGCAACGAGCACCCTATGTCCGGTGATTGGGAGGAAAGTTCCGCTTAACGGGCCTCGGCGCGGCTCGGGCACGCCAGCGCGTTGTTCCCGGACCGGTCCTCAAAACGGGAGTGGATTCGCGAATTTCGCCCTCAGCAGCGCGCCGATCTCGGCCAGCGCGAGGCCGCCACGCGCCACCGATTCTGAACGCATCAGAAAGCCGTGATACACACCGGGATAACGGGTAACGGTGGTCTGCACACCGGCATCCCGCAACCGCTCCGCGTACCGCTCTCCCCAGTCGCGGATCGGATCGACCGCGGCGGTCGCCACGATGGCCTGCGGGAGGTGGGACAGGTTGGTGGCGTACGCCGGCACGAGATACGGATGATCGGGCGGGCCGGTTCCCGCATCGGCCAGTTCGTGCATGTACTGGATGTCGTCGAGGCTCAGCATGGGCGCCGATTCCAACATCGCGAGCGACGGCACCGTCATGTCTCGATCCACACCCGGGTACAACAACACCTGGCAGAACAATGTCGGGCCGCCTCGGTCACGGGCAGCCAAGGCGACGCCCGCGGCCAGCGTGCCACCCGCGCTGTCACCGATCACCCCTAGTCGGGTTGGATCCAGCTGCAATTCGGCTGCCTTCGCGGCGACCCATTCGGTCGCGATGTACGCGTCGTCGAATTGTGCTGGGGCCGGGGCCTCCGGTGCCAGGCGGTATTCGACGGCGACGACGGTTGCACCGGACGACTGTGCGAGATTGCGGGCCAGCGGCTCGAAGGAACGGTTGGACCCCAGCACCATGCCACCACCGTGGAAATAGACCAATACCGGCGCATCGACGTCTCGGGTCGGACGGTAGATGCGCAGCGGAAGTTCGCCGTCAGGGCCGGTTATGACGCGATCGGTCACTCCGGCCATCTCGGGCATCGGGGGCAGCGGCATCGACTCAAGGGAGTCGCGCACCGCTGCCAGGCCTCGTTGCCGCATCGGAAGGACGGGGCCTAAGGACGCCACCCTCGCAGCGGCATCGGGGTCAAGAGCCGGCACGCTCATTGGTCTGCGGGATCGAAGCGGCGTTTGGTGCGTAGCATCGGTGGCCGTTGTGCCGCAAGCACGTTCGCTCGTTCGAGCATCGCATTCCCCACGAATTCCGGTTGTGTGAGGAGATAGAACCGCCCTTCGGCGGCCTGCTCGAACACCACTTCGGCGGCGGTGAGCGGATCCATGGCGTCGGACTTGATGTCGAGCATCGCCGATCGCTGAGACTCCGCCGCGGCGCGGTCGCTCGCGTCGGCGCCGACGCCGCCCGCCGACTCGAAAATGTTGGACACCACCGCGCCAGGCAGCACAGCCTGCACGTGAATGTGATGGTCGTGCCCGGCCGACTGCACGTCAAGATGTAGACATTCGGTCAACGCCAGTACCGCGTGCTTACTCACGATGTAGGGCGCCTGCAACGGAATCGACACCACCCCGCCGACCGACGACAGGTTCCACACCCACGCCTGCTCGTCGGTGGCCATCATTCTGGGCAGAAAGGTTCGCACGCCGTGGAAGACGCCGCTGATATTCACGTCAATGACGCGCTGCCAGTTGACGATGGGTGTGTCCCACAGGTAGCCGAACTGTTCGACCCCCGCGTTGTTCACCAGCAGCCGCACGGCACCGACGTCGCGGTAGGTCATTTCTGCCAGCGCCCGCACGGCGTCGTATTCGCGGACATCGCACACCACGTCCAGTGCGGAGCCCCCCGCGCCGCACAGTTCGTCGCGCAGTGCGGCGATCGCGTCGGCGTCGATGTCGGCCAGCACCACCTTCATCCCCAACCGGCTGGCGTGTCGAGCCAGTGCGGCACCGATGCCTGCGCCGGCGCCGGTGATCACCGCGACGCCGCCGCAGAATATGTCGTGGGCGCTCACCGGTTACGACACGGTGGCGCTGTCGGCGGTGAGCTCCGACAGCAAGACCGAGTTGGTCGTGTCGAGAACAATGTCCATCTCGGTGAACTCCAGCCTGTCGGCGCCACGGCGCACGCCGACAGTTGCTACGCCGCTGGACACCGCGAAGGGCACGAAGTTTGCGGTCTGATTGACGAAGATATAGAACCGCGCATGGGTGATGTCACCATCGGTACCCGTGCGGTGAACGTTGGTGGCGTGGTGGCGCAGCGGATACGGACTTTGTTTGCGGTGTTCGGACATCCATTCCATGACGGCGGCGCGGCCATGCAATTCGGGCGACATCAGTTCCTCGAATGGGCTTGTGCCCGAATCGCTTCGGGTCACGTAGCGCACGTTCTCGGCGTAGCGTGCTGCCAGCTCGTCGTAGTGCGCCTCGTCGTAGTGGTACCAAAACCCGGCGATAAACTCCTGCAGCTCGGACAGCGTGATGTCGGTGCTCATGGCATCAGTCAACTCCCGGTGTTGCCCTGCAGACACCGGGATGCCCGGTCAGTGGAACACGGCCACCGATTTGGGACTTCTCACCTCCCGCTGAGTAGACAAAGCGGTGCCCGAGCCGCCGACCCGCTCCGATACTCAGTGCCATGACCTCCGCCACCGAATCGACGTCGCCCCCCGGCTCGGACGCGCTCGATCTCGAGGAACTGCGGGCCAACCTCGGTCAGGCCGACCCCGGCGTGCTGGTCGCAGTCCTGGCTCAGCTGACCGGCGACTCGTCTGTGATCGACAAGTTCGGGCCTAAGATCTCCCACGTCCCCGATCCCCCCGAGCGGGCCGGCGTCACCGATGACGACACCGCGGAGGAATTGGTGAGTGCCCTGGTTGCCGCCCTGGTCGAGAGCCGGCAGGCGAGTGCTCCGCCCGTCGATGACCCCGAGCTGTTCAGGCGCTTGCTTCCGCTGGCGCTGGGCTCGGAGGTGGACGACGAATTCGTTCCGCTGCTGCTCGAGCAGGGCGGCTTTCAACTCTCACAAGCGACGCTGCCGCGAACGGTCCCGATCCCCGAAACGACGAATGTGGTCATCATCGGTGCGGGCATCGCGGGCATCATCGCCGCGCTCGCGGCCGCCGAAGCCGGGGTTGGCTACGAAGTCATAGATCGCAACGACGAAGTCGGTGGGACGTGGTTGACCACGACCTACCCCGGCATCGGGGTCGACACACCCTCGGCGTACTACTCGTTGTCGCGCGAGGTGAATCCCGAGTGGACGAGCTACTACCCGCAGGGCGCCGAGTACCAGGCCTACCTGGTTGCGTTGGCCGACAAGTACGGACTGCGAGAGCACATGCGATTCGGCACCGAGGTGACGGCCCTGTGGTGGGACGAGGACCGTGGCTGCTGGCAGATCCACTCGGTTGACCGCGACGGTAAGCACGACGTCACGCAATCGCGGGTGGTGATCACCGCCGCAGGCTACCTCAACCGGCCGCGGTGGCCCGAGCTACCGGGCCGGGAGGCATTCGCAGGCACCAGCATTCACTCCGCACGATGGGATGCGTCTCTAGATCTCGCGGGCAAGCGAGTGGCGATCATCGGTGCTGGTTGCACAGCGGTGCAAATCGTTGACGCATGTGTGGACGAAGTCGAGCACCTCACAGTGTTTCAGCGCCAGCCCCACTGGGTGGCGCCGCGCAAGCGGCTGACCGACGACGTTCCCGAGTACCGCCGTTACCTCGGCCGTCACGTCCCGCATTACGCCAAATGGAACAGGCTGAAGTCCTATTGGGGCACGGCGGACAACAACTATCCCGTCATCCTGCGTGACCCGGAGTGGGCGGAAACGCATCTCTCGATCTCGCCCGCGAACGACGTGCTGTTGCGTATGTGTATGGACTACATCGACACAACCTTCGGTTCGGGAACTGAACTTGCGAAGAAGGTGACGCCGGATTTTGCGCCCTACGGCAAACGGATCATCCGTGATCCGGGTGGCTACTACAAGGCTCTGACCCGCGAGCACGTCGATGTGGAAGCCAGTGAGCCGGCCGAGGTCAACGCCAAAGGTATTGTCACGCAGGACGGTAGGCAGATCGATCTCGACGTGATCATCTATGCCACCGGCTATCACCTTGATTTCTTGTCTACCATCGATATCCGCGGTCGCGGCGGGCGCAAGCTCACCGACGAGTGGGGTGACAGCCCCCGTGCCTACCGCGGCGGCACCGTGCCGGGCTTTCCCAACCTGTTCATCACCTCAGCCCCGAACTACAGCCCCGGTCACGGCGCAGGGGCCAATTTCTCGATGGAAGTGCTGTCGCACTACATCATTGAATGCTTGCAACTGATGGCGCTGCGCGGTGCGACGACGATGGAGGTCACGCGGCAGGCTTACGCCGACTACGTGGCCGCCATCGACGAGGCGATGGCCGACACGGTGTGGTGTCACACCCCGAACGCGCACACTTATTACCGCTCCGGTTCGGGGCGGGTCGTAGTGGCCACCCCGTACCGGCTGGTGGACCTCTGGCATGAACACCGAGCGCCGATCGAAGAGCACTTCGAGTTGCGATGACCCAATTATTGTCCGGTAGAACGGCGTTGGTCACCGGCAGCAGCCGGGGGATTGGCCGGGCGATCGCGCAGCGGCTGGCTGCCGAGGGCGCCACGGTGGCGGCGACGGCGCGAAGCCACACACCCTCGCGGTCCACCCGGGCGGGGCTGGATACGGTGCTGCCGGGAACGATCGACGAGACGATTGCCCTGATCGAGAACGCAGGGGGATCGGCGTTCGGGCTGGCCGTCGACCTCGAAGACAGCGGTGCCCGTGACGGTCTGATCGACCAGGTGCTCGACCGCACCGGCCGTATCGACATCCTGGTCAACAATGCGGGCTTCGCCGACTACTCGGTGATCGAGCAGATGAGTCTGGAGACGTTCGACCGTACGGTGGAGCACTACCTGCGCACGCCTTTTGTCCTGACGAAAGCCGCAGTGCCCCATATGCGCAAGCAAGGCGCGGGCTGGATCGTGAACATCGGGTCGGTGACCGGGGTGGCGCCGGTGAGGCCCTACCGGGACTACAACAAGGCTTCGGGCGACGTGATCTACGCGTCCGTGAAGGCCGCGCTGCACCGCTTCACCCAGGGTGTCGCGGCGGAACTGCTAGACGCCAACATCGCGGTCAACTGCGTGGGTCCATCGACGGCGGTTCGGACCCCCGGCGCAGCCCAGTTGATTCCCGACTCGTTTCCGACCGAGCCGGTGGAATACCTGGCCGAAACAGTGCTGGCAATGTGTCACCTTCCCGCGGCCGAGCGCACCGGCTTGGTCGCGTTCAGCCTGCACTATCCGTGGTCACAGCAGTTGCAAGTCCACACACTGAACGGCGAAGGCGAGCTACCCGCGCTGGAGCCACCGACGACCGCCAACCCGAACATCCTGCCGGCGGGAATCTAGCAGGATTCAGCTCAGCACCGGTTCGGTGATCGCGCAGAAGCTGTGGCACACCGGATTTCGGACAATGACTTCGGGGCACTCGGGATCGAACCAGCGGTCCACAACGGCCCAGTGGATCGGGTGCATCAAGTACGCGCCCGTGAGCCCGTCGACGTCGGTGAATTCCTGTTCGAACACGTGGGTCCACCCCTGCGCCCCGACCGCTTGCTCGACACGGCTCAGCTGCCAGGCGGTGATCGTCTTGATATACCGCGGCATCGAACGCAGCTCATCTTCGAAGCGGGCGACGGTGTCGCAGTCGGTGCCGGGACGCACACACAGCAACAGCGCGCGATAGACGGTGCCGGTCGCGCCGCTACCGGAAGCCGCGCCCGAATAGCACGCGCCGTTGATGGCGGTGATCGCGGGATCATCCAGCAGTGCCGCGAAATCGGGCTCAGCGGAACGCCATTGGCTTTCCACCTCGAAGCGCAGGTGCACCAAAACATCGCCGCCGTTGCGTGCACCCGGCAGCGTCGGCGCGACGAGTCGGCGTTGCGCCGCGGTGCTTGCGGCGGCGGCGCGCACAGCGCTCAGCACGCGGTCACGATCCTGCTCGACGACGTCGAGCAGCCGGGTCACGTTATACATCGCAGAGCAGATCGACGTCGTTGGCCGCGGCGGCCACACTGCGGCTGCGCGTCTCGACGAGGTCGCCGATGCCTTCCCACCATGGCCCGAGGGTGGGGTCCGGCCGGCCCTGCCACGTCATCTCCCACCACGCCTGAAGGCTGGGTAGTGACCACGTAACGGTCACGGTGTTGGATTGATCGTCGAACCAGATCGGCGGGCTGACCAGGATGTCACGCAGCGTCATACCTCGGTCGCGCGCGGCTGGGGCGTATTCGCTGAGGTAGGTGTCCACAAATTCCCTGGCACAACCGGGGCGCGTGATGACACGGTCGACGACAAATATCTCACCGTTGGCCATAGGCAAAGGGTATGGCGCTGTCTCGCGTTCGGAACGAGTAAGTCCCGTCTACCGGGAGGCGCCGTCTACCGGGTTGGGTAGTCCGATGGCCGAGGGGAACGGCGCGAACACCGGAGCCCCGCGCCGATCGAGCGTGCATCGGGGCGACGTTCACGAAAGACTATAGCCAGGGCCAGTTTTCAATCTTGTGAACCAGCGGAAGGCGGCTGACAGCGTCTCGATCAGGAGAGGTATCGAGGCTCAGGCGTACTGCAGAGCCGGCCTCGAAAGGTGACGCTGGGGGATCAGCGGACGCAAGGGCTGCAAGGTCGGGGCGACTCGTTGCGGGCCGTCCTCGATGTTGCGCCAGATGCCCATCGCCGTCATCCGGAGCGGTGCGATCAATCGCTGATCGAACGTCATCCGGTTCATCGGACCGCACACCGACACCGCGGCTACGACTTTCTGTCCCTCGCCGGGCCCCCCGATGGGCGCTGCTACACAACCGAATCCGGGCAGCGATTCCTCGCGTTCGAAGGCGACGCCGTGCGCGCGCACCCGGGATAATTCGACGGCCAGCTGCGCGCCGGTGGCGATCGAGTACTTGGTTTTGCGGACCGCCAGGTCCACCGGCGAATCCTCGTCGCGGTAGGCGAGGATCGCTTTTCCGATGGCGGTGCAGTGCGCGGGCTGCCGGCCGCCGATTCGCGTGGGTATCGGGGCCGAGTCGCCGACCTTGTCGAGGTACAGCACGTCGGATCCGTCCAGGACCGCGAGGTGCACGACCAGCGCCGTGGCGCGGTGCAATTCGCGCAGCAGGGGACCCGCGGCGCGTACCAGGCGGTCCTGATGCACCGCCAGCGAGCCCAGCTCGACCAGGCGCATGCCCAGCTCGTAGTCACGGCCGCTGCGGCGCAGCCAGCGCAGCTGCACCAGGCGTTCGAGCATCCGGTGCGCCGACGAGCGCGGCAGGCCGGTGCGCCGGACGATCTGGGCCAGCGTGAGCCGCCCGGGTCCGTCGAATGCGTCCAGGACCAGCGAGATGCGGTCGATGACTGCGGTGGGCGTAGCTGATTCCGCGGTCCCTGACATCGGCCCTCCTTGCCAAACCTATCTGGCTGTCATATTCCTATTAGGAATATCTGTCTACCACATCACTGTGGCCGCTGTCACACGCCGCGCGAAACTCGGGCCGGCGCAGCGTCAAGGTGTTGGTGAGTGCCGCGGCGATCTCATGGTTTTTCGCCCGCTCACGGGCGATCGCTGACGACCTCCGCGGAGACCCGATGCCGGTGGTGGTCCACCAGTTTCAGTGCGCGCGCGGCCTTTGCCGGTGCCGTCAGGACCGCGGTATGCGGCGCCCGGGGGCGGTTGTGCTGCGGCGTCTCCTCGGGTGAGCCGGGCGGCTCGTCGGGTACCGGGTCGCCATCCCTGGGCGGTGACTCCAGATCCCGGCCCGAGCGCAACCGATTGGTGGCGGCGACGGCGAGGACCGCGGCCGCGGCGGTGCCCAGCCCCTGGGCCCAGCCCAGCGGGCCGACCGGTGTGCAGCCGAGCAGCTGGCTGACTCCCGGGGTGGTGATCATCGCGGCGAATGCGGCGAACGAGCCGGCGGCGGTGAGCAGCACCAGAGGTGCATGGGAGTCGACCACGGTCTGGCCGAGCTCGACGGAGATCAGTGAGATCAACGCGACGGTGGAGGCCCGCTGGGGTAACCCGGTGACCGAGGCCATCACCCACGCCGTCGTGGCGGCCGCGGCGGTGATTCCCCCGCGCGCCACCACGGCACGGCGCAGCGCGTGTTCGTCGATGCCGCGCCCGGCGCGTTGCACCGGCCCGGCCGGCGTGCTGACGGCAACCGCCGTCGCGGGCAGCGCGTCGGTCAGCATGTTCATCAGCAGCAACTGGCGGGTGTTCAGGGGGGAGATCCCGGTCAGCGCGGTCCCGACGACGGAGAAGATCACCTCGCCGGCATTGCCGCCGAGCAGGCCCGCGATGGCCGCCTGCACTCCGCGCCACAGTCGGCGTCCCTCGTCGATGGCGTCCACCAGCGTCTCGATGCGTCCGTCGGTCAGCACCAGGTCGGCGGTAGTGTGGGCGGAGTCGCTGCCGCGCGCGACCACGCCGACGCCGACGCTTGCCGCCCGGATCGCCGCGGCGTCGTTGGCGCCGTCACCCACCATCGCGCACACCCGCCCGGCGCGCTCGAGCGTCTGGACCACCTGCACCTTGTTCTCGGGTGACATCCGGGCGAAGATCACCCGTTCGGACACCGCGCGCTGCTGATCCTGGCGCGACATGGCGTTCCATTCGGCCCCGGTGATCACCTGGTCGGCGCGCACCGCCACACCGAGCTCGCGGGCGATGGCGGTGGCGGTGACGGGGTGGTCGCCGGTGATCAGCCGGATGGCCACGCCGCGGTCGGCCAGGTCGGCCAGCAGCCGCGGCGCCTGGGGGCGGGGGGTGTCCGAGAGCCCCAGGAATCCGGTCAGCGTCAGTCCCGTGCCGCACAGGTCGGTGATGCGGTCGGGGTCGTTGCGCAACGACCGCGCCTGGGATGAGCTCAGGCGGCGCTGGGCCACCGCGATCGTCCGCAGTCCGGCCGTCGTCAGGGCCGCGACCGCGTCCTGCACCTCCGAGCCGACGTCCCCGCACGCCGCCAACACCACTTCCGGCGCGCCCTTGACGGTCAACTGCGTGCCCGTCAGCGACGCCGAGAATGCCCGGCCGGACCGGAACGGCAGATGGACGTCCGGTTCGGGTCGCGGACCGGAACCCGCCACCGCGTCGGCCGCCTTGATGATGGCCTCATCGGTGGCGTGGACGTGCGGATTGCCGTCGTCGGCCGGTGCGGCCTGGGCGGCGCATCGCAGGACGTCGTCGCGCGAATGCTCGGCCCCCGGATGCACTTCGGCGACTCGGAGCCGGTTCTCGCTCAGCGTCCCGGTCTTGTCGAAGCAGACCACCTCGACGCGGCCGAGCGCCTCGGCGGCCCGCGGCACACGCACCAGCGCCCCGGCTTCGCCCAGCCGTTGGGCCGACGCGGACTGGGCCAGCGTGGCCATCAGCGGCATGCCCTCCGGGACGGCCGCCACCGAGACCGCGATGGCGCTGCTCAGCGCCTGGCGCAGACCGCCGGCGCGCAGCAAGCCGAGCGCGCCGACCAGGATGCCGCCGCCCGCGCTGAAGGGAAACGCCCGTCTCATCAGCTGGCTGAGTTGATGATGCAGGCCGACGGTCGGCAGCTCACCGGAAGCCAGTTCGGCCGCGCGACGTGTCTGGGTGTCGGCCCCGACGGCGGTAACCAACGCGAGCGCCGTGCCGGCCACCACGGTGGTGCCGGCGTAGATCATGCAGCGACGCTCGGCGAGCTCGGCCCCCGGTGTGGCCTCGACCTGTTTTTGCACTGACAGCGACTCGCCGGTAAGCGACGATTCATCGACCTCGAGGTCGTGTGCGTCGAGCACCCGGGCGTCGGCGGGCACCACCTCGTCGCTGCGCACCTCGATCACATCGCCGGGCCGCAGCTGCTCGATGACGACTTCGCGATAGTTGCGCGTGCCGTCCGCCGCCGCCGTGACCACCCGCGCCGGCGGGGCCTGCTGGGCGAGCAACCGGTTCAGCCGGTTTTCGGCCTGAAGCTGCTGGGCGGTCGACAGCATCGCGTTTCCGGTGAGCACCGTGCCGACCAGCACCGCGTCGGTCGGTGACCCCAGCACCGCGGTGGCCGTCGAACACAACGCGAGGACCGGGGTCAACGGGTCACCGGTCAACTCGGCGACGGCGGCCTTGGCGAACTCCCACACCCCAGCGGGCAGCAGCGTGGAACGACCGGATTCGCTTGCTGCAGCAGGGGTTTCGGCGGAATCGCGCAGCGCCGCCAGCACCTCGCGGGCCCGCTCGGCCGACATCGCGTGCCATTCGTATGCGGGCGCCGGACGCGGCACCTGCGCACGAATTGTGCCGAGCGCCAACAGGTATCCCGACAGCAGCCCCGCGACGCCGCCGAGGGTCACCGGGCCGGGCCCGCGCAACCTGCGCACCCCGGGCACCATGAACAGTGCGCCCAGCGCCGAAGCGCCCACCGATATCGCGATGCCCTGCCGGCTCGCCCTCCTGGCCGCGGGCAACGCGTGCAACACCCGCCACGCCCCGGCCAGGTCGTCCAGCATCAGATCCGCATGCCAGGGCGGCGCGCCGTCGGCGCTCGGTCTGACGCCCAACGCCACATCGGCGCCCGAAAGCGCTTGGGCGCCGGCCGACGACAGCACGGCGACTGTATGCCCTTCTTCTTGCAGCTCGGACACCGCGCTGGCGAGTGCGTCGTCGATGCCGCGATCGCCGATCGGACGGACGGCATCGAACGCCGGCCGCAAGTCGCCCAGCAGGTCGGTGTCGACCGACACCAGGCGCGCCCCGGAGTCGCGCGCCTGGGTGATCACCGCCGACGCCAACGGGTGGGGGGCCGGGGCGATGAGCGCCTCGACCGCGACGTTGCTGCCGGGCTCGCCGGTGGGTGCCATGATCATCGGGTGCCAGCCCGGGGCCGGGCCGTCGTCGAGCAGTTCTTGGGCACGGGTCCAGGCGCTCAGCAAGTCGCCATCGCGGGCGCCGCGGACGCGCACCACCCGCATGTCCGCGCTGCACAGCACGCGCGGATCGATCAGCAGTGCGTCGACCTTGTCGAGTCGGCGCAGGCTCTCCGGCCGCAGCGGCAGCACCGCGTGCCGATCCGCCAGGCCCCGGCCGAGCGTGGTGGCGAACGCCTCGTGCGTGGTGCGCATCGCCTTCGGCGAGGCCGCCAACGCCGCGTTCGACGCCATCGTGACGTTGCGGGTGAGGGCCCCGGTCAGGCCGACGCCGCCGATCTGCACCCACGCCATGCGTTTGGCGTGACGGTCGATCGGCCCGGCCGGCGGCGGAACGGGGCGCGGTGAACGGTGCAGCTCCGATTCATCGGTATGCCTGGCCAACTCCGGCTCGTAGCGGGCCCACGCCCGCGCCGCGGCCCGGGACTCGGCGGCCTTGAACGCCTGCATGGTCAGGTCCACCGACAACTTCACCGGAGACAACGTGACGACATGCGCGGCGGCCGCCGTCAGCGACAGCGTCGTGTCCGTCGCGCCGGGACCGATGCTGACCTCGAGCGCACGACGAAGCCACGGTTGATGATTCGCGATCGCCGACACCGCCTCGACGGCGATCGGCGCCGCCGGCAACCGCAACGCCCGCCCCGCGACCGCGACCGCGAACCCGGCGGCATTGACGGCCACCATCGCGCCCCGGGCGGCCAACAGCAGCCCGTCGCCGGGAAGGCTGTCCGCGCGGGTGGAATCGGCTGCGCCCCAGCGCGATTCGGTGTCATCGAGCACGGAGCAGAGCTCGTCCAACGATCCCTCGCCGTCGATTTCGACCACCACCCGCGACAGCGGACGGTTCAGGCTGACATTCGTAACACCGGGATGTGCCCGCAGCGCATCGACGACGGCGCGACCCCGTGCCGCCGCATCCAGGCCGTTGATCCCGCGCACTTCGATCCACAGGCGGCCGTCGCCGCGTCCGCACCGCCGGGTCAGCGTCGAGCGGGAAACCTCACCCGAGAGCACCTTTGCGCCCATCCGGATCGGCAGGGTGGCCACATCGACGCCGGCGGAGGCCAGCTTGGCGACCGCGCCGTTGAGGCCCGCGGCGGCCTCGAGGCCCATCGACATCGCCCGCAGCGGCGAAAGCTGTCGCATGCGCAACCCCTTTCCGGCACAGGGCGAATGGTTGTTTCGCGGTCGCTCGCGAGGAAGACCGCCGACCCACGCTGGCCACGGCTACAAACCCGACCAACCTAACGCGCGGTGAACGGGCCAGCAACTTGAGGAGGATCCGGGTAAAGAGTTTGTAAACAGTGATCGCGGCTGTTTGGAAGCCTTCGATCAAAAGATTCGGGTGGCCTGATTCATATTTACAGCAAACCCTAATGGCCCGTTGTGATTCCAATCCCGGTTCACGACCGTAACGCCATGGCGAGATATCGCCCGGAAAATCGCCCTGGCGTTACGCCCGCTAGCTACCAACGTCCTGTCCAGGTACAGCTAGCGGGTGGGGGTACCTCCCTCTGGGGCGTGTCCCCAGCCCGCTGGCCCCTCAGCCCTTGGCGGCCGACCGTCCGGCGCGGCGGCCGTAGAAGCTGCCGTCACCCAGCGAGACGCCGCTGGCATAACCCCAGGCGGCCAGGCCGGCGGTGCACCGGCCGGCGGCGAACAGCCCCGGAATGGGCGCGCCGCTGACGTGCAGCACCTCGCCGTCCAGCGTGGTGGCCAGCCCGCCCAGGGTGAACCCGCCGGTGTTCTCCCGCAGGTCGACGGCGCCGACGGGGGAGCCGATCGGCTTGATCCACTCCGGCTTCTTGTGCAGCAGCGGATCTTCGCCGCGCGCGGCGCCCTCGTTGTAGGCGGCCACCGTCGCCTGCAGCGACCCGGGCGGCAGCGCCATGTCGCGCTCCAGGTCGGCGACGGTGTCGGCCACCCAGGTCGCCGGGCGCAGCATGAACTTCGGCGACCAGGAGGCCATCGCCTCCTCCTGCGCGTCGCCGTCGATGATCAGGTAGGCGACGTTGTCCTGCTGGTAGAGGGTCAGCTGCCCGATCCGGCCCGGATACGTGTCCTCGGCGACGTAGCGCTGGCCGCGCCCGTTGACCAGGATGCCGCGCACCAGCTGTTGCGGGTCGATGAAGATCGCGACCTCGGTGGCGTCCATGTGCGCCAGGTCGGCGCCCAGCGCCTGGGCCATCCGGATCGCCTGCCCGTCGTGCTGCTCGATGGACGCGGCCGGGCGCCCGGCGATCCGCGGCGCGAACCGCGCCACCATGGAGTCGTTGTAGGCGAAGCTGCCGGTCGCCAGGACCACCCCGGACCGCGCCCGGATGTTCATCTCGGAGGCGTACTTTCGGGCGCGGATCCCGACCACCCGGCCGTCGGATTCGGTGATCAGCCGTTGCACCCGCACGTCGTACAGCGCCCGCGCGCCGGCCGCGGTCGCGGTGTCCACCAGCGGCTTCATCAGCATGTACCCGGCGCTGGCTTCGCCCTGCTTCTTGTTCTGCATCTGCGGGACGTGGCCGCGCGGCGCGGGGGAGGCGATGGTGTTGAACGGGAACGAGTTCTCACCGCCGCTGTACATCAGGCCCTGGTCGCCCATCGGTTCCCAGCCGGGCTCGGAGAAAAACTCCGCTTTGAACGGCACGCCGCACCCGACCAGCCACTCGAAGTGGGCGAGGCTGCCGGCGCAGTAATCGGCGATCCGCGCCTCGTCGGCGCCGGGGCCCATCGCAACGTTGAGGAACGCCGCCATGTTGTCGACGGAATCGGTGAAGCCACATGCCTTTTGGATGGGCGTGCCGCCGCCGAGATAGATGAAACCACCGGCCATCGCCGCCGCCCCACCCCAGGACCCGGTGCGCTCCAGCACCAGGACGTCGGCGCCGGACCGGGCCGCTTCGACCGCCGCGGCCGCACCGGCGACGCCGTAACCGGCGATGACGACGTCGGCCTCGTCATCCCACGAGGTGATCGACGACGCCGCAACCGGCGTCACGTCCGATTCGGGCGTCACAGCCGCATGGCCGCGGGCATTTCGCCGACCCACTGGTGGCCCCAGTAGCTGTCGGCGGTGATTTCCTCTGCGGTGTAATAGGTTTCGTCGACCCGCATCCCGTCGGTACCGAATTCGATGTCCCAGTCACCGGGCGCGCGGACGTAGAACGAGACCATCTTGTCGTTGGTGTGCCGCCCGAGGGTGGACGACAGCTGGAATCCCTCGGCGTTCACCCGGTCCAGCGCCTGCCCCACGGCGTCCAGGGTGTCGACCTCGACCATGATGTGGACCAGGCGCGGGTCGCGCTGGTGTGCGGCCGGAACGATCGCCATGCTGTGGTGTCGCTCGTTGATGCCCAGGAACCGAACCCTAACGGGCCCAAACTCTTTCGGCAGCGGCACCCGGAAGGCGCCGCGGGCGCGGAACCCCAGCACTTCGGTGTAGAAGTCGAACAGGCCGTTGGGGTCGGTGGCCGGCACCACCACGTGGCCCATGCCCTGATCGCCGGTGACAAACCTCGCGCCGAACGGAGTGATGACCGGGCTGTGGTCGAGCACCGCGCCGTGGAACACCTCGAGCGTGGTGCCGGCGGGATCCTCGAAGGTGATCACCTCTTCGACGCGGCCCGCCTCATCGTGGTGCCCGGTGACACCGACCGGGTGCTGACCGTCGGCTGGGAAGTGCGCGACCACCCGGCCCTGCAGCGCGTGCAGGCCGCGCTCGACGGGGCCGGCGTGGCGTACAAACAGCTGTCCCCCGACGAGGCCGAGGCCCGCCGCGTCGAAGAGGTGATCACCTTCGAGGATCCCGCCGGCACCACGCTCGAGGTGTTCCACGGCGCGGTGCTCGAC
>NZ_LZJP01000025.1:0-1088 GCF_001667865.1 Mycobacterium mantenii | reverse complement strand
TGTACCCGGCAGTCAGGTTGGTGACAGTCGGCTGACCGGGGGTTGACCTCCGATGGCTGAGTGGCGTCGTTGATTGTTGTAGTGCTCGAGCCAGGGGGCAAGGGCTGCGCAGCGAGCATCGTTGGTGGTGAAGACGTGGTAGTAGGCCCATTCGGTTGCCAGGGTGCGGTTAAAGCGTTCTGCCTTGCCGTTCTGCCAGGGGCAGTGCGGTCGGATGAAGACCTGGCGGGCGCCGAGGTTGTTAATGACCGTGCGTATCGCTGTGCTGTAGCGGTAGGCGAAGGCGTTGTCGGTCATAACGCGTTCGATATGGCTGATGCCGGCTGCGTTGAAGTAGGCCGCTGCGCGGGTCAGGAACGCGGCGCAGGTTGCGCCTTTTTCGTCGGGCAAGATTTCTGAGTAGGCCAATCGGGAATGGTCATCGATGGCTGAGTGCACATAGTCGTAGCCGGTGCGGGCCTTCTTGGCGGCATTGGTTCTGCTCATCCGCCGTCCGTGGGCTTTCCAGCCGCCGCCCTGAGGGATGCGACCAATCTTCTTGACGTCCATGTGGATCAGCTCGCCAGGACGGTCGCGTTCGTAACGTACGGCGGTGACTTTGGAGGCTCGGATCACTTGCCCGGTTAATGGATCACACTGGCGTAGATAGGGCAGCCGGTGGCGCCGCAGGATTGCACTGACCGTGCGTGCCGGCACGCCGAGTCCATCGGCGATGAACTGTTGGCCTCGTCGCGATGATCGGCGTAATGCAACCACAGCGGATTCGACCTCGGCCGCTGTGCGTGTCGGGCAGCGGTGCGGGCGTGAGGACCGATCGACCAATCCGGCCGGCCCCTCGGCAACGTACCGACGGAGCCATCGATACGCGCATTGACGCGACACACCCAGCTCGGCGGCGACATGAGCGGGCTTTCGGCCAGCGATAAGAATGCGATCAACGAGTAGCTGTCGACCATGAATGTTCAATCGGGCATTAGCGTGGGGCACGAGGACCTCCGTGTGTGAGTAGAGACGTCAGACATCTCCACTAAGCCCGGAGGTCCTCCCTTCTCACAGCCGAATCGTCAACAACGTCCCTGCCGGGTACA
>NZ_LZJP01000024.1:0-503 GCF_001667865.1 Mycobacterium mantenii | reverse complement strand
CAGCGGGTGGCACGGGTGGCCCGGGAGCACAACGCGACCAGTTTCATGGTGATCCAGGCCGCGTTGGCGGTATTGCTCTCTAAGCTGAGTGCGAGTTGCGATGTGGCGGTGGGGTTCCCGATCGCGGGACGCGGTGATCCGGCGCTCGATGAGTTGGTCGGGTTTTTCGTCAACACGCTGGTGTTGCGGGTGGATCTGGCCGGTGATCCCAGCATGGCCGAGGTGTTGGGTCAGGTGCGCCGGCGCAGCCTGGCCGCCTACGAGCACCAGGACGTGCCTTTTGAGGTGCTGGTGGAGCGCCTGAACCCGACGCGCTCGTTGACCCATCATCCGCTGGTGCAGGTGTTGTTGGCTTGGCAGAACAACGACACCCCACAACTGGACTTGGGTGCTCTGCACGTCACACCGTTGTCGACTGATACCCATACCGCCCGAACAGATTTGGCGTTCTCCCTGACCGAGCAATGGACCCCAGAGGGTGCACCGGCGGGGATCGGCGGGAC
>NZ_LZJP01000023.1:0-11614 GCF_001667865.1 Mycobacterium mantenii | reverse complement strand
TCGCCAGCTGACGGTCAACCAGGCCCTGAACTACGCCGCCGAACTGCGCCTGCCGCCCGACACCAGCAAAGAGGAGCGGGCCCGCGTCGTCGCGCAGGTGCTCGAGGAACTCGACATGACCCAGCACGCCGACACCCGGGTGGACAAGCTCTCGGGCGGCCAGCGCAAGCGCGCCTCGGTCGCCCTGGAGCTGCTCACCCAGCCGTCGCTGCTGCTGCTGGACGAGCCGACGTCGGGCCTGGACCCGGCGCTGGACCGCCAGGTCATGCTGATGCTGCGCCAGCTGGCCGACGCGGGCCGCGTGGTGCTGGTGGTGACCCACTCGGTGTCCTACCTGGATGTGTGCGATCAGATCCTGCTGGTCGCACCCGGCGGCAAGACCGCGTTCTGCGGGCCGCCCGACCAGGTCGAGTCCGCCATGGGCACCCGCAACTGGGCCGACATCTTCGCCAAGGTGGGCGCCGACCCGGACGAAGCCAACCGCCGCTTCAAGGAGCGCAATCAGCGGGCGGCGCAGCCACCGACGCCGGAAAGCCCGGCGGATCTGGGCGAACCACCCCAGACCGACCTGTTCCGGCAGCTGTCCACGATCGCGCGCCGCCAGGTTCGCCTCGTCGTATCCGACCGCGGGTACACGATCTTCCTGGCGATCCTGCCGTTCCTGATCGGCGCGCTGTCGCTGACGGTGAAGGGCCCCCACCCCGGCCTCGGCCCGGCCGACCCGCTGGGTCCGGCACCCACGCAGCCGCAGTACATCATGGTGCTGCTGAACATCGGTGCCGTCTTCATGGGCACCGCGTTGACCATTCGCGACCTGATCGGCGAGCGAGCCATCTTCCGGCGAGAACAGGCGGTCGGCCTGTCCACCACCGCCTACCTGCTGGCCAAGATCGCGGTGTTCTGCGTCTTCGCGACGGGCCAGGCGGCGATCGCCACCATGATCGTTCGGCTGGGCAAGGGCGCGCCGACGGCGCATCCCCAGTTCTTCGGCAACTCGACCTTCTCGCTGTTCGTCACCGTCGCGGGCACCTGTGTGGCGTCGGCCATGCTCGGCCTGCTGCTGTCGGCCCTGGCGCAGTCCAACGAACAGATCATGCCGCTGCTGGTGGTGTCGATCATGTCGCAGCTGGTGTTCTCCAGCGGCATGATCCCGGTGTATCAGCGCATCGGTCTCGAACAGATGGCGTGGCTGACACCCGCCCGGTGGGGCTACGCCGCGGGCGCGTCCTCGATCGACTTCCCGTCGCTGGTCAAGGTCAAGCAGATCCCGACCAACGACCCGATCTGGCAGCACTCGAAACACATCTTCGTCTTCGACATGTTGATGCTGGCGGCGTTGTCGATCGGCTACACCGGGTTCGTCCGCTGGCATATCCGGCTGAAACGCTGAGGCCGCTCACAGGCAACGATCTCTAACCTGGGTGTGATGACTCGATCTGCGCAGCCCGTGCTGACGGCTCGGTCCGACCGATCCGAGGGCAGCTTCGCCGCCGGCCGCGACGTGGTCGTCGGCAGCGACCTGCGCGCCGACCTGCGTGTGGCGCACCCGTTGATCGCCCGCGCGCACGTGCTGCTGCGCTTCGATCAGGGCCGCTGGCTCGCGGTCGACAACAACTCGCTGAACGGGGTCTACCTGGACGGCCAGCGGGTGCCGGTCGTCGACATCCACGACGGCCAGAGCATCAACATCGGCAAGCCCGACGGCCCGCGGATCACCTTCGAAGTGGGCCAGCACCAGGGCAGCGTCGGCCTGCTCCCGCCGACCACGAAGTCGATCCCCATCATCACGGCGCCGCCCGGCGCGTCGGCGCCGGCGCAACCGACCGGCCCGCGTCCCGCGGCCGCCCCGCACCGGCCGCATCCTGGAGGGCCGCCCGCGCCGCAGCCGTCGCGGCCCTTCCGCCGCCGGGATGCCCAGAGCAGCGCCGCAGTTCCGGTCGTCCCGCCGGCGGCTGCGACCCGCGCCTTGCCGCAATCGGGGGGTGCCAGGAGCGCCGACACCGGGGACTTCCCGACCACGTGGGTCGACGTGCCGGGACAGGGACCCGACCGCCGGCCCTCGCCCGGGCGCACCGCCTGGATCGGGCGGGCGCTCAACAACGACATCGTCGTGCACGACGTGCTGGCCTCACGCCATCATGCCTTCCTGAACCCGACCCCGACGGGCGCCGAGATCCGCGACGCGAACAGCAGCAACGGCACCTTCGTCAACGGTGTCAGGGTCGGGTCCGCCGCGCTGTCCGACGGCGACGTGGTGACGATCGGCAACGTCGACCTGGTGTTCCACGACGGCATGCTGGTTCGCCGCCAGGAGGCGGCGACCCGGGCCGGTGGGCTGGAGGTGCGCGAGGTCAACTTCGCGATCGACGGCAAGAACCTGCTGGAACGGATCTCGCTGGTCGCCCGGCCCGGCACCCTGACCGCGCTGATCGGCGGGTCCGGCGCCGGCAAGACCACGCTGTCGCGGCTGATCGCCGGGTACGCCACCCCGTCGTCGGGCTCGGTGACGTTCGAGGGTCACGACATCCACACCGAGTACGCGTCGCTGCGCACCAGGATCGGGATGGTCCCGCAGGACGACGTCGTGCACCGCCAGCTCACGGTGAGCCAGGCGCTCGGCTACGCCGCCGAGTTGCGCCTGCCGCCCGACACCAGCAAGTCCGACCGCGAGCAGGTCGTCGCCCAGGTCCTCGACGAGTTGGGGCTGACCGAGCACGCGAACACCCGGGTCGACAACCTCTCCGGGGGTCAGCGCAAGCGCGCGTCGGTGGCCCTGGAACTGCTCACCGGGCCGTCGCTGCTGATCCTCGACGAACCGACGTCGGGCCTGGATCCTGCGCTTGACCTGCAGGTCATGACCATGCTGCGGCAGCTCGCCGACGCCGGCCGCGTCGTGCTGGTGGTCACCCACTCGCTGACCTACCTCGACGTCTGCGACCAGGTGCTGCTGATGGCGCCGGGCGGCAAGACGGCCTTCCTCGGCCCGCCCGGCCAGATCGGCCCGGCGATGGGGACCACCAACTGGGCGCACATCTTCGCCAAGGTGGGCGCCGACCCCGACGAGGCCAATCGCCGGTTTTTGGCCCAGAACAAACCCCCGCCGCCGGCGCTGACCGAGGCGCCCGCCGACCTCGGCGTCCCGGCGCAGACCAGCAAGCGCCGCCAGTTCTCCACGATCGCCCGCCGCCAGGTCCGGTTGGTGGTCGCCGACCATGCCTACTTCCTGTTCCTGGCCATCCTGCCGTTCGTGATGGGCGCGCTGTCGCTGACGGTCCCCGGCCGCGTCGGTTTCGGCTACGCCGATCCGGCCGGCGAGTCGGCCGGTGAGGCCGGGATGATCCTGACGCTGCTCACCATGGCCGCCGCGTTCATGGGGACCGCGCTGACCATCCGCGACCTCATCGGCGAGCGCGCCATCTTCCGGCGAGAACAGGCGGTCGGCTTGTCCAGCACGGCCTACCTGCTGGCCAAGGTCGCGGTGTTCTGCACGTTCGCCGTCGTGCAGGCGGCCATCGCCACGGCCATCGTGGTGGTGGGCAAGGGGCCGCCGACGCGGCCGGCGGTGCTGTTGGGTAACGCCACGCTGGAGCTGTTCGCCGGGGTCGCGGCGACGTGTGTGGCGGCGGCGATGCTGGGTCTGCTGCTCTCGGCGCTGGCCCGCTCCAACGAGCAGATCATGCCGCTGCTGGTGGTCTCGCTGATGATGCAGATGGTGCTCTGCGGCGGGATGGTGCCCGTCACGAACCGGATCTTCCTCGACCAGCTGTCCTGGCTGGTGCCGTCGCGGTGGGGGTATGCGGCGCAGGGGTCGACCGTCGATCTGTGGGCGGTGTCGCCCGGCCCGCAGAGCCCGCGGGACAGCCATTTCGAGCACACGCCGGTGGCGTGGCTGTTCGACATGGGCATGCTCGCGGTGCTCACCGTGGCCTACGCGGGGCTGGTGCGGTGGCGCATCCGGCTCACCCGCTGAGCGGTCAGCCGTCCCCGTCCAGCCGCAACCCGTGGGCGAGCGCGAACGCCAGGGCCTGATCGACGTCGACGCGGGCACCGGTGAGCGAGGCGGTCGTCCACAACGCCGGGTCCACGATGGTGCCGCGCAGATCGGCTTCGTCCAGCCGTGCGCCGGCCGTCCGCGCGCCCCGCAGGTCCGCACCGCGCAGCACGGCCTTGCGCAGGTCGGCTTCCACCAGGCCGGTTTCCCGCAGCCGGCAGCCGCTCAGGTCGACGCCGCGAAGGTCGATTCCGCCGAGCACGGCCAGCGTGAAATCCACCTCATCGAACGTGATCGGCCGCAGCCGGCACTGCTCGAACACCGACCCGAGCATGGTGCACTGGGTAAAGGTGCTGTGCCACAACGACGTCCGCCGGAAGGTGCAGTTGCGGAACGCCGACCCGCGGTGTTGCGACTCGGCCAGGTTGGCGCCGCGGAAATCGCATTCGGTGAACACGACCCGCTCGGTCTGCAGCCGGCTGAGGTCTTCATCGGTGAAGTCGTGTCCCTCGAATTCCTGGTCGACCCACCGCGTGGTCAATTGGCCGACAGGCTGGCCAGGGCGTATTCGCTGACCGCGATCAGGGCGTCGGTCGCCGACCGGCGATCCCGGGCGTCGACGGTGATCACCGGGATGTGCGGCGGCAGGGTCAGCGCCTCGCGCACCTCGGCGACCGGGTAGCGGGGCGCGCCGTCGAACTCGTTGACCGCCACCAGAAACGGCAGGTTGCGATGCTCGAAGAAGTCGACCGCGGCGAAGCTGTCCTGCAGGCGCCGGCAGTCGACCAGCACGACCGCGCCGATCGCGCCGCGCACCAGGTCGTCCCACATGAACCAGAAGCGGCGCTGCCCCGGCGTGCCGAACAGGTAGAGCACCAAGTCCTCGGCCAGCGTGATCCGGCCGAAATCCATTGCGACGGTGGTGGTCTGCTTGTCCGGGGTGGCCTCGAGCGCGTCGACGCCGGCCGAGGCGTCGGTGAGCATCGCCTCGGTGCGCAGCGGCATGATCTCCGACACCGCCCCGACGAAGGTGGTCTTGCCGGCTCCGAAGCCGCCGGCGATCACGATCTTCGTCGACGCGTGGGCGCCGGAGTCGGGCTGCACCTCAGAGTGCGCGTAAGCCACGCAGTGTCCTTCCTATGAGTTCGTGGCGCTCATCGGAGGTCGAACGCTCGGACAACGTCTTATGCACTCGAAGGTAGCCGGACAGCACCAGATCCCCGACCAGGACGCGCGCGACGCCGAGCGGAACATCCAGCCGGGCCGAGATCTCGGCGACCGACGGGCTGTCGACGCACAGTTGGATGATCCTGCCCCGCGCGTCGTTGGGCGGCCACTGGTGGGTCAAGCCGGCCTGCAGCGTCTGAATCGGCGCTTCCAGGGGGAGGTCCACATTGGTGTCGGTTCGCCCGGACGTCAGGGTGTACGGGCGGACCAGGTTCCCCTTACGGTGCGCCGGCCAGGTCTCGGGGGTTTTGTCCATCGGGGCTCACAGGCTTGGCGACGATGCGGGCCGTGTGGCGGCCCGAGGAGGAGCCGAGCGATCAGGCGAGTGCTGCTGCGCGGCCGACCGGCGCGTCGACTCCACCGCGCCGCCCACCCGTTCGACGAGGACGGCCATCTCGTAGCCGATCTGGCCGATGTCGCACGACGTGACCGCGAGCGTCGCCAGGTGCGAGCCGTCCCCGACCCGCATCAGCAGCAGGTAGCCGTTCTGCATCTCGACCACCGACTGCAGCACCTGCCCGCCGTCGAACAGCTGCGCGGCGCCGGTGGCCAGGCTGGCCAGCCCGGAGGCCACGGCGGCCAGCTGGTCGGCGCGTTCCCGCGGCAGGTGCTCGCTGGCGGCGATGGGCAGCCCGTCGACGGACACCAGCAGCGCGTGCGCGACGCCGGCGACCTCGCGGGCGAACCGGGTCACCAGCCAGTCCAGGGAGTTGTCGGTTGACGTCATTGTTGGTCGGGTCCTTGGGTGGTGTCACGGGCGTGCGAGCGTCCGGTGCGCACGCCGTCGAAATGGTTACTGAACGAGGCACGCACCGCCTCGGGGTCCCGGGTGACGGCCGCGTGCTGCGGCTCCCGGAGCGACGCGGACCCGCCGTTCAGCCCTTCGCCGGACTCGGCCGGCTCGTCCTGTTCGGCGCCGTTGGCGCCGCCGGGGATCAACCGGGCGCCGGGGGTGCGCACCGGCAGGCCGTGATCGGTGGTGTGCTCCTCGACGGGCTTCTCCTCGGCGGCGGCCGCCAGCGTCCAGCCGCGGTCCCAGACCGACTGCCAGTCCAGGTCCGGGCTGTTGACCAGGTCGTGCGGGTCGCCCAGCATCTCCGACAGCATCCGCCGGTAGATGACGTCATCATCGGCCGGGGCGGCCGGAGCCTTCGGGGTGTTCGGGGCCTCCGCGCGCCTGTCGCTGGACCGGGCGGCGAAGAAGGCCGAGGTGTCCGAGGCCGCGCGGGCCGGCGCCGGCGCCGATTCGGGAGCAGCCGGCGGTTCGGCGGCCGGTGCGGGCTCGGGAGCCGGCGCCGCCTTGGGCGACTTCTCCCACCAGGGCGTCGCCAGCTCGCGGCGCTGGCGGCGGGGTTGCTGTTCGGCGGGCGGGGCCGGGACCTCGGTGATGCCGCTGGATCCCGGGTTGCGCCGCGGCAGCAGCGTGACCGACGGCTCGGACGCGTCCGGGGCGGTGCGCGCCGCCGGCTCGTGCGAGCCGGCGTCCTGGACCTCGTCGGCGGCGGGCGCGGCGATCGCACTGGCCAGCTTGGCGCTGGGCGAGGAGACCGCGCGGATGTGGCGCGGGGCCGACACGGGGGCCGTCATGCCGTCGAGCACCGTCGGCGGCAGGTAGATCTCGGCGGTGGTTCCCGAGCCCGATTCGTTGGCCGCCGGCCCGCGCAGCCCCACCCGGATGCCGTGCCGGGCCGCGATCCGGCCGACCACGAAAAGACCCATGTGCCGGGCGTTGTCGGGGCTGACGTCCCCGCCGGCCTGCAGCCGCATGTTGGCCATCCGCCGGTCGGCGTCGTTCATCCCCAGACCGGAGTCGGCGATGCGCACCACGACTCCCCCGTCGCTGCCGCGGGACGCCGAGACCCGGGCGGAGGTCGTTGGCGGCGAGTAGCGCAGCGCATTGTCGATCAGCTCGGCGAACAGATGGATGGCGCCACCCGCGGCCGCGCCGATCAGATCGCACTCGGGCAGCCCGGCGAGTTCGACGCGGCGGTAGTCCTCGACCTCGGACACCGCGGCGTTGATCACCGTGGCCAGCGGCACCGGGTCGCGCTGGTCGCGGGCGAGCGGCGCGCCGGCCAGCACCAGCAGGTTGGCGCTGTTGCGGCGCAGCCGCGCCGCAAGGTGGTCGAGCCGGAACAGGCTGTCGAGGCGTTCGGGGTTCTCCTCGTTGCGCTCCAGCCGATCGATGAGCGCCAGCTGCTGGTCCACCAGCGAGCGGCTGCGCCGCGACATGGTCTCGAACATGTCGTTGACCAGCAGTCGCAGCCGCGCCTCGTCGCCGGCCATCAGCAGGGCCTGGGTGTGCAGCTCGTCGACGGCGTGCGCGACCTGGCCGATCTCCTCGGTGGTGTACACCGGCACCGGGCTCGGAATCGGTTCGGCCCCACCGGCTTTCACAAGGGCGATCTCCTCGACGAGATCGGTGTGGGCGACCTTGAGCGCGCCGTCGCGCAGGATGCGCAGCGGCCGCACCAGGGCGCGCGCCACCAGCAGCACCACCGCCAGCGCGATCACGATGGCGGCCAGCACCAGGACGGTGTCTCCGATCGCGGCCGAGCGGCGCTCGGCGGCCTGGGCGTGCACCGACTTGGTCACCGTCGCGGTGGCGTTCTTGATGACCTGGTCGGCGATGTCGTCGGTGGTCTGGATCGAACGCAGCAGGTCGGCGTTGTCGACGAGCACGCTGGCCGGATCGGACATGATCGCCATCCGGCTCACCATCTGCTGCTGCAGCGTCCTGGCCTCCGGCGAACCGGCGCCGAGCACCTCGCTCATGCCGAACAGCGTCGACGGTTCGGTGCCCGCCAGGGTGGCCATCGAGGTCCGCAGCTGCGGCTCGGGAAGTTCCGCCCCCCTCGTGACCAGGATCTTCTGCATCGTCATCTGCCCGCGGGCGCCGACCGCCCGGCTCAGGCCCTGCGCCTGGGCACGGATCTTCTCGTCGTCGACGCGCACCGAGGCGTTGATGACGTCTTCGGCCGTCAGCAGGATCGGCGCGTAGAGCGTGACCCGCTCCCGCAAACCGAGTCCGGGGTCGGTCGCCTTGTTCACCAGCATCTGACCGCCGTCGAGCAGATTGTTCACCCCGGAACGGACGTCGTCGGCGACGTCGGTGTCATCCAGCCTGGCCGTCAGTTCGCCCTTGCGCGCCTCGTAGTTCTTCTTGGCACCGTCCACGTCGCGCCCGGTCGAGCCCGCCAGCAGCGCGACATCCAGCGCCGACATGTACTTGGTGATCACCGGGACCACGTCGGCGCGGGTGGCGGCCAGCCGCAGGCCGGCCGAGTTGGCCATGGCGCCGTGGATCCGCAGCGCCCCGAAGACGGTCGCCAATACCAGCGGGACCAGCACAATCGCCAGCACCTTCCAGCGGACCGGCCAGTTGCTCAGCGACCAGGTCGGCGGGCGTTTGACCGGCGCGGCGTCGGCAGCGGCGGTCGGTGCGGGCTCTACGACATCCGCCTCGGCCGGGTTGGCCGGGCGGGTGAACATGGTCACGTCATCGCGGCCGCGCGACCGGCCGCTGCGCTGACGCTGAGCGCTGAAAAGAACGAGAGGCTCATGAAACTTCCTGCTTTATTTCACCCGCCCCGCGCCAGATAGGCGTGTGCGTGTAGGTGTGGCAATCCGACGAGTATGACAGCCCGCGGCGCAGGCCACCAGAATCGTTACTGAGCAGACAGGTCCCTCCAAGGTGGCGCCGCACCCGCGCGGGCACCGCTGGCAAACACCTTGGGCGCGCAAAGCCTAGGCGGGACGAAGGAGCGCGACGAGGAAATCGGAGTCGTCGGTGAACGGCCGCAGATCCCAGGTGGACAGCAGCAGATCGGGCGCGAAGCCCGCGTCGACCGCGTCGTTGATGAACTCGCCGAACTCGTAATCGCGGCCGGCGCCGAAGCCGATCGCCGCGCGGCCGTCGGCCGCGATGTGGGCACGCAGCCGGCTCAGCACCTGGATCCGGGTGCTGGGCGCCAGGAACGTCATGACGTTGCCGGCGGACACGATGACGTCGAAGGGTTCGGCGATGCCGCGCGCGGGCAGGTCCAGCTCGGCGAGGTCGCCGACCAGCCAGCGCGGGCCGGGGTAATCCTGCTCGGCCGCCGCGATCAGCGCCGGGTCGACGTCCACACCGACCACCCGGTGACCCACCGTGGCCAGATACCCGCCCAACCGGCCGGGCCCGCAGCCGGCGTCGAGGATCCGGGCGCCGCGCGGCGCCATCGCGTCCACGAAGCGGGCCTCGCCGGCCAGGTCGTCGCCGGCGCGGGCCATGGCGCGGAAACGCTCGATATACCAATGCGAATGCCCCGGATCGTGCGCGACCTTCTGCATCCAGATGCTCTGCTCGACCATGCGACCATTATCGGCGTTGTGTTCAAGCTGATGTTCGTGTCCCCGCGGATCCCGCCCAACACGGGCAACGCCATCCGCACGGTGGCGGCGACGGGCTGCGAATTGCATCTGATCGAGCCGATGGGGTTCGACTTGTCCGAACCCAAGCTGCGCCGGGCCGGGCTGGACTACCACGACCTCGCGTCGGTCACCGTGCACGCCTCGCTGGCGGCGGCCTGGGCGGTGCTGTCACCGGAGCGGGTGTTCGCGTTCACCTCGCACGCGCCCACCTCGTTCGCCGACGTGTGCTACCGGGCCGGCGACGTGCTGATGTTCGGCCCCGAACCCACCGGGCTGGACGCCGCGACGCTGGCCGACCCGCACATCACCGCGCAGGTGCGCATCCCGATGCTGGCGGGCCGGCGTTCGCTGAACCTGTCCAACGCCGCGGCGATCGCCGTCTACGAGGCCTGGCGGCAACACGGCTACCCGGGTGCGCTGTAGCGACGAGTTCCGGTTCCCGTGGGAGTCAGCATTGGTATGCCAACCTTCATCACGATCGGTTACGGCGACGAGGCCGGGTACCACCGACTGAACGACGACCGCAAACGGGCCGCGCACGCCCGAGACGATGAACTCAACGCGTCCGGCGCGCTGGTCGGCCGGGCCGGAGACCCCGTCCAGGTGCGCAATCCGGATGGCGCGGGGGTACGGATCGAGCCGGGCCCCTTCCTCCGATCGGCGTTGCCGATCGCGGGGTTCGCGGTCATCGACGCCGAAGACATCGACGCGGCGATTGAGCGGGTGAGCCAGACGCCGTGTGCGGTCGCGCACGGGATCGTCGAGGTTTGGCCTCTGCAGACCTGATTACCAGGCGTCCCAGTGGGTGAGCTGCTCGGCGGGCAGCCGCTTGGCCGGGCGGAAGTCGGTGCCCTTGGTGTAGGCGATGGGAAACAGCCCGCCCTGGCTGTACTTGTCGTGCGGGATGCCGAGCACGTCCGCGACCTGCTGTTCACCGTCATTGAGCAGGTGCAGCGTGGTCCAGCAGGACCCCAGCCCCCGGGAGCGCAGCGCCAGGCAGAAGCTCCACACCGCCGGGAACAGCGAGGCCCAGAACGAGACGCCGCCCAGCGGCTGCTTCTCCTCGCGGCCGAAGATGCAGGGAATCATCAGCACCGGGGCCTCGTGCATGCGCTCGGCCAGGTAGGTCGCGGAGTCCCGGACCTTGTCCATCCGCTCCCCCCGGGTGTCCCCCTCGCCGTACTCGGGAGCGGGTGAGCTGAGGTAGGCCCGGGCGTTTTTCAGGTAGACGTCGCCGATCGCCTTCTTCTTGTCCGCGTCCTCGACGAACACCCATTGCCAGCCCTGCGAGTTGGAACCGGTCGGCGCCTGCAGCGCCAGCTCGAGGCATTCCATCAGCACCTCCCGCCCGACCGGCTTGTCGAAGTCCAGGCGCTTGCGGACCGAGCGGGTGGTAGTGAGGACTTCGTCGACGGACAGGTTGAGGGTCATGCTGTGGAGACTACATTCGGCCGCGAAACTGTATTCCACGACGCGTTTCTCGAGTGAACCCGTCGCTTGTTGCAGTCTCGCGAAGACCTCACCGGAAGTCGCGCGACTTGCAGCCGACCGCCAGGGTGATGCGGCCCAGCCGCTCGGCGACGACGGTGATCGCGCCGCTGGCGTTTTGGACCTGTCCGCGCACCAGCAGCGCCGGGGCCGAGTTCGCCAGCTTGCGGTGCCGCGCCCACACCCCCGGCACGCAGAGCACGTTGACCATCCCGGTCTCGTCCTCGAGGTTGATGAACGTGACCCCCTGCGCCGTTCCGGGCCGCTGCCGGTGGGTGACCGCGCCCGCGATCAGCACCCGGTCGCCGTCGGGCACCGAGCCCAGTTTCTCGGCGGGCACCACCCCCATCGCGTCCAGGTCGGCCCGCAGGAACTGCGTCGGGTAACTGTCCGGGGAGACGCCGGTGGCCCACACGTCGGCGGCGGCCACCCAGCGGCCGGGCCGGCTGCCCGGGGTGGGGTCGTCCTCGCGCATCCCGGGCCGCGCCGGGATGA
>NZ_LZJP01000022.1:0-51642 GCF_001667865.1 Mycobacterium mantenii | reverse complement strand
TAGACAGCTCGCACTTCACTCGGAGGTCTTCGTCATGTCACCACGCCACGCCGTCACCAACGTCCGTGGTCAGTACACCTAGCCGCCGCGATCAATGCCGCTTCAGCCGGCTGCGCCACCCCACGAATCCCGCGTACACGATCGTCAACAACGCCAGCATGCCCACGTCGAACAGCCAGGTTTGCGCCGTGTGTTTGAAGTGGCTGTCCTTCGGGGCGAGCGGCCCGGGCTCGATCGCCCACAGGTCGACCGTCGAGGCCTGCGCCGCATATCCCCAACGCGAGGGCACCGCCCACGACATCTGGTCGAGACCGATCCGGTTGGTGACCGGCACCATCCCCCCGCAGAGCACCAACTGCAGCATCAGAGACACCACCAGCAGCGGCATGATCTGCTCGTTGGACCGGGCCAGGGACGACAGCACCAGGCCGACCATCGCCGCGGCGACGCACATCGCGGCGGTGGCCACGTACAGCTCGAGCGTGGCGCTGCCGAGGAGCAGGGCCGGCCGCGTCGGCGCTCCCTTGCCCAGGATCGTGATGGTTGTCGCGATCGCCGACTGAATGACGGCGAACACGAAGAAAACCGCCATCTTCGCGAGCAGATACGCCTTGGTGGACAGGCCGACCGCCTGCTCTCGGCGGAAGATGGGGCGCTCGCCGATGAGGTCGCGGATGGTCAGCGCGGTGCCCATGAAGACGGCGGCCATGGTCAGCAGCATCAGCACCGAGCCGGGCTCATCGGAGCCGTCACCGTTGGGATCGGCGACCCGAAATCCCGTCGAGCCCGGGACGGTGAGCGCCAGCGCGCCCATCACGAACGGCAGCAGCGCCAGGAAGATGAAGTAGGCGCGGTCGGAGACGATCAACCGAACCTGGCGGCGCGCGATCGTGGCGAACTGGCGACGGGTGCTGGACCGTGCCGGGCTGCCCAGATCCGCCGGCTTCTCCGCCTCGGCCGCGGCCGGCGGCGGTTTGAGCTGGGCCAGGAAACGTCGGTTGGCTTCGTCGGGATCCGCACCTACCATGCCAAAGATCTTGGCCCAGTTGGTGGTTCCCATGGTTGCTTCGATTTCGTCGGGCGGGCCGCAATACGCCGTCTTGCCGCCGGGCGCCATCAGCAGCACCTGGTCGCAGAGATCGAGGTAGCTCAGCGAGTGCGTCACCACCAGCACCACGCGACCGGCGTCGGCCAATTGCCGCAGCATGGTCATGACCTGCAGGTCGAGCGCCGGATCCAGGCCCGACGTCGGTTCGTCGAGGATCAGTAGCGACGGTCCGGTGAGCAGCTCGAGTGCCACCGAGGCGCGCTTGCGCTGCCCACCGGAGAGCTTGTCCACCCGGGTGTCGGCGTGCTTGGTCAATCCGAGTTCCTCGATCACCTGCGCGACGACCTGCGCGCGGTCCTGTTTGCTGGTGTCGGGCGGCAGCCGCAACTCGGCGGCGTAGGTCAGGGCCTGGGTCACCGTCAGCTGGCGGTGCACGACGTCGTCCTGCGGCACCATCCCGATCCGGCTGCGCAACGAGGCGAAGCTGGCGTGGATGTCGTGACCCTCGAAGGTGATTGAGCCGCCGCTCGGACAGGTGGCCCCGGCGATCAGCCGGGACAGCGTGCTTTTGCCGGCCCCGGACCCGCCGATGAGGGCGGTCAGCGTGCCGGGCCTGGCGGTCAGCGAGACCTTGTGGATCAGCCGTTTGCTGTCGACTTCGAAGTCGACCTCGCGCACCTCCAGCCCGCCGGTGCGGGTCGCCGCTTCGGCGCGGCGAAGCAGGATCTCACCGTTGAACACCAGGTCGACGTTGCCGATCGTGACGACGTCGCCCTGGGTCAGCGGTGCCGACAGGATTCGGGTGCCGTTGACGAAGGTCCCGTTGATGCTGTGCGCGTCGTGGATCTCCATGCCGTTCGGGCCCGGAACCAGGTAGGCGTGGTGGCGTGACGCCAAGACGTCCGAGATGACGATGTCGCTGTCTTCGGCGCGGCCGATCACGGCGGCGCCCGTGGGTGGCGCCGTGAGCTTCGATCGGGAGCGTTGCACCGCGCGCCGCAGGTTGGTGCTGTCGAATTGCGCGGCTTCGAGTGCTTCCGCTCCGATTTCGGTCAGCGGTTGGCCTTGCGCCGCCGGCTGGGCGGGCCGTTCGGCCGGCGGTGCGGGTTGGGGTCCGCTGGTGGGCGGCCGGTTCGAGTAGCCGACGGCGCGGTGCGGGCCGCCGAACTGCTGCGACGGCGGTGGCGGCGGCCCCGCGGGCGGGTAGCGGGGCGGCGCCGGTTGCGGGCGGGCGATGCGGGGCGGCGAACCGTAGGCCTGGTGCGGGGGCTCCGGTCGCGACGGCCGCGGGGTGCCGGGACGCGCGATGGCCTGCATACCCTCCACTGTCGGCGGTAGCTGGCCCACCGCCCTGTCATGGTTCCCCATCGAGAAGCTCAACCGGGGCCCGTCAGGACCTCCGACGTTGATGATCTGACCGTCGCGGATGTCGACCACCGGCACCCGGCCACCGTTGACGAACATCCCCGTCGGCGACCCGTTGTCGATCGCCACCCATTTGCCCCGATCGAAGCGCAACAGCAGGTGCGCGCGGGCGATCAGGGGATGGGCGACGCGCATGTCGGCGCGCAGGTCACTGCCGACGACGACATCGTTGCCGGCGGCAAAACTGCGCCGTGACCAGTTAGATTGAACCGTCAGCACGGGCGGTGCGGGCCTGCTCATTCCCATAAGTATTCGACCCGACGTCACGAAGCGCCACCAGTTTCGCCATATTGGTCTGCGCCCCGCGATGGCATTTGCTGGGCGAGCTCACCGCCGCCCCGGACCGGGCGGTCGTGGGCGAAGCGTCACGGGCGGATCACAACGCGCTCGCAATTCGGCGCAGCCGCCCCGTCGGGCTGGCGTTCTCGGCGCCGGTCCTACGCGCCTGGTCATGGCGCCGCAATCACGCCCCCGGACTAAACCGTCCTTGGCCAAACCGTGATCGTCGCGTGGCCAAATATCAACGCGCCCTTACGCTTCCGCAGGTCAGCACCCATTTATCATCCCTATTGCAACTATGTCAGTTAAAAGGAAATGGAGCCATGCGGACGGGTGTTCGGTGTGTTCTTGCGGTGATTGGAGTCGCTGCGAATGTGGTCGTGGCGCCGGCCGGCGTAAGCCTGGCGGCGGCGAACGAGTCGCATGGTTTCGCGATCGCGTCGGTGCTGCCGGCGCGCGACGAGGTGGTGGGTGTGGCGCACCCCGTGATGGTGAAATTCAGGGCGCCCATCACCAACCCGGCCAACCGCGCGGCCGCCGAGCGGGCCGTTGACGTCAGATCGACGCCCGCGATGACGGGCAAGTTCCAGTGGCTCGACGACAAGGTCGTCCAGTGGATTCCGGATCGATACTGGCCGGCGCACAGCACAATTGCGCTGACCGTGGGCGGGGTGTCCACCGAGATCAAAACGGGCCCCGCCGTCCTCGGCGTGGCCAGCATCTCCGAACACACCTTCACCGTGAGCATCGACGGCGTCGAGGCGGGACCGCCGACCTCACTGCCGGCGCCGCACCACCGGCCGCACTTCGGGGAGCAGGGCGTGATGCCCGCCTCGATGGGCCGGCCGGAATACCCGACGCCCGTCGGCTCCTACACCGTGTTGTCCAAAGAGGAAGCGGTGACCATGGATTCGAGCAGCGTCGGCATCCCCGTCGACGACCCGAACGGTTACCTGCTCACGGTCAACTACGCCGTTCGCATCACCAGCCGCGGCCTGTTCGTGCATTCCGCTCCGTGGGCCGTCAACTCGCTGGGACTTGAAAACGTCAGCCACGGCTGCATCAGCCTGAGCCCCGACGACGCCGAGTGGTACTACGACCACGTCAACGTCGGCGACCCGGTGATCGTCCAGGAATAGTTCGCAGTTCACGAAGCTCCGCACCCAGGCGCAGGCCGGGTGCGGAGCTTCAATCGTCTTGACCGCGTGGGCCTTTCACCGCCGCGGGGCAACGGAGCACCGGCCGGTCACCGCCCAGCGATCGCCGACAACGAAACGGGCCCGCTGGCATCACGCCAGCGGGCCCGGCCCGTGCGGAAACTTCTTGGCCTCAGCTCGCGCCCGAGGGACCGGGACGAACCGGCTGACCGTCCACCGGCCCGCCGGTGGGGGCCGGACCGGTCGGCGCGTCCTTCACCCCGGACATGTCGATGATCGGCGCGGTGGCGTCCAGCGGCGCGCCGGCGGCCGCCGGCCCGCCAAGGGCGATCAGCGGCGCACCGGCCGGCACCACCGGCACGGGCGGCACCACCGGCACCGGTGGCGCAAGGGGCAGTGGCGGCACGATCGGCAGCGGAGCGCCTATCGGCAGCGGCCCGGGCACGGCCATTGGCACCCCGGACATGTCAGTCATCGGCGCCGCGCACATACCGCCGGCCGCAGGTGCACCCGCGGCGACGGTGCCGGCGGCTGCGGCCGGACCACCGGCGGCCGGTGCCACCTCGCCCGACTGCCCCTCAATGCACGCGTGGCCGCCCGTAATCAGCGGGGCGGCCGCCGCGTCGGGGCTCAACGCGATAGCAGCTCCGCACAACCCAGCGCCGGCAACCACTTTGATGTTGAACCGATCGACGATCGCCATCAGCGTCAACTCTCCTTTATTCACGCTCAAGCTATTTCGGCATTCTTTTGGTGCAGCAGGCCCGCCTAGCCGTACCGAGGCCGCTTTCACGACCGGGCCAATTGTCAGCAGCCGACGCGCGACACGCGCCACGCCGCACCGCGCCGTTTCCAAATGGTGACGTCACAACGGGGTCACGAATCGGCACGCCCCCGGCCGGCCCCGATCGACCTGCACGAATGCCCTTGCGCCCCAAGGCCACCTAGCGATTCGCGTCGTCGTCGGGCGGCGGATCGGGCGGGGCGGCCCGCGACGCGAACCGCCTGTCACGGCCGCCACGGTCGGCGATCCGACTTCTAGGCCCACGGACTTTATTTTTCCGCAGGTCATTCACAGGAAACTATTGGTGAACAGTTACCGCCCTGAAGGTTACGCAGAGGTTAACATCGTGATTAGAACGGTTGACGCACGGAGGAGAAGGGACTATGTCACGACCTCGTCTGACCACCGGATTCATCGGCTCGGCCCTGCTCGGAGGTCCACTTCTCGCCGGCCTCGTCTGGGCCGGCCCAGCGCAGGCCGACGCGGCCGGCTTCCTCAACGACATGCACCGGAACGGCATCCACGCCGTCACCGGTGGCGACGCGGCGCTGCTCCAGGCGGGCCTGAACGTATGCCAGCAGCTGTCATGGGGCGCCCCCGCATCCCAGCTGGAGGGCCTGGCGCTGCAACGTTCCGACGACAGGCAGGGCGCCGGTGGGCTCAGTCCCCAGCAGGCCGACGACATCGTCGCCTACGCCCAGCAAGACCTCTGCCCCAGCTAGCAGCGCCCGACCTCTCGCACATCGCCCATCCATAAGCACGGTCCGGATCGGCCGCGCACCGGTCCGCCGCGTCCGCCCACCGGTCTTTGCCGACTATTCACCCTCCCGATTCGTTTGCGCAGCGGGTTTTCGCACTTTTGTGTAAAAGTGCATCATCCGCATCGGGCGCACACAAAGGAGAAGGTTGAATGGCGGCACGCAGGCTTTATGGCCGGTTCATGGGCGCGGCGCTGGCGAGCGGCCCACTTCTGCTCGCCGGGATTCTCTGCGCCGGCCCGGCGCGGGCCGACCAGGCCGCCTTCCTCAACGACCTGCACAACGCCGGGATCCACGCCATCAACGGCGGCGACCCGGAACTGTTGCAGATGGGCGCCGACCTATGTCAGCAGCTTTCCTGGGGCGCCTCTCCCCAACAGCTGGAAGGGCTGGCGCTGCAACGCTCGGACGCCGACCAGGGCACCGGCGGGATCAACGGTCGCCAGGCCGCGGACGTGGTGATCTTCGCCCTGCGCGATCTGTGCCCCAACGCCTGACGGCGGGTCAGCCCCCGCGCTGAGCGGTCCGCGCTAAGGTGACACTCGAGTGAAGCTGAACGCACGGAACCTGGCCCGCCTGAAGATTCCCGTCCCGACCTATGACCGCAGCCAAATCGGCATCGGCATAGCGCATTTCGGCGTCGGCGGCTTCCACCGCTCCCACCAGGCCATGTACATCGACCGCTTGCTCAACGCCGGGCTCGCCCGGGACTTCGGTATCTGCGGCATCGGTGTGCTGCCGGGCGACCAGCGCATGCGCGACGCGCTGCGCGGCCAGGACCACCTGTACACGCTGATCCTCGAACACCCCGACGGCACCCGGCAACCGCGAGTCATCGGCTCCATCGTCGACTACCGTTATGCGCCTGACGATCCCGACTCCGTGATCGATCTGCTCGCCGACCCGGCCACCCGGATCATCTCGCTCACCATCACCGAGGGCGGGTACCAGCCGCCGCTGAGCGCGGTGTTCGGGTTGGTGGCGCAGGCGTGCAACCGGCGACGCGAGCGCGGCCTGCCCTCCCCCACGATCGTCTCCTGCGACAACATCGCCGGGAACGGAGACGTGGCGCGACGCGTCTTCACGTCGTACGCCGAGGAGATCAATCCCGAACTCGCGCAATGGATGCGTGCGGAGACCACTTTCCCCAACTCGATGGTCGACCGGATCACCCCGGTGACCACGCCCGACGTGCTCGAGCGGCTCGACTCCGAATACGATGTGGCCGATGCCTGGCCCGTCACCGCGGAGCCCTTCGCCATGTGGGTCATCGAGGATCACTTTGCCGACGGCCGCCCACCGCTGGATCAGGCCGGCGTGCAACTCGTCGACGACGTGGCGCCCTACGAGGCGATGAAGTTGCGGTTGCTCAACGCAAGCCACCAGGGCCTGTGCTATTTCGCATACCTCGCCGGATACCGGCTGGTGCACGACGCCGCCCAGGACCCGCTGATCGCCGAATTCCTTGCCCGCTACCTGAATTCGGAGGCCACGCCGACCCTGCAGCGCGTCCCGGGGCTGGACGAGTTCCGGGCCGGGCTGCTGCCGCGCTTCGCCAACGCCTACATCCGCGACACCGTGGCCAGGCTGTGCGCCGAGTCCTCGGACCGCATCCCGAAGTGGTTGTTGCCCGTGGTGCGCGACAACCTGCGCTCCGGCGGTCCGGTGCGCCTGTCGGCGGCGATCGTCGCCAGCTGGGCGCGTTACGCCGAGGGCGTCGACGAGCAGGGCCGACCGATCGAGGTGGTGGACCACCTCGCCGACACCCTGGTTCCGATCGCCCGCTCCCAGCGCGACGACCCCGCCGCCTTCCTGGCCAACCGTTCGGTATTCGGCGATCTCGTCGATCACGAGCGCTTCCGGGACGCCTACCTGTGGGCGCTGGATTCGCTGCACCGGCACGGCGCGCGCGCCACGTTGCGAGCGCTGATCGGGGCCGACGGATCGTGACGCTGGTCGCCGGCATCGACTCCTCGACGCAGTCCTGCAAGGTGCTGGTGTGCGATGCCGTCACGGGCCGGGTGGTTCGCGAGGGGCACGCCAGTCACCCGCCAGGCACCGAAATCGCCCCGGCGGCATGGGAAATCGCGGTGCAGGGAGCCATCGAGGACGCGGGCGGGCTCGATGGCGTCGACGCGGTCGCCGTCGGCGCGCAGCAGCACGGCATGGTGTGCCTGGACGCAACCGGGCAGGTGGTTCGCCCCGCGCTGCTGTGGAACGACGTGCGATCCGCCGATGCCGCGCGCTCACTCGTCAGCGAGCTGGGCGGCGCGCGGGCGTGGGCCCGGGCCGTCGGTGTCGTGCCGCTGGCCGCGATCACGGTGGCGAAATTGCGGTGGCTGGCCGACCATGAGCCGGAGCACGCGGACCGCACCGCGGCGGTCTGTCTGCCGCACGATTGGTTGACGTGGCGGCTGCGCGGCGAGGCCGACGTCGCGGCGCTGACCACCGATCGCAGCGACGCCAGTGGCACCGGCTACTACGACGCCGCAACGGGCGCTTACCGTTTCGATCTGCTGGAACTGGCCCTGCGCGGCCGTCACCCCGAACTGCCGACGGTACTGGAACCGTCGGGCCGAACCATCAGTGGCACAAGAACTTTCGGCGCGGGCCTCGGCGACAATGCCGCCGCGGCGCTGGGCCTGGGCGCCGAAGAGGGTGACGTGGTCGTCTCCATCGGCACGTCGGGGGTGGTGGCCGCCGTCGCCGCGGATCCGGTCCGTGACGACGCGGGATTCGTCGCCGGATTCGCCGACGGCGCCGGGCGCTACCTCCCGCTGGTGTGCACCCTCAACGGCGCGCGGGTGCTGGATGCGGCCGCCGCGATGCTGGGGGTCGACCATGACGAGCTGTCCCGGCTCGCGCTGTCGGCGCCGCCGGGCAGCGCGGGTCTGGTGCTGGTCCCCTACCTGGAGGGCGAACGGACTCCGAACCGGCCCAACGCAACTGGCGCGCTACACGGCCTGCGCCTGTCCAATGCGACGCCGGCCAATATGGCCCGGGCCGCGGTGGAGGGACTGCTGTGCTCGCTCGCCGACGGCGTCGCGCACCTGGCCGCGCACGGCGTCGTCGCGCGCCGCATCCTGCTGGTCGGCGGCGGCGCCCAATCCCGGGCGCTGCGCGAGATAGCTCCCACGGTGTTCGGCAAACCGGTGCTGGCACCCACCCCGGCGCAGTACGTGGCGTTGGGTGCGGCGCGGCAGGCGGCGTGGGCGCTGAGCGGATCGCCCCCACCCCCCGCGTGGCATCCACCACCCACGGACGAATACACCGCCGACCCCGCACCCGAGGTGCTGGCGCACTACGCGCGGGTGCGCGACCTGACCGAGGGGATCTAGTCGCAGGGGCGGAACACCGGAAGCACCCGGTACTTGGCGCTGAAGCTGGCCTTGTCGTATTCGTCGCCGACCTCGCCGTCGCAGGCGATGACCGTCGGGCCGTCGACGGCGGCGAAGCTGAACTCCGGCACCTGAAGCTCGTGATAGAGCGGGCTGCGCTCCAACCGTCCCAGCGCGAGCGCGGTCAGGATCCTGGTCCGCGCCCACCGTCGTCCCGCGTCGAGCATGCGGACGTCGATCAGGCCGTCGTCCATCCGGGTCCGTCGCGATGGCGCGAACCCGGTGGGCAGGTACAGCGAATTGCCTAGGAAGAACAGCGATGTCAGCAGCGTCTTGTTGTCGTATGAGATCCGGACGGGCTCGTCGCGGCGCAGCGTGTGCAGCATGGCGTAGATGCCGGCCAGCGGCTTGCCGATGCGTTTCTCCAGTTTTTCGCGCTGCTGCACGAAGGTCGGGTAGGCGCCGATGCTGGCGGTGTTGAGGACCATCTGACTTTCGTTGAGGCACACCAGGTCGACGCATGCCACGCTGCCGCGGCGGATCGCGTCGACCGTCTTGGCCACGGTGTCACAGCCGATGTCCTTGGCGAAGTGGTTGAACGTTCCGGCGGGAAAGACCGCCAGGGGAAGCCCGGCGTCGATGGCCACCCCGGCGGCGGCCGCGACGGTGCCGTCACCGCCGCCGACGGCAAGCACCTCGGCGCACTCGGCGGCTTCGCGCAAGGCCTCCACCGGGTCGTCGTCGGGACCCAATTCGCGGATGTCCACTTTCGGCAGCGCGTCGCGCACCTCGTCGACGACGCGTGCCCCGGTGCCGCTGCCCGACTCCGGATTGATGACCAGCACCACCCCGGCGCCGTCGGGCCGTTCGGGTGTTTCGATGCGGAGCGGTTCGGTCTTGGGAAGGGCGGTTTCGGTGATCGGCGGGACGAGGCGGCCGCCCAGCACCGCCAGACCCGCCCCGATGCCGAACCCGGCGATGACATCGCCGGGGTAGTGCGCGCCGGTGGCCACGCGCGACAGACCCACCAGGCCGGCCAGCAGCGCCAGCCCGAAACCCACCATCGGGTTCTCCAGACCCACCCCGACGGCAAACGCGGCGGCGCTCGCGGAGTGCCCGGACGGGAAGGAGTTCGAGGTGGGGCGGCGGCGGACCTGCCGGACCAGCGGCACCAACTCATACCCTGGACGCTGTCGCCGGCGGACGCGTTTGGCGACCTGGTTGGTGACCAGGCTGGTGGCAGCGAGCGTCACCACACCGCGCGTCGCGCCGCGCTGGGCGCTCTTGTTCCGCGAGGCCACCAGGGCCGCGGCGATGGCGAACCACAGCTTGGAATTGTCGGCCGCCCGGGTCAGCGGCGGCATGATCGTGTCCAGCAGCGGGGTGTCGGTCTCGGCGATCGCGTCGAAGATCTCTCGATCGAGCGTGCCCAGTCCCCGGGTGATCTGTTTGATGCCACGCGCGCGTTGCCAGGGGCCCCTGTTCATTCGCTACACCCTAAATTGGTCAAAAGACATGGACGCACAGGGCTATTGCATGAGGTGGCGCGACAACGCCGAACGGCGCGGCGTGCCGGCCCGCGTGGCCACCGAGATCGCCCGCCGGCACGGCGTCACCGACGCACACTTCGGGGTCCTCGAGGACATGGCCGAGTTCACCGACCCGCACGGCAAATCGTTCTTCCTCGTCCCGTCCTACGCCGACGGCGCCCGGGCGCGCGACGCGGTGCTGATGACCTACATCCTCAACGCCGACACCGGCTACGGTAAGCCGGCCGAGCGGCCCACCGACTTTCCGGCCACCCCGTACGGTGCCGCCGAGGTGGCGCGAATCATGGCCCGGCAGAACGCAAACCGCTGGAGCTACACCCGCGACGTGGCCTTCGTGCACCGCAACGGGGGCCGTCTGGTCACCACCCCCAACGGCATGCTGATGGGGCTGGGCGGCAACCGGATCCAACGGCTGTTCAGCCAGCGCGGCGGCACCACCTGGGGTGACATCTTCATGGTCAACACGGGCAGGGTCAGCGACCCCGGCGAGCAGCTTGGCCGGATCGTCTCGTCCGGGCGGGCCTGGTACCTGGACGCCGCCGGCACGCCCCGGGCGAGCCGCCTCGACCTGGACCGGGTGTTGCACCACGAAGAGCGGCACGCCGCGCAATGGGCGGACCGCGGTTACCTGGGCATGCTCGCCGGCTACGGCCGGGAGCTGTTGCGCGAGTTGATCTTTGGCGCCATCAACAGGCTCGAGGAGGACGCCGGCCTGGCCGACGGCGGCTACAGGGCGTGAATCCCGTGGTAGAGCACCATCGCGCCGATCAGCACCAGGACCGCCGCGAGCAGGGCGGCGTTGTTGCGATCCATCCAGTCCTTGAGCCGTGCCAGCGTGTCGTCGAGACGGCTGCCGGCCGCCGCGTAGGCCAGGATCGGGATCGCGACGCTCGACGCCGCGATGAGGACGAAGAACGCGGCGGCCACCCAGTCACCGGCGAGGCCGAGCCCGGCGGTGCCGATGCCCAATCCGGCCGGGATGCAGATGAGCACCACGTCCGGCCGCACCACGGCCAGCACCGCCCCCATGACCCCGGCCCGGGCCGGGGTGATGCTGGCGAACGAGCGCATCCAGGCGGGGGACTCGGCCTGGCCGTGCCGGTCCAGCCACTTGTAGATGCCGTACAGGATCAGCGCCGACCCCAGCACCACGCGCAGCCACGACGACCATCGCGGCGGCGACTTGTCCAGGCCGCCGAGCAGGTGGGAGGCGGCGACGGAGAGCGCCGTCAGCGCGGCCAGGGTCAGCGCCCAGCCGCTCAGGAACGCCAGGCCGCTCGGCCGCGGCCGCGGCGCCTGCAGCACCAACACCGCCGGGATGACCGTGAGCGGCGAGAGCGAGATGACCAGTCCGAGCGGAACGAGACCGGTCAGCACCGTCCCCCAGCTTCCTGCCATGGGCGGCATCCTTTCATTGCCGTGCCGACGCGACGCCGAAACGCGCCGTATTCGGCCGATCCGGAGTCAGGCCAGCGTGTGAATCCCGTTGTAGAGCACGATCAACCCGATCAGAAACAGGATGACGGCCAGCATCGCGTCGTGGTTCGCTTCCATCCAGGCTTTGAGCCGTTCCAGGGCATCGTCGAGACGATCACCGGCGCCGACGTAGGCCAGTATCGGGATCGCGACCGTCGACGCGGCGACGACGACGAAGATCGCGGCGGCGACCAACTGCGCGCCGGCGCTCAGGCTGCTGTTGCCGACGGCCAGGCCGGCGGCCGCGCACAGGATCAGCACCTCGGGCCGCAGCGGCACCAGCACCGCCCCCACCACTGCGGCGCGTCGCGGCGACAGGGTGGAGAACGAACGCATCCAGCGCGGCATGCTGCGCTGCCGATGCCGGGTGAACCAGTGGTACGCCGCCAGCGCGATGAGTGCCACGCCGAAGGCCAGCCGCACCCACGCCGCCCATTTCGGCGGGGCCGCGTGGACCCCGCTGAGCAACTGCGAGCCGCTGACGAACGCGGCGGTCAGCGTGACCAGGCCCAGCAGCCAGCCGCCGAGGAAGGCGAGACTGGCCGGGCGCGGCCGGGGCGCATGCAGCACCAGCACCGCGGGAATGACCGTGATCGGTGACAGGGCGATGACCGCCGCCAACGCGATGAGCTTGCTCAGCACCGAGGCCCAACTTGCGTCCACGGGCAGCAATCATCGCATCGCCGTGGCGCTCACGCAGCGGTTGAGCGCACCGGTCAGCCTTTGCGGCGCAGCGTCCAGGCGGGCACCCAGTGCGTCACCGTCCGGCGCTTGGATCCGTAGGCGACGGGATAGGTCACCAGCCCCCACCAGTCGCCCTGCTCGCAGAGGGCCCAGCAGCTCAGCCAGCCCTCGACGACCTTGTGCAGCTGCAGACCGTTGGGCTGGTAGCGCCCCGAACGGTGCGGCTCGCGCGGGAACAACACCGTCAGGTCGACCAGCACCGCGACCGCCGGACGGACCACCCGGAACGGGCTCCGGACCGGCTGGCCGTTGTATCCGATCGACGCCAGCGGACCCATCGATCGATCATACGTTCGAATGCAGCCGGACCGAGAGTCCCGATTTTCCGGCGTGCGCCCAGGTAGATCGATATAGTCGGCTCACTGCCTCAAGGGGGGATCGACATGAAGATGGCTTGGGCCGCTGGCCTATTGGCGTTGGCCGGGCTGCTCACCACCGGGGTGGGCGTGGCCAGTGCCGACGAAGTCGAGGTCGAGGGCAATTACTCGAGTCAGGCCGGGTGCGCCGCGGACGCCCCGAACGTCGAGATCACGCACAACGACCACCTGTACACCCATTGGGACTGCCGCTTTGGCTCCGACGGCTTCTGGCACGTCTGGTTGCTCAACTGACCCGAAGTTGATCGACCAGCGGCGGGGGCTCGGTCGGGTTCTGGCAACATAGCGGCGTGCGGAACCCGCTTCGCCGCCCGCCGGCCGCGCTGGACCCGCCGCTCCTCGCGATACTGGCCGCCGCGGTGAGCATGGCCGGCGCCGCCCGGCCCTCCTTCTGGTACGACGAGGCCGCGACCATCTCGGCCGCCTACAGCCGGTCACTGACCCAGATGTGGCACATGCTGGGCAACGTCGACGCCGTCCACGGTTTGTACTACCTGCTCATGCACGGCTGGTTCCGAATTTTCCCGCACACCGAGTTCTGGTCGCGCGCGCCCAGCGCCCTGGCGGTGGGGGGCGCCGCGGCGGGCGTCGTCGTGCTGGGCAAGCAGTTCTCCTCCCGAACCGTCGCGGTGGCCTCCGGCGTGTTCTGCGCGATCCTGCCGCGCACCACGTGGGCGGGCATCGAGGCCCGCCCCTACGCCATGTCGATGATGGCCGCCGTGTGGCTGACCGTGGTGCTGGTCTATGCCGCGCGGCGTAACACCGGCTGGCCGTGGCTGTCGTACGCCGTCGCGCTGGCCTGCTCGATCGTGCTCGACGCCTACCTGGCACTGCTGCTGGCGGCGTACGTTGTGTTCGTCGGTGTCTTTCACCGGAGCCGAACGGCGTTGGTGGGCTTCACCATTGCCTCGGTCGCGGCCGTCGGCGCGATGCTGCCGTTCCTGATGACGGTCGCCGGGCAGGCACACCAGATCAGCTGGGTCGCCCCGATCGGCCACCGCACCATCGAAGACGTGCTGATGCAGCAGTATTTCGAGCGGTGCCCGCCGTTCGCCGTGCTGTCGGCGCTGCTGATCGGTGCGGCAATAGTGTTGTGGCTCAGCGGTTCCGCGCGCCTGGCGACGCCGGAGCGGCAGCTGCTGGTGCTCGCGACGGGGTGGCTTGTCGCACCGACCGTCGCGATCGTGACGTATTCGGCGCTCGTTCACCCGATCTACACGCCGCGCTACCTGTGCTTCACCGCGCCGGCGCTCGCACTGATCCTGGGTGTCTGCGCTGGCGCGGTGGCCGCCAAACCCTGGGTGGCCACCGCGGTCGTCAGCCTGTTCGCCGTGGCCGCCGCGCCGAATTACGTTCGGGTGCAACGCAACCCGTACGCCAAATACGGCATGGACTACAGCCAGGTCGCCGACCTGATCACCGCGAAGGCGGCGCCGGGCGATTGCCTGCTGGTGAACGACACGGTGACGTTCATGCCGGCCCCCATGCGCCCGCTGCTGGCGGCGCGCCCGGACGCCTATCGCAAGCTGATCGATCTCACGCTGTGGCAGAAGGCGACCGACCGCAACAACGTGTTCGACACCAATCTCATCCCCGAGGTGGTGGCCAGGCCGCTGAGCCAGTGCGGCGTGGTCTGGATCATCACCCAGGCCGACCCGTCCCAGCCGGCGCACGAGCAGGGCCCGGCGCTGCCGCCCGGCCCGGTCTATTGGGCGAGCACCGCCTTCGCGGTCCCGCACGACCTGGGCTTCCGGCTGGTCGAGCGCTGGCAGTTCAACCTGGTTCAGGTGCTCAAAGCGACCAGGTAACGCGCTCTACCAGATGTGGATCCAGTCGACGAGCATGTCCGCTGGATAGGTCGCCGCGGCAGGATCCCCTGCGCCTACCCCACCGACGGCGAGGGTGAACATCGGCGTCATCCAGTAGCCGGGATTGTTGAACGGCCACCGGAAGTCGTCAGGAGCGCCGCCGTGGACGTGGATCGGCTTGTTGGGAACCTTGAAGTACTCGGCCCCGTCCCGCGCGAACTCGAAACCCTCCTCGCCCCAATGCATTCGCCAGGTGTGCCAGTTGCCGTCGACCATGCCGGGGATCGATTTGCCTTCCCACGTCTTGCCGTTGGACGCCGCGTGCACCGTGGTTCCCGGGGCCCACTGGCCGTTGCCGTACCACTCGAAGATGTCGACCTCGCCGTCGGGCAGCGGATCCTCGTTGACTCCCCAGAATGCGGACCACAGGCCCGGGTCCAAACAGTCCAGCTTGATCCGCGCCTCCCAGGTTTGGTTGATCATGCTGCGGAAGTTGCCGCGCAGTTTGGCGCCGTAGTAGGTGTCCCCTTCCCGCGTGGCGCGCAGCACGAGATTGGAGTTCCCGTCCTGGAACACGTTTCGGCGGTCGTCGCGGTATATCCCCGCGACCGGCGGGAACACGTCGTCCTGCCAGGTCTGGATCGTCCACTTGCCCGGATCGGGCGCCGAACCCGCCGGCCCGTCGAACTCGTCGGCGAAGATAAAGTTCCCGCCGCCGGCCGACGGCGGCGCTTCGGGCGCCGACGGGGTGGCCCAGGCACCCGGCAAGCGCATCGCAGCCCCGATCATGCCCAGGCCCGACATCAACATCATGCTGCGACGATCCATCTAAACCACCAATCGTTCCAAGCCGGCTCGTCAAGCTCGGCGAGATCTCCCCAGGCAACTCTCGCAAACGGTGTTATGAAACCACGCGGTGGGGTGGCCCGCATCCCGCCGTCGGGGTCCGCGCGTGCCGCACGCACCCGGTCCACGCGCGGTGTTCCCGCTCACCGCCCGCGCGCCGGTCCGCCGCCGCCATCGCCTGGCATAAACAGGCGACGATAGCAGCCGCGGCGCCCACTTTCTGCGATTTCGCCCCGCGACCATCAATCGCATTGATATGTCACTCGGCGGTGGTATCGAGCGGTTTGATTTCGGTGCGACCTAGGCCGGCGCGCCCTGGCGGCGACTGGGTTCACTGAGCCTGACCAGGGTTTTGCCGACGTTGACGCCGGTGAACAGGCCGTTGAGGGCATCGACGCACGACTCGATGCCCTCAAAGATGGTCTGCCGGTGGTGAAGTCGGCCCTCGGCCTCCCACTGGCGCAGCGCGGCGAACGCCTCGTCGAAACGGCCCCATTGATCGAGTGCGTTGAACCCCTGCATCAGCGCGGTCTTGGACAGCAGGTTCACGTAGTTGGCCGGCCCGGGGTGCTGCCCGGTCAGGTAGCTGGAGATGACACCGCACAGGACGACGCGCGCGCGGGAGGCCAGCCGGCCCAGCACGGCGTCCAGGATGGGCCCACCGACATTATCGAAGTAGACGTCGACGCGTTGCGGGCAATGCGTTTTCAGCGCCGCACCGATGTCGTCGTTCTTGTAGTCGATGCACGCGTCGAACCCGAAGTCCTCCACCACCGCCCGGCATTTCTCCGGGCCGCCGGCGATGCCCACCACCCGGGCGCCGGCGATCTTGGCGATCTGCCCGGCGACCGATCCGGTGGCGCCCGCGGCCGCCGACACCACCACCGTTTCCCCGGGCTGCGGGCGGCCGATGTCGATCATCCCGAAATAGGCGGTGGCACCGGTCGGCCCGTAGACCGACATGATCGCCAGCTGGTCGTCCTCGCCCGGGATCGGCGTGCTGAACAGGTCGTCGCGGATGAGCGCGTACTCCTGGAAGCCGGTCAGCGTGGTGACGACGTCGCCGACGGCGTAGGCGTCGCACCGCGACGCGACCACCTCGCCGATCCCGGCCGCCCGGATGACCTCGCCCAGCTGCACCGGCGGAAGGTAGCTGGGCTGGTCGTCGAGCCAGGTGCGGGCGGCGGCGTCGATGCCGACGTAGGTGGTTCGCAGCAGGGCCTCGCCCTCGGCGGGTTCGGGTGCCGGCGTGGTGACCATTTCCGTGTCATCCGGCTGGACAAGCCCGGAGGGGCGGCGGCGAAGGAGGACCTGGCGATTCGGCAAATCGGGCACGATCGTAAAAACTACCGAACGGGCCGGAAACGCAGAAGCGAATGGCATATTCATTCCCATGGCAGCAAACGAAGACCCGGAAGACCGGATCCGGGAACTCGAGCGCCCGCTCGCCGAGGCGGCACGGGCGTCAGAGCAGGGCAGTTCGCAGCCCGCCGGCCCAAATTATCCGCCCGGCGTTGCGGGCGCCCCGCCCCCGCCTCCGTGGACTTACGGCGGCCCCATTGCCGGGCCATTCCAGCAACAGCCCTCGAACAACCGCGTCTGGTGGATCGTCGGTACGGCGGTCGCCATCGCCGCGCTGGCCGTCGCGGGTGGCATCGCGGCCTTCGCCGCACACCAGATTTCCGGGGTGAAGTCGATCATCGCCTCACCGCCGACCATCTCCACAACCTTTGGGCCACCGAGCAATTCGACGAGTCCCGGTCCGTCGACCTCGCGGCGAAGGTCACCGTCGCCGTCGACCTCGCCCGCCGCACCGCCGGGCACCACGCTCAGCGTCGCCGGCATCAACGAGAACCGCAGCATCGCCTGCAACGACAACATCGTCAGCGTCAGCGGTGTTTCCAACACGGTGACCATCACCGGGCACTGCACCAGCCTGTCGGTCTCTGGTGTCCAGAATTCGATCTCCGTCGAGGCCGTCGACAGCATCGAGGCCTCCGGCTTCAACAACAAGGTCACCTACCACTCGGGCACGCCGAAGATCAGCAACTCCGGCGGCTCGAACGTGGTGCAGCAGGGCTGAGCCGAAATGTGTTGTTACGCGGGCTCTTCGGCATCGTCATCGAGGACGCTGACCGCAATGCCGTAGGGCAGGAAGCGCACCTTGCGGTTGGGATCGACGTTGTTCTTGTTCGCCCGCAGGGCGTCGAGCTCGGTCGCGTAGACCTGTTCGACGCGCGCGCCGCCGTCGGCGTCCACGGTGTAGATGGCCCACACGCCCTCGCCGGCTTCGCCGGCGGTTTCCGGGGCACCGCGGGGGCGCCGCGACAGGTCCTCGAAGACGGCGGACCAGCCCGTCCGGCCACCGGGGGCGCCGACAAACTTGCTGACCCGTTCGAACACGTCGCGAAGTCCTTCGCTGCCTTCCCTGATCATTCGATCGAACTCGTCGGGGTCGAATCCGAATCCACTGTGCTCGCCCACGCGACCTCCTTGGCGCTCGTGTCGTAACTGCCAGTGTGCGCTCAGTCGGGGGCGTTTGCCACGTGCTTACTGCCCGGGCGGCGGCGGTGGGGTGATCGGAATCGGCACCGTGACGAACGGGAAGTGCAGGTACATGGTCACCGGTGGCTGGCTGGGCGGCCGCGGCGCGGCCGGCGGAGGCGCGGGTGCCGCGGGAGGAGGCGGTGCCGCAGGCGGGGGCGCGGGTGCGGCGACCGGAGGCGGGGCCGCCTGCTCGACGGGCGGCGGCACGTACTGCGGCGCGGGCCGGGCCGGGGCGCGATGGACCGGTGCCGCCGGCGGCGGATTGACCGGGGTCTGCGGCGCAGCCTGCTGCACCGGCGACGGCGCGGGTGCCGGGGCCGCCACCTCCGACGGGCTGGGCGCGGGTGTGGGCGGCGGTGGCGCCGGGCTCGGGGCGGGCAGCTGAGCTTGCGGGGGGCTGCTTGGTGGGGCCGCAGGCAGCTGGACTTGCGGCGTGGCCACGCTGACGCCCGCATGGTGCCCGACGTCGGGCCCCGGGCGATCCGAGGTCAACGTCACCAGCACCACCCCGCCGATCACGGCGGCGATGCCGGCCAGGGCGCTGCCGGCCAGCACCATCGACCAGGGCCGGCGCGGGGGCCTGTCGTCCTCGTCCGGGACGGCGCTGTACGCCCGGGCGTCGGTGCCGACGTCGGCATGGCCCCAGACGTCCAGGTAGGTCGGGCTGAGGGCGGGCGGGTTCAGTTCTCCGGTGCCCGGGTCCAGCGCGTAGGCCAGGGCCGCCGTCGACGACGCGAACAGTGGGGCGTTCGCCGACGCCAGCGCCGCCCCGCGGGCCAGCGCCATGTCCGGATCCTCGGGGCCGATGACCGGAAGCGAGGTGGCCCCCTCGAGCGTGGACTTGAGCGCCACGATGTCGGTGCCGCAGCCGACCAGGAAGACACCGTCGGCGCGGGACCCGCGGGCGTCCAGGCCGGACACCATCGCCGCCAGCTCGGTGGCCAGCCCTCCGCCGCCACCGTCGCCGGTCTGGCGCCGGTGCAGGTCGACGATGGAGCCGTCGGCGATATCGACAACGGCCAGCGTCGCGTTCGCCGGCTCGACGAACAGCATCGCGAGGCGCTCGTAGCTCAGCGCGTAACCCACTGTCTGTGCCAGCGCGGCCGCGGCGAGCAACGGTGCGACCAACATCACGCCGCCCAGGTCGTGGGTGGCGATCGCGTCCCGGAGCGCGCCGACGCCGGCGGGGTCACTCCAGGTGACCCCGGTCGAGGCCAACCGGTGGCCGCCCTCCATGACGCCTTCACGGCTGCCGATGATCGCGTCGATCACTTGATCGACCGCACCAGCGGCCGAATTGTCAACGGCCCCAACCGCGAACTCTTCTTGTTCAACGGTCACGCCGTCCGCATTTTGGCCTTCGATCGCTACCAGGCGGACTGTCCTGGGAGCCATCGACACCCCAAGCACGATGTCCACGTAACGCCTCCAAGGTCTTTTCAACGCCCTTCGCATAGGGCATGACGGGATGGACCCCCGTCCGAACTTGGTGACATAAACGTTACCCGCGTGCGCCGCGGCGCGCAGACGGTGTGCTTATGCAGGAAGGACGCTAGTAACCCGGCCCGAGGAACGGATTCTGCGAGTTCCCCGGATATTGCGGATACTGATTCCCCGGATACTGATTCCCCGGATACGGCTGATATTGCGGGTACTGCGGTGTCGAAGGGGCCTGCTGCTGGGGAACCGGCACCGGAATCGGTATCGGCAGCAGCGGAACGTGGATCCACTCCGTCGTCATCGGCACCGTCGTCGTCGTGGTGGTTTCCGTCGGTGGTGGCGGGGGCGGCGTGGTGGTTTCCATCGGTGGCGGCGGCACCGTGGTGGTGACCGTCGGTTGCGGCGGCGCGGTTGTGGGCGGCGCCGTGTGCCGCGGGGTGTAGACGGGCGCCGGCGGTGCGGTGGTGACCACCACCGGCGGCGGTGGCGGCGGCGACGGCGGTGGTTCCGGCGGAGGCGGCGCCGGACTGGGGATCGGTTGCGCGCTGGGCGGCGGGGGCGGTGCCGGTACCGCGGTGGGCGGCGGCGGCGCGGCAGGGCGCGGCGCGACGGAGTTCGCCGGCGGCGCCGGCCGGGGGGCCACGGACGGCGCCGGCGGTGCCTGGCGGTTTTCTATCGCGGTCAGCGTGTAGGCCACCCCGCCGATCGCCGTCATGGCGACCACGGCGGACATGCCGATCACCAGCTGGGAGAACCGAAGACGCAGCCAGGGCCGCCGTTCGCGTGGCGGCTCGATGACGTTGAGCCGCATCGACCAGCCGGCCGGACCGTCTTCGTCGTAGGTTTCCCCACCGAACCGCATCCGCAGGTCGCCGGGGTATTCGGTCTGCGACCAAGCCAATTCGCGATCGGTCAGCGCCTCGTCATCGATCACCAGCACATCGCCGGCGCCCAGATCCACCACGTCGCCGACGGCGTCGGACGAAGCGAGCAGCCCTATCGATGTCCGGGTGCGCAGGTCCAGCTCGCCGCCGCGCGAGGCCAGGATCAGCGCCCCGCTCGCCGCGGCCAGGGCCGGTTGCGACGGCGTGAGGATCGGCGTGCGGCCGTGCATCGAAAGCCGTTCGGTGACAAGCGGAATGCGTGCGCCTCCGCCGACCGTGACCACCGCCGCGAGGTCCGACCAGCTCTTGCGGTGGCGCACCAGCATCTCGTCGAAGGCATAGATGAAGCCGGTCAGCCGATCCTGGATCAGCTCTTCGAGGTCGTCTTGGCTCAACGTCAGGCTGCAACTGCGCCCGCCGAGCACCGCGGTGATGTCGGTGGTCATCTCGGTCGAAAGCCGCTCCTTGCCCGCGCGGCACTGTTCCCTGAGCTCGCTGAGCTCTCCGACGCCGCCGGTGCTGGCCGGGTCGAGGCCGCTGCCACGGCCCAGCTCTTCGAAGGCCCGCAGCTGCAACTCCTGGTCGATCTCGTCGCCGGACAGCGCGGCGTAACGCATTGTGGCGCTGATGAGTTCGAACTCCCCCGCGACATTGACCAGCGTGGCCGACGTGCCGCTGCCACCGAAGTCGAGCAACCCGACCACGCCCTCGTCCGGCAGGCCGAGTTCGGAGCGCACCGCGGTCAGCGACGCGATCGCGTCCGAGACCAGCCGCGGGGCCATACCGCTTCGCACAAACCCCAGATGGGTTCGCAGCGCGTCCCGCAACGCCTGCACCGTCGCGGGTTTCCAATGCGCGGGCACGGCGATGGAGATCTCCGAGCACGAAGCGTCCGCACCGGCGGCGAGCACCATCGCGTCCAGCGCCTCCACCGTCAGCAGCTCCGGATCGTGCGCCGAACCGTCGGGCGACACAAGCGCGACGGAATCACCGATGCGCTCGATAAAGCCCTTCATCGGTACGCCGGGCTCGGCTAGGTACGGGTTCTCTTCGGGTGCACCGATTTTCGGTGCACAGTGCGGATAAAGGGTAAGCACACAACGGCGGCTAACCGGTGGGCTTCCATTACGCGCAGCGACCAGGTTCGTGGTCCCGATCGACAACCCGAGTGGGTCGTACATAGAGCGAAAACCTTCGTCTATAGGGGTCGGTGGCCAGCGTTAACGATAGCCGCGGACACGCGGAAAGCCGATGCTTCGCAATGTCATTGGTATCCGCTCGATGCCCTTGCGTCACCGAAGCGGTACCGAAAACCCCTTGACAAAAAGCCTTGTGTTACAACACCGTCAGCGGCAGCGAACGCCTGGGCTCGAATTGGAATGTCGATCCGCCGCTGACCCTGACCACCGAAACCTCTGGCAGTTCCTTGGCGGGAGTGTCGGTTTCGACCAGTTCCGCCGTCCAGTCGGTCGCCGTTCCGCTAACTCGGACCTCGATGTGCGGTTCCACCGCGGTGGCGATCGCCTGGAGCGGCTGCACGGATTCCGGCGAGCACAGCGAGATCCAGGATTGGTCGTCGTGGGCCGGCGACGGGCGGACGTGTAGCCGGTTCGACTCCGTCTCGGCGACAACGTAGGCAGAAGGGTTCAGCAGCGGGTGCAGCTCGAGGGTCCGCAGCACGCCCTCGGTCCCGCCGGGAAGTTTCAGCGCGCGGTGAATGCGCTCGGCGGCCACGCCCGCGATGCCGATCAGGCCGCGGGTGCACACGCTCAGGGCTTCGTCGTCGCTGGCGGCGCGCGCCCGCACCGCGATCGCGAACGACAGGTACAGCAGGTGCATCTGCAGGCACACCTCGTCGGCCATCCGGACCAGCGCCGAATGCGAGAAGGCGGCAAAGTCGAAATCGGACAGCAACGGACCCGAGTAATCCGCCTGCCCCTCGTCCGAGCGGTCGATGGGAGCCAATTCCCATGTCGCAGCCCGAGTTCGGCTGACGATGTCCAAAGCCGGGATGCTTTGCGCCTCGGGATAGGACTCGTCGATGATGACCGTCCATGCACAGTGCGGGTGCCGGTCCGCGGGGGTGCGCGGCGGGCGGTGGATGGGACGCACCTGGGCACGCGGGTTGGTCGCGATCGCGGTGGCGTCGAAGGTGGGGTCCTCGATGGTGTGGCACATGCCGAACACGTACTGCTCACCCATGGGCTCCACGTCGAGCAGGGCACCGCAGTGGTCGAGGTGGAATTCGCCGTGCCAGCGGTCGTGCACGGTGTACCGGAAATCCATGAATTGCGGTGGGGCGCCGATATCGAGCTGCAGGCCCTTGAAGATCGTCGGCACATCGTCGCCCTCGTAGTCGAGCGCCTTCTGCATGCGCCGGGTATAGATCGGGCTGGCGCCCGCCCACTCCTCGATGGCGATCTGCACCATCTCGTCTCGACCGAACGAGGAGATGCACCAGGCCATTCCGGATCGGTCGATCAACTGCCCGATCAGCAGCAGTTCGGGAATCAGGACGACGAGCTCGTCACGGGACAATTGCGCGTATCGCGAGGGGCTGCTCACGCCCCAAAAATAAACTCGACTATGTTATAAAGTCAACAATGTCCATCGTCGCTGGCCAGACGCCCGATCGCCCGGTTGGCCCCACCCGGCGAACCACCGCGCCCCGCAAGCGCGGCGATGACACCCGGGCGAAGATCATCGACGAGACGGTCCGCTGCATCGTGGAGGAAGGATTCTCCGCCGCCACCGCCAAGCACGTGGCCGAACGGGCGGGCGTGACCTGGGGGGTCATCCAGTATCACTTCGGGGATCGCAACGGCCTGCTGATGGCCGTGGTGGACGACGGGGTGGCCCGCCTGGTGGACAGCCTGTCGTCGGCCGATGTCAGCGAGCTGCCGCTGCGGACGCGCATCGAGGTCGTCGTCGACACCGCGTGGAGCTGTTACAGCAGCCCGACGTCGATGGCCGCCTTCGAAATCCTGCGCGAGACCCGCGGCGGCCCCGACCCGTCCGCGCGGCGCCACCTGCTCGAGATGAACGCCGCGATCGGCCAGCTGGGGCGATTGATCACCACCGATCCCGCGCATGCCGGTGTGGCCGAGGTCATTTGGGCGACGCTGCGCGGGGTGGTGCTGGCGCAGATGCTCACCGGCACCGCCATCGACTGGAGCCTGGAACGACGTGCCCTCGTCGACATGGTCACCCGTTACCTCTCCCAGGGTGAGGGTCACCGCGACACATAAACCACGCACAAGACACGCCGCACCACGTGACCGTGGTTTAAGTCTCGGCGAGGCCGACTCTTCGACGTGCCCTCGTCGCCATGGTCACCCGTGTGCTGCAATGACCTGATGACCCTCGACGATCTCGCCGATATCGAAGCGATCAAGCACGTCAAATACCGCTATCTGCGCGCGCTGGACACCAAGCGTTGGGACGAGTTCGCCGACACCCTGGCCGAGGACGTGATCGGCGACTACGGCTCGTCGGTGGGCGAAGAGCACCATTTCACCAACCGGGTCGACCTGGTGAACTACATGCGCAAATCGCTTGGGCCGGCGGTGATTACCGAGCACCGGGTGACCCACCCGGAGATCACCGTGACCGGCGACGAGGCCTCGGGGGTGTGGTACCTGCAGGACCGGGTCATCGTCGCCGACTTCAACTTCATGCTGATCGGCGCGGCCTTCTACCGCGACAGCTACCGGCGCACCGACGAGGGCTGGAAGATCGCCGCCACCGGTTACGATCGGACCTACGAGGCGACGATGTCGTTGGCGGGCCTCGATTTCAAAGTGACGCCCGGCCGGGCGCTGGACTGACCGCTACTTGGTGATGGCGATGACGGCCCCGGGCCGTAGCCATTTCATGATCGACACCAGCTGAGCGTCGTCGACCGCCACGCAGCCCTCGGTGGGTTTGTTGTCCGTGGTGTGGAAGAAGAACGCGGCTCCCCCGCCCGGGGTCTTGTTCTTGTTGACGCCCATCACCACCGCGTGCTTGTACTGCGGGATCTGCAGGTTCTCGCTGTCGCCCGTGTTGAACGGGCACTGCGCCTTCTGGCACACCTGCATCGAGTTGAACGTGGGGCTGTGGTCGTCGCCGCTCCACCAGTAGTTGGGCCCGGAGACCTGGGTGTAGGGCAGGCCGGTTCCGGGATTCGGCGCCGTGCCGAACGCGGAGTCGAGGCTGTACACGCCCATCGGGGTGGCGGGCACACCGCTCTTGGCCTGCGGCGCCATCCCCGCCGAACCGACGTGGGTGGGAATGCCGGACCGCAGCGACTGCCAGCCGGTGCCGGTGCGCTGGAAGATCTCCATGGTCGCGTTCGAACCGCCGGTGCTCACCACCGAAACCACCTGGGTCGCATTGCCAACCGCGTTCGCGAACCAGGGGGCGCCCGCCGCGGCACTGATCGGTGAGAGCACTACCGAGGCGAAGATCACGCACGCTGCGGCGCACAGTGAAGTGAGCAGTCGGTGCATGCACTCCATCGTCGAACGCGGGCATGTTCAGGGTCAAGTAAAGCTTTAGCTCCGGTTAGGTCACCGCGTCGTGACCAAATCCTCACGGGGACAGCCAGGTTAGCGCATGGCAGCGGGTTCGGTCGCGCGCCCGGGGGTGGCGGATCGTTCGATCGAGGGCCGAAAAAGCAAGAGGCACAACAGCAAATACAGGTATCCGAGTGACCATCCGGCCAGCACGTCGGACGGATAGTGCACGTTCAGCGCCACCCGGGAGATGCCGACCGCCGGCACCGACACCGCCACCGCCGCGACCGCGATGCGGCGGATCATCCGGCTCATCATCGGAAAGAAGAAGCACAACACCGCGAGCAGGGCGGCCGTCGCCTCCAGTGCATGCCCGGACGGAAACGAGCTGGACGACGCGGCGACCAGCATGGTCGCCGGGCGCGGCCGGTTGACCAGCGCCTTGGCCGCCGCAGTCGCGAACTCGTTGAGCGGACCGCACGCAACGGCCAGCACCAGCGCGGCCCGCAGCTTGCGCATCGCCAGGGCGAACACCGTCACCGCGATGCCCAGCACCGACATCGGGCCCGGCCCCAACGCATAGGACACGCCCTCCCAAAACCGCAACCACATCGGGTGTTTGACCGCGAAGTCGTGGGCGGCGTTCAGCAACGACCAGTCCATCCGGTGCAGCCACGTCCACTGCCGAGCGCAACCCACCCACATCACCGCGTACACAGCCGTGGCCAACACTGCGATCCACGAGGCCATCGGCATCCTCGGGCGAGTCATGAAACCACCGATACCAGGAGCGCGGGGATGACATGCGGGCGACCCGCTGCACCCGGCGACAAGCCGCGCTTGCGATCGCCCGTGGTGACATGGGTGCGACCCGCGGCACCGAGTCGCTCGCACGGTCATACTGTCGATATGGCCGTCTTTGTCCGTAGGTTGTTCGGCATCGGCAAGCTGCCCGACGCGCTTCACGCCCAGGTCGAAGCGGAAGGCCTTATCCACCTCGCCGATTACGTCGCCGTGACCCGGCGATTCAGCGGCAGTATCCCGGGCGTGCGGTTGCCGCACAGCGTCGCCAGCTACACCGGATCGCTGGTCTTCACCTCCGAGCGGGTACTTGCGACGCTGTCCATGCTGCCCCGGCTGGCCGGCCCGACCGTCAACGTTCGGTGGAACGCGCCGCAGACCGGCGCGGCGCGGGTGGAGATTTCGTCCACCGGCGTGCAGGTCGACGTCGACGTCTCCCGGGTCGACGAGAAGTTCAGCGGCGAGTTGTCGCTGCACTACAAGGTCGCCATCCCGGACGAGGTGCTCAAGGGACTGCCCCGGCAGTCGCTGGCGTTCGACATGCCCCCGGAATACGTGTTCCGCGCGGTCGGTGTTACCTATAGTCCCTGACCGTGATGCGCGGCCAGGGCGGTTGCCGCAGCACCGCCAGGCTGCCGATCACCGCGGCCAGCAGGCCGGTGATCACCCCGATCAGCGCGATCCGGCCGCCGTCCACGGCCGGCGTCCAGGAGGCCTTCCCGTCGCGGATGGCGAACACCCCCAGCGGTTTGGCCACCACGATGATCGTGGTGCCGTCCGGGGTCTGATAGGGCTCGCCGTAGCCGCGCCCGGCGGCGGGGGCGGCGGCCAGTTGATCGAGTACATCGGAAGGCTTCACTTCAGCGCTCCCTTCCTGGGCGTTCACCTGGTTCTCGGGTGTTGGCAGGGTCCACGCTAGTGCGGATTTCATACGATGGCTGACGTGACCGGTGAGGCATTCAGCCCGCAAGATCGGCGCGCCGTCTATCGCGTCATCGCCGAGCGCCGTGACATGCGCCGGTTCGTCCCCGGTGCGGCGGTGGACGAGGCCGTGCTGGCGCGCCTGCTGCAGGCCGCACACGCCGCGCCCAGCGTCGGCCTGATGCAGCCGTGGCGCTTCATCCGGATCACCGATGCGGCGCTGCGGCGGCGGATTCACGCCCTGGTCGACGAGGAACGCCCGCGCACGGCCGCCGCCCTGGGCGAGCGGGCCGAGGAGTTCCTGGCGCTCAAGGTGGAGGGCATCCTCGAATGCGCGGAACTTTTCGTGGTCGCTTTGGGCGACGACCGCGACGCGCACGTGTTCGGCCGGCGAACGCTCCCCCAGATGGATCTCGCGTCGGTGTCCTGCGCGATCCAGAACCTGTGGCTGGCGGCCCGGTCCGAAGGCCTCGGCATGGGCTGGGTGTCGCTGTTCGATCCGCAACGGCTGGCGTCGCTGCTGGGCATGCCGCCCGGCGCCGAGCCGGTGGCCATCCTGTGCCTGGGGCCGGTGCCCGAATTTCCCGATCGCCCGGCGCTGGAACTGGACGGCTGGGCCGTCGGGCGACCGTTGTCGGAGTTCGTCTGCGAAAACCGATGGGGCCGGCTGCCGACACCCTGACGCGTCGGCACTCAGGAATCCTCGGGGGAAGTTGCGGTAACGTCGCCGGTCGCAAGGCAATGTGAGAGGTGACGCAATTGGCGCCGAGCGACATAGCGAACCAAAAACAGAACACGGGCCAAAAAGACAACGTGCTGATCGTGCACTGGCACGACTTGGGCCGCTACCTCGGCGCCTACGGCCACCCCGACGTATCGAGCCCGCGACTGGACCGCCTTGCCGCCGAGGGCATCCTGTTCACCCGGGCGCACGCCACCGCGCCGCTGTGCTCGCCGTCGCGCGGATCGCTGTTCACCGGCCGCTACCCGCAGAGCAACGGCCTCATCGGACTGGCCCACCACGGCTGGGAATACCGCGACGGGATCCGCACCCTGCCGCAGATACTGTCCGAATCAGGCTGGTACTCAGCGCTTTTCGGCATGCAGCACGAGACCTCCTATCCGAAGCGGCTGGGCTTCGACGAGTTCGACGTGTCGAACTCCTACTGCGACTACGTGGCCGACAAGGCCGAGGAGTGGCTGCGGCAAAGCGCCGAAAACCTTGACGGCCAACCGTTTCTGTTGACCGCCGGCTTCTTCGAGACACACCGGCCCTATCCGCGGGACCGGTACACGCCCGCGGACAGCGCCGAGGTCGATCTGCCCGATTACCTGCCCGACACCCCCGAGGTGCGCGGCGACCTCGCCGATTTCTACGGGGCGATCAGCGCCGCCGACGCCGCCGTCGGGCGGCTGCTGGACGCGCTGGCCGACACGGGGTTTGACGCCACCACCTGGGTGGTGTTCTTCACCGATCACGGCCCTGCGTTCCCCCGCGCGAAATCCACGCTCTACGACGCCGGTACCGGCATCGGCATGATCATCCGTCCACCCACCAACCGGGCCGTGCCTCCCGGCGTCTACGACGAACTGTTCAGCGCGGTCGACTTGGTCCCGACGTTGTTGGGGCTGTTGGGAATTGGCGCCCCGGCCGATGTCGACGGCGTCTCACACGCATCCGTCCTGCTGGAGCCGGATCCGAAAACCGAACCCGTGCGCGATCACGTGTACACCATGAAGACCTACCACGACTCGTTCGATCCGATTCGCGCGATCCGCACCAAGGATTACAGCTACATCGAGAATTACGTGCCCCGGCCGCTGCTGGATCTGCCGTTGGACATCGAGGAGAGCCCGTCCGGGCTGGCCGTCGCGCCGTTCGTCAAGGCGCCGCGGCCCGAGCGTGAACTCTACGATCTGCGCACCGACCCCGGCGAGACCAACAACCTGCTGGCCGACGACGGCGCCGGCGCGGACGAGGTCGCGGCCGATCTTGCTGTGCTGCTCCATGATTGGCGCCAGCGCACCGGCGACGTCATCCCGTCGGAGTTCGCCGGCACCCGCATCTCAGCGCGGTACACCGAAACGTATCTGCAGATCCACTTCGCCAAGCCGACCCCACGCTCGGCGATCGCCGCCGACCGGGGCATCGAGGAAGATCAGCCCACGCAGCGCTAGTTGCGGTCAGGATGACGCAAAGTTCGTCGCCGCCGGCCCGCGCGATCCCGGGTGTGGCAGGGCAACGCGGACCCCGAACGCGACTCCCGGGCCTGTTACCACGCCGGGGCGATCGCGCACGTCATCGAGAACCTGCGACGTCAGGAAGACAGCTGGCGCGCCTGGTTCGACGAGGAGGATGTCACGCCCATCGACATCGCGTATCCGGTGTTGTGGCGCAACCTGACGACGATCGTTGCCACCGTTCTCGAAGCGCTGGAGCTCGATCCCACGCTGGCGCCGCCGCCGGTGCTGCAACGGCAGACCGACCGCCGCTCCGACGAGTGGGTCGAGCGCTACCGCAGGGAGGCGCCGCTGCTGGGGCTACCCAGCTGAGCGGCTCGAGCCTCCCACCTCGGCGACGACGAACACCCGCCGGAACGGGAAGATCGTCGTGCCGTCGGATCGGGGCGGGTAGGCGTCGCGCAGTAGCGGGATCAGCTCCTCGCGGAACTGCTCCCAAGTCTGGTCGTCGAGCCGCTCGCGCACCGGAACCAGCGCCGTGCCGGTGATCCATTCCAGCACCGGATGCTCGCCGGACAGCTGGTGCAGATAGGTGGTCTCCCAGACGTCGACCTTGCATCCCGCGTCGAGCAGCAGATTGGCGTAGTGCGCCGGCGGCTGAACCACCGCGCCTACCCGAAAGGGTATGTCGCGCAGCAACTTCGCGTACGGCTCGCGGCGGGCCAGCGCCCGCACCGCCGCGTAGGACGGCGACTCGAAATTGCCCGGCATCTGCACACCGATCCACGATCCGGACGCCAGCTCCCCAGCCCACCGGAGCAGCAGGTCGGCGTGCTCGGGCACCCAGTGCAGGGCGGCGTTGCTGACCACCACGTCGGTGTCGGGCTTGGGCTTCCAGTCGCGCAGGTCGCCGGTGACCGCGTCGATGCCGCGCTCCTTGGCGGCGGCCACCATCTCCGGCGAGCTGTCCATCGCCTCGATCACCGCGTCGGGCCAGCGCCGGGCCAGATACTTCGTCAGGTGACCGGGGCCGCAACCGAGGTCGACGACGCGACGCGCCCGATCGGCCCCCACCCGCGACAGCAGATCGTAGAACGGGCGGCCGCGGTGGTCGGCGAAGGCCAGGTAGACGTCCGGATCCCACATGTCGATCCTCCCGTTCCTCGCACCGCCGATAGCAAACCGTATATCTCTCATGGTGCGCCGACGCGGCCCGAGTGGTCCCGGATAGCACCGCTACGACCGAAACCGGTCAAAACGCCCGGGAAACGCGCGCCCGTCCGGCTACCATCGGCGTTCGTGGCGACCGACTCAGATCCGATCGACCCGCCCATCCCCGTTCCGGATGTCCCCGGCGCCGATCTACCGGCCGGCGCCGGCGGATTACCCCCCCACTCGGCGTTGTCGCCACGTCAGCGAATGGTAGTCGAGGCATCGGCCTTCGGCGATCTGGCCCTGCGCACCTGGGTAGCATCGCTGCTCACCACCACGGTGGCGCCGTTCGTCGTCGCCAACACGCTGCGGCAGTCCGATTCCGCCGCCGAGCGCGGCAACCTCGACTTCTACGCCGAGTTGGGGGCGGCCGCGGACCCGACGCGATCCTTTCCGCCACCCGCCAGGGTGCCCCGGGTCACGTCGCGGCGGGCCAGCCCCCTGGCGGAGTGGGTCGCGCGCGGCACCGTCGACAACATCGCGTTCCCCAGCAGCTTCACGGCCATCAACCCCGCCATGCGCGCGCAGTGGGACGCCTGGGGATCCAACAACATCGTGCGCGCACAGCATTGGCGCCACGACGACGGACCCCGTCCCACCCTGTGCGCCATTCACGGCTTCATGGGATCGTCATACCTGGCCAACGGGCGGTTCTTTTCGTTGCCCTGGTACTACCGGTCGGGCTACGACGTTCTGCTGTACACGTTGCCCTTTCACGGTAAGCGGGCCGAAAAGTACTCACCCTTCAGCGGTTTCGGCTATTTCGCCGGTGGGCTGAGCGGGTTCGCCGAGGCCATGGCCCAGGCCGTGCACGACTTCCGTTCCATCATCGACTATCTGCGGCACACCGGGGTCGACCGCATCGCGCTGACCGGGATCTCGCTGGGCGGCTACACCTCGGCGCTGGTGGCCTCGGTCGACGATCGGCTCGAAGCCGTCATCCCCAACTGCCCCGTCGTCACCCCGTCGACGCTGTTCGACGAGTGGTTCCCGGCCAACGTGCTGGTCCGGCTGGGTTTGCGCCTCTCCGACATCGGCCACGACGACCTGGCGGCCGGGCTGGCCTACCACTGTCCGCTCAATTACCGGCCGCTGGTGCCCCGGGACCGCCGGATGATCATCACCGGACTCGGCGACCGGATGGCGCCGCCCGACCACGCCGTCAAGCTATGGCAACACTGGGATCGGTGTGCGCTGCACTGGTTTCCGGGCAGCCACGTGATTCACGTGAGCCAGCTGGACTACCTGCGCCGGATGACCGCGTTCCTGCAGGAGGTCATGTTCTGACCACCTCGACGGTGTCGCCGGCGTCGGTCTCGCCGAGCGAGCCCCGATCGGCGGCACCGGCCAGGGTGGGCCAATACAGCTGCGAGAGAAGGTCTTTCGGCGCGGCGGTGTGCCCGTCCAGCCGCCGCGTGGACAACAGGTCGAGCGCCGTCAATGCGGGCAGGTGATTTCCGCGCTGCGGGGTCAACCCGTCCACCGGCGCCTTGCCGTCCGGGCCGGTGTCGGTCTGCAACGCACAGGCCACCGCAACGGTGGGCCGGCTTTTGTCGCCGCCGATCTCCAGCGCGATGCACGTTTCGCGGGCCGAATACGACCGGATCGCCTCCAAGGTCTCCGGCAGCGCGTCGTCCACCTGTATTTGGTACGCGGCAAGGTAATCCGAGGCGCCGCGCTGCACTCCCCGCCACCTCTCGCGAAGGTTGGACGTCAGTAGCCGGGGCGCGTCGTCGGCCGCGACGGGGGTCGCTTCCCAACCGATCTCTCGCAGATGGTCGGCCAGCCGGCGGGCCGCCACCTGTGCGGTCTCGTGCAACGGGATTCGCGATGAGCGCGCCTGCAACGCGGCGAGATTGTGCGGCGCCGACACGGTCAGCCCGATCCAGGTCTCGCGGCGCGATGCGTCGGCGGCGTTGTCGCGGCTGGTGATTCGCAGCTTGTCCGCCCGGATGCCGTAGCGGTCCAGGTAGCTCGCAATCAGCGGGAGCGGAAGCACATCGGAGTCGTTCCCCGGCCCGCCGAGGCGGATCAGGGCGGTTGCCGCCGTGTCGGATGTGCTTGCGGGAACGGCATTGCCGCGTCCGATCATCGCCAGGCGCCGGCGCAGGATGGTGGTGAAATGCAGACCACCCCACCAGCCGAACAACACGATCACGACGGCGGTCGCGATGCCGAGCAACCAGTAGTCGCGGGGCGTACGCCACGGGTAGGCCATCACCGCCGGCACAATGGCCAGCAGCGCCAACGTGATTCGAGCGCTGCCGACGGTCGGGATCCGATGCTTGCTCACGGGGTGGGGTCCTTTCGTCGGCGTGCGGCGATTGCGGTGACCGCGCCGGCCACCGCGACCAGCACGGCCACCACGATCGTGCCGGCCACCGCAACGGTTCGGGGTTTGGTGTCCTTGGGCGCCGGTGCCGGCGGCACGGCGACCGGCTTCACCGTTGCGCCGCCGGGCTGACTACCGGCGGGCAGTTGCCAGGTCAGAGCCGCCACCGGATCCACGCTGCCGGTGCCGACCACGTTGGACGGGTCGCGGGCGCCGTTGTGCGCGGTTGCGGTGATGCGATGCAGCACCGCGGTGGCGTTCAGGTCGGGATATCTGCTGCGGACCAGCGCCGCGACGCCGGCCACGTAGCCGGCGGCATAACCGGTTCCGGAGAGGGCGGCGAGCTGCTGGTGCTCGTCGGGCAGGCCGTTGGCCAGTCCGCCGCCGTCGGCGTTGCCGATCGACACGATGCGTTCGCCCGGCGCGGCGACGCCTACCCACGGCCCCGCCACGGTGAACTTCGACGGCTGGCCGTCCGGGGTCAGCGATGCCACCGACAGCACGTAGGGCTGCCACCACGACGGGATGGACACCGACGTGACGCCGGCCCAATTCCGTGGATCGCTGGGGCGGCTCAGGTCGGTCAGCGGATTGGACTCGCACGAGGTTCCGCCGCCGGCGGCTCCGGTCGGCCCGCTGTCACCCGCGCCGGCCACGATCACCGCATCCTTGTCCACCGCCGCGTACCGCACGGCGGCGCCAAGGGCGGCCTGGTCGACGGGCCGGTCGACGGGCATGCAGGTGGCCGAGCCGATGTCGATCACCCGGGCGCCGAGGTCGGCCGCGTGGACGATCGCCCGCGCGAGCGTCGAAACCTCGGCCGACACCCGAGCCATCAGCGGATCCCCGCCCGGGCTCCGCGGCGAGAACTTGGCCGACGTCGTCCGAAGGGACACCACCCGCGCCGCGGGCGCCACGCCGGAGAACCCGTCGTCGGCCGACGGCTGGCCGGCGATGATCCCGGCCACCAGGGTTCCGTGCCCGTCGCAGTCGGTCAGGCCGTCGGTCGTCTCGACGAAATCGCCGCCCGGTTCGACGCTGGGCAGCCGAGGGCCCGGCCGCACGCCGGTGTCGAGCACCGCGACCAGCTGCCCCTCACCGCGCGAGAATTGCCATGCTGCAGGCAGGTTCAGCCCCGACTGGCTGGGGGTGATGGCGCCGGGATCGCTGCCGGGAACGACTCCGGATGTGCTGCAGGGTCCGCGCTGCTCCATCGGCTGCCCGGGCCCCGGCGTCCCGCCGGGTGGGGGGACGCCGGGATCGACCGTCGGCGGGCTGATCGCGGACGCCGGCGGAGAAGTCCACGTCGCGGCGGCCGGCAGCAACGCCAATGCCGCTGCGACGCAGGCTGATGCCGGCCGAATCATCGATTGAGCACCCAGCCGAACAGGCCCACCACAAACGCCATCACGGGGATCAGCGACGCGTCCAGTCCGGTCCCGACGAAGCCCACCAGCCGGCGCACCGGCAGCGAATAGCTCTCCGGCGCGGCGATACCCGGGTTCAGCGCCACCACGATCCACACCGACACGAGCGCCAGCAGCACCAGCACCGCGCCCAGGGCGGCGACGTAACGTCCGGTCGACGTGTACAGGACCAACAGCACGCCGGCGGTCAGGAAGGGCTGGGCGAGCAGCCACGCCTTGCATGCGGCCGAGTCCCAAACCCGGGCGCGCAGCGCGGACGTCGCGGCGGTGGCCGCCACGACGTACCAGCCCGCACCGCTGAGCGCCTCGGGCCGCAGCCCGATCGCCACCGAACCCAGGACACTGAGCAGCACCGCGGCGGCGATGAATCCGCTCTGATGCGCGTCGCTGATCCGGACCCGGCGCGGCAGGTCCTCGAGCACCTGCAGCGACGGCGCCGACGGGGTCGGGTCGCCTGGCGCAGGGATGACCGGCAACGGGAAGCGCGCCCACAGGGCGGACAACTGCGCCGCCTCGATGGTGACCAGCAGCGCCGCCACGATCAGCCCGCAGCCGATGGCGATCGGCTTGAGGTGCCAGAGCAATTCGGCGCCGGCGGCCAGCAGCACCCCGGCGCCCACCACCGCGGTCGCGGTGAAGAAGCCAGCGATGCGTTCACGCTCGGCGCTGGGCGCCATCAAGGCGATCAGCGACCACGCCGTCACACCGGCCGCGGCGAGCGTCAACTGGGCGGGACCGAACTTGCCCGGCACCGCGAGCGCCAGGGCGGCGGCGATGGGAACCAGTGCGGCGATGGAGAGCGCCATTCCGGTACGCGCCGAGCGCGCGGTGACCAGCAGGCCGACGACCGCGGTCAACGCCGCGACCGCACTGACCGCGACCAGTCCCGACAGCGCCCCGGTGGCCACCCGGTAGGTGACCGACAGGCCGGTCGCCAGGAACGCCGCGGCGATCGCCGCGGCCAGGGCGCCACGCTGGATATGCGTTGTGCCCCAGGGTTTGAGGCGGGACTTCGAGAAGATCATGGCCGCGTCGGCGATGTCCTCGACGATGCCGGGCGCGGCGGGACCGGCCGGCACCGCCTGCAGCGCAAGCAGATCGCCGTCGACGACGCCGACCGTGTCCAGGCTGGCGTCCAGGCTGAACGGCGCGCCTCCGATGGGCGCCAGGCTCAGCTGCGTCGCCGCACCGATCTCGGCGGTTCCGCGCGACGCGGCGCCGTCTTCCGAGTCGCCATTGGCCGCGGCGGGGACCACCAAACGCTGGACGGCGGGCAGGATTTCGCGCAGCGGCAACTCGGCGGGCAGGGCCATCTCCGTCAACCTGCTGTCCGCGAGGATGGCCACGCGGACGATCGGCATGACGGTTCCGGACGTCACCGGACCCTCGAAACATGTTGTGCCCGTTGCTGGAACATCGTGCTCTCTTCTCTTCTTCTATGAGTGTTGGACGGAAAAATCTCGGGCCAGCCGGTGTTCGGAGAACCATCCGGCGTCGGGCAGTAGGGCGGTCAGTTGTTCAATCGCGACCGCGATCGCGAAGGGTGTTCCGGGCGCGAAGGTCGACACCCACTCGCCGTCGAACGCGCGAGACGGACTGACCAGCACCCGCCCCTCGCGTGCGTCGACAATGCTCATCCCCACCTCGGTGGTGGAATGCCGGCCGTCGCGGTGGCAGCCGGCGACGACCTCGACGTAACTGCGCGGTCCGTTGAACACCGATTCCACCACCCCCCGTGCCGATTGCGGAATACCTAGGTAGTCAAGGACTTCGGCCAGCGGAGCACCCGAACGCAGTCGTTCGTCGGCCCTGGCGCCGACTCGCATCGGCATGGCGAACTCGTCGAACCGGGCGGGCGGGCGCTGCGCGAGGCCGACCGTGAGCACCGGAACCAGCGCACGCGGATCGTCGATGTCCATGGCCGTGAACGTGATCAGCTGCGCGCTGCGCAGCGCCACCACCGTGAGCGACGGTTTGCCGGCCACCCCGGTGCGCTGCGCGACGACGCCGCGCAGCAGCTCCGCACCACCGCCGGCCGCACCGGCGTCCCGGGCCGGGCCGACGTACCGCAAGTCCAGCCACCGCTCGGGAAAACACACCACTTTGATCCACTCGGCGACCGCGGGGTTGACGAGTCCGCCTTCCGAGACCAGACCCAGGTCGGTGAGCTCGGCCCGCTGACGGTCGAGGAACGCGTTGCGTTCCGCGGCATCACGATACGGCGAGGTGATCGCCAGCACCCAGGGAAAGCTGCCCGCCCCAACCGTTTCCGCGACGAACCAAGCGTGATCGACCGTCAGCTCGACGGCGTTGGGCGCTTGCTCCATCAGGGTCGTTCAGTCACGAACTAACCGCCCCACTTGGCGGCCTCGGCCTGGTCGCGCGCCAGCATGGACATGGTGTTCGCCTCGTGGGTGCTGGCCATCGACTGGTAGGCGCGCACCAGGCTTTCCATCGCCTGGTTCCACTGGGCCTGCCACACCTGGTAGGTCATACCGGTGTCACCCTGCCAGGCGTTGGACAGCGTGGCCTGCTCGCTGGCGATATCGGAACCGAGCCCCTGCATGGTGCCGGCGTAGCCGGACATGTCGGCGGCGTGACTCAGCATCGCCGGGTAGTTGTACATGATCTGCGACATGACAAGTCCTTTCGCGGTTGCTAGCGGTGGGATCAGAACGCCGTGTAGCCGGATGCGGCGGCGGCGTCCGCGGCCACGTAGGTCCCGGCGGCGTCCCCGAGGTTGGCCTGGGCGATGTCCAGCAGGGTGTTCACCCGCGCGGCGACCTCGACGAACCGAGCATGCGCGGCCTGGAAGGCGGCCGATGACTCGCCCTGGTGGAATGCCTGCGCCGACATCGCCTCCTGCTCGGCCTGGCTGATCGTGCTGCGCATCAACGCCGCCTTGGCACTGAATGCCGACTGCGCCGCCACCAACTGCGGAATGTGAGCGTCCAACATACTCATGTTGATTCCTTTCTGTTGTGTCCGTTGGGGTTTCGGTAATTCACCTGCATCTGGCTGACCGCCTCACCCCCGTTTCCCCGGCTCGGCCGGGCCCGCTCCGTTACTGGCTTCGTGCTCCCAGGTGCCGGGCACCATCGGCATGCGCGGGCCGCCGCCGAAGTCGTCGTCGGCCAGCTTGGTCAATCCGGCCGCCTGAAACGCCTTGTGTCGCTGCGTGGTTCCGGCGAACCCCAGCGGCCCGGCCCCCTGGGCGGACGCGACGGCCGCGGCCAGCTCCTCCTCGTCGCCGAAGTCCGGTGGGACGCCGAAATCGGAGTCCATGTCGGCGAATTCATCGGCGTGGTCGCGCAGTGTGCCGCGGCGCCGGCGCCGCGCCCGGGACTCGGCCCGGCTCGCCGCCACGGCACCGGCCGCCGGGATGGTCGCCGCCGGAGCCTTGGCCCCGCCGCGACCACCGACGGTGGGGCCGACCCCGGCGTCCGGGTCGCCACCCACGGCCACCAGATAGGCGAAGTTGCTCGCCGCCGCGGCCGGAGCCGGCGCGGCGGGCGCACCGGAACCGGTGGCAACCGTGCCGGCCGGCGCGCTCGCCGGCGTCGCCACCGTCGGGGCCAGCGCGACCGCCGGAAGCATGGACGGCTTGTTCGACGTCAGCACGGGGGCCACGGCGGCGGGGGCGGCGTCCGGCGCGACCTCGACGGGCGTGGTGAGCAAGGAGCTCAGCCCGATGCCGAGCAGGATCGGTATCAAAAACGGTGCGGTCAGGATCGCGCCCCACGTCGGCCAGCCGACGGCGTTGAAAAACACTTGGTAGGCAACGAAGAACAGCAGCGGTCCGTTGGCCGCCAGAAACGCAGGCAGATTCGAGAAGAAGTTCTGCAGCATCTGCTGGATGTTCTGGAAGAAGTCCTGCAGGAACTTGGACAGCTGCTGGATGAAGTTCTGCCACCAATCCCCGGGACTGTTCTGCGTGCCGTTGGCCGCCAGGCTATTGGTTTGGCCGCCGGGGTTGACGATGGACGGCGCCGCCGTCGTGCGCGGCGCGGCGGCAAGGGCAGATCCCGACACGACCTGGTAGGTCCCCATGGTGGTGGCCGCCTGGACCCACATCCGCGCATAGTCGGCCTCGTTGACCGCGATGGGAATGGTGTTGACGCCAAAGAAATTCGTCGCCACCAGCACGCCGTGCACGGTGTGGTTGGCGGCCAGTTCCGGCAGCGTCGGCATGGCCGCCAACGCGGCGGTGTACGCCGTCGCCGCGACCTCCTGCTGCGCGGCGGCACCCGCGCTGTCCACACTGGCCTGCTGCAACCATGCCAGGTACGGCAGGTGGGCCGCCACGTACTGCTCGGCGCTCGGCCCCTCCCAGGCCCCGGCCTGGGCCTGGGCCAACAGCCCACTGAGTTCGGCTGCCGCCGAGGCGTATTGGGCGCTCAGCGAGCTCCACGCGCCGGCGGCCGCCAACAGCGGCCCCGGCCCGGGTCCGGCGCTGAGCAACGCCGAATGCACCTCGGGCGGCGAAGCCATCCAGATGGGGCCGAAGGGGGATGTCACGGTCAGGCGCCCGCGATTCCGAATGTCGCGGCGGCCGCGGTGTCACCCGCGAGATAGCTTGCGCCGGCCTCGCCGACGCCGACGCCGGCACGGCCGAGCTCCTCGACACCCTGGGCCGCCACGGCGGAGTGCTCCTGGCCCTGGGCGCTGAATCCGACTGCGGTTTGGAGCGATACCGGATCGACCGCCGGCGGCACCACCGCCGTGATCGCCGGAGCCGCCGCCGCATGCGCGGCCGCCAGCCGTGCCGTCAGGGCCTCCACCGCGGCGCTGGTCGCGGCCAGACCTTCGGGAACCACTCGCAAGGTCATGGTTACTCCTTTCCTGGTCCTTCTCTTCGGACTTGCATCAACTTCAGTGGGCGAAACCCTCGTTGGCGCCCTCTATCACGGACTCCCCGACCAACGGGTTGACCAACTGCACGTACGTTCCAGCGTCGCTGTCGCCCAACAGGATCGCCCGTCCGGCAGGCAACCGGCCGAACCGCTGACCGCGGATCTTCCCGCTGTCCTGCGGATTGCCCGCCAGCATCAACGTGGTCGCCTGCAAGTCGTTGAACCGGCGCAGCAGCGGGTTGGTCATCAACGCGTGCCCCGACCCGGTGGCGCGTGCGGTGACGATCACCCGCAGCCCCAGATCGGCCGCCTGCGAGAGCAATCCGATCAAGGGAGACCACGGCCGCTGCCCGACGTAGGGGCCGCTCATCGCCGGCGAATCCGGTATCTGGTCGACGTCGTCGATGATCAGGTAGTGGGTGTGGCCCGCATACCGCCAGTGGGCCAGCTCCCCGGGTGACAGGCCGGCCGGTGGACGGCGCGATTCGATCAGGTTGGCCAGCCCCAGCATCGCCGGGATGATGCGGTCGATGTTGGCGGTGTACTCGTTGTCGGCGAACAACGGCTCATCGACGAGGTGCAGCCGCCGATCCAGCACCGTGAAGGCCACCTGATCGGGGGTGGAGTGCTCGCGCACCGTGCGAATGAGGTGGCGCAGCAGGGTGGTCTTCCCGGACTTGCTGTCGCCGAACACCATCAGCAGCGGATTCTCGGCGAAGTTGACCACCACCGGCGCGAGATCTTCCTCGCGCTGGCCGATGACGACCCGCTCCGGCCCGCGATACAGCGACCCGACCGACTCCGGCGCCAAGTTGGTCGGCAACAGCCGTACCGGCGGTGCGGTGACGCCCGGGTAGCGCGCATTGAGCGCGGCGACCTGGTCCAGCTCGGGGGCCGCGAACAGGAAATGCTCGGCGGCCATGGTCAATCCACGGCCGGGCTGCTCGTGCGGCACCGCCTCGGCGGGCCGACGCAAGGCGCCGACCACCCGCACGTTGCTGTCCCGCGGATCGTGCAGCTTGAGCTCGAGCCGCAGTCCGAGGCCGTCGCGCATGGCCAGCGGAACCTCGAGCCAACTCGGGGTGGTGATGACGACGTGGATGCCGTAAGCGAGACCGATGTTGACCAGTTCGCTGACCCTGGCCAGCAACGGGTTTCGGGTGTTGAACTGGTCGGTGTTGTCCCGGCCGAACGCGTAGAGGTTGTCGATGACCAGGAACACCTCGCCGAACCCGTCGTCGGGGGCCGCACCGCGGGAGTCCCGGAACGCCTCTCGCCGCTGCCGCGACAGCAGCAGCTGTTCGAGTTCCCCGAAGGTGCGCCGGATGCGTTCGGGCTCCAGTGCCGAGGCCACGCTGCCGACGTGCGCCAGGTCTTCGAGCGCCCGCAGCTTGCCGCCGCCGTAGTCCAGGCAGTAGAAGGTGACCTCGCGCGGCGAATGCAGGTTGGCCGCGGACAGGATGAACGTCTGCAGCGCGGTCGATTTGCCCGACTTCGGCCCGCCGTGGATCACCATGTTCCCGGCCGAGGAGGCGGCGTCGAAGACCAGCGGGTCGCGGCGCATCTCGAACGGCTTGTCGATCTCGCCGAGTGGCCACTGCCACTGCCGGGGCGGCACGCCGGCGCGGGCCAGCATGGCGGTCAACGGGATCGGCTCGTCCAGCGGCGGCAGCCACAGCTGCGGCGCCCGCGGACCGTAGCCCGCCAGCTGCTCGCCGATCGTGGCGATCAGCTTGCGCGGCGGCCCGGTCAGTTCGTCTTCCTCGGGGGCGGTGATCACGGTGTCCTGATCCGGCTCGACCCGCCCGGCCGTGAACAGCTTCGGCTCCGGAATGGACGGCACCACAAAGGATTTAGCCTTCTTCGGCGGGTCGTAGATACCGTCGACGTAGGTGCTGCGGAACTTGATCGGGGTCGCGCCGGGGGCGGGCACCAAGAAGCCCACGCCCTTGTGCTCCTTGCCGGATTCGATGTGGTAGGCATCCTCCACGCCGATGATCTGGCGGGAAACGCTGGGGCTGGCCACCTTTAGACCGATGCGGTAGGAGGTGTTCTTGTCGATGTCCTTGATCTTGCCGACATCCAGCGTCTGCGACGCGAACAGGATGTGGATGCGGAACGAGCGGCCCTTACGCGCAACGTAATCGAACAGCTCCGCGTACTCCGGGTGGTCGGCGAGCATCAGGGTGAATTCGTCGGCGACCACGAACAGCGTCGGGATCGGCGGCAGGTCAGTGGTACCGGCGGCCCCGGATTGGCAAGCGGCCTCGTACTCCACCACCGAGTTGAACGCGCTGCCCTGGACCTGGCGGCCCGCTTCGCGCAGCAGCGTCTCGCGGCGAGCCACCTCGCCGCGCAGCGTGTCGGCGAACCGGTCGGCCAGCGACTTCTTCTCGGCCATGTTGGAGATGACGGCGACCACTTGCGGGAAGTTGCGGAAGCTGTCGGCGCCGGCCTCACCCTTGAAGTCGGCGTAGATGACGATCAACCGATCCGCCGAGTGAGTCGTCAACAGCGACAACAGGATCGACATCAGGGTCTGGGACTTGCCCGAACCCGTCATACCGATCATCAGCCCGTGTGGGCCCATGCCGCCCTCGGCTTCGTCCTTGAGGTCGAACATCAACGGCTCGCCGGTGGCGGTGACCCCGATCGGTACGCGCAACTCGTCCTCGCGTCGGCGCGGCGCCCACAGTGTGGGCACGTCCAGCGCGGAGGCATCCGGGATACCCAGCATGGTGGTGAACGTGGCACCGCGGGTGGCCGCCGACCGCAGCCCGGTGTGGGTCGGGTTGGAGTCCCAGCGCGACAGCTGGCGCGCCAGGTGCGCGGCCTCGTCGGCGCCCAACTGGTCGGCGTTGTCGATGTAGGGCTGCCAGCCGCCGGTCTGCCAGCGCACCAGGGCCCTCGCTCGGCTGCCCTCGCCGATGACGCGCAGGATCGGCTTTTCCGGGTCCGAATACTGTTCACGGTTCGGTGCGGTGGCGCTGCGCTGCACGACGGTGACGCCCGCCCGGCCCAGCGCCAGCGTCGACGCGTTCAGGTCGTAGTCGGGGTCGTCGATGACGATCAACAGGTGCCGGAGCGCGTCGGCAGGCTCGCCGGTGAACGCCGGGCGGTCGACGAGGGCCGGACCCAGGCTCGCCACCAGGTCGTCGGCATTGGTCGCCATGAACCGGGCCGGGCCGACCCCGTCGAGCTCACCGGGAATGTCGATGTGCGGCAACCACTTCAGCCAGGACCAGTCCGGGCTCTCCAGGTTCGGGGTGACCAGCGCGATCCCGAGGACGGTCGGGTCGTGCCAGGTCACCGCCTGAGCGATCCAGGCGCGCAGCGCCGCCCGCGCCTCGTCTTCGGCGCCCAGCACGGTGATTCGGGAGACCTTGGCCAGGTCGATTCCGGTCGGCACGTCGCGCACCGTGCGATGGGTATCGAGCAGGCTGCGTAACGCGCTGTGCGACACCGGCTCCAGGTCGATCTCGTCCGCGGTGTCGTTGACCCGCAGGGCGGTCGCCAGTGGCACGTGGTGGCGGCCGGCCCGCAGCACCAGGAAGTCGGGATCGTGCGGATCACGCTCCCACTGCCGGCGGGAGCCCGGCACCGTCGCCAGTGCGCTGGGCTCCGGGTGGGACCACTGCGCCGCCGCGCGCTGCGCGCCGGCCTGGGTGCGGATGTTGTCCCGGACCACCGACAGGTAGCGCAGGTAGTCGGCGCGTTCGGCGTCGACCTCCTCGGTGCGGGTCTTGTTGTCGTTGCCGCGATACATCGCCGTCGCGGCGAGCAACAGCACGAACGGGAAGAACAGCGTCTGCGGAGAGATCAGCCGCATCCCGGTGGCGAACAGCGCGACGATCATGCCGACGATCAGGATCACCAGCACGTAGGGCATCGCCCGGCGCAGAAAAGACGGCGGAATCACCCGGGGCAGCTCGGGCGGCGCCTCGATGGCGATGGTGCCCTTGCGGGTGACCGGCGGCGCCAGCCGTCGGCGCGCTTCGAAGATCAGTCGGCTCATCGGGGGGCTCCCTCGGCAGATGCCACACGGCCCGGCTTCTGGTCGGGCGTCAGCCCGTCATGTGCCAGCAGCGCGTCGGCGCGCGATAGCGTCGGTCCATTGGCGAACAGCGACAGCACCGACCACGGAACGGGGACCGGGGGCCCGCTGAGGCCAAGGGCCTCAACCGTTTTCCCGTGCCCGGCGGCCGAGTGCTCGGCCTCGTTGTCGATGCCGTAGCGGACACCGGTGTCCGAGACCCAGAACAACGACCCGGTGCCCGGCGAGTCCGGGCCGCCGCCGACGGTCTGAGTGAAGTAGCCGGTGCCCGGCGCCAGCGCGACGCGGGTGGCGGTGGTCGCGGCGCCGCCGCCCACCAGATCGACGGTGCGGATCGACTCCGCGACCGGCAGCGCCGACCCGGACATCAGGTTCAGCGAGCTGGTCGCGGCCCCGGCCGGCTTACTCCAGTAGGCGCAGGTGACGGGGGACCTGCCCGCGTCGACCACGCTCACCTGCTGATCCGGGTACCGCGCGGTGTCCAGCATCCGCGACACCGGCAGTTTGGCCACCGCGTCGGCGCCCAGCCGCGGCGGTTGGTCCAGCCCATAGGAATTGGTGTTGCGCAGGATCGCGGCGAGCACCGGCGAGATCTGCTGAAGGCCGTCGGGCAGCACCGCGTAGTAGCGCGGCGCACCCGAGGAACTCTGATCCAGGGCGTAGGAGACCACCACCGCCCCGATCGGTGCCGGCACGCTGAACGGCGCCGGGGCGCCGGCGTTCGGGATGGCGGGCGCCGTCAGCGACGGCCCCTCCGGTATCGCGTTGAACAAGCCCAGCGCGATGGGCCGGGGCGCGGGAACCTCGGCGTTGTTCTGCCCCAAGCCAAGTGCGTTCGTGATTGCGTGGTCGGTCAGGTTGATCTGCGAGCGCCTGCCGTCCCACAGCAGCCAGGTGCTGCCGTCCCGGTCGGCGAGGATCGCCTGCCGCGACTGCAGCGTCACGGCGCGCGCACCGCTGCTGTCCGGCCGGCCCGCGATCACCGTGACGCCGGTGCTGTGCGCGGCATGCCCGCCTTGGGCCGGCTCACTGACGGCGTCGCACACCGTCCAGTTCGCGTCGTGCGAGGGATTCTGCACCATGCGCTCCGGGGCGCCGGGGATCCCGATCAGGTTGCCGCGCGGAAACCGGTCCAGCTCACCGCTTTTCACCATGGTGGGATCGACCGCATGGCCGGTGATCAGCCGGGCAGACGTCAGGTTGAGCACCGGATGCAGGTCGTCGCCGACTCGGACATACAGTGCCGCGGTCGACCGGTCGGCCAGTACGGCGTTGGTACCCACCGTCCCGCTGGGCCGGATCAGGGAGAACACGAAGCAGCCCGCCAGTCCGGTTACCAGGAGGACCGCGCCCATCGCCACCGCGCGCGACTGCGTGCGCAGCGGGTCGACGAGCATTCTGGTGTCGTGCAAGGCGATACCGGAGGCGATCCGGCGCATCACGAACCGCCAGCCGGTGACCTGGTGCCGGGTGACGAAACCGCGGCGGTACTCGACCTGGTCGGGGTTGTCGTTGACCGGCGTGCGGGATGCGAATGAACGGCGTTCGTCGGCCTCGTTATTGGAGCTCATGCCGGCACCGACAGGCCAAGGCCGCGCAGCAGCGGCTCTACCGAGCGTTCGACGTCGTCGTCGGTGATCGTCATCAGCTCCTCGTCACTGAACTCGCCGGTTCCCGCGTGTTCCGAATGATCGAGCCGGAACTCGCGTTCTTCCTCGGAGCGTTCGACGATGTTCCGGACGAACCGCCCGTTACCGGCGATGTCCAGGTTGCGCCGCGAGATTCCGTTGGCATCCGGTGTCGCCTCGGTAGCCAACTTCGTGAACAGCGCCTCCATGTGTTGCAGCGCAGCCTGTTCGAAGATGCTGTCGCGCTGCTCGGCCATCGTGTTCGCGATCTCGACCAGCTCCGACGGTGCGTAGGACGGAAAGTCGATGTTGCGGGTGAACCGAGAACGCAAGCCCTCGTTGGTATCCAGGAACTTGTCCAGGTCGGCTCGGTATCCGGCGATGATGACCACCAGGCGGTCGCGGTCGTTCTCCATCCGCGCCAGCAGGGTGTCGATGGCCACCAGTCCGAAGTCGTTCTTGGCGCCGGTGGCCACCAGCGCGTACGCCTCGTCGAGGAACAACACGCCGTCCAGTGCGCTGTCGATGATCGCGTTGGTCTTGGCCTCGGTCTCGCCGATGTGCTGGCCGATGAGGTCGGCGCGGTGGACCTCTCGAATGTTCTCCCGCTTCAAAAGCCCCAAGCCGCAATAGATTTTGGCGACCACGCGGGCGATGGTGGTCTTACCGGTTCCGGGCGGACCGGCGAAGACCAGGTGGTGGGCGCGTTGCGCCACCGCGAGGCCACGCTGCTTGCGAACCAGTTCCATGGCGACCGAACTCTTCAGCCGCGACACCTGGTTCTTGACCTCATCGAGTCCGATGAATTCGGCCAGCTGACGCTCGGCCTCGTGCAGCAGCACGGCCTTGCGTTCGTGTGCAGCCGGGTCGACGAAATCCTCTGCGCTGGGCTCAGTTTCGACATCCCAGGGATCGGTGCGGGCCTCGATGCGGGCCGCCGTGGTGGTCACGATGCCGAAACTGGTGTCGGTCAGGGCCTGTTCGACCTGGTCGTTCTCGGGATGAGCGGCGTACAGATCCTGCAGCACTTCGCTCGCCGAGTCCTCGTCCACGTGCGCGCGCAGCACCAGCGCCTTGGCCAGCGCGCCGTCGACGGCGGCCACCGCGACGGGACCGTCGGGCTCCTCCAGATACGACAGCGAGGGGGCGAACATGCCCAGCCGGGCCAGGGCGGTGCCCAGGGCGATTTTGGCAGCGTGCGAGAACGCCTCGTCGAGGTCCGCGTCGTTGACGATCGGGGTCAGCAGCTTGACGACGTCCGACCAGCGCTCGGCGCGGTAGTTGATGACGACGGACACCCAGCGGGCCTCGCGCCAGTTCGGGCGGCCGGCGGTCAGCTGGGCGACGATCTGGTCGGCGTCAGCAAATCGCCCGGCCGTTGCCAGCGCCGCCGCGTAGGCGAGGTGGAAGTCGTCGGGCGTCGCGGCGCGAAACTGTAGATACAGTCCCGTGTCGTAGCGGAAGCCCAACGAGCCGGGCGCCAGATCGACCTGGCGCTGCAGCGTGCCCGCCGTCGCCGCGGTGCGCGACACCGACTCGAGCACCCGCAGCGACACGTCGCCGGCCGCCGCCAGACCCGTCCACGCGTCGCACTGGTCGTGGGCGATGCGGGTCAGCGCGGTGAAACCGGAGCGAGCGGCGGTCAGATCGGCGGGACGCTGACGTTGGTAGACGACGACGCCCAGAGCGCGGCAGCAGGTGGCGAACCGGCTGACGACGTCTTCGTCAACCCGTGCGTCCACGCCTGAATTGACGGGCTGAACTGTGAGCATGCCGGTGTCACCGAATTCCACGGCCGCGTCTTTTCATGAATGTAGTCTCCCCTAACTTAACCCGCCTGAAGTTAGCATTGCATAAGCTAACTGTCGAGACGTTTGGGCCTGTCCGGCTCACCACTGCGCTGCCCCTCTTTTACCGCTGTTGAGGACATTTCCGGTAGCTTTTTCCCGCATTTTCGGCATACTCACAGCCTCATGTCGGGCGACCTCACAGCAAGGCTTTACCTTAATGAAAATCATTTTCATTATCAACTCGACCGGCACGGTCCGCGCCCGTCCCCCGCGGCCGAGCGGATCAGGGACGACACCGTCCACACCGGCCGGGTCATAGCGACGACTCCTTGACGATCGGGGTGGGCTCGACGACCGCGACGACCGGGAACCGGTGCAACGATCACGCAGCCAATAGTCGGGCGGCGGGACGGAAAAGTTCCGCCACTATTCGCTCTCCCAGCTGCCCGGCAACATCGGTACCGACGGCCCGTTGCCGAATTGGTCACCGGTCAGCGTGGTCAGCCCCGCCGCCTCGGCGGTCTGCGCGGGCGCCGTTCCGGCAAAGCCCAGTGAGCCGGCGCCGCGCTCCGATGCCCACGACGAGTCCCCATCGGTTGCGGGCTCGGCGCCCGGTTCCAGATCGATGAACTCGTAGCCGCGGTAGTGGTCTGGCATCGCCGCCCGACGTTGCCGCCGCGCCCGCTGTCTTTCGGACACCGAGGCCGCGGTCGGAGCGGCGGCCCTGGCGGGAGCAAGCTCGGACGCGGTGCGCCGCACGCCGCTGCCCATCCCGGAGCCGGTGCCGATGCCGGGGCCGCCGACCAGGTAGGGAAAGGCGGCGCCTTCGACGCCCGCGGGCGGCGGCGGGGCCCCGGCCGCGGGCGCCGATGCTGACGCGGGCACCGGTGCGGTGGTCGCGGTGGAAGCCGGTGCCGGGGCGGTAGCGGCGCCCATCGTCGGGCTGCCGGCCACCGCCGGCATGCTCGGCACCTGGGGTGGTGGCGCGGCGGCCACGGCCGGGGCGGGCACCGGTTGGGGCTGGATCGCGGCCAGCGCGGTCAGGGCCGCGAACCCCCCGCCGGCTCCGGCCGTCGCGGCGAACGTCAACGCCAGCAGCTGCGGGGCGAACGCCTGGAGGGCCTCCCCGAGGTGAGTGAACTCGTCTGCAATGAGCAACGGCACGTCGGTAAACAAATCCGATATCGCGTCTGCCGGGTCCGTCTGAAATTCCGCCAGGTCTCGCCCGATGGTTTGAAAGATCTCCGTGAACCGGTTGATCCACCAGCTCAGCTGGTAGGGGTTGCCGCCGTCGTTGTCGACGATGCCGGTGTCGTCGCTGTCCCCGCTGTCGGAGCTGGTGGAGGTCACGATCTGCGGTGCCGGATCGGTCTGCGGCGCCGCGGCCACCGCCGCGCCGGCGACCGCCTGGTAGGTGGACATGGTGGTGGCCGCCTGAACCCACATCCGCGAATAGTCGGCCTCGTTGACCGCGATGGGGATGGTGTTGACCCCGAAGAAGTTCGTCGCCATCAGTGCCGCGTGCGTGGCGTGGTTGCCGGCCAGCTCCGGGAGCGTCGGCATCGCGGCCAACGCCGTGGTGTAGGCGGTGGCCGCGGTCTCCTGCTGGGCGGCCGTCGCGGCGCTGTTGGCGCTGGCCCGCTCCAGCCACGCCAGGTAGGGCAGGTGCGCGGCGACGTACCGCTCGGCGCTGGGCCCCTGCCACGCCCCGGCCTGCGCCGCCGCCAACGTCGCGCTGAGCTCGTCGGCGGCCGACGCATAGGTCTCGCTCAACGAGCTCCACGATGCGGCCGAGGCCAACAGGCCGGCCGGTCCTGGTCCGCTGCTCAGCAGCGTGGAGTGGACCTCCGGGGCCAATGCCATCCAGATCGGCGCGGTCATGCCAGAGACTCCTCGCCGGGCTATGTCGGCAACCGCCGGGCTGTCGGCGGCGCTAGGGTCAGCCCGGTAGTAGTCGGGCGGCGGCGCGAAGAAGTTCCGGCGGGCGCCAAATTCAGGGAGAACTCATCGAAACCGGGCCGCGGCCAGCGGCCGTGGCCGGCTTTTGGCTCGGCGCCTCAGGCTCGGACGGCGCTCACCAGGGTGTTGCGCGCGATCATCGGGCCGGCCTCGGTCTCCGGTCCGGGTAGCGGGCGGCCGACCTCGCGCAGGTAGTCGGCCAGCGGGGTCCCGACCGCCTTCCAGCCGCGCTTGCCGAACCACTCGGTGGCGGGCGCGCACTGCTCGTTGTAGACCAGCTGGAAGAACACCCGCCCGTCGCCCTGCGCGGTGGCCGCGCGCTCTTCGGCCACGGCGGCCTCGTAGTCCTCGGGCTTCATCGGGGCGCCGTCCTCGACGGCGACGTGGCTGCCTTGCGCGGCCAGCCCGTCGATACCGGTGAACAGCTGCTCCTGGGCGGTCGCCGGGAGATAGATCAACAGGCCCTCGGCGATCCAGGCCGATGGCTTGGCGGGATCAAAGCCGCTGTCGCGCAGGGCCTGCGGCCAGTCTTCGCGCAGATCGACGGCGATCTCACGGCGCTCGGCGCGTGGTTGGGCGCCGGCGGCGGTTAGCACCTCGCGTTTGAACTCGAGCACTTGCGGTTGGTCGAGCTCGAAGATCGTCGTCGCCGCCGGCCAGTCCAACCGGTAGGCGCGCGTGTCCAGGCCCGCCGCCAGGACGACCACCTGCCGCACCCCGGCGTCCGCCGCGCGGCGGAAATATCCGTCGAAGTATCTGGTGCGGGCGCCCTGGAAGTTGACGAAATGCTCGCCGAAGTCGGCGGTCTTCAGCTGGTGGTCGGGGTCCTTGCCGTCGAGGACGTCGGCCCACGACCCGCCGACGGCGCGGCAGAAGACCTCCGCGTATGGATCCACGGCCAGGGGGTCGGGCTTCTGCGCCTCCAATGCCCGCGCTGTCGCCACGAACAACGCGGTCGAACCCACACTCGTGGTGATGTCCCAGGTGTCACCTTCGCTTCGCACCCGATCCACCCTACGCCGCGTCGCCGACATGCCTTTTCCGGTGGCGCGCAACGGCAATGGGTGCGGGCCGGCCCCGGTGTTTGCCACCCGGCGGTGCGCGAACCGGTGCGAGTCACCGGTGGTGGCTCCTCGAGCCGACGCGAGGGAGGGGTCAACGCGGATAGGCGTAGGGGTTGGGCGGGGCGTCGATCCGCGTGACCGCGGTGGCCTGCAGCGTGGGGATCGCCGGCGAATTCGGTTGCCGTGGTGCGGGAGTCACCTGGCCCTGGACGCGAAGCCAGGTGTTGTCCGGCAGGCCGGCCGCACCCCCGGCGGCCGGGCCACGCAGATGGATGCGGGCCAGCTGGGCGTCGGCCGCGCAGCAGATGATGACGACGCGACCGAGGTCGACGCCCTGCGCCTCGTTGAGCACGAACCCGGTGACGGTGATCGTCCGGTTCGTCAACGATCCGGTCGTGTCGTGCGCCTCGCGCATCAGCACCTCCGGCAGCGAGACCTCCGGTGCCGGCCCGGGCGGCAACGGTGAAAACGCCTTGTTCAGAACACTATTGGACGCCGAAGTCACGGACGGGGCGGCGGCCGAGGGCCGCAGCGCCGGTGGCGCCACGAACATCAGCACGAGGACCGCGACCACCAGCAACCAGACGATGCCGGTCCGATGGGAATGCTCGTGACCGTGATCGCCGGCCGCGTCGTTCGGCGGGGGCCCGCCCCGCCGGATATCGCCGACGATCGCCACCAGCGCCAACCCGATGAGCACCGCCGCCGAAACGGCCAGCCACGGCAGCAGGCCGGGCTTGACGTAACGGGTGAACACTCCCGACCCGGTGATCATGGCGATGCTGATGCCCACCAACAGCAACACGGTGTTCTCGGCTTCGCGACTCATTATCGGGCCCCCAGCACGAAAAGCCCGATCGCACAGGCACCCGCCGTGGCCACCACGAAGGTGCACGGCGAAAAGCGCGCGGCGAACGCCCGGCCGAACATGCCCGCCTGCATGGCGAACAGCTTGACATCGACGGCCGGACCGACGACGAGAAACACCAGCCGGGGTAACAGCGGGACCATCGTCATGCTGGCCGCCACGAACGCATCCGCCTCCGAACACAACGCCAGCACCACGGCCAGGGTGGCCATCAGCGTGACCCCGAGCACCGGGTCGGTCGCCAGATGCGCGAACACCCACTGCGGCACCGCCACGTGCAGCAACGCCGCGGCGGCCGCACCGAGCACCAAATACGATGCGGCCTGCAGGAAATCGTGACGGGCCGCCTCGGTGAAGACCACCCAGCGCGGTTCGGTCTGCGTTCCAGCGGCGGGCAGCCGACGGGTGATCCAGTCCGCACGGCCCCACCGCGACCACACCCAGCCCATGACGACCGCGGTCAGCAGCGACGCTCCCATGCGGGCGAAGACCATCCTCGGGGCGCCCGGAAACGCCACCGCCGTGGCCACCAGGACCACCGGGTTGATCGCCGGCGCTGCCAGCATGAAGGTCAACGCCGCGGCTCCCGTCGGCCCGCCGTCGCCGAACAACCGCCGCGCCAACGGGACTGAGCCACATTCGCAACCCGGCAACGCGACCCCGCCCAGGCCGGCCGCCACCACCGCCAACGCCGGCCGGCGCGGCAACCAACGTGCCAGCCGCTGCGGCGACACGAACACCGCGATCAGTCCGCTGACCACCACGCCGAGCACCAGGAACGGAATCGCCTGCACGAAGATCCCGCAGAACACGGTGCCCACCGTCGACAGCGCCGCGCTGTTGTAGACCGCGGTGCGCAAGGTCGTCGCCGCCACGGCGCAGGTCAACAGAATGCCCACCAGCACTTCCATTGACCCCAACCTGCGTCGGGACTTCAGCGTCTCCACCGGGTCATTATTTCAGCGCGCGGCACCCCGCGGCCCGGGACAAGTCGCCGGAGGCGGGCCGAGTCCGCGGCACTAGCCGTCCGGATTTGTGCCGCCCCGGTCCCAGGTGCCCGGCATCATCGGCATCGTTGGACCGCCGCCGAACTCATCGCCGTCCAGCGTGGCCAGGCCCGTCGCCGCAGCCGCCGCTTCTCGGCGCGCGGTGCCGGCGAACCCCAGCGCGCCGGAGCCGGACTCGGACGCGACCGGGTCCCGATCTTGCGGCGAGGCATCCCAGTCCGGGTCGACGTCGACGTTCATATCCATGAACTCGTCGCCGTGCCCTCGCTGAGTCGCGCGCCTGCGGCGGCGTGCCCGAGCCGCTTCCCGCGCGGCGGCGGCCGCCGCGGCCGCGGCGCTATCTGGTTCCGGCGCTTTCCTTTTGGCGCTCGAACTGGCGCTCGAGCCCATCCCGGAACCGGTTCCGATACCCGGCGGACCGACCACATAGGGCGGGAAAAGACCCGGCCCGGGCGCGGCCGGAGCCGGTGGCGCCGGAGCCGCGCCGGCCACTGTGCTCGCCGTGGGGGTGGGCGCGGGCGCCGGGGCCGACGCGGGAGCCGCGGCCGGGGCGGCGGGGCTCGGAGTCATCGCGACGGCCGACAGGGC
>NZ_LZJP01000021.1:0-8373 GCF_001667865.1 Mycobacterium mantenii | reverse complement strand
ACTGGCGGGCGAAGAATGCCTCCAGTGGCGCAGCGCACTCCTGCGCCAGCACACCACCGCGAACTTCCGGGCGGTGGCAAACCCGCTGGCGGAGGTGGCGGGGCCGCCGGAGGGGGCGCCTGTGCGAGAACGACGCACGTATCCGATGGCGCGTCATAGACGGTCCCGTCGCCACATTCGGCTGCTCTGCCCACCGCCGGCGAAACCCAGGTCGCGCCGACGAGTGGCGCGAAGATGGCCGGGACGATGAGGGCCAAACGATTAGCTGTGCTGACCATCGCAGATCTCCTTGCAGGAGATCCTAACTTCGCCAGCGTTGCTATAGAAGTGACAAAGGGCCCCTTCCAAAAGACGGACTAGCGTCAGCTTGCAGTCAGTTCGCGGCGTTCATCCCTTTGCGCCGGCATCTGAAGCCTGCGACCGGAGGCAGGCGGCTGCGCTAAGCAGACGGGCCACTTGCGCAGTTCGAATGCACGCCGCGGGCGACGATCCCCTCTCTACTTGAGAGGGTGCAACTGTTTTGGCGGTGGCGGAGGGATTTGAACCCTCGGACGGTTTTAGCCGTCACACGCTTTCGAGGCGTGCTCCTTAGGCCGCTCGGACACGCCACCGCCGAGCAGCTTACCCAACCGAAGGCCCGTCACCCCAATCGCTGGCGGGCGAAGAATGCCTCCAGTGGCGCAGCGCACTCCTGCGCCAGCACACCACCGCGAACTTCCGGGCGGTGGTTAAGCCGCCGATCGCGGACAACATCCCACAACGATCCGACCGCTCCGGTCTTGGGCTCCCAGGCGCCGAACACCAGCCGGGCGATGCGCGACAGCACCAGCGCGCCCGCGCACATGGTGCACGGCTCGACCGTCACCGCCAGCGTGGCGCCCTCGAGCCGCCACCCGTCGCCGAGCACCTTGGCCGCCGCGCGCAGCGCCAGGATCTCGGCGTGGGCGGTTGGGTCTCCCCATGCCTCGCGCGCATTCACCGCGCGGGCGAGTTCGGTTCCGTCGGCGCCGATCACCACCGCGCCGATGGGCACGTCGCGGGGACCCGCCGTCGCGGCAACGGCCAGCGCGGACCGGATCAGGTCTTCGTCAGCAATCACCGACGTCAGCGATCACCGACCGAGGCGGTCGATCACCGCCGACAGCTGATCGGCGAAACCCATCTCGCGGGCGATACGGCCCAACTGCTCGTCGGCGTACAGATCGGTCTCGTCGAGGATGACCCCGAGGACCGCCTCGGGCAGCCCGATGTCGGACAGCAGGCCCAAGTCGCCCTCTTCGAAGGGGTCTGAGTCCTCGAGATCCTCGGGATCGATGTCAGCGTCCAGCTTGTCGAGCACTTCCGCGGCGATGTCGTAGTCCAGCGCGGCGGTGGCATCCGAGAGCAGCAACCGGGTCCCCGACGGCGCCGGCCGCACGATTACGAAGAATTCGTCGTCCACGTCCAGCAGGCCGAACACCGCCCCGGAACTGCGCAATTCGCGCAGCTCGGTCTCGGCGGCCGACAGGCTCAACAGCGACGCTCGGGCCATCGGAGCACAACGCCACTGTCCCTCTTCACGCACCACCGCAACGCCGAAACCGTCCGGCGTGTCCGCGGACAGGCCCTGGGCAGAGGCCCGTTGTGCTCCCATGGGCGCTTACGGTAGTCCCAGACCAGGCCGCTGACCAGATGGCTCCTGGTAGCCGCCACATCTGACCGCACCGTTTCCCGCCGGATGTGCCAACCTTGGAATGTGGCAATCCCTCCTTCTAAGACACCGGTGTGTGTGCTCGGGCTGGGACTGATCGGTGGCTCGATAATGCGGGCCGCCACGGCAGCCGGCCGTGAGGTGTTCGGCTACAACCGCTCGGTGGAGGGCGCGCATGCCGCGACCGCCGACGGCTTTGACGCCACCACCGATCTGACCGCCACCCTGTCGCGCGCCGCCGGCTCCGAGGCGTTGATCGTGCTGGCCGTGCCGATGCCCGCGATGGCGGGCATGCTCGCCCACATCAAGGAGACGGCCCCGGCGTGTCCGTTGACCGACGTCACAAGCGTCAAGCAGGCGGTGCTCGACCAGGTCGTCGCGGCGGGTCTGCAGGAACGCTTCGTCGGGGGCCACCCGATGGCGGGCACCGCGCATTCGGGTTGGGCCGCCGGCTACGCCGGGCTGTTCACCGGGGCCCCGTGGGTGGTCAGCGTCGACGATCATGTCGACCCGACGGTGTGGTCGACGGTGATGACGTTGGCGCTGGACTGCGGGTCGGTGGTGGTGCCCGCCAGGTCTGACGAACACGACGCCGCCGCGGCGGCCATCTCGCATCTGCCCCACCTGCTCGCCGAGGCCCTGGCCGTGGTCGCCGGAGACATCCCGCTGGCGTTCGCATTGGCCGCCGGGTCATTCCGTGACGGCACTCGGGTCGCGGCCACCGCCCCGGACCTGGTCCGGGCGATGTGCGAAGGCAACTCCGACCAGTTGGTGCCGTTGGCCGGTCGCGTCATCGAGCTGATGAGCCGTGCCCGCGACTCGCTGGCGTCCCACAACTCGGTCGCCGAACTCATCGAGGCCGGCCACGCCGCTCGAACCCGTTACGACAGCTTCCCGCGCACCGACATCTTCCACGTCGTGGTCGGCGCGGAGAACTGGCGTCAAGAATTGGCCGCCGCGGGCAGGGCGGGCGGGGTGATCAGATCCGCTCTGCCAACCCGGGATAGTCCACGATGAAGCCTTCTTCGTCGACGCTCACCGTGGTGTCGGAGATCGGCGAGCGCAACTTGATCTCACCTCGACCGCCGGTGCTGCTGTAACTCACCGTATCCGCGGTGATGGACATCTCCGGCACGTTCACATACACCACGGGCAGCGTGACCGAGGCCGCTCGCTCGTGTAGTCCGAGCCGCCGGATGGGCAGCGCGTTGAAGAACGGGCTGAACTCCACGTCGACGTCGAGCGCGCCGTTGTAGGCCGCGCGGTGCTCACCCTGATGGTCGGTGACCAGCCACATGTTCTCTTCGTCGCGGGCGAACGAGAAGACTCGCTCCCGCTCGGCCAGGGTGACCGTCATCCCGAGCCGCCTGGTGGCACCGGTCTCATCGGTCAGCAGGTCGTAGTAGGCGCCGAACGCCGGGTGGGTCTCGGTAGCGGCGGCAATGATGCGGCCATTGGCCTTGATTCTGTTGCCGGACACCTGGAGTCGCACCGATTCCATCCGGGCAGCATCCTGTGCGCGCCAGGTCAGCATCGCCTGCCACACGCGGCGAGACGGATCAGAGGGGGCTGCGTTCACTCATCTACCGTAAGACGTGCCCGCCAACCGCTGCGGGAGAGCCCGGTATGTTCGCCGCAGCCGACCGCTGCCCGGCGCCGAAACCCACACCGCCAGCGCCAGCAATCCGTCGAGCACCAGCGCCAACGCGGCCACCATCAGCGCCCCGACGAGGGCGAGATGAAACTCACGTTCTTTGATCCCGTCGATCAGGTATCTGCCCAGACCGCCGAGGCTGGCGTAGGCGGCCACGGTCGCGGTGGCGACCACCTGCAGGGTCGCGTTGCGCAGCCCGCCCAGGATCAACGGCAACGCATTCGGGACCTCGACACGCAGCAGCACCTGCGTCTCGGTCATGCCCATGGCCCGCGCGGCATCGACGACCGTCGGCTCGACATTGGCGATCCCGGCATAGGTGCCGGCCAACAACGCCGGCACACCCAGCAGCATCAGCGCCACCAACGACGGACCCAGGCCCAGCCCGAACAGCAGGGTCCCGAACAGCAGCACGCCCAGCGTCGGCAGCGAGCGCAGACCGTTGACCGCCCCCACCACCAGCAGGGTGCCGCGGCCGGTGTGCCCGATGAGCAGTCCGACGGGAATCGCGATCAGCGCCGAGGCGCCCACCGCCAGAGCGGTGTACTCGAGGTGTTCCAAAATGCGCGCCGCGAGCCCGACCGGGCCGGTCCAGTTGTCGACGGTCAGTACAAAGGAGATCGCCCGCTCGATGAAGTTCACCGCGCACCACCCACCACCGGTGCGACGACCGAGCGGCGGCCGGTGCCGCGCGTGGCGTGCGCCCAGGGCGTCGCCAGCCGGCCGGCCACCACGATGAGCACGTCGATGACGACCGCCAGCAGGAACAACGCGATGATGCCGGCCAGAATCTGATCGCTCTTGTCGGTTTGGTACCCCTGGGTGAACCAGCTGCCCAGCCCGCCGATGCCGATGACCGAGCCAACCGAGACCATCGCGATATTGGTCACCACCACCACCCGCAGCCCGGCGATGAGCACCGGAACCGACAGCGGCAGTTCGACTTTCAGCATCCGCGTGATCGGCGAGTAGCCGACCGCCGTGGCGGCGTCACGCACCTGGGCGGGCACCGCGTCCAGCGCCTCGAGCACCGCGCGCACCAGCAGCGCGGCGGTGTAGGCCGTCAACGCCACCATCACGTTGGCCTCGTCGAGGATGCGGGTTCCGATGAGCATCGGCAACACCACGAACAGTGCCAGCGACGGGATGGTGAACACCACGCTGGCGGTTGCGGTCGTCAGTCGGCGGGCAATCGGCTTGCGCTGCACCAACATACCCAGTGGCAGCGCGATCGCCAGCCCGATCAGCACCGGCACCAACGACAGCCGAAGGTGTACGACGGTCAGGCGCCCGGCGTCGTCCAGATGGGTGAGTAGATAGTGCATTCGGCTAGGTCCCTTGAGGTTCCGCCGAGCCCAGCCGTTGCGACTCGACCGCGGCCAGCACATCGACGGCCAGCACACCGCCGATCACCTTGCCGCCCTCATCGACGGCCACACCGATCCCCGACGGCGACGACAGCGCCGCGTCCAGCGCATGGCTCAGATTGCCCCGTGGCCGAAACAACGATCCGACCCCACTCACGCTGTCGGACAGCGGTGCACCGTCGTGATGCCGACGCATTCCCTCGTCATCGATCCATCCGATGGGCGCGCCGGCATCGTCGACGACGACGGCCCAGCCGCCGGAAAGTTGTGCCGCGGAGACCCGCTCGACCTCGATTTGTTGGACGTCGCGCAGAGGCAGCCCCGCCGCGCCGAGCAGTTGCAACCACCGGTAGCCGCGGCCCAGGCCGATGAACCTCGACACGAAGTCATTGGCCGGCCGCGACAACAGCCGCGCGGGCTCGTCGTACTGCTGTAACGAACCGTCCTTGAAGACCGCCACCCGCTCTCCGAGCCGCAGCGCCTCGTCGATGTCGTGCGTGACGAACACGATGGTCTTGTGCAATTCGCCTTGCAGACGCAGGATTTCGTTCTGCAGCTCGTGGCGGACCACCGGGTCGACGGCGGAGAACGGCTCGTCCATCAATAGGATCGGCGGGTCGGCGGCCAGCGCTCGGGCGACACCGACCCGTTGTTGCTCGCCGCCGGAGAGCTGCGCGGGGTACCGGGTCGCGAGTTTGGCGTCCAGCCCGACCCGTTCGAGCACCTCGTAGGCGGCTTTACGGGCGGCCCGGCGGGGCTGGCCGCGCAACACCGGAACCGTTGCCACATTGTCGATTACCCGCTGATGGGGCATCAGTCCCGCCTGCTGGATGACGTACCCGATTCCCAGGCGGAGCTGCACCGGGTCGCGGGTGGACACGTCGACATCATCGATGGTGATGGTGCCCGAGGTGGGCTCGATCATGCGGTTGATCATGCGCAGCGCCGTGGTCTTGCCGCTGCCGGAGGACCCGACGAATACGGTCAGCTTGCCGTTTGGGACCGCCAGGCTTAGCCGGTCCACCGCGGTCGTTCCGTCGGCGAATGACTTGCTGACGTTGTCGAAGACGATCAAGTCATCCTCCGATCGGATGGTCGAAGCCATTGTCCCGTACCCACTTTCGCGCCGCCTCGTCGGGATCGACACCCGCGTTCCCCGACACCGCGGCGTTGAGCCCGGCAACACCGGAGGTGGTCAGCTTCGCCGACACGGCATCCAGCACACCCTCGAGCCGGTCCGACTTCTTCATCGAACTCACCAGTGGCACAATGTTTCCGGCCAGAAAATTGTGTTCGGGATCGTCGAGGGTCACCAGGTGGTTCTGCGGTATGGCCGGGGACGTGGTGAAGATGTTGGCCGCGTTCACCCTGCCCTCAACCAATGCGCGCACCGTGACCGCACCGCCGCCGTCATCGATGGCGACGAAGTTGCCTGGCCTGATGTCGAGTCCGTACTTTTGCCGTAACCCCGGCAGACCGGCCGGCCGGGTCGCGAACGCCGAGGGCGCCCCGAATCTCACGTCCGCCGAATGGGCGGCCAAATCGGCGATTGTCTTCAGGTTCCAGGAGTCCGCCGTTTGTCCGGTCACGCTGACGGTATCGGTGTCGCTGGCCGGGGCGGGCGTCAGAATTGACAGATCGCCGGGCAGCAGCTGACGCAGTTCCCGCTCGACGGCATCGAGCGTGGTCGCTTTCGATTGGGGCGCGATATAGAGCAGAAGATTGCCGATGTACTCCGGCACCAGATCGATGGAATGGTCTTTGATCGCAGGGATGTACGTCTCCCGGCTGCCGATGCCCATTCGCGTGCCGACTTCGAAACCGTTGGCCTGCAAGGCTTGTGCATAGATCTCTGCGATGATCTGCGATTCCGGAAAGTCGCCGGAGCCGATGACGATGGAGCGGGGGCTTCGAACCTGCGTGCCCAACGGATCGGAATTACTGCACGACGCAATGACGCACATCGCCATCAGCAATCCAGCCGCGCGCGTGATCCCGCCCTGCGGGCGCGGCGGTGTCGTCATATCGCCGACCCTAACGCGCGGACCGCACCCACGCGGGCCCGCGACGACCCGGTTGCGGTGAATCGGTTTCAATCTGCGCCGGATAGGGCAAAGATGGCACTATGAGCAGCCAAACCCCTGCCTCGCCCGGGCAGCCGCCCACCAAGCCCACCACCCCTGCGCCCAAGACCGGCGCACGCACCAAAGAACCGGCCATCGGATTCACCCGCGCCGGCGCGCTGTGGTCCTCGCTGATCGCCGGCTTTGTGATCCTGATCCTGTTGCTGATCTTCATCACCCAGAACACGACGCCGACGGACTTTCAGTTCTTGGGCTGGCACTGGAGCCAGCCCAAGGGGGTAGCGATCCTGCTGGCCGCCGTGGTCGGCGGACTGATCACGGTCGCGGTCGGCACCGCACGGATCTTGCAGCTGCGCCGCGCGGCAAAAAGGCAGCACGCCGCCGCCACCGCGGCCCGCTAGGCTAGCCGGGCAGCTTCGCGAGTTCGGCCAGACCCCGGGAGATCAGCGGCGCCACCACCTCCGGTGCGTGGTCGGAGTCCTTTCCGCGGGCCTGATCCGACATCCGCCGGCGGAAGTCGATACCCGCGGCGATGATGGCGAGCTTGAAGTAGGCCAGCGCCATGTAGAACTCCCAATGGGCCAGCGGTATACCGGCCACCAGCGAATACCGGTCGGCCAGTTCGTCGGCCGTCGGCAACAACGGTGACGTCCACGCGGCCTGCGCATTGACGATCAAATCCAGGGCGGGGTCGCGGTACACGCACATCAGCGCCGCGTCGGAGAGCGGATCCCCCAGCGTCGAGAGCTCCCAGTCGACGACCGCACGGACGATCGTCGGGTCGTCGGCGTCCAGAATCGTGTTGTCGATCCGGTAGTCGCCGTGCACGATCGACGTGCGGCTCTGCTGCGGAATAGCCTCGCCCAGACCGGAATGCAGTCGCTCCACGTCGGCATCGCGCCGATCCTCGGGCAGCCGCACCAGCGACCATTGCGAGCCCCATCGCCGCACCTGACGCTCCAGATAGCCGCTGGGCTTGCCGAAATCGGCCAGGCCGACGGCGTTGGGATCGACATTGTGTAGGTCGACGAGCACCCGGATCAGCGAGTCCACGCAGCCCTCGATGACGGTGTGACTGAACGATTCGAGCTGAGCGCGGCGGCGCACCACCTGCCCGGCGACGAACTCGACGATCTGGAAGGGGGCCCCGAGCACCGAATCGTCCTCGCAGAGCCCGATCGTGCGCGCCACCGGAACCGGTGTGTCCTGCAGCGCCGCGACAACGCGGTACTCGCGGGCCATGTCGTGCGCCGACGGGGTCAACCCGTGCAGCGGCGGGCGCCGCACCAGCCAACTGGTGCTGTCGTCGTAAACGCGGAACGTCAGGTTGGAGCGACCACCGGAAATGAAGTCCGCGCGTAACTCGCCGTCGCGCCCGATCCCCAGTGAACGCAGGTACCGGTCCAGCGAGGCCAGGTCGAGGCCCTCGAGTTGGTCAGCTGAAGTCACCGAACTTGTCTACCATCGCCGACCTCGACCCGGTGCAACACCTGCGATTTGCCGGCGCCCGCTCAGGCCGTGCCTCGGCCCGCGTCGTCGTCGAGCAGCCGTTGGTTTCGTGGCAACAGGTCCCACACG
>NZ_LZJP01000020.1:0-45285 GCF_001667865.1 Mycobacterium mantenii | reverse complement strand
GGCCAGTCGGTGGCATCGATGACGTCCCAGCCGAAATCGGCCCGCTCGGCGGCCACCACCACCTGCCGCGGTATCCCTTCGACCACCGGTAACAGTGTGCGCAGGCTTTCATGGCGGGCCACCACGTCGGCCAGCGCCGCGCCCAGCGCCTCGGCATCAAGCCGCCCACTTAACCGCAACGCCGCCGGGATGTTGTAAACCGGTGAGGGGCCCTGCAATTGGTCGAGGAACCACAACCGCTGCTGGGCGAACGACAGCGGGACCACGGTGGGCCGCCCGCCCGCCACCAACCGCTCGAGCCGGCCTACACCTGCGCCGATACGCGGGGCCAACTGGGCAACCGTGGGCGCCTCGAACACGGTCGGTACCGAAAGGCCGGCGTCAAAACCGGTCTCGATTGCGGCGACCAGGCGCATCGCCAACAGCGAATCCCCACCCAGGTCGAAGAACGAATCGTCGACCCCGACGCGCTCCACGCCCAGAACGTCGGCGTAGATGCCGGCCAGGATCTCCTCGACCGGGCTGGCCGGAGCGCGAAAACCACCACCGGTGTATCCGGGTGCGGGCAGGGCGCGGGTGTCGAGTTTGCCGCTGGGTGTCAGCGGCAGCGCGTCGAGCACCACCACCGCGGCCGGCACCATGTACTCCGGGAGCCGCTCGGCCAGCGCGGCGCGGATCTTTGCCGGGTCGGCGGTCCCGGTGACGTAACCCACCAGGCGTTTGTCGCCGGGGCGGTCCTCGCGAGCGATCGCCACCGCCTGCGCCACCCCATCGCAGTCGGCCAGCGCCGCGCGCACTTCGCCCAGCTCGATGCGATAGCCGCGGATTTTGACCTGCTCATCGGCGCGCCCCAGATACTGCAGCTGCCCATCGGTGCCCCAGCGGACCAGGTCCCCGGTGCGATACATCCGCATTCCTGGCGCTCCCGCGCCGGCGAACGGACAGGCCACAAACCGCGACGCCGTCAACCCCGCACGGCCCAGATACCCACACGCCACGCCGCGGCCGGCCACATACAACTCCCCCACCACACCGGCAGGCACCGGACGCAACCAGCCGTCCAACACAAACAACGCGGCGGTCGACACCGGCGAACCGATCGGCGGCGCCCCCGAACCCGCCGTCAGCGGCGCAGTCATCGCCGCATACACCGTGGTCTCGGTCGGCCCGTAAGCGTTGATCACCACCCGCCCGGGCGCCCACCGATCCACCACCTCGCCCGGACACGGCTCACCACCCAACAGCAACGCCACCGACTCCAACCCCTCCGGCGAGTGCACTCCCACCGCCGACGGGGTCTGCGTCAACACGTTGACCTGCTCAGCCACCAACAGGTCGTGGAAACCCTCCGGTGAACGCGCCACGTCATCAGCGACCACGACCAGCCGCCCCCCACCCAACAGCGCAGCCCAGATCTCCCACACCGAAAAGTCAAAAGCAAACGAATGACATTGCGTCCACACCTGGCACCCCGGCAGACCCGCCGGCGACGACTCCGTCAAATGAGCCAAGTTCCCGTGGGTGACCGCCACCCCCTTGGGCACACCGGTGGTGCCCGAGGTGTAAATCAGATAGGCCAGGTCATCAGCGTGCGGCGTCGGCAACGCGATGCAGGGATCGGCGTCAACACCGACATCGTTGAGATCGATGATCAGCAGATCGTGCCCCTCCAATCGCCCGGCCAACCCCGCGGTGGTCACCGCGGCCACCGGCGCGGCATCGGCCACCATGAACTGCACCCGCACCTCGGGCACCGCGGGATCGATCGCCAAATACGCGGCCCCGGACTTGAGCACCCCCAACATCGCCACGACCGCCTCAGCCGAGCGCTCCAACACCAGTGCCACACACTGCCCCGGACCCACCGCCCGGCCGGCCAACACGCGCGCCAACCGGTTGGCCGCCTCCTCGACCTCTCGGTAGGTCCACGAACACCCTTCGCATACCAGCGCCACCGCATCCGGTGTCTGGGCTACCCGCGCGGCGAACAAAACCGGAATCGACACCGGCGTGGTCGCCGACTCGTCCAATACCGCCCGATTACCGATCTCATCCAACCGGGCATGCTCATCCGCGTGGAGCAGATCCACCGACAACAACGACCGGGTGGGATCGGCGGTCATCGCCAGCAGCACCCGCTCTAACCGCTTCACTAAATCGCGGACATCACAATCGGATAGCAATTGCCCGACACCCGCGGACCCACTCGTCGTGGTGCTCGGCTGCGTGCTGAGAAAAAGCCGATCGTCGTCCCTGAAAAAGTCCAGTCCAAACTGATCGACGAGGTTGGTATGGGTCAGGGTCCCCGACGCCGTAGCACCGGCAAGATTCGCCTGATGTGCGGTCGGAATGAAATTAACGATCACGCGATTCGACGTCTGCGCGGAGGTGCGGAGACGTGCCTGGTTCTCAATAACGTGCACTGGAAACCGCTGATGCTGCAGCGCTTCCCGCAGTCGCGTGTCAACATGTTCATTAAAGCTGGCAACCGCAGACCCCGGCGAAGCTTTCAACACCAATGGAACGGACCCGGAAATCATTCCAGGCACCGTCTGTGCCTCGGGACGCACACGCCTGCTCACCGGAAAATCGAGCACCACCTCCGAACTGTCGACGTCGTACCCCCGCACCAGCAGCGCGCACGCCGCAGTAATCACCGACGAGCGACGCACCCCCAACTCCTGCGACAGCTCCTGGATTCCGGCGACGACGAGAGGGTCCAATTGAATTGGTGCCGAAGACTCATGTGGATCACGCCCGTCCGCGGCGGGCGTAAACCGATGGCGCGGTTCGCTTTCCGGCGGCAGGTTCTTAGTCCAATAGGCTTGATCATCGAGATAATCGGTGGACGCTTCGTATTCTAATTCGCAAGCAATCAGATCACTCAGCGACCCAAAAAAAGCGGGCGGAATCGACGCGCCCGAAGCCAAAGCATTATAGATATCTGCGATCCGATGCAAAACAAGAGCAAGGCCGATTCCGTCGGCCACGATATGGTGGCAGCACACGAAGAAATAGAATTCGTCTACCCGCGTCCGCAACAACGCAAATTTGAACAGCGGGCCACTAAACGGCATCACCGTGCCCTGAATCGAGAATGCCAGCCGATGTGCTTCCTGGACAGGGTCTTTCGAGCCTCGGAGATCGTAGTTGGCAAGCTCAACGTCCGGGTAATCAACCGTCTGTTGGAAAACCTGGCCGTCCAGCTGGAAAAAGGTGGCTCTGAGCGGTTCGGCCTCGCGCACCGCTTGACGAATCACGTGCTCAAGCAAATCAGGCTCTACCGCGCCCTCGATTCGCACCAAATAGCCCAGTTGCCATCGCGCAGCGAAGCGACCCGTTTCCTGCGCAAGCCATATATCCAGCTGTCCCCGGGTCAGCGGATACCCACGAGCAGTTAGTTGCGGTCCCATCCCGAGTCCCCTTATAAAGCGGTAGCGAATTTTGCGTGTCAAACGCCTGACCTGCGAGGCCCTCTCACGCAGACTCTTCGGCCGTATATCGGTCCAGTCCTGTTCGAGGAAGTCCAGACATGCCGCGCGTTGCTTCGACGTATTCAGCCGGCCCGACGGCGCAATACGTCGACGAGAGTCGGCCATCGGCTGCATTACTTCTCGTCGTTAACCAAGACGAGTAGCCGCCTTTGCGGTCATCAAACCCGTTGGTACTCACCTGTTTCCAATCGGCCGAGATCTCGGCAAGGTTGCGTATCGCGGGGCCAATTTTGCGAGCCATGCGAGTGGTTGAAGGCGCTTAGCGTGGCTGGCCACTCCCGACATCGGTTCGTAGCGCCAAATCCGTGCGAGCCGCTAGGTGTGCCGGCTCGATTGTTAGGTAACGCTCGCGACGTGAGCGCCATGTCCTGAAGGTCTTGCAGCCGAGCGTCTCTCGCCTGGGGTGGAGGCGGTTGCTTCGTCAACCGGATGCGGCGACCCAGTTGGCTGAAAGGTGCACGGACTGACGGGTCTACGCCGCCGATGCGGTACGCGACCTTCGTGACCACACCTAGAAGACCATTCGTGACCACCTCTAGATGACGAAGTTCACGAGGATTAAGTTCACGCCGCGCCACTGAAAAGTGATCGCACTCTCCTTCGATCGTCTGGAGAGAGCGACCGTTTGGTCCCCGGCTCCGTGTGGGCTTCGCGCACGAGTCTGCAGTCGGAGCCGTTGGACGCCAGGGCTTTTCGCTCGTCGTAGCCGGAGTCGGGGTTCTCCAGAGGACCCGATGCGTTTCCGACGGCTATTCCCGTACATCTGCTGAGCGCTTAGCATTGATTTAGCAACGCGTGGGAGGCCGACGTGAGCGGACCCGAGAAAAACCTGGACTTCTTCACCAACATGTCGCTCGTCGATGACCCCTACGACTACTACGACGCGATCCGTCGATGCCCAGTATGGCGTGAACCGGCGCACGGCGTGGTGATGGTGTCGGGGTACGACGAGGCCGTCGCGGTGCAGCGCGACACCGATCAGAACTTGTCGGTGTGCAACATAGTCAGCGGTCCATGGTCGGGGATTCCGATCTCAAGCGACAGTGATGACATCTCCGATCTGATCGAGCGGCACCGCCAGAGAATCACGTTCGGCGACTACTTCATAACGTTCGATCCCCCGAAGCACACCGCGCACCGCTCGCTGTTGAGCCGGTTGTTTACGCCAAGGCAACTCAAGAACAACGAGGACTTCCTGTGGCGTCTTGCCGGCGAGCAACTCGACCGCTTCGTCGCCGACGGCAAGTGCGAGATCGTCCTCGACTACAACTTTCCGTTCACGCTCGACGCGATTACCGACCTGCTGGACGTACCTGAGGGCGACCGTGAGCGATTCCGTCGCGCTGCGTACGCTAGTCGGCTCGAAGGCGATCGCAGCGGCTTCGTTGGCGTCAAAGAGGAGTGGTTCGTCGATTACATCGAGGATCGGCGGCGCAATCCGCGCGACGACGTCCTCACCGAGCTTGCGCTGGCAAAGTTTCCCGACGGCACGACACCCGACCCGATCGACGTTGCCCGCGTTGCCACCTTTATGTTCGCCGCCGGCCACGGCACGACGATCGACCTACTGAGTCTCTCGATGCTGACGCTGGCCGAACGGCCAGACTTGCAAAAGATACTGCGCGAGGACAATTCGATGATCCCTGCCTTCATCGAGGAGATGCTGCGCATCGAAAGCCCAATCAAATCGAATTTCCGCATGGCGCGGCGCCCCACCAGGATCGGCGACATCGACGTGCAAGCAGGTACCAGCGTACTGGTGATGAACGGCGCGGCGAACCGCGATCCGGGACGGTTCGAACAGCCCGACGAATTCCGTCTTGGCCGTCCAAACATATTGCAACACATGGCATTCGGCCGTGGTATTCATACATGTCCGGGTGCCCCGATTGCACGCGCCGAAGTGCGGGTGAGCTTGGCACGAATGCTCGACCGGATGGCCGACATTCGGCTTTCAGAGGCCGAGCACGGTCCGGCAGACGCTCGTCGGCTCAAATGGGACCGCACCTTTTTGTTCAGGCGCCTCAAGGAATTGCACCTCGAGTTCACTCCGATTCAGTGAGCCGTTCCATCGCGACGACTGACCGCCCTGGAGGAACCGCTGACGCGCTGTTGCCACGTTTAGCCGGGGCGCCGTCCGACCACCGACGCAAGATCTCGTCGGGTAGGGACGGCATGGCTTTGTACCGCCGACGATCTCACGGCGCGAGCCTGACAAAGCCCGGCGCCATGGGTGGTGCCGGCTGTGGCGATGGCGGCGCCGGCGGTGGCGGCGCCGGCTGTAGCGGTGCAGGCGCTGGCTGTTCCGGTGGTGGCGCCGGAAGCTGCGATGCGGGCGCGGGCCGGAGCGGCGCCGGCTGGAGCGGCGCGGGCGCCGGCTGCTGTGGCCGGGGCGCCGAGCGTTGTGGTCGAGGCGGTGCCGCGACCGGCAGAGGTGGCGTCCGGAGATGCGCCACCGGCGGCGGTGGCGCCGGAAGCTGCGGCGGGTTCGGCTGGGTGATCTCTCCGGCGGGAACCACTCGATGTCGCGAAACGAGCGCTGCGCGCAGGTCGGAGCGGTCGCCACTAGATCGGCCCGGTACCAGGTCTCCCTGCCGTCGCGCCGGCATGGCGAAGGTGACCGCAGTATGCGCGTACGCGGTCCCCTCGGGTGTCGGCATATTCCAGGCCGACGCGGGATTAACGCTCAGGGAGGCGATCTTGCCTCGATCGTATGGGCAGTAAGCCTCGACTGACGCAGTGACGAATCGGGCCTCGGTGCGTGCGAGGCGCCCGGGAGCATACGTACGCTCGGCCGGGTCCTGGCTGTACGCAAACTGCACCATCGCGTCCACTACGGCGTTCGCCGAATAGCCGGCATCTACTGCGCGACAGACTTTATGGGCTGTATCGATGAGGTACGGAACGCCCTCGAGAGCAGGGATGCCTTCTTGATCGAGCAGGGCGAGAAACTGGTCGTCTTGGTTCGGGTCAGCCGCTGCCGCGCCGCCGTGCAGAATCGCTGCGCCGCTTAGTAATACAAGGGTGGTAACCAGAAAGCCGGCGTGGCTGGTGACGCCGAAGCACCTGGTGGTGGCGGTGAACATGACAGGATTTCCGTTCTGCGAGAGCCCGTCCCCGCGCGGACTTTGGATAATCACCTATGCCGCAGGCGTGATCGCCTGCGCCAGCGCATCCCCAACGCGAATTTGCGATCGGGATATCGCCGGTGGAAGTGGGGCGCACGGTCGTTGGCGCGCACCACGTAAGACGACCTGGCGCGGTCGCCGGATCCGTCTGTGCCACCAGACGGTAGGCGTCGTCCGCGCAGACGCCGGTGCTCAATATTTTGAGCGCTTTACCGCGGGCCAAACGGGGACGCCGGGTGAAGTAGACCTCGCCCATCCCCAAACATCCCAACAACCGCAGGATGGCATATCCAGCAAACACGTTGCCGTTAGCCAACGGCATGAAAAAATCGTAGTTCCGCCATGTTGGTGAACGACATATGCGTTACCTGAGGGTGTACTGCGGGTTAACTGTTATCCCGCTAGCGAACGTTTATCCATATTACGAAACACGTGTACAACAAATCATCCGATGCGGCGTCAATCCCCGGCGCTCGACCCCTCAGAGTGCTCGTAGGCCACGCAGTGTCCTGCCTATCAGTTCCCGTCGTTGGTCAATCGTCATCGAGTCACCGAGGGGGGCGTGCACCCGCAAATAACCTTGCGTCACCAGATCGCCGACCAGGAACCGCGTCGCACCGAGCGGCAAGGACAGGCGAGCGGCGATCTCTGCGACCGAGGGGCTCTGCACGCAATACGTCAGGATCTGGCCGCGCACATCGTTTCTCGGCCAGCGCGGTGGCTTCGACGTGGTGCTGAGCGCTTCCACCGGAGCCTCGAGTGCGAGTTCGACGCCAGAGTCGGTGCGGCCCGCCGTCAGCGTGTACGGCCGGACCAGGCTCGCCTCGTCCGCGGCTTTCCGGTCTGCGCCCTCGTCCTCCGACTGCTGATGCGCGTCGGAATGTTTCCCCGCGGCATGCGGCGAACTATGCGGCCCCTTGTGGTTCTGCAAGAACCACAAGGTCTGGTCGGCGTGCACGGATGCCCGAAGCTCGTTGGAGACCACCTTGAGTACGGTGCGATCGGTGTCGATGACGAATGTGGTTCGTCTGACCGGCAGTAGCCGGGCCAGCAGGCCACGGCGCCGCGTGTGCCGGCCACGCCGGGCGGCCTCACGCGCCACGACGGATCTACGCAGCTTTGCGAGCCTGCCCCGACGCACCCCGAACAGCTCGGACACCACGCCGTCCGCGTCGGAAAGCAGCGGATAGTCGAACGAGCGCTGTTGGGCGAAATGGGCCTGCCTGTCGACGGTGTCGGTGCTGATGCCCACCCGCTGGGCGCCCACCGTGACGAATTCGTTGCTCAGGTCCCGAAAATGACAAGCCTGGGCTGTACAGATCGGTGAGGACGCTAGCGGGAAGAAGAACAGCACCACCGGCCCGTCGGCAAGGAACGCTGACAACGCCCGGGGCCGACCGGTGTGATCGTAAAGAGTGAAGTCAGGCGCCTTCTCGCCCGCGATCATCGGCAAAGAGTAACTCCGGGAGGCTTGCGCGACCACACTCGAATAATTCGGTCTAGGCCGAACAAGCTACGAACGCCGCTCGCGAGCGTAAGCGCACTGCGGAATTCGCCTTGATTTTTCGCAATGGGCTTACGCTCGCGGCGTTGGGTGGGCGCGGACGGTATCGAACCGCCGACCGCTGGTGTGTAAAACCAGAGCTCTACCACTGAGCTACGCGCCCTATATGCCCGCCGCAGGGTACACGCCCGTCGGCCAGGACCCCAAACTCTCAGGCCTTCAGCGCCGCCAGGGCGTCGGTCCAGAGCCGCTGGTCGCGGGACTCGCCGGGCTGTTTCATCTCGGCGAAGCGAATGATCCCGGACCGATCGACGACGAACGTCCCGCGGTTGGAGTAGCCGGCGTCCTCGTTGAACACCCCGTAGCTCCGGCTCACCGCGCCGTGCGGCCAGAAGTCCGACAGCACCGGGAAGGTGAAGCCGCTGTCCAGCGACCAGACCCGGTGGGTCGGCGGCGGGCCCACGGAGATGGCCAGCGCCGCGCTCTCGTCGTTGTCGAAATCGGGCAGATGGTCGCGCAACTGATCCAGCTCGCCCTGACAGATCCCGGTGAAGGCCAGCGGGAAGAACACCAGCAGAACGTTCTTGGCGTCCCGATACGAGCTCAGCGTGACTCGCTGCTGGTTCTGGTCGCGCAAAGTGAAATCCGGGGCGGGTGTGCCGACGGACAGCATCAACGCTTCCCGGCGCGGGATTTGGGCTGCACCAGTCGGCTGGCGCTCCAGTCCCCCAGGTTGACCGACGAGGTCGGCATCAGACCCGCGGTGGGCGCGGCCTCGGCGATTTCGGCCGGCAGCACGTGACCGGGCTTGCCGGTCTTGGGGGTCAGCACCCAGATCACGCCGTCTTCGGCCAGCGCGGTGATGGCGTCCATCAGGGTGTCGACCAGGTCGCCGTCACCGTCTCGCCACCACAGCAGCACGACGTCAACCACCTCGTCGGTGTCTTCGTCGAGCAACTCACTGCCGCAGGCTTCCTCGACATCGGCGCGAATCTCGTCATCGGTGTCTTCGTCCCAGCCCCACTCCTGGACAACTTGGTCCCGTTGGATGCCCAGTTTGCGAGCGTAGCTCGGGGCGTGATCCGCCGCGACCACCGTGGAGCCTCCTTCAACATCCGAGCGCTGTGCGATTGGGAATTATCGTCGCACAGCCAGAGCCCGGTACATACTTCCGCATCATCAGGTTGCCAGGCAGAGTTTCACTGCGTTCTTTTTCGTGTCGTTGAGTTGATCGACCCGTTTGTTGAACTCGCCGGTTCCCGCGTGCGTGCCGATGGCGTTGGCGACCGCGCGGGCGGCGTCGATGTAGGCGTTGAATGCGTCCTTGATCTGCTGCGACATCGCGTCGTTGAAGCTGTTGCCGACCGTGGTCGCGCTGTCGTTGAGGGCTTCGATGGCCGGGCCTTCGGTCGGGCCGGTGCCGCGGCCCGCGTTGAACGCCTGGACGAACTCGTTGGTCTTGTCGATCGCGTTCTTGCTGGTGGTGATCAGCGTGGCGCAGGCGGTGCGCACCGCCTTGGTGGTCAGCGATTGCTGCCGCTGGGACTCCCGGATGCTCGAGGTCGCCGACGACGCGGACACCGACGCGGACACCGACTGCCGGTAGGCCGGCGCCACCTTGGTATCCGGCGTTGCCGTGCCATTGGTGACGGAGGTGCACCCGACGATGCCCATCAGCGTCACGGCGATACAACCGAGGGCCAAGGCCCCACGCCGCGAGAAAGCCCCTACCTGCGTCTGCGGGACGGCACGCCACCGGATGAGCACGAGCCTGACGTTACCGGGTGGGTTGTGCACCTGCCCCATACACGCCGAGTTGGTGTTCGCCAGGTGAAGCCCCGTCGGCTACCCGACGTCGGCTATCCGCGCGAAACACCGGTGCGGCACGATGGTGGGAAGGGTGCGACCCACCCGTACGGCACACATTCCGCCAACAACAGGAGTAGTGCGTTGACAACTGAGTTCGTGCGCCACGATCTGGCCACAAACCCCCACAGCACAACCGAACCCGACCGCGTTCGGGTGATCCGCGAGGGGGTGGCCTCCTACCTACCCGACATCGATCCGGAAGAGACGTCGGAGTGGCTGGAGTCCTTCGACGAACTGCTGGAGCGCTCCGGCCCGTCGCGAGCGCGCTATCTGATGCTGCGATTGCTGGAACGGGCCGGCGAGCAGCGAGTCGCCCTCCCGTCGCTGACGTCGACCGACTACGTCAACACCATTCCGACCGAACTCGAGCCGTGGTTCCCCGGCGACGAGGACGTCGAGCGGCGCTACCGGGCGTGGATCCGGTGGAACGCCGCCATCATGGTGCACCGCGCCCAGCGCCCGGGAGTCGGTGTGGGCGGCCACATTTCGACCTACGCCTCGTCGGCGGCGCTGTACGAAGTCGGCTTCAACCACTTCTTCCGCGGCAAGGCGCACCCCGGCGGCGGGGACCAGATCTTCATCCAGGGCCACGCGTCCCCGGGCATTTATGCGCGCGCCTTCCTGGAAGGCCGGTTGTCCGCCGATCGGATGGACGGCTTCCGGCAGGAGCACAGCCACGCCGCCGGCGGGTTGCCCTCCTACCCGCACCCGCGGCTGATGCCCGAGTTCTGGGAATTCCCCACGGTGTCAATGGGCCTGGGCCCGCTCAACGCCATCTACCAGGCGCGGTTCAACCACTACCTGCACGACCGCGGCATCAAGGACACCTCCGACCAGCACGTCTGGTGCTTCCTGGGCGACGGCGAAATGGACGAGCCGGAGAGCCGCGGTCTGGCGCACGTCGCGGCGCTGGAGAGCCTGGACAACCTGACGTTCGTGGTCAACTGCAACCTGCAGCGCCTCGACGGCCCGGTGCGCGGCAACGGCAAGATCATCCAGGAGCTGGAGTCGTTCTTCCGCGGCGCCGGCTGGAACGTCATCAAGGTGGTCTGGGGCCGCGAGTGGGACGCCCTGCTGCACGCCGACCGCGACGGCGCGCTGGTGAACCTGATGAACACCACCTGCGATGGGGACTACCAGACGTACAAGGCCAACGACGGCGCCTACGTGCGCGACCACTTCTTCGGGCGCGACCCGCGCACCAAGGCGCTCGTGGAGAACATGAGCGATTCCGAGATCTGGAACCTCAAGCGCGGTGGCCACGACTACCGCAAGGTCTACGCCGCCTACCGCGCCGCCGTCGACCACAAGGGTCAGCCCACGGTGATCTTGGCCAAGACAATCAAGGGTTACTCGCTGGGCGCGCACTTCCAGGGCCGCAACGCCACCCACCAGATGAAAAAGCTTGCGCTGCAAGATCTTAAGGATTTCCGCGACGCGATCCGGATTCCGATCAGCGATGCCCAGCTGGAAGAGGACCCCTACCTGCCGCCGTACTACCACCCCGGCCCGGACGCCCCGGAGATCCGGTACATGCTCGACCGGCGCCGCACGCTCGGCGGGTTCCTGCCCGAGCGGCGAACCAAGACCAAGGCGCTGCGACTGCCCGGCCGGGACACCTACGCCGCGCTGAAGAAGGGGTCGGGAACCCAGGAGGTCGCCACCACCATGGCGACCGTGCGGACCTTCAAAGAAGTGTTGCGGGACTCCGAAGTCGGCCCGCGCATCGTGCCGATCATCCCCGACGAGGCGCGCACTTTCGGCATGGACTCGTGGTTCCCGTCGCTGAAGATCTACAACCGCCTCGGCCAGCTGTACACCGCGGTGGACGCCGAGCTGATGCTGGCCTACAAGGAAAGCGAAGGCGGGCACATCCTGCACGAGGGGATCAACGAGGCGGGCTCGGTGGGCTCGTTCATCGCGGCCGGCACGTCGTATGCCACGCACAACGAGCCGATGATCCCGATCTACATCTTCTATTCGATGTTCGGCTTCCAGCGCACCGGTGACGGCCTGTGGGCCGCCGCCGATCAGATGACCCGCGGCTTCCTGCTCGGGGCCACCGCGGGGCGGACCACGCTGACCGGCGAGGGCCTGCAGCACGCCGACGGCCACTCGCTGCTGCTGGCCAGCACCAACCCGGCGGTGGTCGCCTACGACCCGGCGTTTGCCTACGAGATCGCCTACATCGTGGAAAGCGGGCTGGCGCGGATGTTCGGGGCGAACCCCGAGGACGTGTACTTCTACATCACCATCTACAACGAGCCGTACGTGCAGCCGCCGGAGCCGGAGAACTTCGATCCCGAGGGCGTGCTGCGCGGTCTCTACCGCTACCGCACCGCCACCGAACAACGGGCCAATGAGGCGCAGATCCTGGCGTCGGGGGTGGCCATGCCGTCGGCGCTGCAGGCGGCGGAGATGCTGGCCGCCGAATGGGACGTCGCCGCCGACGTGTGGTCGGTGACGAGCTGGGGCGAGTTGAACCGCGACGGCGTGGCCGTCGACAGGGCCAGGCTGCGCCACCCGGACCGGCCCGCCGGCGTCCCGTACGTCACCCAGGCGCTGGCGGACGCGAGCGGGCCGGTGATCGCGGTCTCGGACTGGATGCGCGCGGTTCCCGAGCAGATCCGGCCGTGGGTGCCGGGCACCTACGTCACCCTGGGCACCGACGGGTTCGGCTTCTCCGACACCCGGCCGGCCGCCCGGCGGTACTTCAACACCGACGCCGAGTCGCAGGTGGTCGCGGTGTTGGAGGCGCTGGCGCGCGATGGTGAGATCGATCCCTCGGTGCCGGTCGCGGCGGCCCGGCAGTACAAGATCGACGACGTGCAGGCCGCCCCGGAGCAGACGTCCGATCCCGGGGTGGCCTGACGCCCGACCCGCCCCCCATACGCCGAGTGTGACGCCACCGTCACGTTGGGCGCCGAGCGTGACGCCACCGTCACGCTCGGCGCGCCGCGGGCGGGGTGGCCTGACGCCGAACCCCCCACGCGCCGAGCCCCCACGCCGAGTGTGCGGCCAGCCGCACAGCCGTCGCCGAGTGTGCGGCCAGCCGCACACTCACCCCACCCGAGACCACCCGAGCGCCCCCAGCTTGAGGACTTCTTAAGAACGCCACGCGCAGCCTTTGGAAGAAACTTCTAGAAAAGGCGCGTAGGTTTTAGGGGTGAATGACAACCCCTTCGCCGGTCCATTCGCCAAGCAGCCCCGCTCGCCGCTCGAGCTGTTGGACACGGTGCCGGAGTCCGTACTGCGGCGGTTGAAGCAGTACTCCGGCCGGCTGGCGACCGAAGCGGTCTCGGTCATGGGCGATCGGTTGCCGTTCTTCGCCGAGCTGGAAGCCTCACAGCGGGCCAGCATGGCGTTGGTGGTGCAGACGGCCATCAACAACTTCGCCGAGTGGATGCAAGACCCGCACAGCGACGTCAGCCACACCGCGCAGGCCTTCGAACTGGTGCCCCAGGACCTCGCCCGCCGGATCGCGCTGCGGCACAGCGTCGACATGGCGCGCGTGACCATGGACTTCTTCGAGGAAGTCGTCCCGCTGCTGGCCCGCTCCGAGGAGCAGCTCACGGCCTTGACGGTGGGCATCCTGAAGTACAGCCGGGACCTGGCGTTCACCGCCGCCACCGCCTACGCGAACGCGGCCGAGGCGCGCGGGACCTGGGACAGCCGAATGGAGGCCAGCGTGGTCGACGCGGTGGTCCGCGGCGACACCGGCCCCGAGCTGCTGTCCCGCGCCGCGGCGCTGAACTGGGACACCACCGCCCCGGCGACGGTCGTGGTCGGCACCCCGGCGCCCGGGCGCGACGGGTCGACCGGCCCCGACGACAGCGAGCGGGCGAGTCAGCACGTCCGCGATATCGCCGCCCAGCACGGGCGCGCGGCGCTCACCGACGTGCACGGCACCTGGCTGGTCGCGATCGTGTCCGGCCAACTGTCGCCAACTGACAAATTCCTGGGCGACCTGATGGCGGCGTTCGCCGATGGCCCGGTGGTCGTCGGACCCACCGCTCCCATGCTGACGGCCGTCTACCACAGCGCCAGCGAGGCCATCTCCGGCATGAACGCCGTCGGCGGCTGGCGCGGGGCGCCACGTCCCGTGTCGGCCCGCGAACTGCTGCCCGAACGCGCCCTGATGGGCGACGCGTCGGCGATCGTGGCACTGCACACCGACGTCATGGGCCCGTTGGCCGACGCGGGGCCGACGCTGATCGAGACTCTTGACGCTTACTTAGATTGTGGCGGCGCTATTGAGGCTTGTGCCAGAAAGTTGTTCGTTCATCCAAACACCGTCCGCTACCGACTCAAGCGGATCACCGACTTCACCGGACGGGATCCCATGCAGCCTCGTGATGCATATGTGCTGCGAGTGGCGGCGACGGTGGGGCAGCTCAACTATCCGACCCCTCCCTCTGGCGCCGCCAACAACGCGATGCCAGCGGTTCCGTTGCCGGTCAAAGGGGCTGTTGCCGGACAAACCGGATGATAGTGATCCAGGCAACAGGTCGCGGGGCGATATCAAACCCGTAGCTTACCGAGCTATTTTGTAGGGAGTGCACAAAAACCTAAGACGAGGTTCATAATCTGTTACACCCGCCAAAACCGTTTCCACAGTGTTCTCTTAAACACGTGATTGCATTGCTTGCGCCCGGACAGGGTTCGCAGACCGAGGGGATGCTCTCGCCGTGGCTGGAGCTCCCCGGCGCCGCTGACCAGTTGGCGCTGTGGTCCAAGGCCAGCGGCCTCGACCTTGTGCGCCTGGGCACCACCGCATCGACCGAAGAGATCACCGACACCGCGGTCACCCAGCCGCTGGTCGTGGCCGCCACGCTGCTGGCTCACCAGGAGCTGACCCAGCGCGGCCTGCTGTCGAACGCCGAGCTGGTCGTCGCCGGCCACTCCGTCGGGGAGATCGCCGCCTACGCGATCGCCGGCGTGATCGCCGCCGACGACGCCGTCGCGCTGGCCGCCACCCGCGGGGCGGAGATGGCCAAGGCGTGTGCCATCGAGCCGACCGGTATGTCCGCGGTGCTCGGTGGCGAGGAGGCCGAGGTGCTGGCCCGGCTCGAGCAGCTCGACCTGTTCCCGGCGAACCGCAACGCCGCCGGGCAGATCGTTGCCGCGGGCGCGCTGACCGCGCTGGAGAAGCTGGCCGAAGACCCGCCGGAGAAGGCCCGGGTGCGCGCCCTCGGGGTGGCCGGGGCGTTCCACACCAAGTACATGGCGTCGGCGCTCGACGGCTACGCCGAGGCGGCGGCCGCCGTGCAGACGTCCGAGCCCACCGCCACGCTGCTGTCGAACCGCGACGGCAAGCCGGTCGCCTCGGCCGCCGCGGCGATGGAGGCGCTGGTCGCTCAGCTGACCCAGCCGGTCCGTTGGGACCTGTGCACCGCGACGCTGCGCGACCTGGAAATCACTGCGGCCGTGGAGTTCCCGCCCGCGGGCACTCTCACCGGTATCGCAAAACGAGAACTTCGGGGGATCACGGCTCGTGCCGTCAAGTCGCCCGCAGACCTGGACGCTTTGGCCGAGCTCTAAAGCCAGCTCGACCAGTTGCACAACCAGTACAACCGCATAACACGTCAATTCGACTAACACACAACACATTACGAAGGGAAGCACGCTGTGGCTGTCAGCCAGGAAGAAATCATCGCCGGTATCGCCGAGATCATCGAAGAGGTAACCGGTATCGAGCCCTCCGAGGTCACCCCGGAGAAGTCCTTCGTCGACGACCTGGACATCGACTCGCTGTCGATGGTCGAGATCGCCGTTCAGACCGAGGACAAGTACGGCGTCAAGATCCCGGACGAGGACCTCGCTGGTCTGCGTACCGTCGGTGACGTCGTCTCCTACATCCAGAAGCTCGAGGAAGAGAACCCCGAGGCTGCCGAGGCGCTGCGCGCCAAGCTGGAGACCGAGAACCCCGACGCGGTCGCCAATGTCAAGTCGAGGCTGGAAGCGGACAGCAAGTGAGCAAGCCTTCCACTGCTAATGGCGGTTACCCCAACGTTGTGGTAACCGCCGTCACGGCGACGACGTCGATCGCGCCGGACATCGAGAGCACGTGGAAGGGTTTGTTGGCCGGCGAAAGCGGCATCCACGTCCTCGAAGACGAGTTCGTCAGCAAATGGGACCTGCCCGTCAAGATCGGCGGGCACCTCAGGGAGCCCATCGACGAACACATGAGCCGACTCGACATGCGGCGCATGTCGTACGTCCAGCGGTTGGCCAAGGTGTTGAGCGGTCAGCTGTGGGAGTCCGCCGGCAGTCCGGAGGTCGACCCCGACCGGTTCTCGGTCGTGGTCGGCACCGGGCTCGGCGGCGCCGAGAGGATCGTTGAGACCTACGACCTGATGAACGAGGGTGGCCCCCGCAAGGTGTCGCCGCTCGCCGTTCAGATGATCATGCCCAACGGCGCCGCGGCGGTGGTGGGCCTGCAGCTCGGCGCCCGCGCCGGGGTCATCACCCCGGTCTCGGCCTGTTCGTCGGGTTCCGAGGCGATCGCGCACGCGTGGCGCCAGATCGTCATGGGCGACGCAGACTTCGCCGTCTGCGGCGGTGTCGAGGGTCCCATCGAGGCGCTGCCGATCGCGGCGTTCTCGATGATGCGGGCCATGTCGACGCGCAACGATGAGCCTGAGCGCGCATCGCGGCCGTTCGACAAGGATCGCGACGGCTTCGTGTTCGGTGAGGCCGGCGCGATGATGATCATCGAGACCGAGGAGCACGCCAAGGCACGCGGCGCCAAACCACTGGCCCGGTTGATGGGTGCAGGCATCACCTCGGACGCGTTCCACATGGTGGCGCCGGCGGCGGACGGCGTGCGCGCCGGCCGCGCAATGACCCGATCGCTGGAGCTGGCGGGGTTGTCCCCCAAGGACGTTGACCATGTCAACGCCCACGGCACCGCGACGCCGATCGGTGACACCGCCGAGGCCAACGCCATTCGCGTGGCCGGTTGCCAAGAGGCGGCGGTGTACGCGCCGAAGTCGGCCCTGGGGCACTCGATTGGTGCGGTCGGGGCGCTGGAATCTGTTCTCACGGTATTGAGCCTTCGGGATGGCGTGATACCGCCGACGCTGAACTACGAAACCCCCGATCCGGAGATCGATTTGGACGTTGTCGCGGGCGAACCCCGCTACGGCGACTTCCGTTATGCGATCAACAACTCGTTCGGGTTCGGTGGCCACAACGTGGCACTCGCCTTCGGGCGCTACTGAGTGCGGCGTCCGGCGACGACGCGGGCCGCAGAGGCCCGAGGAGGAGCCGGACAATTACGGAAGGAACGTTCGCAAGACCCATGACAGAGCTGGTTACCGGGAAGGCACTCCCCAACGTGGTCGTCACTGGCATCGCCATGACGACCGCGCTGGCAACTGACGCCGAAAACACCTGGAAGCTGTTGCAAGACGGCCAAAGCGGCATCCGCACCCTCGACGATCCGTTCGTCGAGGAATACGACCTGCCAGTCCGCATCGGTGGCCATCTGTTGGAGGATTTCGACAGCCAGCTGACCCGTATCGAGCTGCGCCGGTCGGGATACCTGCAGCGGATGTCCACCGTCCTGGGCCGGCGGGTATGGGAGAACGCAGGCTCGCCGGAGGTCGACACCGGCCGATTGATGGTTTCCATCGGCACCGGTCTGGGCTCGGCCGAAGAGCTCGTCTTCGGGTATCAGGAGATGCGCGAGCGCGGGTACCGAGCGATGTCCCCGCTGACCGTCCAGAAGTACATGCCCAACGGCGCGGCCGCGGCGGTAGGCCTGGAACGGCACGCCAAGGCCGGGGTGATGACGCCGATATCGGCGTGTGCATCCGGGTCGGAGGGCGTTGCCCGTGCCTGGCAGCAGATCGTGCTCGGCGAGGCCGACATAGCGATCTGCGGCGGCGTCGAAACGAAGATCGAGGCGGTGCCTATCGCCGGGTTCGCCAACATGCGCATCGTGTTGTCCACCAATAACGACGACCCCGCCGGTGCGTGTCGGCCCTTCGACCGGGACCGCGACGGCTTCGTGTTCGGCGAGGGCGGCGCTCTGATGGTGATCGAGACCGAGGAGCACGCAAAGGCGCGTGGCGCGAACATCCTGGCCCGGATCATGGGGGCCAGCATCACCTCGGACGGCTTCCACATGGTCGCCCCGGACCCCAACGGCGAACGCGCCGGGCACGCGATGTCCCGGGCGATACAGCTCGCGGGCCTGAGCCCCAGCGACATCGGGCATGTCAACGCCCATGCCACCGGCACCCAGGTCGGTGACGTCGCCGAGAGCAAGGCGATCAACAAAGCCCTCGGTGGGCACAAGCCCGCGGTGTACGCGCCCAAGTCCGCGCTCGGCCACTCGGTGGGTGCGGTCGGCGCCGTGGAATCCATCCTGACCGTGCTCGCGCTGCGCGACCAGGTGGTCCCCCCCACGCTCAACCTGGAAAACCTCGACCCCGAGATCGACCTGGACGTGGTGGCGGGCAAGCCACGGCCGGGCAACTACGAGTACGCGATCAACAACTCGTTCGGATTCGGCGGACACAACGTGGCCATCGCCTTCGGGCGGTATTAAACCGAGCAACACCGGAATATCAGGAGACCTGCGATGACTATCACGGCCCCCGAGACGGTTGGCGAGTCGCTCGACCCTCGCGACCCGCTGTTGCGCTTGAGCAATTTCTTCGACGACGACACCGTCGAGCTGCTGCACGAGCGCGACCGCTCCGGTGTGCTTGCCGCCGCGGGGACCGTGAATGGTGTGCGCACCATCGCGTTCTGCACAGACGGCACCGTGATGGGCGGCGCGATGGGCATCGAGGGCTGCACGCACATCGTCAACGCCTACGACACCGCCATCGAGGAGCAGAGCCCGATCGTGGGTATCTGGCACTCCGGCGGTGCCCGGCTGGCCGAGGGTGTGAAGGCTCTCCACGCGGTGGGCTTGGTCTTCGAGGCGATGATCCGGGCATCGGGCTACATCCCGCAGATCTCGGTGGTCGTCGGCTTCGCGGCCGGCGGTGCCGCCTACGGGCCGGCCCTGACCGACGTCATCGTGATGGCCCCGGAGAGTCGGGTGTTCGTCACCGGGCCCGACGTGGTGCGCAGCGTCACCGGCGAGGACGTGGACATGCGCTCGCTCGGTGGCCCGGAAACGCACCACAAGAAGTCCGGGGTATGCCACATCGTCGCCGACGATGAGCTCGACGCCTTCGCGCGTGGTCGCCGATTGGTCGGGTTGTTCTGCCAGCAGGGGCATTTCGACCGCAACAAGGCCGAGGCCGGTGACACCGACATCCACGCGCTGCTGCCCGAATCGGCACGACGGGCCTACGACGTGCGCCCGATCGTGACCGCGATCCTCGACGACGAGACGCCGTTCGACGAATTCCAGGCCAACTGGGCGCCGTCGATGGTGATCGGGTTGGGACGGCTGTCCGGCCGCACGGTCGGCGTGCTGGCCAACAACCCGTTGCGTCTGGGCGGTTGCCTGAACTCCGAAAGCGCCGAGAAGGCAGCACGTTTCGTGCGTCTCTGCGACGCCTTCGGCATTCCGCTGGTGGTGGTCGTCGATGTGCCCGGCTACCTGCCCGGCGTCGACCAGGAGTGGGGCGGAGTGGTGCGTCGCGGTGCCAAGCTGCTGCACGCGTTCGGCGAGTGCACGGTTCCGCGCGTCACGCTGGTCACCCGAAAGACCTACGGCGGGGCCTACATTGCGATGAACTCGCGGTCGCTGAACGCCACCAAGGTGTACGCGTGGCCGGACGCCGAGGTGGCGGTGATGGGCGCTAAGGCCGCCGTCGGCATTCTGCACAAGAAGAAGCTGGCCGCCGCGGCCGATCACGAACGCGAGGCGCTGCACGACCAGCTGGCCGCCGAGCACGAGCGGATCGCGGGCGGCGTGGACAGCGCCATCGAGATCGGCGTGGTCGACGAGAAGATCGACCCGTCGCACACCCGCAGCAAGCTCACCGAGGCGCTGGCCCAGGCGCCCGCGCGCCGCGGCCGCCACAAGAACATCCCGCTGTAATTCTCTGCCCGCTGGCCGCGGGCGTGGGGTACCTCCCGCTTGCGAGCGTAAGCCCACTGCGAAAAACCGCGTCGGAAATCGCAGTCCGCTTACGCTCGCGGACCGCCGAGTATCGCCGAAAGCGCCTGCCGCAGCTCCGCTTCCGGGTCGGCGGGAAGCGCATCACAGCGCCACCCGACAAAATCGTCCGGACGGACCAGCAGCGCCCCCTGCGGCCCGAGGCCGGTGACCGCCGCCCACTCGTCGGTGTAGAAGCGATGCGCGGCCAGCGATGCCGAAGCCGCTGCCGCGCACCATCGCTCGTCGCCGGACAGCACGGTGAACCGGGGTCCCAGCAGATCGAGTGTCGAGACGCCCTCGTGCACCCAGACGTGCGGCACCCGAGTGCCCGGCTGGGCACGCAACTCCTCCACCAGTCCGCCATCGTCGGCGTCACGCGTCACGACCGCGGCCGAGCGGTACCGGTACCCGATGAGCAGGGCGAACATCGAGCACTCTTCGTCGGCCGGCAATTGCGGCGCGTCACCGCCGGCACGCAGCAGGGCCACCGACGGCCCGGTGAGCGACTGGCGCGCGGCGAACCGGCCCACCGGATGACGTTCGGGGTGATAGGTCGCCAATAATTCCGGCGTGGCCCTGCCGTGCAGAACGGCGGCCAGTTTCCAGGCCAGGTTGTGGGCGCTTTGGATGGCGGTGTTGGCTCCCCCGGCCTTGAACGGTGGCATGGTGTGCGCCGAATCGCCAACGAGAAATGCTCGCCCACAATCGAATTGGTCGGCCACCCGCTCGTAGGGCTGCCACGTCGCAACCTCGATGATGTCGATGTCGACCCGCTCGCCGATCGCCTTGGTGAGCAACTCGGTGCAGCGCTGCGGCGTGAACTGTTCGGCCGTCTCCCCCGCGCCGGGGAAGTAGGTGGTGATGAACATGCCGAGATCGCCCTCGGCGATCAGGAATATGCCGTCCACGTCGTCGTTTTTGACCTGGACGCCGTCGCCGTCGTGCAATGTCGGGATGAACCGGCGCCAGGGCGCCCGGAAGTAGACGAAGACGACGTAGATCGGCAGCGCGCCGTAGCCGGATGTGCTGATGCCCAGCGATTTACGGATCGGGCTGTGCACACCGTCGGCGCCGACGAGATAGTCGGCGCGAATGGTCTCCGACCTCCCGGTATCCGTATCGCGGACCACCGCGGTGACACCGGTTTCGTCCATCTCGAACGAGGACAGCTCCGTGCCGTAGCGCACCTCGCCGCCGCCCCGTCGCGCAGCGTCGCGCAGGATCGGCTCGAGCCGACTCTGCGGGCAATACTGGGCCGCAGGCTCCGGGCTGACGTTGTCCAGGCCGGCGAAGATCGCGGCGATGTCCAGCGCCGGTTCCTCCAGGGTGCTGTTGAGGGTGGGCTTGACCACCAGCGCCGAGACGTGCTCGGCGACCGCCCGTATCTCGTCGCGAAGACCCAGCCCGCGCAGGATTTCCGAGCTGCGGAAGCTCAGGTTGCGGGCTTTGGGGTACAGGAACGATTCCCGCCGCTTCTCGACCAGTAGCGAGCCGATCCCGTGCTGGGTCAGCAGCGCGGAGGTGGCCAGGCCGCCGACGCCGGCCCCAACGATGAGCACGGGAACGCGGGTGGTCATCTCGTCTCCCTTCGTCACCATCCGACAAAGTGACAGTCTCTATCATTCGATACTAACTTTCAATACCGCCAAAGCGTCTTTCGTGCCGCGGCATGGTGCAATATCGACCCGTGAGCCTCTGCGCGCCGACGATGATGGATGTCGCGTTCGACGAAGCAACGACCGGGCTGGCCGAGGGCGGCATTCCGATCGGTGCCGCGCTGTTCACCGCCGACGGAATTCTGCTCGGCCAGGCGCCCTAGCCAAAGCGCGCCAGGAACTCCTCGGCCACGGCGGCCACCCGCTCCCGGTCGCGCGCCACCAATCCGATCCGGGTCCGCCGGTCCAGGATGTCGGAGACGTTCAGCGCGCCCTCATGGGTGATCGCGTATTCGAATTCCGCTCTGCTGACGTCGATTTCGTCGCCGACGGGCTCGGTCGGCCGGTCACAGGTCGCGGCGGCGACAACCTTGGGCGCCTCGGCGCCGTAGCGCTGCACCAGCGACGCCGGCAGCACGGTGTCAGGCGCCGCGATCACCCCCGGATTGGCCGGCGCCCCGATCAGCGGCAGATTGCGGGTCCGGCATTTCGCGGCGGGCAGGCGCCGCACCCGGATCGCGCGATCCAGCACATCCTGTGCCATGTACCGGTATTCGGTGAGCTTCCCGCCGATCACACTGATCACCCCGGATGCCGATTCCACGACGGCGTGTTCGCGGGACACGTCGGCGGTGCGGCCCTCGCCGGTATCGATCAGCGGCCGCAGCCCCGCGTAGGCGCCGATCACGTCGGTGGCGACCAGGCCGGTCCGCAGCGCGGTGTTCACCGTGTCGAGCAGGAACGTGATCTCGTCGACCGACGGTTCGGGCACATCAGGAACGGGACCGGGAGCCGCCTCGTCGGTCAGCCCCAGATAGACTCGGCCCAGTTGTTCTGGCATGGCGAACACGAAGCGGTTGAGCTCACCGGGAATCGGAATGGTCAGCGCCGCAGTCGGATTCCCGAAGGCCTCGGCATCGAAAACCAGATGCGTGCCGCGGCTGGGCCGCAACCGCAACGAGCCGTCGATCTCGCCCGCCCACACCCCGGCCGCGTTGATGACCGCACCCGCCGACACGTCGAACGATTCCCCGCCGCGCTGGTCGGTCAGCCGCACCGAGGTGCCGGTGGCCCGCGACGCCGACACATAGGTCAGGATTCGGGCGCCGTGCTGCGCCGCGGTGCGCGCGATCGCGGTGACCAGTCGCGCGTCGTCGATCAGTTGACCGTCGTAGGCCAACAAGCCCCCGGCCAGGCCGTCGCGTCGCACGGTGGGCGCCATCTCCACGACGCGCTGCGCCGAAATCCGTTGCGAGCGGGGCAGAGTCGACGCCGGGGTACCGGCGAGGAACCGCAACGCATCACCGGCCAGGAACCCGCCGCGCACCAGGGCCCGCTTGCCCGGGCTCATCGACGGCAGCAGCGGCACCACCTGCGGCATCGCATGAACCAGGTGAGGGGCGTTGCGCGTCATCAGGATTCCCCGCTCGATGGCGCTGCGCCGGGCAATGCCCACGTTGCCGGTCGCCAGGTAGCGCAGCCCGCCGTGGACCAGTTTGGAACTCCAGCGGCTGGTGCCGAACGCCAGGTCGTGTTTCTCCACCAGCGCCACCCGCAGCCCGCGCGCCGCGGCGTCCAGCGCGATCCCGGCACCGGTGATACCGCCGCCGATCACCACGACGTCCAACGGTTCACCCTCGGCGAGTGCGGTCAGGTCGGCCGCGCGGCGCGCGGCGTTCAGCGCGGTCGGATCAGCTATCACGACAGGTATCCGTTCAGCGAGTAGGCAAGCTCGGCGCCCAGTGCGTCGGCGTCGAGCATCGGTTCGACCATCCGCGCCGACTGGATGGTCGACTGCGCGATCAGCAGCACCATGGTGGCCAGCTCGACCGGGTCGCCGGGCCGGACGCTGCCGTGGCGCTGGGCCACCCGCAGCCGGGCGGCCAGCGCGTCGATCAACATGCGCTGGCTGGTCCCCAGGCGTTCGGTGATGTACGTCGACGCAAGGTCCGAGTGCAGCACCGACATCACCAAGCGGTCCGCGCGCAGTCGATCGGTCACCGTAACTATCTGTCGCACAAGCGATTCGCGATCGTCTCCGAGCAACGGCGCGTCGCGCATCACCTCGGTGACGTGCTGGGTCAACAGCGCCGCCACGATCGACTGCGTGTCCGGCCACCGCCGGTACACCGTCGGCCTGCTGACGCCCGCCCGCCGGGCTATCTCGGCGAGGGTCACCCGGTCCACGCCGAAATCCACCACACAGCTGGCCGCCGCCCCGAGGATGCGCTCGCCGGTATCCAACCTTGCATTACGGGTTGACAACATATGTAATACTGTAACGCATGACGCATCCCCAGGGGCTTCTGCCGCCGATGAAATGGAACGCGTGGGGAGATCCCGCCGCGGCCAAGCCGCTTTCGGAGGGGATCCGGTCATTACTGCAGCAGGCCGTGGGGGTCGAGGGGTCCCACACGGCCGAACTGCAATCCGACCAGGTGACGCTGCGCCCGTCGGCGTTGTCGCAGTCCGATCACGAGGCACTGGCCGCCATCGTCGGCGCCGAGTACTGCCGCACCGCGGACCCCGATCGGTTGCTGCACGCGGGCGGCAAATCCACCATCGACCTGCTCAACCGCATGGGGCGCGGTCCGCAGGACGCTCCCGATGCCGTATTGCTTCCCGGCGGCCCCGATGGCGACGAAGCCGTTGCCGCGATCCTGCGCTACTGCTCGCAGCATCGCATCGCCGTCGTGCCCTTCGGCGGGGGCACCAGCGTGGTCGGTGGGCTCGATCCCATCCGCGCGGACTTCTCGGCCGTGGTCTCGCTTGATCTGCGCCGCTTCGACAAACTTATCTCTTTGGACGAAGTGTCCGGCCAGGCGGTTTTCGGGGCGGGAGTCACCGGGCCGGAGGCGGAACGACTCCTTGGCGCCCAAGGCTTTTCACTCGGCCATTTCCCGCAGAGTTTCGAATACGCCACCATCGGCGGTTTCGCCGCCACCCGCTCCTCGGGACAGGACTCGGCCGGCTACGGCCGATTCAACGACATGGTGCGGGGGCTGCGCGTGGTCACCCCGGTCGGCACCATGGATCTGGGCCGGGCACCGGAATCGGCCGCGGGCCCCGACCTGCGCCAGCTGTTGATCGGCTCGGAGGGCACGCTGGGCGTCATCACGCGGGTGCGGCTGCGGGTGCACCGCGCGCCCGAGGCCGTCCGCTACGAGGCGTGGTCGTTCCCCGATTTCGAGACCGGGGCCGCCGCCCTGCGCGCGGTCACCCAGAATGCCACCGGCCCCACCGTGCTTCGGCTCTCCGACGAGGCCGAGACCGGAGTCAACCTGGCCACCACAGAGGCCATCGGCGGATCTCAGATCACCGGCGGATGCCTGGGCATCACCGTGTTTGAGGGCACCAAGGAGCACGCCGAGAGCCGGCATGCCGAGACCAGCGCACTGCTGGCGGCCCGGGGCGGGACCTCGCTGGGCGAAGGACCGGCGCGGGCCTGGGAGCGCGGCCGGTTCGGCGCGCCGTACCTGCGCGATTCGCTGCTCGCGGCGGGCGCGCTGTGCGAAACGCTGGAGACCGCCACCGACTGGTCAAACGTCCCCTCACTGAAAGTCGCTGTCACGCAAGCACTTACCGAGGCGCTCGCCGCGAGCGGCACGCCGGCCCTGGTGATGTGTCACATTTCCCACGTCTACCCCACCGGCGCGTCGTTGTACTTCACCGTCGTCGCCGGGCAGCGGGGCAATCCGATCGAGCAGTGGAAAGCCGCCAAAAAGGCCGCGTCGGATGCCATCATGGCCACCGGCGGGACCATCACCCACCACCATGCGGTCGGTGCCGACCACCGGCCGTGGATGCGCGACGAGATAGGCGAACTGGGAGTGCAGGTGCTACGCGCGGTCAAGGCGACATTGGATCCGGCCGGAATTCTCAATCCCGGCAAGCTGATTCCGTGACCCGCCGCGAGGTCGGCAAGGTCACCGCGCTGACCAATCCCGTCTCCGGACACGGCGCCGCCATCCGCGCGGCCCAGGTCGCGATCGCCCGCCTGCACGAGCGGGGCGTGCAGGTCACCGAGATCATCGGCGACGACGCGCAAGACGCGCGCCACCTCGTTGCCGCCGAACTCGACATGGGAACGGACGCGGTCATGGTCACGGGCGGCGACGGCGTCGTCTCCAACGCGCTGCAGGTGCTGGCGGGCACCGACGTTCCGCTGGGCATCGTCCCGGCTGGCACCGGCAACGACCACGCCCGTGAATTCGGTATCCCCACAAAGGATCCCGCGGCCGCTGCGGACGTCGTCGCCGATGGCTGGACGGAAACCATTGACCTGGGCCGGATCCGGTGGGGTGACGCTGAAAAGTGGTTCGGCACCGTGGCGGCCACCGGCTTCGACTCCCTGGTGACCGACCGCGCCAATCGGATGACCTGGCCGCACGGGCGGCTGCGCTATTACATCGCGATGCTGGCCGAGCTGTCGCAGCTGCGGCTCCTACCCTTCCGCTTGGTGCTCGACGGCACCAAGGAGATCGACGCCAGCATCACGCTCGCTGCCTTCGGCAACACCCGCAGCTACGGCGGCGGCCTGCTGATCTGTCCCAACGCCGACCCCACCGACGGCCTGCTCGACATCACCATGGCTCACTCGGCGTCCCGGACCAAACTGGTCCGCCTCTTCCCCACCGTCATGAAAGGGACTCACGTGCACCTCGACGAGGTCAGCACGGCACGGGCCAAAACAATCCACGTCGAGTGCCCAGGCATCAACGTCTACGCCGACGGCGACTACGCCTGCGCGCTACCGGCCGAGATCTCGGCAGTGCCGGACGCCCTGCAGATTCTGCGCCCGGCCAACCGATAGGCGTGTCTCCGGGGACCATTACCGCATGTGCGAAAGCGCTAGCGGATGCGCTAGCGCTTTGCAGAGTCGCCTATTGCTTCCGCAGAGGCGACGTGCCCGCAAAGACCCGGACGCCGACGCCGCTCGGCTAACCGACGCCCCGGCTCAGCCAGGTCACCTCGCCGACGTCGCCGCCGTCGCGGTAGGCCTCGAGCGCCTCATCCCAGGCCGTGCCCAGCACCGAGTCCAGTTCCGCGGCCAGGGTGTCGGCGCCCTGGGCCATCATCGACCGCAGCCGCATCTCCCCGACCATGACGTCGCCGTTGGCGCTCATCGCCCCGCTCCACAGACCCAGTTGCGGGGTGTGGCTGAACCGGTGGCCGTCGACGCCGGGGCTGGGATCCTCGGTGACCTCGAACCGCAGCACGGACCAGGACCGCAGCGCGTTGGCGAGTTTGGCGCCGGTGCCCACCGGCCCGACCCAGTTGGTGACCGCGCGCAGCTGTCCGGGCATCGCCGGCTGGGGCGTCCAGTTCAGATTCGCCTTGGCACCCAGGGTCGACGACAACGCCCACTCGACATGCGGGCAAACCGCCGCGGGCGAAGCGTGCACGTACACCACGCCGGTCGTCACGTCGGCGAATTGATTCGACGCTCGCATTTCCTGCTCCTTCGGTTCCACGAGGGACGTCTTCCCCAACGACCTGCGGACCCGACAAACAGGGCAGCTTGTGCGAAATCTTCGATTATTTGTGTGTCGTGCGTGTCTATTGTGCCTTGTGATACCCGTGTTGCGCTAGTGTGCATTTCCCACTAGCTGTAATCGGCTATCACGGCGTCAGAAATCGCCGGCCACGGCTGCAGCGCCCACTTCCCGAAATCCCGGTCCGTGAGGACCACCAGCGCCAGGTCTTTTTCCGGATCTGCCCAGATGAAACCGCCTGCTTGGCCAAAATGGCCGTACGTCCGCGCGGAATTGCGCGCACCCGTCCAGTGCGGCGATTTCGCGTCGCGGAGCTCAAAACCCAGCCCCCAGTCATTGGGCCGTTGCACCCCGTAACCCGGCAGAACACCGTCCAGACCGGGAAACTGCACCGTCGTCGCCTCGGCGTGCAGGCCCGCGGAGACCGTCGCCGGGCGCAGCAGGTCCCCCGCGAATGCCGCCAAGTCGGCCACCGTCGACCTCGCGCCGAACCCGGCGGCGACCGCGCCGCCGTCCAGGCGGGTCGCCGCCATGCCCAGCGGTTCGCACACCGCCTCGGTCAGATAGCGGGCGAACTCGATGCCGGTCGCGTGCTCCACGGTCTGCCCCAGCACGGTGAAGCCCTGGTTGGAGTAGATCCGGCGGGCGCCGGGCGCGGCCAGCACCTGGTCGGAGTGCATCGACAGACCCGATGCGTGGGACAGCAGGTGGCGGACGGTGGCGCCGGGCGGGCCGGCGGCCGTGTCGAGATCCACCGCGCCCTCCTCGATGGCGACCTGCACGGCCCGGGCCGCCAGCGGCTTGGTCACCGAGGCCAGCTCGAAAACCCGCTCGGTGTCGCCGTGGCCGGCCAGCAAGCCGCCGGGTCCCACCACCGCCGCGGCGGCGGCCCCGACCGGCCAGTCGGCCAGGGCGTCGAGGGCCGCCATCACTTCCGGGCGATGTAGTAGTTGTTGATCGGGTCCGACTCGATCTCGGCCACCCGCACGTCGCCGAAGCCGGCGTCGCCTAGCATCGCGACGGCCAGTTGCGTCCCCCACGCGGTGCCCAGCCCGGCGCCGTCCAACGCCAACGACACCGTCATGCAGTGCATCAACGACGTCGTGTACAGGTAGGTGCTCATCGGGACGCCGACGTTCTCCTCGAGCCGGCTCGACGCCTTGATGTCGGCCATCAACAGGACACCGCCGGGCCGCAGCGCCCGGTAGATGTTCTCCAGCACCCGCGCCGGCTGAGCCTGATCGTGAATCGCATCGAAGACGGTGATGACGTCGTAGGCGTCGGACTTGTCCAGATCGGCAAGATTGTGGCTTTCGAAGGCCGCGTTGGACAGGCCCCGCTCGGCGGCTTCCCGGATCCCGGAGGCGATGGCCTGCTCGGAGAAGTCGATGCCGGTGAAGCGGCTGGCCGGAAACGCTTGTGCCATCACGTTGATGGCGTGTCCGCTGCCGCAGCCGAAGTCCGCTACCTCGGCCCCGGACCGCAGCCGCTGCACGAGTCCGTCCACCAGCGGCAGCACCACGTCGACCAACGCCGTGTCGTACACCACGCCGCTCTGCTCGGCCATCAACTCATGGAAGCGGGGGAATTCGCTGTACGGCAGCCCACCGCCGGCGCGGAAGCAGCCGATGATCTTTTGTTCGACCTCGGCGAGTACCGGCACGAGCAGGGTCACCAGCGCCAGGTTGTTCGGTCCGGCCGCGCGCGTGAGCACGGCGGCGCGCTCCGCGGGCAACGAGTAGCGGGCGGTGTCCGGGTCGTACTCGACGACGCGTCCGGTGGTCATGCCGGCCAACCACTCTCGGACGTAGCGCTCGTTGAGCCCGGCCACCTCGGCGATCTGCTCGCTGGTAGCGGGCGCCAGCCCGGCCATCGTGTCCAGCAGACCGGTCTGATGCCCGATGCTGAGCAACAGCGTCAGGCTGGCGCCGTCGATGGCCCCGGTGATTCTTGCGGTGAACTCTTCGGTGGTTTCCAAAGCCGTCACGCCCAGGGACGCTACACCCGGCTATCGACGCGACGATTGCCAACGGTGGATGGGTGGACAACCCGCCGCGAGATGTATGGCGGCGAACGCTTAGGTTGGAGCCCATGAGTCAGACAGTGCGCGGCGTGATTTCACGCAAGAAGGGCGAGCCCGTCGAATTGGTGGACATCGTTGTCCCGGATCCCGGGCCCGGGGAGGCTCTGGTCGACATCATCGCCTGCGGGGTGTGCCACACCGACCTGACCTATCGCGAGGGCGGCATCAACGACGAGTATCCGTTTCTGCTCGGCCACGAGGCCGCCGGCCGGGTCGAGGCCGTCGGCGAAGGCGTGACCGCCGTCGAGCCGGGCGACTTCGTGGTGCTGAACTGGCGCGCGGTGTGCGGGCAGTGCCGAGCGTGCAAGCGGGGCAGGCCGCACCTGTGCTTCGACACCTTCAACGCCACCCAGAAGATGACGCTGACCGACGGCACCGAGCTGACGCCCGCCCTGGGCATCGGGGCGTTCGCCGACAAGACGCTGGTGGCCGCCGGCCAGTGCACCAAGGTCAATCCCGAGGCCGACCCCGCCGTCGCGGGTCTGCTGGGCTGCGGGGTGATGGCCGGGCTGGGCGCGGCGATCAACACCGGCGCCGTCACCCGGGACGACACCGTCGCGGTGATCGGTTGCGGCGGCGTCGGCGACGCCGCGATCGCCGGTGCCGCGCTTGTCGGGGCCCGGCGGATCATCGCGGTGGACACCGACAACACCAAACTGGACTGGGCCCGCAAGTTCGGCGCCACGCACACCGTCAACGCCCGCGAATCCGACGTGGTCGAGACCATTGCCGACCTCACCGACGGGTTCGGCGCCAACGTGGTGATCGACGCGGTGGGCCGGCCCGAAACCTGGAAGCAGGCCTTCTACGCCCGCGATCTCGCTGGAACCGTTGTGCTGGTGGGTGTTCCGACTCCCGACATGCGCCTGGACATGCCGCTGGTGGACTTCTTCAGCCACGGCGGCTCGCTGAAGTCGTCCTGGTACGGCGACTGCCTGCCCGAACGTGACTTCCCCACCCTGATCGACTTGTACCTGCAGGGCCGTCTTCCGCTGGACAAGTTTGTCTCGGAGCGAATTGGGCTAGACGGCATCGAGGAGGCGTTCGAGAAGATGCATGGCGGCAAAGTATTGCGTTCGGTGGTGATGCTCTGATGGTGGTCATAGATCGGGTAGTCACCCACGGCACCTTTGAACTCGACGGCGGCAGTTGGGAAGTCGACAACAACATCTGGCTGATCGGCGACAACTCCAATGTCGTGGTTTTCGACGCCGCACACGACGCGGCGCCCATCATCAAGGCCGTTGACGGCCGCCACGTGGTGGCGGTGGTGTGCACGCACGGCCACAACGACCATGTCACGGTGGCTCCCGAACTCGGCAAGGCGCTCGATGCTCCGGTTCTGCTGCACCCGGCCGACGAAATGTTGTGGCGTATGACCCATCCGGACAAGGACTTTCGCAGCATTTCCGATGGGGACACGTTGAAGATCGATGGCACCGAGCTCACCGCGCTGCACACTCCGGGCCACTCCCCGGGATCGGTGTGCTGGTATGTGCACGACATGGGTGTCGTGTTCAGCGGCGACACGCTGTTCTCCGGCGGCCCCGGGGCGACGGGACGGTCTTACTCCGACTTCCCGACGATCCTCGAGTCCATCTCCGGTCGCCTGGGCAAGCTGCCGGGCGAGACCGTCGTGCACACGGGCCACGGCGACAGCACCACCATCGGCGACGAAATCGTGCACTACGAAGAATGGGTGGCCCGCGGGCACTGATCCTTTCGAGCTGACCGACAACCGGCTCGGCCACTATCGTTGATCCATGCGTCCTGAACCCCGGATGCCCGAATCGAGCATTGTGGTGCGGCCCGAGCCGGTCTACACCGAGGCGACGCGGTTGCGGGCCGCCGGATTGGCGCGGGCGATCGCGGCGTTCGAGCGCGCCGCCGAACAGGCGCTGCTGCCCAAGCCTCCGCAGCCGATCGTGATCGCCGATTACGGCGCCGCCAACGGCTACAACTCGATGAAGCCTCTGTCGGCGGGCATCGCGGTGCTGCGCCGGCGCACCCGCCACGATCACGCAATCCTGGTGGCGCACACCGATGTACCGCACAACGACTTCGCGGCACTGTTCGAGACGGTGGCCGACGACCCGGAAAGCTATCTGCATTCCGACACGGCGACGTTCACCTCGGCGGTCGGCCGGTCGTTTTATGACCAGATCGTGCCGTCCAAGACGGTCAACCTGGGCTGGACGTCGTGGGCAACCCAGTGGTTGAGCCGGACGCCGTGCGAGGTGCCCGATCATGTGCACGTCTCGCGCAGCAAGGACGACGCGGTGCGGTCGGCATACGCCGACCAGGCCGCGTTGGATTGGCATAACTTCGTCGCATTCCGCGGGCGGGAGTTGGCGCCCGAGGGCCGGCTGGTGGCGTTGATGCTGGGCGCCGACGAGGCCGCCGACGACGACTCGGCGGGATTCGGACCGTTGCTCGATGCCGTCGTCGAGGCGCTGGGCGAGCAGGTGCGCGACGGCCTTCTGCGTCCAGATGAGTTGCGGCGCATGACGATTCCGACGTTCGCCCGTTCCGAGAAGGATTTCCGCGCCCCGTTCGCGCCGAAGGGGCGGTTCGAAGGCCTGATGATCGAGCACCTCGAGATGTTCAACGCCGAGGACCGGTTCTGGGCTCGGTACCAGTTAGACCACGACGCAGAGGCTTTCGGCGAACAGTGGGCGGCCTTCGCTCGCGTCGCGCTGTTCCCCTCATTGGTGGCCGGACTCGATGGTGGGCCACACGACGAGCGGGCCGCGCAATTCGTAGAGCGGCTGACGGTAGCGGTCGCCGGGCGTCTGTCAAGCGCGCCTGAGCCGATGCGGATTCCGCAGGCCTTGGTGGTGCTGGTCAAGCGCGACGCGTCGCGCGGATGAGAGTTTTGGCACAACGGCGCAGCGGGTAACCCTTTGCAATCGTCAACCTGCGACTGCAAGGGGGTAGACGCATGAGCGTGCAGGACGATAAAGGTACTGATCAAGCCGATCAAACCGATCAAGCCGGTCAAGAGGATGAGCAGCGGCTAACTGAAAAGCCTGAGCCTGACGAAGACGATAAAAAAGAGGCCGCCAAGATGATGGAGGCCTACGAGGACAAGCCCACGATCGTGCTGCCCGGCACGGGCGGAAGCGTGTCCGGCACCGCGGTCAATGAGTGGTTGGACGAGGACGGCAATCCCAAGCACGAAACGCCCGAGGGCGCGGACGAGTCGAAGAGCGACGACAGCAAGCGTGACGAGAAAGCTCTGCAGGAACAGATCGAGAAGGACAAGGCCCTCAACGAGCAGCTCAGACAGGCCGCCGAGGAGGAGAACAAGGGCGAAAAGGGTTGAGCTGAAGCCGAGTTCGCATTTTGCGCTCAGTGAGCGGGTATCGGGCCTAACGCGCTGATGCCCAAGTTGCCCTCGATCTCCTGAATGATTTGGTTGACCCGGTCGAGTCCGGGAATGGGTTCGTTGACACCCGGGATGGGTGGGATCGGCGGGGCCGCCACCCGATGCGGCGCCCCCGCGGCCGGTGGCGCCGCCTGAGGAGTCGCTTTGGGCGTCGTGGTCATCGGCGTCTCGGTCTCGGCGGGCGGGGTGGTGTCGGAGGTCGACGGCACCGGAACGTCCGGCGGCGGGGCGGGTGCGGCGGTCGCGCTGTTGGGAGCCGGGGGCCTCGTGCTCAAGGCCGGCGGCGGCGTGGTCGCCGATTTGTTCTGCGAACTCAGCCCGATCGCCACGGCGGTTCCCACCAGCAGCACGGCCGCGACGGCGATGATGACGGCCGCGGCCGGCAGCAGATGCCGGCGGGAAAACAGCCCCCCGCGCTTCGAGGTTTCGGGCGCGGCGTCCGAAGCCGACATCGAGCCGGCGTCAGGCGTCGGATCCCCGATCGCGCCGGCGGCGTCGGCCCGCGAGTTGTGACCGGTAGCCGACCAGGCCCGTGCCAGTTCTGCCTGCGTCGGCTCGGCCGGTGGCGCCTGGGCGGTCGCGGTGGCCTCCGGGCGCGGATCCGGCCGCCACGGCGCCCGACCCGTCCCAGTCGCGGGTGCGACGGCTGCGGTGGCGGGAGCGACGGGCGCCGAGAGCGTCGCGCCGGCGTCACCGGGACCGTGCGCCACCCGCAACGCGGCGCCAACCGCCGGCGTGAGCTGCGGGCACGGGGTCGTGGCGACCGGAACGCGAAAATGCCGCGACAGCGCGGTGGTGACGGTCGGCAGGTTCGCCCCGCCGCCCGTCGAAACCACCGCGACGAGATCACGAATCCCGTTGCGCGCCAACGTGTCATCCAGTGCCGTGAGCACGCTGGTCAGTGACGGGCGGATCGCGTCGTCAAGTTCGTGCCGGGTGAGCGGGATCTCGCCGCGCGTCCCGGTCAGCCCGTCGGTCAGCGTGGCCGTCGTGCTCACGGACAGCTGTTCCTTGGCGACCCGGCATGCGCTGCGCAGCCGGCTCAGCGAGCCGATCGCCGCGGTGCCCGTGGGGAACGCACCGGTGGTGGGCATGTTGGCGATGACGACACCCAGCAGCGCCTGGTCCATCAGGTCGCCGGAGAACTCGCGGTGCCGAACGGTCGGGGCCAGCGCCCGGTAGTCGCCGTCGGCGTGCATCAGGGTGATGCTCGTGCCGCTGCCGCCGAAGTCGCAGATGGCCACCGTCCCGCGCGGCGGTATGCCGGGGTTGGTCCGCACGGCGAGCAGCGTCGCCGCGGCGTCGGGGATCAGCAGGATGGGGCGCGCGCGCCGCGACCATTCGGGAATCTCGCTCAGGGCCGCGCCGAGGGCCTCCACCGCGTGCGATTCCCAATGGGCCGGATAGGTGACCGCGACGTTGTCGGGCAGGGCGCGTCCGCCGGTGGCGGCGTAGGCGAGCGCCCGCAGCGAGTCGGCGATCAACACCTCGCTGCGGTGCACCGAGCCGTCGACGGCCACGACGCCACGCGGGTCGCCGACCCGGTTCACGAAGCCGGTGATCACGACGCCGGGTCCCTGCAGTCTGGGGTTCTCGGCGGGGATGCCGATCTCGGCGGGGCGATCCGGGTACAGCGTCAGGACGGGCTTGCGGGTGATGGCGTTGTTGGCGGTGACGGCCGCCAGGTTGGTGGCACCGATCGATAAGCCCAGCGCGGTCCCGACTCCATTGGCCATATCCCGATCCCCGTATCCGCAGCAGCGACTCGCATCCGGCTAGCCGTTATTGTGCCGCCAAAACCTGTATTCCGGGTCAGCGGCGGCTATGCGCCGGCTGTGCGCGCTCAGCGAATGGTGCCTTCGCCGGCGATCAGCGGGAGGTCGAGCGGGGTGACCCAGCCCGGCCGCAGGTCGTTGACCGCAGGAACGGCGTTGAGTGCGCGCAGGCCGGTCGCCAGGCACCCGGCCGCGGCCGCGTCCCGGCCCGAGCCGTCGGTGAACCGGAACGCGGTCTCCTGAGAGATGCTCGGCGTCCCCTCGATGTCCACGCGGTAGACGTCGTTGTCATAACCCGTCGGCCAGTCCGGGGCGGCGTCCAGCCCGATCCGGTTGACGTGCTCGAGCTGGATGCGGGTCTCGCCCTTGTAGACGCCGTTGATGGTGAACCGGACGGCGGCGACGTGGCCCGGTTTGATGACGCCCCGGGCGGAGTTGCGCTCGGTCGGGGTCACCCACTTGTCCCAGGTGGTGGTGATCTCGTCGAGCATGATGCCCGCGGCGTGCGCGATCATCGGGACGGTGGCGCCCCACGCGAAGACCAGCATGTCGCGGTCTTCCAGCATCGGCTTGAATTCGGGTTCGCGGCCGATGCCCATCTCGAATTCGTAGTCGCCCTCGTAGTTGGTGTAGTCCAGCAGCTCGGATGCCCGGACCCGGCGCACCTCGGAGCACAGCCCCATCAGCGTCATCGGGAACAGGTCGTTGGCGAAGCCGGGGTCGATGCCGGTGGTGAAGCAGGACGACTCCCCCAGCTCGCAGGCCTCGGTGATGGGCTGGATCCAGTTCGGCGGGTTGAGGCTCATGGTCGGCCAGACCCACGGGGTCATCGCGGTCGAGCACACATCGATCCCGGCCCGCAGGAAGCGGGTGATCAGCGCGATGTTCTCCTTGGCGTGCATCGCCGTCGGGCCGTAGTGCACCAGCGCGTCGGGTTTCAACGCGATCAGGGCGTCGATGTCGTCGGTGGCGGTGATGCCGACCGGTTCGGGCAGCCCGCAGATCTCGCCGACATCGCGGCCGACCTTGTCGGGGTTGCTCACTCCGACGCCCACCAACTCGAACAACGGATGCTTGACGATCTCGGCGATCACCATCTTGCCGACGAAGCCGGTTCCATAAACCACCACACGCTTTGAGCCGTGTCCCGCCATGCCTTGACGCCACCTTTCCGCCTCCACAGCCCCCGCTTCGGCTTCACATTAAGCGCGCGCGCAGGCGGCATCTAGCCCGGCATGGGCGAAAGAGCTTCCGTGCGCTCGCTCGTGGTGACACGATGCATTTCATGACGAAGCACCTCGCCGGACCTTCGGTCCTGTTGGCCGTCGGTTTCGGGTTCGCCAACGCGTGCGGCGTGGCCCACGCCCTGCCCCAGATGCCGAAGGTCCGCTACGAGATCAACGGGCCCGCCGTCGCCGAGTTCATCTACTACCAAACCGACGCCGGGCAGCTGCATCAGGTGAATGCGCCGCTGCCCTGGTCGACGGAGTTCACCGGGTTCGGCGGCGAGGTGTTCACCATCAGCGCGCAGGGACCGGGCCCGATCTCCTGCAAGATCTTGCTCGACGGCAACGTGGTGAGCGCCGCGACGGCAACCGTCGGCGCGCCCGCCCGAACCGTCTGTACGCACTGACCTAGCATTTTCAGCACGAAGGAGGTCTAGGTGAGCCTCAAGACGGGCCCCAAGAAAGGCCTGGCGCCGCGGACGAACGGGGCGCCACCGCCCGACATTCCGCTCGCCGACGTCCATCTCGAGTCGCTGGACTTCTGGGAATTGGACGACGACGTCCGCGACGGCGCTTTCGCCACCTTGCGCCGCGAGGCGCCGATCTCGTTCTGGCCCGCGATCGAGTACGAGGGATTCGAACCGGGCGAAGGGCATTGGGCGCTGACCAAGCATCACGACGTGCATTTCGCGAGCCGTCACCCGGACATCTTCAGCTCCAGCCCCAACATCACGATCGCCGACAACACGCCGGAGATCAGCGAGTACTTCGGCTCGATGATCGTGCTCGACGATCCGCGCCACCAGCGGCTGCGCTCGATCGTCAGCCGCGCGTTCACCCCGAAAGTGGTGGCGCGCATCGAGGCCTCGGTCCGCGAGCGGGCCCGCCGTCTGGTCGCGTCGCTGATCGCCAACCATCCCGACGGAGAGGCCGAGCTGGTCAGCGAGCTGGCGGGTCCGCTGCCTCTGCAGGTGATTTGCGACATGATGGGCATCCCCGAAGAGGACCATCAACGAATCTTCCACTGGACCAACGTGATTCTCGGGTTCGGCGACCCGGACCTGGCCACCGATTTCGACGAGTTCCTTCAGGTGTCGATGGACATCGGCGCCTACGCCGGCGCGCTGGCCGAGGACCGGCGATCCAATCACCACGACGATCTGACCACCAGCCTGGTGGAGGCCGAGGTCGACGGGGAACGGCTGTCCTCCACGGAGATCGCCTCGTTTTTCATCCTGCTGGTGGTGGCCGGCAACGAGACGACGCGCAATGCGATCAGCCACGGTGTGCTGGCGTTGTCCCGCTATCCCGCCGAGCGCGACAAGTGGTGGTCCAACTTCGACCGCCTGACCCCCACCGCCGTCGAGGAGATCGTGCGGTGGGCGTCCCCGGTGGTCTACATGCGGCGCACCCTGACCCGGGACTTCAAGCTCAGCGGCACCAAGATGAAGGCCGGCGACAAGGCCACGCTCTGGTACAACTCGGCCAATCGCGACGAGTCGGCGTTCGAGAACCCCTGGATGTTCGACGTGGCGCGCACCCCCAATCCGCATTTCGGCTTCGGCGGCGGCGGTGCGCATTTCTGCCTGGGCGCCAACCTGGCTCGTCGTGAAATCAGGGTTGTCTTCGACGAATTGCGTCGCGAGATCCCCGATATCGTGGCGACGGACGAGCCCGCGCGGCTGCTGTCGCAGTTCATTCATGGCATCAAAACGTTGCCGGTGGCCTGGACGCCCCCGCGGTAGCCCCCGGTAGACCTCCGTAGCCCTCGCGGTAGCTCTCGCGATCACCCTCGCGCCGAGTTCGCCTCTGCCCTAAAGGTATACCGCCTTCTCGAATCCGCTAGCGCCCGCGCTAGCTGTTTCGGCGAAGACCTGTGGACCACCCGGAGGCCCTGGTATCAGGAGGCCCTGCCGAGAGGTATGTCGCTTTCCCCAAACTGATAGCGCATGCGCTATCAGTTACGGGATTACGCTGACCCCGTGACCATTCCCGCGTTTCCCGCTGCCGAGGTGCTGGCCGCCCGCCAGAAACTCGTGCTCGACCACTTCCACGACGAGGTCCGTCAAGCCTGGGACGACGTCTTGTCGACGTTCCCGCATCCGCGCTACGAACTGATCCCCCAGATGCTCGTGCACGACGGCGATGTGGCCGTGCGCGACTACTACACATACACCAGGACCGCCTTCCCCGACCAGGACCACGAAATCATCGCGCTGCGCCACAGCGCCGATGCGGTGATCGTCGAATTCTGGTTGATGGGCACCCACCGCGGCTACCTGGGCAAGGTTCCGCCCACGGGCAGCCGGTTCCGCGTCCGGATGACCGCCTACTTCGTCTTTACCTGCGCGCCCCGATGGCCGTCGACGCGGCCATCGCCACCGTCGCCAATCGCGATTGCCGGAGTGGATTAGCGCCGTACACCGGTCAATCCGTTGACAGCGGCCGGTTTTCGATCACCTATCTCATCGACTCGAATCAAGACCGCACCGGCGCCAACCCCACCCCGAGCACCGTCATCTGCCTGCTGCAGGCCGGCAACGGGCAACCGCTGACCGGCTCCGCGCACCACTGAGGCATGACGAAGCCATCCAATCGGTCCCGGGCTACGAATAACCGGAGTGGACCACAGGGCGACGTTCGGCGATAGGCTACCGATCGATGATGCGACCCGCACCGCCGAGCAACGAACTGGACGCGCTGCTGCGCAAGGTGGCGCGCGGCGACCGCGCCGCCTTCGCCGCCGTCTACGACCTCACTAAAAGTCGGGTATACGGACTGATCATGCGGGTGTTGCGCGATGCGGGGTATAGCGAAGAAACCACCCAGGAGGTTTACCTCGAGGTATGGCGACGGGCACCGGAGTACGACTCCGGCAAAGGATCCGCCCTGGCCTGGATGCTGACCATGGCGCACCGGCGGGCTGTCGACCGGGTGCGCACCGAAACAGCGTCGACCGCGCGCGAGTCCCGCTACTTCGCGGCCAACGCCGACCCGCCCTCTGACGTCGTCGCCGAATCGGCGATCACCGGTGACGAGCGTCGCCGGGTGACCGATTGCCTCGGCGCGTTGACCGAAGTGCAACGGGAGTGTATCCAGTTGGCGTACTACGACGGACTCACGTATAGCGAAGTGTCGCAGCGGTTGTCCGCGAACCTGTCGACGATAAAATCACGCATGCGCGATGCACTGCGCGGCCTGCGTAACTGCCTGGAAGTGCCATGACCCAACCAAACGACTTCGAACTGCTCGAGCTGGCGACGCCGTACGCGCTCGATGCCGTGTCGAACGATGAGCGCACCGAAATCGAACGGCGGGTCGCGGCCGCGCCGGCGCCGGTCGCCGCGGCGTTCGAAGACGAGGTTCGTGCCGTCCGCGAGACGCTGGCAGTGGCGTCAGCGGCCACCGCCGCCGAGCCACCGGCGCGGCTGCGGGCCGCCACCCTGGCGGCCGCCACCGGTGGTAAGCGCCAGTTCGGTTGGCGAGCGGCGGCTTTGGCAGCGGCGGCAGCGGTCGTGGTCGGTGCCGTAGCGTTCGGCGTCGGCGTGCTCATGCGGCCGCAGCCCGCATCGACCGTGGCCGAACAAGTCCTGGCTGCCCCCGACGTGCGCACCGTGTCCCGCCCCCTTGCCGACGGAACCGCCACCGTGGTCTTCTCGCACGACCGCAACGCGGGAGTGCTGGTGATGAACAACGTCCCGCCGCCATCTCCGGGCACCGTGTATCAGATGTGGTTGCTGGGCGCCAAGGGCGCGACTTCGGCTGGGACGATGGGCACCGCGGCGGTAAGCCCCTCGACGACCGCGACTCTGGTCAACCTCGGATCGTCGACGGCCCTGGCATTCACGGTCGAACCCGGTGCCGGGTCACCACAACCGACCGGGACGATACTGGCCGAATTGCCCTTGACCTGAAACCCGTCCCTGGCGACGGTGGCTCCGAATAACTCGCGTCCGATCAGAACGCGCGCAAACCGCGCCGTCCGTGATGAAGGAGTAAAACGCGATGATCAACGCTCGGGCCAAAACGATCGCTGCGGCAAGCCTCGCAACGATGGCGATAGTAGGTATCTCGGCCTGTTCGAACAGCAAGTCGGCCTCTGGGCCGACGACCGGTAGCAGCACGGAGACCAGCATGGCGGCGCCGGCAACGACGTCGGTCACGGCCGACCCCGCGGCCGACCTGATCGGAACCGGCTGCGGCGACTACGCCAAGCAGAACCCCACCGGACCCGGGTCGGTAGCGGGGATGGCTCAAGACCCGGTCGCGACGGCCGCGTCCAACAACCCGATGCTGACCACCCTGACCTCGGCGCTGTCGGGCAAGCTGAACCCGAACGTGAACCTGGTCGACACGCTGAACAACGGCCAGTACACGGTCTTCGCACCGACCAACGCCGCGTTCGACAAGCTGCCGGCGGCCACCATCGACAAGCTCAAGACGGACTCGCAGCTGCTGAAGAGCATCCTGACCTATCACGTAGTGCAGGGTCAGCAGAGCCCGAGGAAGGTCGACGGTGACCACACCACCCTGCAGGGCGCCAAGCTGTCCGTGACCGGTCAGGGTAACGGCCTCAAGGTGAACGATGCCGGATTGGTGTGCGGCGGGGTGCACACCGCCAACGCGACGGTGTACATGATCGACACCGTGCTGATGCCGCCGGGCCAGTAAACCCGCGCCCGTCATTGGAGAACAGCCCGGCCTTGGTCGGGCTGTTTTTCTTTGCGGCACTACCAATCCGCGACGGGCTCGGCGGCGAATAGTCTTCGTGTTGACCATCGCGCTGATCGGCTTCGTCGGGGGCCTGCTCACCGGGGTATCGCCGTGCATCCTGCCCGTGCTGCCCGTTGTTTTCTTCGCGGGCGCTCAGACCGTCGGCGATCCTGTTGCCGCACAACCTGTTTCCGGAAGCGGCGTAGACGTCGCGGTCCAGCGGAAGGCCGCGAACGCCGCTCGGCCCTACCTCGTCATCGGCGGACTGGTGCTCAGCTTCAGCGCGGTCACGCTGACCGGTTCGGCGCTGCTGTCGCTGTTGCATCTGCCGCAGGACGCCCTTCGCTGGGTCGCGTTGGTCGCACTCGTGGCGATCGGCCTCGGCCTGATATTTCCGAGGGTCCAGCATCTGTTGGAGCGTCCCTTCGCCGGCATCCCACAAAAGGACTTCGGCGGGCGCGGCGGCGCATTCGGTCTCGGCCTGGCGCTGGGCGTGCTCTATGTCCCTTGCGCCGGACCGGTTCTCGCCGCGATCGTGTTGGCCGGCGCCACGGCTCCCCTTGGTCTGCGTACGGTGGTGCTGACGGGCGCATTCGCGCTGGGTACCGCCGTGCCATTGCTGATCTTCGCGTTGGCCGGCCACCGGGTGGCACAGCGGGTTGGAGCGTTTCGGCGCAGGCAGCGACAGATCCGTATCGCGGCGGGGGTCGTGATGATTCTGCTCGCGGTGGCGCTGGTGTTCAATCTCTCCGCGGCGCTGCAGCGAAGCATCCCGGACTACACCGGCCGGCTGCAGGACACGCTGGCCACCGATCATGGGATCCGGGAGAAGCTGAACCTCGGCGGCATCGTCAACGAGCAGAACGCACAATTGTCCAATTGCAGCAACGGAGCGGCAGAGCTCGAAAGCTGCGGTCCAGCACCGGATCTCAAGGGCATCGACGGCTGGCTGAACACACCCGGTGACCAGCCGATCGGGCTCTCGTCCCTGCGCGGCAAGGTCGTGCTGATCGACTTCTGGGCGTATTCCTGCATCAACTGCCAACGCGCCATCCAGCACGTCGCCAACTGGTACAACACGTACAAGGACCTCGGATTCGAGGTCATCGGGGTACACACCCCGGAGTACGCGTTCGAAAAGGTTCCGGGCAACGTCGCGAAAGGCGCCGCCGACCTGGGCATCAAATACCCGATCGCCCTGGACAACGGCTATGCCACGTGGACGAACTACCGGAACCGCTACTGGCCCGCGGAGTATTTGATCGACGCCACCGGTCGGGTGCGACACATCAAATTCGGCGAGGGCGACTACGACGTCACCGAGCAGTCGATCAGGCAGTTGCTCGTGAGTGCGCAGTCCGGGCTCAAGCTGCCACCGCCCAGAGACGCGAGCCGTTCGACCCCGTCACACGAACAGACCACCCCCGAGACCTATTTCGGCGTGGGCAAGGTCGTCAATTACGGGGGTGGTGGGTTATATGACGAGGGCACAACCGCATTCGACTACCCGCCGACTCTCGCCGCCGACAGCTTCGCACTGAGCGGCCCCTGGTCGTTGGATTACCAAGGCGCGACCGCGGCCGGTAACCAGTCCGGCATCAGGCTGAATTACCGCGCGAGAAGCGTCTACATCGTCATCGGCGGAACGGGAACACTCACGGTCACGCGTGACGGACGATCCGCCGTGGTCCCGATCAGCGGGCCGCCGACGTCGCACCAGATCGTCTCGGACGATCGCCCGCAGTCGGGAACACTCGAGGTCCGCCCCACCGAGGGGCTGCAGGTGTATTCGTTCACGTATGGCTGACTGCAATGCCTTTGATGCCTTTGATGTCTTTGTCGGCAATCCAAAAGCGTTCGGGCTCCGAATCACCGATGTAACCCGGCGGCGAGATCCGCTACCGGCAAGATTGAGGAGGCCAAACACGATGAAAACGCACAAAGCGTCTGTTGCGGCGAAGGGTGTTGCAGCAGCCGCCATGGTCGGTCTTGGACTGGTGACCGCTCCGACCGCGGCGGCGGCCGATCTGGTGGGACCGGGTTGCGGGGATTACGCGGCCGCAAATCCCAGCGGTCCCGCGTCGGTCGACGGGATGTCGCAGGTTCCGGTGGCGCAGGCGGCATCCAACAACCCGATGCTGACCACCCTGACCTCGGCGCTGTCGGGCAAGCTGAACCCGAACGTCAACCTCGTCGACACGTTGAACAACGGCCAGTACACGGTGTTCGCGCCGACCGACGCGGCGTTCAGCAAGCTGCCGGCGCAGACGATCGACCAGCTCAAGACCGATTCGAACATGCTGAAGGGCATCCTGACCTATCACGTGGTGCAGGGTCAGCTGAGCCCCGGACGAGTCGTCGGCTCCCACAAAACTTTGCAAGGCGCGAACGTGACCGTGACGGGCCAGGGCAACGAACTCAGGGTCAACAACGCGGGCGTGGTGTGCGGCGGCGTTCCCACCGCCAACGCGACGGTGTACATGATCGACACGGTGCTGATGCCACCGGCGTAGTGGGTGTCGGTAGTGCCGCGGCGGCGACTACTCGCTCGTCTGAGCGCTCAGGTGAACGAGTAGTCGCTCAGCGGGAAGGTGCGGTTTTCGCGTACCGCGTTGAGTGTGGACGTCGGCCGCAGCAAGGTCGCCTCACCTTTGGGATTGAAATAGTAGGACCGCGACGTCGCACAGTCGCCGTTGTTGAACACCGAGGTTTCCAACAGTTCGGTCACCCGCTCGAGGAATTGCGCGTTGGCTTCCTCGGTCACCTCGAAGGTGGTTGCGCCCCTGCGTTTGACCTCACCGAGCAGCCGGTCCATGTGCCGCATCTGGTATTCGATGGTGTGGAAGAACGAGAACCCGGAGAAGGCAAACGGACTGGCCAGTCCCAAGTAGTTGGGGAAGTAGGGAACCGACACGCCCTGATAGGCCTGAAACCTGGTCTCCCGCCACCACTTTCCTAGGTTGCGCCCTTTGCGGCCGATTACCTCGATGGCCGGGAAGTTGGCCTCCCACAGGTCAAAACCCGTCGCCAGCACCAGCGTGTCGACGACGGTCTTACGCCCGTCCGCCGTAACGATGCCGTCAGCCTCGATCCGCTCGATCGTGTTCGTCTCCAAGTGCACATGAGGCATGGTGAAAGCGCGGTAGAAGTCGTTCGACATGGTGGGCCGCTTGCAGCCGCAGTCGTAGTCCGGTGTCAACTTGGCGCGCAGATCCTTGTCCCGGAGCGTCCGGAACCGGTTGATCTTGGCCAGGTCGGCGAAGGCGATATTCCCCCGCCCCCGGGTCTGCACGAATTTCAGCGCACCGATGACCAAGATGAGTTCCATAACAATGTCGGTCACCCAGCGCAGCGCACGCTGCGTCGCGGGCAGCCGGGCAAACATGCGTTGCACGTTCGGAGAGAACGGGAAATCGGGCTTGGGCAGAATGTGCGCCGCGGTGCGCTGGTAGACGGTCAGGTCCGCGGCCTCTTTGGCCAGCTCGGGAATGACCTGCACCGCGGACGCGCCGGTGCCGATGACCGCGATGCGACGCCCCTCGTAGCTGTACCCGTGATCCCACGCGGTGGTGTGCACCACCTTGCCTTTGAAGCCGGCGATGCCGGGGATGTCCGGCATGCGCGGCTGGGACAGGAACCCCGTCGCGGTGATCAGGAACCGGCAGGTCAGGCTTTCGCCGCCGGCCAGTCCGACCCGCCACACCGCGGCGTCCTCGTCCCACTGCGCGCCCTCGACGGTCGTGTTGAACCGCATGTGGCGGCGCACGTCGTACTTGTCGGCGACGTCCACCGCGTACTGCTTGACCTCAGCGCCCGGCGCGAACAGCCGTGACCACTCAGGATTGGGCTCAAACCAGTACGAATACGTCGTGGACGGGATGTCGACGGCCACGCCTGGGTAATGGTTGACATGCCAGGTGCCACCCAGGTCGTCCTCGCGGTCGAGGATGATGAAGTTGTCAAACCCGAGGCGCTTGAGCTGAATCGCGGCGCCGATGCCGCCGAAACCTGCACCTACGATGATCGCGTCGAACCGGTCCGTGTCCACAGCCTTGCTCCGTGTTACCTGTTTCCGTACTTAACGAATCATAAGCTTTCACTAAGATACGCAACTCTAATAGGGCGCCACGCCGGGCGCATCCGAGCTTTGCCAGTATGTGACCTTGCCGACACACGTGCGGTGATCGTCGACGGGCTATCCGACAAGGTCCTTCGCCCATCACCTGTGCAAACGACCGGACACCGAACAGCCACACCAACCCGGTCGCTATGGGTGCCGTCGGCTTAACTCAGGGCGAGACCGGCACGACACCCAGAATTCTCATCAAGTTGCCGGCCCGGCCGTCGGCATCCTCCGTCAGCGAAGAGGCGCGTCGCGCGCCCGCTGACCGCAATCGTGCCCCGGTTTCCGCGAGTGGTATTGAACGGGACCAAGTTCGGCGGACACGTCGTCGAAACCCGTTCCAGCCGTTGCCATGCCGCCACCCTCCTGACAATGAGCGCCCAATCTGGCACACGCAATTCCGCCTACCCTGAATGGACAACACCAAACGACGGCTTAAAGTATTTTGGTAGGAAATCCGACACGCGTGGCGTCGGTCCGATCGCGGCGACGCCGCCGCTATCCACCGCCGGTCGCCGCGCCCCGGTATCCAGGAAAAGATGACGCAATAGTTGGCAAGTTGACAGTTTGGGAGGGGACTTGCATGGGCACTTTGGACGCCATGATTGCACGTCACATCGTTCGTTCCCTTGGTCCCGCAGTAGTTATCGCCGCGTCGGGCGTGGCCGCTTCTGCCGTGACTACTTCCGTTATTCCCTCCGCCTCGGCCCAGTGTCCGGACGTGCAAGTGGTGTTCGCCCGCGGCACCGGTGAAGCACAG
>NZ_LZJP01000019.1:0-1070 GCF_001667865.1 Mycobacterium mantenii | reverse complement strand
GATCTGGATCAGGCGTTGTTGTCGGCGGCCGGGTTCGGCAACACCGGTGCGGAGTTGTTCAACAAGGGTGGCCCGTATCTGGCGCGCGGCGCCCAAGACCTGGTGCCGACGGCCCAACTGCTGGACACCTACAGCCCCGAGATCTATTGCACGCTGCACAATTACCACGACATCGTGCCCATCACCGGCGCCTCCGAGGGCGGTTTCAACGGCTACTCGTTGAACATGGACACCGAAGTCACCTCGGGGCTGGGCCTGTTGCTCAATCCGGTCGCGACCGTGCCCGTCCTGGCGTCGCTGGTGGGCGGTATCGCCGGGGTGGTCGGCGGCGCGCCCAACCCGTACGTCTACCCGGAGAACCTGCCGCGGGTGAATGGTCGCGGCGGGCCCGGGGGCGCGCCCGGGTGCTGGCAGCCGATCACCCGCGACCTGTGGCCCGCACCGGAGCTGGTGATGGACACCGGTAACAGCCTTGCGCCCTACAACCACCTGGACACCGGATCGCCGTATGCCATCGAGTACGTCTGGGGCCGCCAGGTCGGCGACAACACCATCAACCCGTAAGCGCACCGAGGACTCAAACGAAAAGCAATTCGTGTGGCGGGATGATGTTGTGCGCTCGCGTATTTCACTGTTGCTTTGTTTGTGCCACCGCGTCGGGTACATTTCACTGGTCTTATTGAATATGTGTACAGGCCGGCGCCGGGAAGGCGGCGGCACCGAGCTGAGGGACAGGGTTGGCGACGGTGGGTTTCCTGGATAACCGACCGCGCAAGTGGCCGCCCCACGTCGAATTCTCGATGATCTTCGGGCGCACGGTGTAGCGCCTTGGAAGGTTCACCCGTTCAGATCAATGACTCGCGAGAGCCCCCTTACAAGTTCATCACCCTGATCGTGCTGGTGGTGCTCGCGGGGATCTTCAGCCTGGTCTACGTCCAGTTCCGCGGAGGTTTCACGCCCAAGACGGAGTTGACGATGTTGGCGGCGCGGGCTGGGTTGGTGATGGATCCGGGTTCGAAGGTGACTTATAACGGGGTGGAGATCGGCCGGGTGGGGTCGATTTCGGAGAC
>NZ_LZJP01000018.1:0-955 GCF_001667865.1 Mycobacterium mantenii | reverse complement strand
TCGCCGGTGCGATACATCCGGGTGCCCGGTTCACCGAACGGACACGCCATGAACCGCGACGCGGTCAGCCCGGGCCGGCGCCAATACCCCACGCCGACGCCCTGACCGGCCAGATACAGCTCGCCGACCACCCCGGCGGGCACCGGGCGCAGCCACTCGTCGAGCACGAAGAACGCGGCCCCGGTTACCGGTGAGCCGATGGGTGGCGCGCCGAACCCTGCCGTCAGCGGCGAACTGTGCGACACCCACATGGTGGTTTCGGTGGGGCCGTAGACGTTGACCATCACCCGGCCCGGTGCCCAGCGGTCCACCAACTCCGGCGGGCAGGGCTCGGCCCCGATCACCAACGCCGTGCCGTCCAGCCCCTCGGTGGGCAAAAGACCGACCGCCGAAGGGGTTTGGGTCAACACCGTGACGCCCTCACCCACCAGCAGGGCGTGGAACTCCTGCGGGGAACGGGCCACCGCATCGGGCACCACCACCAGGCACCCGCCGTGCAGCAGCGCCCCCCAGATCTCCCACACCGAAAAGTCGAACGCATACGAATGGAACTGGGTCCACACCTGCTGGTCCGACAACGCGAAACCGAGCCGCAGGTCATCGAAGAGCTGCGCGACGTTGTGCTGGGTGACCGCAACACCTTTGGGCACACCGGTGGTGCCCGAGGTGTAGATGATGTGCGCCAGGTCGGTGGGCGCCGGCGCCGGCGGTGCGGTGCTGGGTTGGGTCGCGATCGCCGGGTCGGCCACGTCGATCACACTCAGCTCGAAGCCCTCGAACCGTCCGGCCAGGTCGGCGGTGGTGATGGCGGCCCTCGGCGCGGCGTCGCGCAGCATGAACTCCACCCGGGCCGCCGGCAGTGCGGGGTCGATCGGCAGATACGCCGCCCCGGACTTGAGCACCGCCAGGATCGCCACGATCGCCTCGGCCGAGCGCGAAAACAGCAGCGCGACAA
>NZ_LZJP01000017.1:0-535 GCF_001667865.1 Mycobacterium mantenii | reverse complement strand
CAGTCGTTCCACGCCGACAGCCTGGAATCGCTGAAGAACGTGTACTCGACGCTGCAGCGCCAGATCGGCTACGAAACCGTGAAGGGCGACGCGAGTCTGGCCTGGATGCTGCTCGGCGCCTTCGCCATGGCCGGCGCCATCCTGGCCGGGCTGCTGCTGAACCGCAGGCTGCCCGCCTGAGTGCTCAGCTGGGCAGGCGCCGGTTGATCAGCAGTGCCAGTGCCGTCGCGATCAGGGCGGTCAGCACGCCGAGGCGCAGCCAGCCGGAGCTGCCCGGGCCCGGCACCGTGCGGTAGCCGATCTCGTTCTCGATCGCGTTGTAGCTCTTCTCGAGCTCGCCGAGGTTGGTGGCGGTATAGGACTGCCCGCCGGACAGCTTGGCGACCATCTTCATCTGGTCCGTCGACACCGGGACGGCGATGCGCTGCCCGTCCATCTCGATCTCGCCGCCCTTGGTCCCGAACGAGATCGTCGAGATGGGCACGCCCTCGTCCTTGGCCAGCCGGGCCGCGGTGAACGCGCCCTGCGGCGCGTT
>NZ_LZJP01000016.1:0-6967 GCF_001667865.1 Mycobacterium mantenii | reverse complement strand
TGGCCGCCTATGAACACCAAGACGTGCCCTTCGAGGTGCTCGTGGAGCGGCTCAACCCCACCCGAAGCCTGGCCCACCACCCACTGGTGCAGGTGGTACTGGCCTGGCAGAACTTCCCCGGGCACACCAGCGACCCCACCGCCGGGTTGGCCTTGGGTGATCTGCAGGTCACGCAGATGCCGGTGGACACCCAGTCGGCGCGCACGGACCTGACACTCACCCTGGCCGAACGTTTCACCGAGGCCGGTGAGCCCGCTGGGATTTACGGAGACGTGGAGTTTCGCACCGACGTGTTCGACGCGGCCAGCATCGAGGCGCTGACCGAACGCTGGCAGCGGGTGTTGGTGGCGATCACCTCCGAACCGGGGCGTGCGTTGTCGTCGGTGGATCTGCTCGATGAGGCTGAGCATGCCCGCCTGGATGAGATCGGTAACCTGGCGGTGTTGACCGAGCCGGCGACCACACCGGTGTCGGTCCCGGCGCTGTTCGCCGCCCAGGTGGCCCGCACCCCGGATGCCGTGGCGCTTATATGCGACGGCCTGTCGATGACCTACCGCGAGTTGGACGAGGCGTCGAGCCGATTGGCGCACCTGCTGACCGGCCGTGGGGCCGGCCCGGGACAGACTGTGGCGCTGCTGTTTTCCCGTTCGGCCGAGGCGATTGTGGCGATTGTGGCCGTGCTCAAGTCCGGGGCGGCTTATCTGCCGATCGATCCGGGACTGCCGGCGGCGCGGATCGGGTTCATGCTGGCCGACGCCGCCCCGGTGGCGGCCCTCACCATTGCCGCGCTGGCCGAGCGGCTCGAGGGTCACGGCGTGAGTGTCATCGACGTCAACGATCGACGCATTGACACCCTGCCCGAAACGCCGTTGCCAATCCCGACGCCGGAAAGTGTTGCCTACCTGATTTACACGTCGGGCACTACCGGGGTGCCCAAAGGCGTTGCGGTCACGCATCGTAACGTGACCCAGCTGATGGAATCGCTGGATGCCGGTCTGCCGGCGGCGGGGGTGTGGTCGCAATGTCATTCGCTGGCATTCGACGTCTCGGTCTGGGAGATCTTCGGCGCGCTGCTGCGCGGCGGGCGGCTGGTGGTGGTGCCCGAATCGGCGGCGGGCTCTCCGGAAGACTTGCACCGCGTGCTGGCTGCGGAACAGGTCAGCGTGTTGACCCAGACCCCGTCCGCGGCGGGGGTGCTCTCGGCGGAGGGGCTGGCGTCGGCCCTGGTGCTAGTCGGTGAGGCCTGCCCGGCCGAGGTGGTGGACCGGTGGGCGCCCGGGCGGGTGATGGTCAACGCCTACGGCCCGAGCGAGACCACGATGTGTGTGGCGATCAGTGCGCCGTTGGCGGCGGGGTCGAGTCTGCCGCCGATTGGCTCGCCGGTGCCCGGCGCGGCGTTGTTCGTGCTCGACGAATCGTTGCGGCGGGTTCCTCCCGGCGTCGTCGGTGAACTCTATGTCGCGGGATCCGGTGTGGCCGCGGGGTATATCGGTCGGCCCGGGTTGACGGCGTCGCGGTTTGTGGCCTGCCCGTTCGGGGGAACCGGTGCGCGCATGTATCGCACCGGGGACTTGGTGCGCTGGGGTGCCGATGGGCAACTGGCGTATCTGGGGCGCGCCGATGAGCAGGTCAAGATCCGCGGCTACCGCATTGAGCTGGGCGAAATCCAAACAGCCTTAGCGGGTTTGGATGGGGTGGAGCAGGCGGTCGTGCTGGCCCGCGAGGACCGGCCCGGCGATAAGCGTCTGGTGGGTTATGTCACCGGGACCGCAGACCCGGCCGAGATCCGCGCCGCACTGGCCGAGCGGCTTCCGACCTACATGGTGCCGGCGGCCGTCGTGGCGCTCGTGGCGCTGCCGCTCACGGCCAACGGCAAACTCGACACCCGCGCCCTGCCGGCACCGGAATACCAGGACGTCGATCGGTATCGCCCTCCCGACAACGCGATTGAAGAAATCCTGGCCGGCATCTACGCCGAGGTGCTGGGGCTCGAGCGGGTCGGGGTCGACGACTCCTTCTTCGATCTGGGCGGCGACAGCATTTCGTCGATGCAGGTGGTGGCGCGGGCGCGGGCGGCCGGCCTGGTATGTCGGCCACGCGACATCTTCATCGAGCAGACCGTGGCCCGGCTGGCCCGGGTGGCCGGCGTGGCCACCGGTGGGGCTGGCCCGATCGATGAGGGCATCGGGCAGCTGCCCGCGACCCCGATCATGCGGTGGCTGGCCGCCGTGGAAAGCGTTGGCGGCCCTATCGATCAGTTCAACCAAACGGTGCTGGTGCGGGTCCCCGCTGCGGTCACCGAAGCCGATGTAGTGGTGGTGCTGCAGGCCGTACTGGATCAGCATCCCGTCCTGCGGATGCGCATCGAAAACGAAGCAAACGACCAGACCGGTGCGTGGTCGTTGTTGGTGCCCGAGGCCGGGCCGGTGGATGCCGGGGCGTGCCTGCGCACCGTGGACGCGTTGTCCGACGAGGCTGTGATAGCGGCTCGGGAGCGGTTGAACCCGGCCGTTGGGGCTATGCTCAGCGCGCTGTGGGCCCCCGCCACCGGTCAACTGGTGGTGATCATCCACCACCTGGCCGTCGATGCGGTGTCATGGCGAATCCTGTTGGAAGACTTCAATATTGCCTGGGCCCAGCACCGTGCGGGGCGGCCGGTGGGATTGCCGGCTTGGGGGACGTCATTTGCCCGCTGGGCGGCGCTGCTAGCCGAGCACGCGCACCGCCCCGACGTCGTGGCGCAGGCCGACGCCTGGAAGCAGGTGGCGTCGGCTTCAGCCGCGCTGCCGGCAGTGCGCCCAGAGGTGGATACGTTCGAAAGCGCCGGGCACCTGCCGGTATCGCTGGATGTGGACACCACTCGTGCGCTGCTCGGTGAGGTGCCGGCGGCGTTTCATGCCGGCGTCCACGACATTCTGTTAATTGGGTTCGCCCTTGCGGTGGCGGAGTTTTCGGGCAACGGCGGTGCGCCGATCGGCATCGACGTCGAGGGCCACGGGCGCCATGAGGAACTGGGCCCCGATGTGGACCTGTCCCGCACCGTGGGGTGGTTCACCACCAAATACCCGGTGTCGTTGACGGTTGGCGGGCTGCGGTGGGAGCAGGTGCTGGCCGGCGAGGCGGCGCTGGGGACGCTGATCAAGGACGCCAAAGAGCAGCTTCGCGGCCTGCCGCATCCCCTCACCTATGGGCTGCTGCGATACCTGAACAGAGATGTTGACCTGGCCATGTCGGACCCGCCGATCGGGTTCAATTATCTCGGGCGTCTGGGCGCCCCGGCAGGCGAGGTGCCCGCTGAGATGTGGCAGATCAGCCACGACGGCGTGTCGGTCACCGCTGCAGCCGCGGCTACGCCGATGCCGCTGGCGCACACCGTGGAACTCAACGCCGGCACCGTCGATACCGCCACCGGCCCACAGCTGCAAGCTGATTGGATGTGGGCGCCCTCGTCGCTGGATCGCGCGCAGGTAAATCGGCTGAGCCGGTTGTGGTTTGAGGCTCTGGCCGGGATGTGCGCGCATGTGCGATCCGGTGGGGGTGGGCTGACGCCGTCGGATATCGCACCCGCGCGTTTGAGCCAGCAGCAGATCGACGAGCTGCAGCAGCGATATGAAATCGCCGATATTTTGCCGTTGGCGCCCATGCAGCGGGGGCTGCTGTTTCACGCCAGCACCGCGCAGGGCAGCGGCGACGATGTGTATGCGGTGCAACTGGATATCGCCGTGACCGGTGCCCTTGATCCCCACCGCCTGCGCGATGCAGTGCAAACGGTGGTTAACCGCCATCCACACCTGGTCGCCCGATTTTGCGAGCAGTTCGACGAGCCGGTGCAGATCATCCCGGCTGATCCGGTGGCGCCCTGGCGATATGTCGAACTGGACGCCGATAACCCCGCCGCCGATGTCGATGAGCAGGTTGAGCGGGCGTGCGCCGCCGAACGCGCCGCGGTCTGCAACCTTGACGGCTTGCCGGCCTTCCGGGCGGCTTTGGTCCGCACCGCACCAGATCGATACCGGTTCGTGCTGACCAATCACCACATCGTGCTCGATGGTTGGTCGATGCCGATCTTGCTGCGGGAAATATTCGCCAGCTTCAGCCGGCAGCGGCTACCGGCTGCCACGTCGTATCGGACATATCTTGCCTGGCTGGCCGCTCGTGACCTTGACGCCGCCCGTACGGCCTGGCGCAACGTGCTCGCCGGTTTCGACACCCCAACACTGGTAGGACCAGCGCAACGGTTGGGGCTGGGCGGCCGAGGGGTTAAATCGTTTCAAGTGTCCGCCGAGACCACGCGGGCCCTCGGCGAGCTGGCCCGCTCACACCACACCACCGTCAACACCGTGCTGCAGGGGGCCTTCGCGCAGCTGCTGATGTGGCTGACCGGCCAGCACGATGTCGCATTCGGCGCCGCGGTCTCCGGGCGGCCGGCCGAGGTGGCCGGCGCGGACTCGATGGTGGGCCTCTTGGTCAACACGGTGCCGGTGCGAGCGAACATCACCGCGACAACAACCACGACGCATCTGCTGGACCAACTGCAAACCAACCACAATGACACACTCGAGTACCAGCATCTGGCGCTAAACGAGATTCACCGGATCACCGGTCAGGAACGACTATTCGACACCCTCTTCGCCTACGAAAACTATCCCCTGGGCACCGCCGAGTTGGCGGGCAACGACGAGCGGGCCGTCACCGGCTTCACCCTCCGCGAATACAACCACTACCCGTTGACACTGCAAGCCACACCGGGCCGGGAACTCGGCTTTCGCGTTGAATACGACACCGATGTGTTCGATGCGGCCAGCATGGAGGCGCTGATCGAGCGGTGGCGGCGGGTGTTGGGGGCGATGACCGCCGAGCCGGGGCGTTCGTTGTCGTCGGTGGATGTGCTCGACGCAGCTGAGCATGCCCGGTTGGATGAGATCGGTAATCGGGCGGTGTTGACCGAGCCGGCGACCACGCCGGTGTCGATTCCGGTGTTGTTCGCCGCCCAGGTGGCCCAGACACCGGATGCGGTGGCGATCAGCTGCGGTGGGCATTCGTTGACTTATCGCGAGCTGGATGAGGCGGCCAACCGGTTGGCGCACCTGTTGGCCGACCGCGGGGTCGGCCCGGGATCCCGTGTGGCGCTGCTGTTTTCGAGGTCGGCCGAGGCGATCGTGGCAATCTTGGCGGTGCTGAAAACCGGAGCGGCCTATCTGCCGATCGACCCGGCGCTGCCGGCGGCCCGGATGGGGTTCATGCTCGCCGATGCCGCGCCGATCGCCGCGCTCACCACCGCCGGGCTGGCCGAGCTGCTGAACGGGCACGATCTGCCGGTCATCGACGTCGACGACCCCGCTGTTGACATCCAACCCCGCACAGCACTACCGGCGCCGTCCCCCGAGGAGATCGCCCACATCATCTACACCTCGGGCACCACCGGGGTCCCCAAAGGCGTTGCCGTCGCACAGCACAACGTCACCCAGCTGTTCGACGGCCTGGACATCGGCGTGGAGCTGGGGCCGCACCAGGTGTGGACCCAGTGTCACTCCTATGCGTTCGACTTCTCGGTGTGGGAGATCTGGGGCGCGCTGCTACATGGTGGGCGGATGGTGATCGTGCCCGAGTCGGTGGCCCGCTCACCCGAAGACTTCCACGCCCTGCTGGTCGCCCAACGCGTCAGCGTCTTGACGCAGACCCCCTCGGCGGTCGGCGTGCTGTCCCCCGATGGGGTGGGCGCGGCGTTGGTGATCGGCGCCGAGCCGTGCCCGCCCGAGTTGGTGGACCGGTGGGCGCCGCGGCGGGTGATGATCAATGTCTACGGCCCGACCGAGACCACCATGTGGGCGTCCAGAAGTGCACCGTTACAGGTGGATTCGGGTGCGCCGCCGATCGGCTCGCCGGTGCCCGGTGCGGCATTCTTCGTGCTGGACGGCTGGCTGCGGCCGGTGCCGGCCGGGGTGGTCGGTGAGCTGTATGTGGCCGGGCGCGGCGTGGGCTTCGGGTATTGGCGTCGGGCCGGGTTGACCGCGTCGCGGTTTGTGGCGTGTCCGTTCGGGGCGCCCGGGGCACGGATGTATCGCACCGGCGACCTGGTGGCGTGGCGACCCGATGGGCAGTTGGCCTATCTAGGGCGGGCTGATGAGCAGGTCAAGATCCGCGGCTATCGCATCGAGCTCGGCGAAATCCAGGCAGCCCTGGCGAGTTTGGACGGCGTGACGCAGGCGGCGGTGATCGCCCGCGAGGACCGGCCCGGCGATAAGCGCCTGGTGGGTTACGTCGCCGGGACGGCAGACCCGGCCGAGATACGCGACGCGCTGGCCGAGCGGCTCCCGGCCTACATGGTGCCGGCCGCGGTGGTGGTGCTCGCGGCGCTGCCGTTGACGGTCAACGGCAAACTCGACACCCGCGCCCTGCCGGCACCCGAATACACCGATGCCGATCGTTACCGCGCCCCGAGCACCCCGACCGAGGAGATCCTGGCCGGCATCTACGCCGAGGTGCTGGGGCTTGAGCGGGTCGGGGTCGACGACTCGTTCTTCGACCTGGGCGGGGACTCGCTGTTGGCGATGCGCCTCGTCGCCGCGGTCAACACCGGTCTAAATGCCGATCTTTCGGTACGTAGCGTGTTCGAGGCGCCCACGGTTGCCCAGTTGGCGCCGTGTATCGGTGCGGGCGCGGGCCGGCTTGAGCGGTTGGTGGCGGGCGAGCGGCCCGCGGTGGTGCCGTTGTCGTTCGCCCAGCAGCGGTTGTGGTTCATCGACCAGTTGTACGGTCCCTCACCGGTTTACAACATGGCGGCGGCGTTGCGGCTGCGCGGTGCGCTTGATGCCGAGGCGCTGGGTGCGGCGCTGGCCGACGTGGTGGCCCGCCATGAAAGCCTGCGCACACTGTTACCGGCGGTCGAGGGGATACCGCGGCAGGTGGTGGTGGCCGCCGAGCGGGCCGATTTCGGCTGGGACGTCATCGATGCCACCGACTGGCC
>NZ_LZJP01000015.1:0-763 GCF_001667865.1 Mycobacterium mantenii | reverse complement strand
CCGGCGGGCGCCTGCGGAGGCGGGGGCGGCGGGGTCTCCTGCCCACCCGAGGGCGGCTGAGGCCCACCCGAGGGCCCGGGCGACGAGGGAGGTGGCGGGTAAGCGCCGCCGGGCGGCGGTTGATCGGTCATGGGCAACCTTTCCACTCGGGTCCAGCTGAACTAGGCCGAAACAGTACCCGAGCGCGTAGCGGCCGGGCGAGACGCGCGGCGCGCGCCTGTCGGCACGCGCGGCACCGAGAACTACCGGCGCCCGGACAGCCCCCGGGGTCCCTCGGAGAGGAAACCCAGCAAGTCATAGCGGGTGATCACCCCGACCGGTTTGCCCTCCTCGACCACCATCAACGCGTCCCAGTCGCGCAGCGCCTTGCCGGCCGCGCTGACCAACTCCCCGGCGCCGATCATCGGCAGCGGCGGGCTCATGTGCTGTGCGACCGCGTCCGCCAACTTCGCCCGGCCCTCGAAGACGGCGGACAGCAGTTCCCGTTCGGACACACTGCCGGCCACCTCCCCCGCCATCACCGGCGGCTCGGCGCCGACGACCGGCATCTGGGACACCCCGTACTCGCGCAGGATGCCGATGGCGTCGCGCACCGTCTCGGACGGGTGGGTGTGCACCAGGTCGGGCAGCTCCCCGGATTTGCGGCGCAGCACGTCGCCGACCCTGGACTGTTCGGTCGACCCGTCGAGGCGGCTGCGCAGGAACCCGTACGACGACATCCAGGCGTCGTTGAAAATCTTCGACATGTAACCCCGCCCGCCGT
>NZ_LZJP01000014.1:0-866 GCF_001667865.1 Mycobacterium mantenii | reverse complement strand
TCACCACGATCAATTTCGCCTCGTGATGCGCAGCGATCGCGCCCGCACGCTCCACCGCACGCAGCGAGGAGTCCGAGCCATCGGTACCGACCACGACGATCTGATAGGCGCACATATCTCGCTCAGTGTAAGGCCGACGGCGGCGCCTTAGAAGTGCACAAAACGGGATATGGCGCCGTCCGGCACTGGAGTTTCGTGGTGGCAAACCCGAATTCGTGGTTGTCAAACGATACGAACGCGCGATAATTCCCGCATGCGTTTCATCTATGTCCCCGCGGCGGTCGGGACGGCCATCGCTGTGTCGATGGGGGCGCCGTCCGCTCACGCCGATACCGGCGTCAATGGATACGTTCAGTGCATAGGGGGCGACGCGAAGCCGCCGCCGCCGGGCGTAACCGCAGAAGATTGGTTTCCCAGCCTTCATGTGATCGACAACGACATCGTTGGGGGTGTGCCACCTGCCCAAGTGGTGCAGAGATTGATAACTATGGGGGTCAAGCCGGACGACGCCGCCACCCGAGTGCGGTGCTATATGGCCAACTCGCCGCATTAATCCAGCGCAGATCATCTCGCTGAATTTGTTGTACGCCAACATTTTTAATTGATTCTCGTCTCCGTACAAACGCTACAGATTCGAGGGGCCATGCATCGCACCCGACGTCTCGTCACCACCATGATCACCGCCGTCGCCCTGATGGTTGCGGCCGCCGCGTTCGCCTACGCGCCGCTTGCATCGGCCGACCCGATCTGCGGTGCGCCGGGAACGCCGCCATGTGCGGGACCGAGTCCGTTGACGCCCGAGCAGCAGTGCGCGTTCATCGCGTGGCGATCGATGATGCCATGCAACTGGCTCGGAATGCAGGTGC
>NZ_LZJP01000013.1:0-262379 GCF_001667865.1 Mycobacterium mantenii | reverse complement strand
CGGGCAGCAGCACCACCACGAGCGACTCCGGCCCGGCCTGCTCGGCGACCTTGAGCGCGGCGACCACCGCCATCCCGCACGACCCGCCGACCAGCATCGCTTCCTCGCGCGCCAGCCGCCGGGTCATGTCGAACGAGTCGGAATCGGAAACCGCGATGATCTCGTCGGGCACCGTGCGGTCGTATGCCTGCGGCCAGAAGTCCTCGCCGACGCCCTCCACCAGATAGGGCCGGCCGGTGCCGCCCGAATACACCGACCCCTCGGGGTCCGCGCCGATGATGCGCACCGCACCGTTGGACACCTCTTTGAGGTAGCGGCCCGCGCCGGTGATCGTTCCGCCGGTGCCGATGCCGGCGACGAAATGGGTGACTTTGCCGTCGGTATCGGCCCAGATCTCCGGGCCGGTGGTTTCGTAGTGGCTGGCCGGCCCTTCCGGGTTGGCGTACTGGTCGGGTTTCCACGCGCCGTCGATCTCGGTGACCAACCGATCGGAGACGCTGTAGTAGCTGTCCGGGTGCTCGGGCGGCACGGCGGTCGGGCACACGACGACCTCGGCGCCGTAGGCCATCAGCACGTTGCGCTTGTCCTCGCTGACCTTGTCCGGGCAGACGAACACGCACTTGTAGCCGCGGTGCTGGGCGACGAGGGCCAGCCCGACGCCGGTGTTGCCCGAGGTGGGTTCGACGATGGTGCCGCCGGGCCGCAGCTGTCCGTTGGCTTCGGCGGCGTCGATCATCTTGACCGCGATCCGGTCCTTCGAGCTGCCACCGGGGTTGAGGTATTCGACCTTGGCCGCCACGATGCCGGCGCCGTCGGGAACGACGGAATTCAGCCGCACCAACGGTGTGCCGCCGATGAGGTCACTGATGTGCTGCGCGATCCGCATGCGTTCATCGTCTCAGGCGGTTTCGCGCGGCGCACAACTGCGCTCCGCGGGTTTGCGGCGTCGGCCCGCGTCTTACTCGGTGGCCTCGCGGATGTAGTCGCCGATCTGACGCAGCGAGCGCACGGCCTCGGGCACCATCGGCGCGGCCAGCTGGAAGTCGTGAATCTGCCCGGGCCACACCCGGACCTCGGCCGGCACGCCGACCGCGGCCAGCCTGCCGGCCGCCAGCCGCGCGTCGTGCAACAGCACCTCGGAGCCCGACACGTGAATCAGCGTGCGGGGCAGGCCCGGCTTGATGTGCTCCAGCGGCTCGTAAAGCTCTTCGGGCTTCCCGTCGACGATGTTCTTCGCCGCGGCGTTGGCCACCAGGACGGCGAGCGCATCGAACGCCCCGGCCGTGAACATCGCGTCGGTCTCGATGTTGGGATGGGCCTGCTTGGGTTCCTTGGCCAACTGCAGCAGGGGCGAGATCGCCACCAGCGCGGCCGGATCCTCCCCTTCGTCCTGCAGCCGTTGGGCGAGCGTGAGCGCCAGGTAGCCGCCGGCGGAGTCGCCGGCCAGCACGATCTGGTCGGGCTGGTATCCGCGCTGCCGCAGCCATTGATAGGCGTCGTGGCAGTCCTCGAGCGCCATCCCAACCGAATTCTTCGGCAGCAGACGGTAATTGACCACCAAGATGGGTGAGTCCGCGAACTTGGACAGGGCTTCGACGAGCCTGCCGTGGGAGTTCGCCCCACAGGTCAGAAAGGCGCCGCCGTGGAGGTAGACGATCACGCGGCGGGTGCCGTCGGCGGGCAGCACCCCGGGCGCGCGAACCAGCTGCGCCGACGCGTTGGGCAGCTTGATGGTCTCGCGGACGGTGGCCGACGCCGGGATCAGCACCCGGGCGGTGAGGTCGATGAGACCCCACGGCCAGGGCAGGTTGGGGACGTGGCTGCCGACCGACAGGATCGGCCGGATGGTCATCCGTGAGGTGAGGTTGGCCAGTCGCGCGGCGACGCTGGGCCCCGATTCCAGTACCTCGACCGGCGCGCCGTCGCTGATCGCAAACTTGCGCGTCTGGGCCCGACGAGCTTTCAGGACGTCATGGGCCCGAAGGGTATTTGCCGACGTCCCCGATTCCTTACTAGGTGCGGTCATGCTCAACACTCCTACGCCTTTGTAGTGCGATACAGCATGTGACGAGGCGACCAAGCGTCTGGTTCAGTTGTTTGCCATGGCGCTCAGCCAACCCCTCGACTTCAGCTTGACAGGCGATGCTTAGTGCAACGTATGAAATAGCTGATTCGATACCAGTTTTGCTTCGCTCCGTGATCAGTTCGTTTTCCAGCCGCCCGCGCAAACCGCGAAGCCGCTCTAAACTTGGTTGCGTGACCATGCGGCTGCCACGTCGTTCGGCGATCGCCCTGGCCACAGCGGGCGCGCTGGCCTCAACAGGAACCGCCTACCTGGGGGCACGCAGTCTGTTGGTCGGCCAGGCCACTCACGCGCGCACGATCATCCCCAAGTCATGGGACATCCCGCCCCGGGCGGACGGCGTGTACGTCCGCGGTGGCGGGCCGGTGGAACGGTGGTACCGCGGCATGGCGGTAGACCTGCACCTGATGATCTTCGGCGACTCGACCGCCGCCGGATACGGCTGCCTGAGCGCCGATGAAGTGCCCGGGGTACGGGTCACGCGGGGCCTGGCCGAGCAGACCGGCAACCGAATCCGGCTGAGCACCAAGGCCATCGTGGGCGCCACCTCCAAGGGTGTGTGCGGTCAGGTCGACGCGATGTTCGTGGCCGGCCCCCCGCCGGACGTCGCGGTGATCATGGTCGGCGCCAACGATGTGACGGCCCTCAACGGCATCAGCCAGTCGGCGCAACGGCTGGCGCTGTCCGTCCGCAAGTTGCGCGCCCGCGGCGCCGTCGTGATCGTCGGCACCTGCCCGGACCTCGGATTCATCAGCGCCATTCCGCAGCCACTGCGGCAGCTCGCGCACGAGCGTTGCCTGCAACTCGCCCGCGCCCAGACCGCGGCGGTCCGCTCGGCCGGCGGGGTGCCGGTGCCGTTGGCGCAGCTGATGGCGCCGCAATTCCGCGCCACCCCGGACGTCATGTTCTCCGCCGACGGCTATCACCCCTCGGCGCCCGCCTATGCGCTCGCGGCCGATGCCCTGCTGCTCGCCCTCTGCGAAGCGCTGGGCGAGGAGGTGGAGCGTGCACCGCTGAGCCTGCCGGTGCCGGCGGCGACGCCGGTGCTCGGTCAGCGGCACACCCGCAGCAGCGTGATGTCGCGGCTGTGGCGGCGGCCGGTACCCGGACCTGCCCCGTCTTCGTGCCCCGAGGTGGGCAGCGACTAGATTTGGTCTCGCCCGTCGACCGCCCGATGGTGCAGCGAGCCAACCCCCGTCTGTGGGATCTGAAGGGAACAACCATGCCTGAAGCCGTCATTGTCTCAACCGCTCGCTCGCCGATCGGCCGCGCGATGAAGGGGTCGCTGGTCAACATGCGCCCCGACGACCTGACCGTGCAGATCGTGCGCGCCGCGCTCGACAAGGTGCCCGCCCTGAACCCGCACCAGATCGACGACCTGATCCTGGGCTGCGGCCAGCCCGCCGGCGAGTCGGGCTACAACCTGGCGCGGGTCATCGCCGTCGAACTTGGTTTCGACTTCCTGCCGGGCACCACCGTCAACCGGTACTGCTCGTCGTCGCTGCAGACCTCCCGGATGGCCTTCCACGCGATCAAGGCCGGCGAGGGCGACGCATTCATCTCCGCGGGTGTGGAGACCGTGTCCCGCTTCGCCAAGGGCAGCGCCGACTCGTGGCCGGACACCAAGAACTCGCTGTTCGGTGAGGCGCAGGAGCGCTCGGCCGCCGCGGCCGAGGGTGCCGACGAGTGGCACGATCCCCGCGCCGACGGCAACATTCCCGACGTCTACATCGCGATGGGGCAGACGGCCGAGAACGTTGCGCTGCTGACCGGCATCAGCCGCGAAGACCAGGACCACTGGGGAGTGCGCAGCCAGAACCGCGCCGAGGAAGCGATCAAGAGCGGGTTCTTCGAGCGGGAGATCACCCCGGTGACCCTGCCCGACGGCACCACCGTGAGCACCGACGACGGCCCGCGCCCCGGCACCACCTACGAGAAGATCAGCCAGCTCAAGCCGGTGTTCCGGCCCAACGGCACGGTGACCGCGGGCAACGCGTGCCCGCTCAACGACGGCGCGGCCGCGGTGGTGATCACCAGCGACACGAAGGCCAAGGAACTGGGCCTGACACCGCTGGCGCGCATCGTGTCCACCGGGGTCAGCGGCCTCTCCCCGGAGATCATGGGCCTGGGCCCGATCGAGGCGACCAAGAAGGCGCTGGCGCGCGCGAAGATGTCGGTCAGCGACATCGACCTGTTCGAGATCAACGAGGCGTTCGCCGTCCAGGTGCTGGGTTCGGCGCGCGAGCTGGGCATCGACGAGGACAAGCTGAACGTGTCCGGTGGGGCGATCGCGCTGGGCCACCCGTTCGGCATGACCGGCGCTCGCATCGCCACCACGCTGCTCAACAACCTGCAGACGCACGACAAGACGTTCGGTCTGGAGACCATGTGCGTCGGCGGCGGCCAGGGTATGGCAATGGTGATCGAGCGGCTGAGCTAGCCGTCTCGTCCGGGTGCCTCTAGTCGGGCGTCCGGGCGCTATTACCGGGCCCCCGGGCGTCGAGTGTGAAACCTGGCGGCGACACGCCGTGCGACGCCGCCGTCACGCAGCACTCGACGCCCTCAGCTCACGAAAAAACCGGCACGCCAACGGGCGTGCCGGTTTTTTCTGTGGCGGAGCTAGTCGTTCTGCAGATAACTGAGCAGACGCAGGATCTCGATGTACAGCCAGACCAGCGTCACGGTCAGGCCCAGCGCGATGCCCCAGGCCGCCTTGTCCGGCGCGCCCGCGCGCACCATCTGGTCGGCCGCATCGAAGTCGATCAGGAAGCTGAACGCCGCGATCCCGATGCACACCAGCGAGAAGATGATCGCCACCGTGCCGCCGCTGCGCAAACCCAGGCCGGTGCCGCCGTTGACGTGGAACATCGCCAGCACGAAGTTGCCGAGCATCAGGGCCAGCACACCGAACATCGCGGCGACCAGCATGCGGGTGAACTTGGGCGTCACCCGGATGGCCCCGGTCTTGTAGACGACGAGCATGCCGAAGAACACCCCGAAGGTGCCCAGGACCGCCTCACCGATCAGCGCGCCGGCGTTGGCGTTCGACACCGAGAAGTTGGCGAAGACGAACGAGATGGCGCCCAGCACCAGGCCCTCGAGCACCGCGTAGCTCAGCACGATGGCCGGGTTGTCCTGCTTGCGCCCGAAGGTGGCCACCAGCACCAGGGCCAGGCCGCCCAGCCCGCCGACCAAAGCCAGCGGCATGGCCAGCGCCACGTCGCGGGCGACCAGGAAGTAGGAGACCACGGCGGAGAGCGTCAGCACGGCCAGCGTGATGCCGGTCTTGGTGACGACGTCGTCGATGGTCAGCGGACGGGAGGCCCTGGCCTCCTGGTACGGGGCCGGGTAAGGAGCCGCGTAGGGGTCGGCGCCGTAGCCCTGCATCGGGGGCGCGCCAGTGCCGAATTGCGCGTATCCGCCCCTCTGCTTAGGCAGCGAACGAAATACCGGGTTGCTTGTCTCCCGCACCGTCGGATCCTCTCTGATTGGCTTCGAGCTGTGCGAACACAATCTCAACGATCGGCGTTGCACCCTGGTTCCCAGCGGACCTGGGCGTTTTCCGGTGGATATGGCCTCCGCCGTTGTCGTCGCGTTAAAGATAACCCTTACCCGCGGGTACCGCGGCGGTCGCGACGATCTAGATTTCTTCCTCGAGGCTGGACCGGCATAAGGGAGGCGAGGGTGTGACCGACGAATCCGATGAGGTTCTGGCCGAAGTCGAGGGAAGCGTCGGCCTGATCACGCTCAACCGGCCCAAGGCGATCAACTCGCTGAATCAGCGGATGGTCGACGCCCTGAGCACCATCCTGACCGGCTGGGCCGACGACGATGCGGTGCGCGCGGTGGTGCTCTCCGGCGCCGGTGAACGCGGACTGTGCGCCGGCGGCGACGTGGTCTCCATCTATCACAGCGCGCGCAAGGACGGGGTCGAGGCGCGACGCTTCTGGCGCGACGAGTATCTGCTCAACGCGCAGATCGCCGAGTTCCCCAAGCCGTACGTGGCGCTGATGGACGGCATCGTGATGGGCGGTGGCGTCGGCGTCAGCGCGCACGCGAACACCCGGGTGGTGACCGACACCTCCAAGATCGCCATGCCCGAGGTCGGCATCGGCTTCATTCCGGACGTCGGCGGCGTTTATCTGCTGTCTCGCGCGCCCGGCGGGCTGGGCCTGCACGCCGCCCTGACCGGGGCGCCGTTCTCCGGGGCCGACGCCATCGCCATGGGCTTCGCCGACCACTATGTCCCGCACGAGGACGTCGAGGCGTTCCGCCGAGCGGTCATCACCGACGGCGTCGAGCAGGCGCTGGCCAAGTACGCCGTCGAACCGCCACCCAGCGAGCTTGCCGCGCAACGCAACTGGATCGACGAATGCTTCGCCGGTGACACCGTCGAGGACATCGTCGCCGCGCTGCGCGAGCACCAGAACAAAGGGGCGGGTCCGGGCGCTGAACCTGCTCAAGACGCCGCCGATCTGATCGCCACCCGGTCCCCGATCGCGCTGTCGGTGACCCTGGAGGCGGTGCGCCGCGCCGCCAAACTCGAGACACTCAAAGACGTTCTGGTGCAAGACTATCGGGTGTCATCGGCGTCGCTGCGCTCACACGATCTGGTGGAGGGCATCCGCGCACAGTTGATCGACAAAGATCGCAATCCGAAGTGGTCGCCGGCGCAGCTGTCCGCGGTCACCGCGGCCGACGTCGAGGCGTATTTCGCCCCGGTCGACGACGACTTGAGTTTCTAGAAAGGCGGTTTGGATGACAGACACGGCCCCCAAGAACTACGAGACCATCCTCGTCGAGCGCGAGGAGCGTGTCGGCATCATCACCCTGAACCGGCCGAAGGCCCTCAACGCGCTGAACACTCAGGTGATGAACGAAGTGACCAGCGCGGCAGCCGATTTCGACGACGATCCCGGTATCGGCGCGATCATCATCACCGGCTCGGCCAAGGCGTTTGCCGCCGGCGCCGACATCAAAGAGATGTCCGAGCTGACGTTCGCCGACGCCTTCGGCGCCGACTTCTTCGCCCCCTGGAGCAAGCTGGCCGCGGTTCGCACCCCGACGATCGCGGCGGTGGCCGGGCACGCGCTGGGAGGTGGCTGTGAGCTCGCCATGATGTGCGATGTGCTGATCGCCGCCGACACAGCGAAATTCGGCCAGCCCGAGATCAAGCTCGGCGTGCTGCCCGGCATGGGCGGCTCGCAGCGGCTGACCCGCGCCATCGGCAAGGCCAAGGCCATGGACCTCATCCTGACCGGCCGCACCATCGGCGCGGAGGAAGCCGAACGAAGCGGTCTGGTGTCGCGAGTGGTGCCGGCCGACGACCTGCTGACCGAGGCCAAGGCCGTCGCAACTACCATCTCGCAGATGTCACGCTCGGCGGCCAGGATGGCCAAAGAGGCCGTCAACCGCGCGTTCGAATCCACCTTGGCCGAGGGACTTCTCTACGAGCGCAGGCTGTTTCACTCAACCTTCGCAACCGAGGATCAATCCGAAGGGATGGCGGCCTTCGTCGAGAAGCGCGCGCCGAACTTCACCCACCGCTAGGACGCGCCTGTGAGCGAACCGGTTTCCGCGACAAACACCGAGACGGGCCACAAGCCGGCGGACGACGTCGAGGAGTCCGCGGCGGCCGAGCCGGGCGCGGCACCACCGGTACCCGCGCCGCGAGCCGGGCGCGCGGCTCCCACCCTGCCATGGACCGAAAAGCCGTGGTGGGTGCGGCATTACACGTTCACCGGCACCGCGGTCGGCGTGGTCTTCATCTGGCTTTCGCTGACCCCGTCGCTCCTGCCGCGCGGCGCCTTGTTCCAGGGACTGGTCAGCGGATTGTCCGGCGCCATCGGCTACGGCTTGGGCGTCTTCGCGGTCTGGCTGGTCCGCTACATGGCCGGCAGGCAATCCAGCCCACCGCCGCCGGGATGGGCGTGGCTGGTGCTGGTCCCGGTCGGCCTGATCGGCATGGTGCTGATGGCGATCTGGTTCCACGTTTGGCAGGACGACGTGCGCAACCTGATGGGCGTGGAACATCTGAAGTGGTACGACTATCCCCTGGCCGCGGTGCTGTCGGTGGTGGTGTTGTTCACGGTGGTCGAGTTCGGGCAATTCATCCGCTGGCTGGTCAGATTCCTTGTCGGAGAACTGGACCGCGTCGCCCCATTCCGCCTGTCCGCAACGATCGTGGTGGTGGCGCTGGTAACCCTGACCATCACCCTGCTCAACGGCGTCGTGCTCAAGTTCGCCATGCGCACCATGAACCACACCTTCGCCACGGCCAACGAAGAGCTGAACCCCGATACGGCTCCCCCGAAAACGCCACTGCGGTCGGGTGGCCCGGAGTCGCTGGTGTCGTGGGAGTCGCTGGGCCGCGAGGGCCGCATCTTCGTGGAGGGCGGTCCGACCGTCGAGCAACTCACCGCGTTCAACGGGGCACCGGCCGCCGAGCCGATCCGGGCCTACGCCGGGCTGGACTCGTCGAAGGGCATCACGGCGGCCGCGGAGCTGGCGGCCCAGGAGTTGCAGCGCACCGGCGGGCTGCGGCGCCCCGTCGTCGCGGTGGGCACCACCACCGGGACCGGCTGGATCAATGAGGCGGAGGCCTCGGCGCTGGAGTACATGTACAACGGCAACACGGCGATCGTGAGCATGCAGTATTCGTTCCTGCCGAGCTGGCTGTCGTTCCTGGTGGATAAGGAGAACGCCCGCCACGCCGGACAGGCGCTCTTCGAGGCCGTCGACAGGCTGATCCGCCAGATGCCCGAGGCCCAGCGGCCCAAGCTCGTCGTGTTCGGCGAGAGTTTGGGATCGTTCGGGGGCGAGGCGCCGTTTTTGAGCCTGAACAACGTGCTGGCGCGCACCGACGGGGCGTTGTTCAGCGGGCCCACTTTCAAAAACACCATCTGGACCGACCTGACGTCCACGCGGGACGCCCGGTCACCGGAGTGGTTACCGATCTACCAGGACGGCAAGTATGTCCGATTCGTCGCTCGCGCAAGGGATTTGGCGCGGCCCAACGCGCCATGGGATCACCCTCGCGTGGTGTACCTGCAGCACGCTTCGGATCCGATCGCGTGGTGGACGCCGGACCTGTTGTTCAGCAAGCCCGACTGGCTGAACGAACCGCGCGGCTATGACGTACTGCCGCAGACGCGCTGGATTCCGGTCGTCACGTTCCTACAGGTGTCGGCCGACATGGCCGTGGCGGTCGACGTCCCCGACGGGCACGGTCACCACTACGTCGCCGCCGTCGCCGACGGCTGGGCGGCGGTGCTGCCACCGCCGGGCTGGACACCGGAGAAAACGGCGAAACTGCGTCCGCTGCTGCACTCCAACGAGACGAGTTAGAGAGTCAGAGCCAGCGGCGCGCGGTGCCGCCGGTGTCCGCGAACACCGGATCGACCCGCGCCCCAGCCAGTTCGCTCAGCACGCCGGCGCCGGCCAGCGCGTGGTAGCCGCCGATGACGTCGGTGGCGCGGTGCAGGCCGATGTCCAGCAGGGCGGCCGCGGCCAGGCTGGACGTGTAGCCCTCGGAACACAGGATCACCCATTCGACGTCGTCGCCGACGGCCTGCGGCAGCCTGGCCTCGCTGGTGGGATCGCAGCGCCACTCCAACACGTTGCGTTCGATCACCAGCGCTGACGGCACCTCGCCCTCGCGAAAGCGCTGGGCCTGTGGCCGGATGTCGACCAGCACCGCGCCGCGCCGCAGCGCGTCGGGCACTTCGGCGGCGGGCAGGCGGCGATACCGGCGCCGGGCGGATCTCACGACGACGTCGATGCGGCTCATAGCGATCCTTCCGGCTGGTCGGTCAGTTCGGTTCGGTTACGGCGCAACGTCTTGCGGTCGGTGATGTCGTAGTACGACATCGCTGTCAGGGGCGGCGAGTAGGCATGCACGCTCAGCGTCGGCCGCACCGGCCCCGGGCTGGCGCTCGCCGCGGCGGGCAGTGTCACGGGCACGGTGACGGGCCGCGGCGCCCACACCACGTCGTGCACCCAGCCCAGCGGAAACCCGGCCTGATCGCCGGCGTCGAGCCGACGGCGTCGTAAAGCCCTGCCGTCCCAACGGTATTCATTCAGCGATCCGGAGATGACGGTCAACGCGCCCAGCGACCCGCCGTGGTCGTGCAATTCGGTCGGCTGGCCGGGCACCCAGCTGATCAGCCAGACGTCGAGCTCCTCGTCGCCGTGGATGCGGGTGAACCAGCGCCGCGACTCGGGTATGCCGCCCTCGGGCAGCAGGTGGTCGCAGCGTCCGCTGAGCACATCGTCGGCGGCCCGGTCGGTGGCGTGGAGCAGATCGGGCACTCGCAGCCGGGTGGGGCCGGCGGACGGGGCGGAAAGGGTTCGCGGGCGCGGGGCAGCCACAGAATCCACGGTGGCGACAGACACAGACATCGGGGGAACTTTCACGCGAAAACGGACAGGGCAAGCGGCGGCGTGTTACGGCCGACAACACTCGCAAAATCCGAAGCGCTCCATCACGGCCGCCAGTGTTGCATAGATTGAGAACGTGCGCTGGTGCGGTGATCGGTCCCGGCGATGGGACGCGGTTGTTGTCGCGGTCGTGGTGACGGCGGTCACCGCGTGCTCGCAGGGCGCCCACGGCGGTGCGCCCGCGTCCCCGCCGGCGCGGCAGTCCGGCATTCCGAACGGCCCGGGGTCGGCGCCGGCGGGCTCCGTCGGCCTGTCCCCCGCCGGCGTGACAACCAGGGTCGATGTCCCCGCGAATTCGACCGAAGAGGAGTACTACCAGGCCTGTCACGCCGCGAAAGAGTGGATGGACGCCCAGCCCAAGAGCGGTGCGTCGCTGTTCGAGCCCTATTTGTCGATGATTCAGGCGTCGCCGTCGGGCACCGCGGGCAGCTGGAACGCCCCCTGGTCGAAGCTGACCCCGGCCCGGCAGGCGGCCGTGATCGTCGCCGCGCGCGCGGCCGCCGGCAACGAATGCGGGTAACTCCGCGCCCGCGATTTCGGCCGCCGCGTAATTGGGATCACGGCTGAAAAAAGTCCCCGCGCCGTCCATCAAGGGGTCGCTGCCGCGCAAAATGGATGGGTGCCTGACGAACGTCGATCAGAACCGACTCGGGTGGCACTCGCGCTCGGCAGCGGGGGCGCCCGCGGCTACGCCCACATCGGGGTGATCGAGGCCCTGGCGGCGCGCGGCTACGAGATCGTCGGCATCTCCGGGTCGTCGATGGGCGCGCTGGTCGGCGGTCTGCAGGCGGCCGGACGGCTCGACGAGTTCACCGATTGGGCGAAGTCCCTGACCCAGCGCACCATCCTGCGGCTGCTCGACCCGTCGATCAGCGCGGCCGGCGTGATGCGGGCCGGCAAGATCCTGGACGCCGTGCGCGACATCCTGGGCCCGGTCGCCATCGACGAACTGCCGATCCCCTACACCGCGGTGGCCACCGACCTGCTGGCGGGCAAGTCGGTGTGGTTTCAGCGCGGCCCCCTCGACGAGGCGATCCGCGCCTCCATCGCCATCCCCGGCGTGATCGCCCCCCACGCGGTGGAGGGGCGGCTGCTCGCCGACGGCGGGATCCTCGACCCGCTGCCGATGGCCCCGCTCGCCGCGGTCAACGCCGACCTGATCATCGCGGTGAGCCTGTCCGGCAGCGAGGCGATCACCACCCGCGAACCCGAGCCGGGCGCCACCGTCGAGTGGTTGACCCGCATGCTGCGGAGCACCTCCGCGCTGCTCGACACCGCCGCCGCCCGGTCGTTGCTCGACCGGCCGACCGCGCGGGCGTTGCTGAGCAGATTGGGCGGCCCGGCCGGCGAGTCGGACAGCTGGTCGGACGCCCAGGACGACGAGCAGCCCGCGACCGGTGACGACGCCGGCGAACTGCCCGGTGCGGGAGCCGAGGTGCCCAGACTCGGCAGCTTCGAGGTGATGAACCGGACCATCGACATCGCCCAGGCCGCGCTCGCGCGCCACACCCTGGCCGTCTACCCGCCCGACCTGCTCATCGAGGTCCCACGTTCGACGTGCCGGGCCCTGGAATTCCACCGGGCGGCGGAGGTGATCACCGCCGGCCGGGCGCTGGCGGACGAGGCGTTGGAGGCGCTGGAAGTCGAGGGCGGCCAGGATGACCCGCCCGCGATCGAGCGCTGAGCGGCAGTCAAATCAGTTGCGCGCCAAGCGCCGTCACACGCCCAGGAAGCGGGCGACGGCCGCGGCTTCGCGACGGCCCTGCTCGCGGCCGGCCATCGCCGACGGGATGCGGCAGCCCGGATCCAGCGCATTGGGCCCGAAGGCGGCCAACGAAGCGCCGTCGGCGAACACGGCGAGCGCCGCGCCGGCGAACGCCGAGATCTCGGCGGCCGGCCCGGCGCCGAACGGCGACGGAGTGTCCACGCCCGAGGGCACCAGCACCACGGCCGTATCGCAGTCGGCGGCTACCACGAGGTTGACCGAGCTGGCGACGCCGCCGTCCATGTAGTGGCGGCCCGCGATCGTCACCGGTGGCCACGCCCCGGGTACCGCGCAACTGGCGGCCACGGCGTCGACGAGCTCGACGCCGGAGTCTCGGTCGAAAATGGCCAATTCGCCGGTGGCGACGTCGATCGCGGTGAGCCGCAGCTCCCGGTCCGGCCAGTCGTGGGACGGCAATCGCCGCGCGATGACGTCGCGGCGCACCGGCGCGGGAACGGTTTTGGTCGCGAGCGCCACGGCACCGATGCGCTGCATCTGCTGCCGGGTCCTGTCCAGCGACTCCTCGTACGGCTCCGCCAGGGCGGTCAGAAACAATTCGGTGATGGTCTCGATGTCGACTCCGGAATCGATCTCGGCGGATGACGCGGCGACCTGCCGGTCGAACAGCTCGTCCAGGGAGTGGCCGCTGCTGAGCTGCGCGGCGACCGCCGAGCCTGCCGAGGTCCCGACCAGCACGTCCGACTCCGTCAACAGCCGGGCCGCCGCCGGCGACTCGTCGGCGATGCCGCGCAGAACACCTGTCTCCCAGGCGATTCCCGCTATCCCTCCACCAGCCAGCACCAGGGCGCGTTTGTTTGTCACGCCCACCAACTCTGCCAAACGGCGTCAGGCCAGCTGCCGGGTGTTCGGCAGGGCGTGCTGCGACTCCTCCACCGGCGAGCTCAGGTCCTCGCGACGCAGCAGATGTTTGGGCGGGTCCGGCAGGATCATGTTGCGGTGGATTTGCAGACCGGCATCGACATGGAAGAGTTCACCCGCGGGCAGCAGCCGCCAGCGCGGCTCGTCGTCCATCACCTCGGTGGCGAACACCACCGACGGCCGCTCACACAGATGCTCCGACCGGGCGTGAATCCGCTTGGTGCACAAGTCGAATTCGGGGTCGCGCCAAGCCGCATCGCCGGATCGGTCCAAAATATAGAGCTGATGAGTTTCCGGATATCGCAGGGCCCACACGTCGGTGGCCGTGCTCAACAGCACGTTGACCGCATAGATCAGAGCATGCTCGGCGAGCCATTGCATGGCGTCGACGAGGCCCGCCGTGATGTCGCCGTCGGCCGCCCGGATCGAGGCGGTGATCAACGCGAAGACCCGCTCGGAGTCGGTGTCGCCCAATACCAAATCGTCGGCGCCGACCTCACGCAGCCGCTCGTCGAGGATGTCCAATCCTTCAAGGACGCCGTTGTGCGCGAAGATCCGGCCGTCCTGCATGAATGGGTGGGTGTTGCGGATGTCGAGCGATCCGGTGGTCGCGTAGCGGACATGGGCGATGACGGTCGTGCCGGTCAACTGATGCGCCTCGGTCGCGAATTTGGCGTCCTGCCAGGCCGCGATCGGCTCCTTGTAAAGGTGCGGTTGGCCGTGTTGGTCGAAAACACCCAGGCCGGTGCCGTCCGGGTTTCTTCTGCTCTGTTCGGACAGGCTTTCTGGCGCGTCCAGCAGCCAGAAGGTCGCGGTGCAAGCGTGCGTCCCGGCATGCAGGCCAAAGAGTCGGCACATGCCTTCCCACGGTAGTGGTCGCGTCGTCAGCCCGTCAGCAAGGCCGACAGGTTATGCAGCGCCCGCCGCGCGTAGCCCTTCCACATCCTGCCCAGCAGCGGCAGGGCCCAGGCCGTCAGCGGCGACTTCGGGTGGATGTCCCAGCGCCAGGTGATTTCGGTGCCGGCCGCGGCCGGCGTGAAGATCCATTCGCCGATGATGTGGTCGACCAGCAGCGCCATCGGGCCGGTGATTTCGGAGAGCCGGTAGCCGAATGACCGGGGCTCCTCGACGCTGGTCAGTTCCTCGCGCATGCTGGCCCCACCGGCCAGGTGCACGATGCGGGTTTGGCCCGCCGCGTCCCAGGCACCGGTCTGCTCGCGGACTTCCGTGATCGGCGGGAACGGTCCGTACCAGCGGTGAAACAGCGTCGGAAGCGGAATCGGCAGCGTGCGGCCGAACGCGTCCTGCACGGCAACCGGGGCGACGACGGATTGATCGACGACTAGCGAATGTGCCACGGGGATAAAGCCTCTCAGCTCTGCGCGCCAATTTGCGCGCCAATTGCCTAGGTCAGTCGCGGGCTTCGACCACCCAATAACCGTGCTCGGCGTACCGCGCCCGGATGGCCTTCTTGTCGTACTTGCCCACGCTGGTCCGCGGAATCTCGTCGACGAAGGTCCATCGTTCGGGTAGCCACCAGCGAACCACCTTGTCCGCGAGGAACTTTCGCAGGTTCTCGGCGCTCACCGACGAATGCTTGGGTACGATGACCGCCAGCGGTCGTTCCTCCCATCGCTCGTCGGGAACGCCGACGACGGCGGCCTCGAGCACCTCGGGGTGGCCGATCAGGAAGTTCTCCAGCTCGACCGAGGAGATCCATTCCCCACCGGATTTGATGACGTCCTTGGCGCGGTCGGTCAGGGTGACGAATCCCCGCTCGTCGATGCGGCCCACGTCCCCGGTGCGCAGCCAGCCGGAGTCGAACTTCGATTCGTCGCGGCCCAGGTAGTAGGAGCCGGCGATCCACGGTCCGCGCACCTCCACCTCACCGACGGCGTTGGCGTCGTTGGGCAGTACCTGACCCTCGTCGTCGACGATGCGCATCTCGACCCCGCAGACCGGCTGCCCCTGCGTGCCGCGGAAGGCCCAATGCTGGTCCTCCGGGGTGCCCGGCGGGGGCCACGCCATGGTGGCCAGCGGCGACGTCTCCGTCATGCCCCACAGTTGGCGGATCTGGACGTCGTGTTTTTCCTCGAAGGTGCGCATCAGCGATACCGGCACGGCCGAGCCGCCGCAGACCACCAGCCGCAGCGACGACATGTCGTGGTCGGGGTCGTCCTCGAGGTAATGCAGGACACCATTCCAGATGGTCGGCACCGCCCCGGTCACGGTGGGCCGCAGGTCCTCGACCAACCGAACCAGCGACTTGGGGTCGAGGTGACAGTCGGGCAGCACCAGGTCGGCGCCGGCCATCAGCGCCGCGTACGGCAAACCCCAGGCGTTGGCGTGAAACATCGGCACGATGGGCAGCACACGGTCGGTGGCGCCCACGCCGATGCCGTTGGTGGTACACGCGCCCATGGTGTGCAGGAAGCTCGAACGGTGACTGTAGACCACGCCTTTCGGGTTCCCGGTGGTGCCGCTGGTGTAGCACATCGCGGCCGCGGAGTTCTCGTCGATGTGCGGCCAGTCGAACTCTGTGGACTCGCCCTCGAGGACGTCGGCGTAGCGCAGCACGGTCTTGCCCGATTCCTGCAGAACCCGGGCGTCTTCGTCGTCGCCGACCACGATCACCGTGTGCACGGTCTCCAGGTCGGGCAGCACGGGTGCGAGCAGTTTGACCAGTGACGCGTCGACCAGCACCACCTGGTCTTCGGCTTCGTTGGCGACGAAGGCGATCTGCTCGGGGAACAGCCGGATGTTGAGGGTATGCAGCACGGCGCCCATCGACGGCAGGGCGAGGTAGGCGACGAGGTGTTCGGCGTTGTTCCACATGAACGTGCCCACCCGCTGGTCACCGGTGATGCCGAGCCGGCGCAGCCCGTGGGCCAGTTGCGCGGCCTGCTGTCCCAATTCCCGATAGGTCGTGTGGCGGTAGCCATCCCCAGTGGCGGTCGTGACGGTGCGTTCGCCGTGCACGGTGCAGCCGTGCCGCATGATCGCGGTGATCGTCAATGGAAAGTCCTGCATCGTGCCGTCCATTGATGTACCGCCTCAATCTCGACACAGGACCGCCTGTGCCAATCCGCGAAATGCGGCGCCCCCGCATTCCGGCCGACCGGGTCAACGCCGTAGGCCGCCTCCACCCTAAGCCCGAATTCGGCGAGAGGGACAGCGCCCGGCCGGGCCGGGGATTGACGGCGTGGATCCCGTTCCGCCGGCGCCGCTTTGGTCAGCCAGCCGAACGCGGGCCTCGGCCCTACAACTAGGCCAGGGCCAGCTCCCACTCCGGGAGCTCGGGCAGCCAGCCGGCCACCGACATGGCCCGGTCGGTCGCGCCGAGGGAGATCTGCGGTTGTGCGGTCGAGCCGATCCGCGCCGCGGTGACCACACCGGAGTAGTCGGCGATGTAGAGGTGGGTGCCGTCGGGGCTTTCCACCACGCAGGACGGATGCTTGGAGACCATGACCTCACCGACGACTTCCTGCGTGCCGGTGCTCAGCACCGTGATGCGGTCGTCGCTGACCAAGTAGGCCCGCTCGCCGTCGCGGCTGAGCGTCATCCGGGTGAGCGAACCGGTGATCTCGGGGATCTTGTGCGTGACGACGATCTTGTTGGCCCGGGTGTCGACGACGTCGAGCACTGCGCCCGCGACCGGATCGCAGCTCGCCACGTACACCGTGCCGCCGTCGCGGCTCGGCGCCACGTCGCGGACGGGCAGACCGATGTCGACGACACCGACTATGCGCGACCGGCCGCCGACACGACGATCGTCGGACCGCGTCCGGGTCTCGATCACGGCGAGGCTGCCGCCGGTCGGCGCGTTCAGGCCGACGTACAGACGACGCCCGTCGGCGCTGATCCGCACGCATGCGGTGGTGACTCCCGGCGCGGTCGCCAGGTCGATGACCTCGAGTTCACCGGTGGTGGTGTCCAGGACCGTCACATCGGCCCCGCGAGCCGCGTTTCGGCTGGCGTAAACGTTTTTTCCGTCCGGGCTGACCGTCAGGTCGCTCACGCTGTTCGCGAGCCGATGTGTGGCGATACGCCAGTTCGTGACGACGTCGATGACTTCGATGGCGTCGTAGCCGGGGGTCGCGGTGCTGACGTAGGCATAGTTGGCGTCCGCACTGCTCATGGCCACCGCGAAGGGTTCGACCAGCCCGGTGACGGTGCTCGAGACGCGGCACGCGTTGGCGTCGATGACCGAGACCGCGTTGCTGCCGTAGTTAGTGACGACCAGCCGGCGCCCATCGGGGCTGATGTCGATGTCGCTGATCGGACCGTTGTGCATCGGGACTCGAATCACCGAGGTGGCGTCAAGCTCGAAGACTTCGCCGTCTTGATCGTCGTGCGCGGCCGTAGGGCCGGTCACATCGTTCACGCTGGCACCGCCTTTACTGTGTTGTCGGCTCTGGTGGGCGAAGTGGCGAGGCCGCCGATACATACACGGCGATTGGCCTCCGGCTCCACCGGCTCCAGCACCGAAAGGCGCTGGCGAGACTGGTTTTCGGTAGTCTACTGGCCAAAAATCACCCGACAGCAGTTCGAAATGCCAGACGTTAGCTACGTCACTCCGCGCACTTAGGTTCTGCTCAGACTTCCAATCACGCTGTACTGCAGTCGCCTACCCGTAGCGAAAGACAGGCAAACCCGCTTCCGGCGGATTTCATCTGCGCCGCTAACAGCCCATGTAAACGCCCTAACGCCAGTTAAGTTAAGAATTCTCAGGTTTGGGGCGTCGACGAGGGATAAATCACACCGGCCGCTGGGCTAGCTGAATTGCGTCTGTGGCCGCCCCAACCCGACCCCGTCGACGATGATGTCGAGTTTCTCGTTGTAGAACGCGATCAGACCGGCGATCTGGCCGACGGCCGGAAGCGGATAGTGGTAGGTCCACGCCAAGTCCTCGTGGACGGTGTCACCCACCCGCACCGACCAATAGCCCGACGTTATTCCCTTGTACGGACACAATGTCTGCGTCGCGCTGGGTTCCAGGTGCTCGAACGCGACATCGGTCGGATCGATGTAATACCTTGTCGGCAAACCTGTTTCGAACAGCAGCACGGGAGACACTGTGTCGGCCAAGACAATTCCGTCGAATTCGACCCTGATGTGCCGGTGCGAGCGCAGGGCATCGACGCGGGAATACGGGTTGCGCGGGTGACCGTATATCGGCTCGTCTTCTTCGAACCAGCGCAACGCATTCCACTCGAACCGCACCGTCCCGGCCAGCGGTCCGCCACCGTCGGTGTCGAATACCCGCGCGGCCGACACATGCGTCTGACCGGCACCCACCAGGGAGTACAGTCGCGACGGGCCGAATTGCACCTTCTGGGCGTGGTTTTCGTCGTCCAGGAACTCGGAACGAACGTCGGCCAGCGGGATGTAGTACTGGGGGTAGTAGGGGACTTCCCACACGTACCGGGCGGTGGTGGTGTCGAAGACCAGCGCATCGCCGAGATAACCACGGACCCGCCGCGGGGCGGGCTCGATCCTGCCGCGCGCGGCGGCCATCTGCGGATAATCGGTTTTGGCGGTCATCGCTAACCTACTGGTCCCTGGAGGCCAGCCCGGCCGGTGCGTGACCGATCGCCCTGCGGATGGCGTCGGCGAGCGCGAGCGCGCTCTCTTCGGTCAATTCCAGAGCCACCCGTGCCGACGGGCCGAGCTGCGGGTTGATCACGTCGATATTGACCGTGTGGCCGTAGGGAGCATGGACGGGATGGTCGACGTACACCGTCGCGCGGTTGGCGCCGAACCATCCCGTGGCGCCCTTGCCGCTGCCGTCGATCTCGACGTGTTCGGTGAGATAGGTGCACATGGCCGATGCCTAGCCTTTCAGGTAAGTGGCGAAGAACTCGTCGATGCGCTGCCAGCCGTCCACCGCGGCCTCCGGCCGGTACGCCGGCCGGTCGACGGAGAAGAACGAATGGCCCGCGCCCTCGTAGGAGTGGAACTCGTGCGGCTTGTTCAGCTTGGTGAGCTCCGCGTCCAGGGTGGCCACCGCGGGCGGCGACGGAAACCGGTCGTCGAGACCGAACAGGCCCAGCAGCGGGCAGCTCAGATTTGCAGCCAGCTCCAGAATCGGCTTCATGGACTTGGGCATGCCCTCGGGTGGGTCCTCGACGATGAAGGCGCCGTAGCAGTCCACCGCCGCGTCGAACGGCAGCGAGCAGGCCGCCAGGTAGGCGTGCCGTCCGCCCGAGCAGTGCCCGATGACGCCGAACTTGCCGTTGGCGCCGGCCACCGTGCGCAGGTACTCCACCGCGCCCGCGACATCACCGACCAATCGCTCGTCGGGCACCCCGCCGGCCGCCCGCGCCGCGGCGGCCGCATCGTCGGGCGCCGCGCCCGGTGCTTCGCGCGAGTACAGGTTGGGCGCCACGGCGTTGTAGCCGCTGACGGCGAGCCGGCGGACGAATTCCTTGGTCTCCCGGTCGTATCCGGGCATGTGGTGGATCCACACGACGCCGCCCCGCGAGCCCTGTGCGAGCGGCACGGCCTGGTAGGCCTCGATCTCGTCGCCGCCGTGGCCGGCGATGGTGATGGTTTCCGCGCGTATGGCGTCTGCGCTGGGGGCGTTCATCGCGACTCCTTTTCTCCGCTCCGGCGGGCGCTTTCCGTTGTGCGCAACCGGATGCGGAGCGCCTGCGGCAGGTCCGGGGCCGCTCCGCCGAGAACCAACGTAGCCGAACCGCGGTGCGGGTTCAGCGCCGCTTGTCGCGCACCTTGTAGGTCGAGGGCCACGACTTTCGGGATTCGTCTCCGGTCAACGGAGTTCCCATCCCGCCGACCTTGACGGCGTAGGCCTCCTTGCCGGGACCGACCTCGCGGTTGGCGTGCTCCTGGGCCAAGAAGTAGAGCTCATCGATGGTGGCTTCGTCGTAGGCGACGAACGAGGTTTCCCGCGCGACGTCGTCGATGCCGACCAGCATCCGGTCGGGCAGCAGTCGCGACGCCACAGCCGCGAGCCCCAGCAGGCCGAAGGGGATGATCCAGTAGCAGAGGAACGACAGCGGGGTCTTCGTGTCCAGCATCAGGGCGGCGGTCGTCCCGGCGGCACCCGCGGGGCCGGCCAGGATCGGCGGGATCGCCGACGACACCGTCATCCCGGCGAACGTCGCGACCCACAGCCAGCTCAGGATCGTGACGACCCGGCGGAACAGATCGGTCTTGACGACGTCGGGGGCTTGTTCGGCCGCGGCGAACTCGGCCACGAAGGGCTTTCCGACCAGCATCCCGATCAGCGTCACCAGGAAGACCCCCGCGTTGCTCAGCGGCAGTATCCACCGCTCGAGGAACGCTTCACTGAGCGTGAAGGCCAGCACGCCGAGGACCAAAAGCACTGCGACGGAGGCAAAGTCAAAGAACTGCCACTTGCGGCCCACCACGCCCCCCACGCCCAGGCTGGCGGCGGCGATCGCCAGCGCGACCAGGACGGCCGCGGGGAACGGAACGTTACCGACGAGTACCCAATACACGATCCACGGCGCGAGGCCGAACAGCATGCCCATGCTGGGTGAGTGTATGGATGACGATTTTCGGGCCCGTCGGCGGCAGGGCCAAAGTATTGGTCCACGCGAGCGATGGTCGCGGCCGGCGGCGCATCACGTTTGTCAAAAATGTTAATTCGCAACCGATTCCGCGCACTAGACGGACGGCGCGGTGTTAGCGCCATCGCCAGAAAATCCAGACGCCGCACCGACCGGAACAGCGTCAGCCCGAAGCCCTGCGCATGCCGCCCGTCCCCCGGTCTGGCGTCGTCGCGCTCCACGTCGGGCGGGTGCGAGTTTTGAGCGGTCGCTGTTCGGGTAACCGACCTCGGCACGATCGTGACCGCAGTGACACGGAGTTAGCAGGGCGAATGGACACCCGGGTGTTGCTCGCCGGGCGCTATGAGGTGCGCGGCAGGCTGGGCAGTGGCGGCATGGCCGAGGTTCGCGACGGGTGGGACACCCGACTTCGCCGGCCGATCGCGATCAAGCTGCTACACCCGGCAGTGTGCGCCCAAAGCGGCATGCGGAATCGATTTGACGCCGAAGCGCACGCCGCAGCCGCACTCAACCATCCGAACATCGTCGCGATCTACGACAGGGGCGAGCAGGACGGCAGACCGTTCATCGTGATGGAACGGTTGCCCGGGGAAACCCTGGCTCAGGAGATGGCCCGTGGTCCGCTGTCGCAAGCGCGGGTCCAGGCCCTGCTCGACAATGTCCTCGCCGCGCTGAGCGCCGCGCATCGCGCCGCTATCCTGCATCGCGACATCAAGCCGGGGAACATCCTGATTTCCGCGGGGGGCGAGAGCCTCAAGGTTGCGGACTTCGGGATTGCCAAGCTTCCGGAGGCGACCAACACGCTGACCGGTCAGATCCTCGGCACCATCGCTTATCTGAGCCCCGAGCGGATCGCCGGTGCGCCTGCTTGTGTCGCCGATGATCTCTATGCGGTCGGCGTCGTGGGTTATGAAGCGCTCGCCGGGCACCGCCCGTTCCCGCAGGAGAACGTGGCCGCGCTCGCCGGCGCCATCCTGCACGGGCGGCCGCCGCCACTCGCCGGGCTGAGGCCCGACGTCGATCCCCGGCTGATCATGGTCATCGAACGGGCGATGGCGCACGACCAAGGGCAGCGGTTTGCCAGCGCCGACGAGATGCGCGCCGCGATGCACGGCCGACGTGACGTGGTCGCAGGCGTGCAAGTCGCCCCGCCGGTGCACCCGGCGACAAAGCCGCTTACGGTGCCGGTGCCCGGCTCGCCCACAAACACTTTCGTCCCGGCACTGGTCCCTCCGACGAGCCGCAGGCGAAAGTTGCTGGGCGTTTTGGCGGTCTTGGCGGTACTGATTCTCATCCCGTTGGCACTCGCGCTTGATGCGTCGTCCTCCCACGCACCCGTTGAGCCGGCGACCACCAGCACGCCGTCGCCGGTTCCGGTCAGCAATGCCCCACCGCCGCCACCCCCGCCGGCACAACAGCCTCCGGCCCCACCAGGGCACGGTCCAGGTAAGGGACACGGCAAGGGCAACGGCGGTGGGCGGGGAGACTAAGCCCGGGCTCGCACAACAGGCCTGGCACGAGCTGCGTGCGTCCGCCCGCCTAGGGTGTCGATGGCCCATGAGACGGCATAATCATCCAATCCCCTTGCTTTCCAGGCTTTTCCAGCAGCCCACCATGCTCGACAACCCCAGTGCGGTGCCGCTACTTCGGGGTTGGCGGCGCACCGGGAGCCGGTCCGCGGGCCGTCTCCGGCGTACCTGCTGCGTTCAAGATCCAGCGTGATGTTTCACCAGCAGCGGCGTGCGGTGGATGCGGCCCGAACCGGGCCGACCTGGTGCCCCCAGTCGGACTCGAACCGACACTTGACGGATTTTAAGTCCGACAGAGCGGGTTGCCGGTGGCCAGCTGAAACGATTTGCTGATCGCCCAAAACGCCTCTGGGGAGCCGCTTTAGCCTCTGGCAGTACGGCTGCCGTACGGGCTCGGTACGACCGAGAAACGCCCCTGGGCACCGCGCTGGTGCCCCGATGCGTTCGGCTCACCGATGTTAGCTAGGTTTCGACGAACATTTCTAGATGTGTACGTGCGACCCGCGAAAGCTCGAGCTTCCAAAAGTGACATGCTCGGAGGTACGGACAGTTCCAAGGCTCCAGTCAGATACTCAAATCATCCCAAATGTCACTATCGATGGTGCAACATAGCCTGACAGGAGGGAATGGGGTGAACAACATCGACGGGGCGCGCAGAGGTGTCTCGAAGCGCCGAACGGTAAACGTCGCGTCGCATCGGCCGTCGCGATTGACGTGCTCTTGCTCCGCTGGCTGCCTAACCCGGGCCCCAGGTATAAGCCGTTTCGCATCAAGCGTCGGCTCCGCGACGCACGGACAAGTTGAATGAATTTCACATATATAACCAACGATGGCCTGCTTTACGATGCAATTTTCAGACATTACCGAAATGCCTTCGTAACCCACGTTCGACATTGCTTAGTGACCGAATTCGGAAGTGCGGCCGAAAGCCATTTGCGTGATATTTTTGGTACAGAGTGGGACGAAATCGTTCAGCGGGTACGCCGGTCAGAATCGGCAGGCTCCGTTGCGCGGACGCGTCGCGATGACTTCGATTACTTAGACATTGCGTATTTCGAGAGATTGATTGATCATTTTCACGAATATCTCGTTGACGAGCGCTGGAACGGGCAGATAGCTGTTAGCAGCAAGAAGTCCTTAATCGGCTGGATCCGGGAACTTAAAAGCGTACGTGATCCTACCGCTCATCCCGGATCTGACTTCGTTGACCTTCGTGATGCAATCCGAGCTGTAGACACCGCTCGGCGCGTGCTTGCCCGCTTGGGCAGTAGCGAAAGCCAGGAAGAATTGGAGCGCATTGAAGCCGAGCTTCTTGAGCGCATTACTCGTCCCCATGAGATCGGCTCAGCAGCTCCCCTCGATGATTCCTTGCCACGGCAAGAAACGATAGTTGACGATTTCGTGGGCCGAGCCAACGAATTACGACAACTGAGAGCGTTCCTCGGGCATCCCAAGAAGAACCGATGGCTCCTTGTTGGAGATGGCGGCAAAGGTAAGACGGCTATTGCGTACACATTCGCCCGAGAGATAATTGAGGCTTCGCCGACTGGTTTGTGTGCCGTCTTCTGGCTCAGTGCTAAAAGAAGAAAATATCAGATCGATCGAGTCGAGGATATTCCCAATCCGGATTTCTCGACTCTCGATGAGTGTGTCGAGCGGCTTCTAATATCGTATGGTCACCATGAAGCGTTGGGATTCACACCGGAAGACCGAAAAGATGAGCTTTTGCGGCTACTTGATGAGGTTCCGATACTCCTAGTGGTTGACGACCTCGATTCTGTAGACGAAGACAACGAGGACGCCGTAGAGTTTCTGACTCTCGACGTGCCACGAACTAGCAGCAAGGTCTTGTTCACCAGCCGCCGGAAGTTCGCGGGCATGGGTGAGACCCGCACGGATGTCAGCGGTCTTCCAGAAGATGAAGCTTTAGAATTCGTCCGAAAATGGTGCGAATGTGAAGGGTTCAACCAGGAAAAACTGACCTCAGCGGACCAGCGCGCGATCATCAAGGCGTGTGAAGGATCCCCACTCTTCATGGGAGATCTCCTAAGGTTAATCGCGTCATGTGCTAATCGCGCTGGAAAGTTTGAACCAGCACCCGTGATCAGGGATTGGATGGGCCAAAAGGGTGATACCGTCCGGCGTTATGCCCTTCAACGTGAAATGGATATGCTTACTGATAATGCACGACGGATACTAGAAGCGATGGGTATCGCCGGCCGGCCGGTAACTATAGAGGAGATTTCAGTTCTGACCGCATTCTCCACCCGCGTCGTGCTCGGCGCTATAGACGAGCTTCGCCAGCTATATCTTCTGAATGCACCCGCGTTGGAAGAAGAGACACCGCGGTATCACCTTAATGGCAACCTGGCGATCCTGGTTCGTAGCGAACTGGCGGACACGCCTCGAGAGAAGAAATTGGCTGCGGCGCTGGAGGCACTCGAGGGTAGAGGTCCAGAGCTCGCCCAAGCCACACATGTTAGGGATATAACTCGACAAGCACGTTTGTTAATCAATGGAAACAGGCTTGCCGAGGCAGAAAGGCTCCTTCAACGAGCTATTGAAGACCATCCCGAGAGCGCACACTTTCTCGCGTTGCTCGGATTTGCTTATATCGATTGGCAACCTCGACGGAATGCCGATGCTAGACACGTCTTCGACAGAGCGGCTCAGCTCCGGCACGATGATAAGGCGATGTTTCTCGCATGGAGTCGCATCGAGTACGAACAAGGCAATTGGCAAAACGCCATTAACGCCGCTGAGGCGGGATTGCGGAACAGGTCCAGAAAGGACCCGATGCTGATGCAGGCGGAGGCGCGCGCTCACCTCGGCATGGCTCGCGCTTTTCGATCGGCATTCCACGAGGGCAAGGCTAGGGAGTCGTTCGCTGCGGCCGATAGACTACTCGAGGAAGCGATCAAGGAAGCAAAGTCTCTTGGGCTTCGAACATTGGACATCAATCTTCTCTATCGCGATTGGGTTAGACTCGCTCGTCAGCAGAAGCGCGAGGGAGCGGTGTGCGCCCGTCTCAAGTTTTGGCAAAATTGGCGTCCTTCTGATCGGGAGTTAAGAGCGGAGTTAGCGGGTCACCTTGCGCTATGCAAAAAAGGCGGAGAACAATTCCATGTCGCGGCTCAGGCTCCTCGAGTAGCGGCGATGCGTTAGTGATGGGTATGGCCGGTAGTGCGAGTACGGCAGGACCGCGTGGCGCGTTGCCGCGCTGTATGCCGCCTGCCGAAGGTCGTCCGAGCCGGGCAATACTCCATAGTTGAGGCTAGGCGCCAGGGCCTAGTGGAACAGCGGACGAGCCGATCGAGCCACGCAACGGAGCGAACCACGGCGCGGCGAGTCGTCGACATCCGACAGCGGGAAAAACGCGGCGTGATGATCGAAACATCCGTGCCTCCGAATCCGGCTAGCCAGGTGTCAATCCAAACAACATGACAACGTTGCTTGCGCGCGACCGCAAGCGGAAGCCGCTTTCATGGACGGCGGCTCGGGCGCAGGACCGTTCGCCGCCAGCGCCCTCCGGTATGTAGTCACCGTAGACGTCTCTGCTAGGTGCCGACGAAGCGCAGCACGGCCGCGCGGAACCATTACGCATCAGAACTGTGATGCAAGTTAGCTGCCGCTCCGGCCCCGCCGCCGTGAACTCTCCACGCGCCGCGACGGGCGCGCCACAGAAACCGGCCAGCCTAACTTTAACCGCCTTTCACCAGGTCTTCTATCGGTGCCCCCAGTCGGACTCGAACCGACTGCGGTGGTCCTATTCATCCCCCTGCATCGGGCTTTACCTGCGCGCATGGCTGTATCGGCATACCGGCGGATAGCCCCCAATAGCGGGGAAGTGTGGCCAAGACGTGGCCACAGCTTTCGCGGTAGGGCATCCTTGGGGCCGAGGGGGTCTGCTTGGCTCATCCCCTGGGTCCCAGAGTCCAATGTGTATCCAGCGAAAACTTCGCCGTGGGCCACGGCGTGGGCGAACGATGTGGAGCTAGATCAAACCAGCCGGTCGATCCAATGAATCCACACGATAACGAGTCTTTCGGGGTGGTGGCGCACGAGGTTTAGGTCTGCGTGGCGTGACGGAAGAGTCTTCCGGAAGTGACCGCACCTTATGTTCAGCCCCCTTAGGATTCCTCAAACGACTTCGGGCGTGTGCAGGTGAGCGTGGGGGACATCATTGGCGATACCACCAACGAGTGGGCCGTACGCGACGCTGCCTATCGGTCGGCACCAGGCGACGCTCGATGAGGTCTACAAGACTTTCGTGGTGAATGCACCGTTCCGTCCTCGCCGTGAGCTGATCTTTCGCGCCCTGACGCTCTACATCGACCTCGTATCGCCGCAATTCACGACGTGCAGATACTGGATCAATGGCGGGTTTGTGACCCACAAACCCTGGGCGGAGCCGGAGGATGCCGACGTGGTTGTTGTCGTACCCCCAGAGGAGCATGCAAAGGTCACGCACCCCGATTTCATGCCGCTGCTGACGCTGGAGAGCAACGCGGGGAAGGTACACCCCATGGGCGGTCTGATCGACGGCTTTGTAGCGATGGACCACCCGGTGGCGCTCTCGACGTGGGAACTCACATGGTCATCGGTGCGGGATGAGCAGCACAATGTTGTTCCAGGCGTCAACAAGGGCTTCGTGGAGGTGAGTACGTAGTGGCGACCGATCACGAATTGGAGGCGTCGCTGATCGATGCTCTCCGGTACTCGTCGGGTGACCCCGCCTCCGACCGCGTGTTGCGTGAATCGATCCGCGCCGGGATCGTCCGCGACGATGCCGATCTCCTTAACATCTACGAGCGCGAGGTCGGGCCGGAACAAGCTGAGGTGGACCTCCACCTAGTCGGTCCCGGCATCGAGCGCAATGCGGCAAATGCGCGGCAGTTCTCGTTGTTCGTCAGCGGGATCAGCGATGCAGTGAAGGAGACCGCAAAGGCCCGGGTAGGCCGTCGGCGTTACCGGGACAATCTGCTGGTCGAGGGTGCAACACCGGGCTCCGTCAGGGTGGTGCTCCGGGTGGCGGCACCCGAGGTGCCCGCCGAACAGACCGTGGATGAGGAGACGGTGGCGTCGAGCGTGGATTCGGACGCGTTGCGCACTGTCGCGTCGATCCTCGCTCACGCGAGTGACCCTGATTTCGACACACCGCTGGCTGCCGAGATCGCGGAGCTTCCGATCAAGGCAAGGACCGCCCTCAAGCGGGTGGCAAATGCTTCGCAGCACGGCGGGTGGGCGGTGCGCGGCATGATCCGGCAGCGCCGGGTGGGGGCGGCCGACCTAGAGCTGACCAATGAAGGCGCGACCCGATTGCGCATCGAGCTTGAGGTCGCGCAGGAGAAGCGCGTCCGGGAGACTCGCACCGGCACCATCGACGGCTTCCGGTGGTCACTCGGCACGCTTTACTTCAATCCGGTTGATGCGCCGGCGTTCGCAGCAGGGGTTATGGAAAGCCGCATCGCGCAAGAAGTTACCCGCCTGATGAACGACCCCGAGCTACGGGTGGCAGCAGACTTCGACGTCGTGGAATCGTACCTCCCAGGCGATCAGACACGCTCCCGAGTGAGTCGCGTGCTCACAGGCATTCGGCCGCTGGGCGAACAGGCCGCACTTCCGGTCGTTGGGCCCTCGGCAGGGCTGCCGGGTCCGCCCAAAGAATTGCCGCCGGGGCGCGGCTGAGCCCCGTCGCTACCCGCCTCTGCGCCGGCGCAGATACTCGGGAATCGAGTGGCGACCGGATGATTGCCGCATTCTTCAAAACCGGATGGTTCACTAGATCGATCTTCGTAGGATTCGGTACGGCACAACGGATCTGGTGGTCGCCCCAAAGGACGCGGTAGACATTCATATGGTTTTCACCCGGTGCGGATCTCACTGAGGGTTTCGGCCAGGGGCCGTAAGACTTCGCCACCTTCGCATCACTGAGCAAACCGATTTGTCAAAGCCCTTTTCCTACAAGGGATTTAGTATTGTGGAGTGCGTGCGGAAACTTCTTTAACAGGCATTACCCGAAATGCAGGAGCAGCGGCCTCACTCAGAACACCCACACCACAGCGTTATTGCCACCGACGCACCGTGCAGCGGGCAGGATCACGCCACCAATCCGAACTGAGTCACCAGGTTGGCATTGCATGGTGTAAGTCTCGCCAGTCGCTGGCGAATATGCCCGAAGAATCGACGGTCCACCTTCAAGGATGTAGGTAACCGCGACATTGTGAGCAAAATCGCAGGTCGTCACCGTGGTGGCAACTGCCGAATGTCCATCGCAGACGTAGATATTCTCGACGAGGCCGATGGCACGCGTTGACGGTGCCGCCAGCAGGCCAAAGCCCAGCAGGGTGAATAGCAGGGAAGCGCCCACCATCCACAGACCAGCGGCGGCCAGCCACAGCCTTCTGATGTGCGTGCGTGTATGGCGGTGAACTGCGCCAGCAAGTTTCGCGGTGATCTTCATTGTCGCCCCCTCGGGAGCTATTTGCCGGATATGAGGATTAAGGGTCCGCCACTGCCGTCATCGCGCAAGGGTCCTATGGCCCTGCTGGGCATGACCGAGTGCCGAGATGACCGCGCTGGAACCCGCAAGCGTTCTCCCTGCCGAGACGCTCGTAGATGTTGTGGCTAAAGACTCTATTACGACGCCGCTAAGGACCCTGTTTCTACAGAGCCGTTCGAACGACGCTCATCGCATGCATTTCAAGCCAGGGTGAGAAACGGGGTAGAGCAATGAAGACAAAGTTGGCCGCAGTCGTAGGCGCACTCATGGTCGCCCTCGGACTATCCACGGTGCCCCATGTAATAGCAGCAACAGGATGGGTGTCTGCCGCCTGGTCGAATGTCGAGGACCATGTCCACTTCCGGTGGGGGTATGCAACCAAGGCTGATATGGATGCTTCTGCGGTGAGTGACTGTCGGATAACAGGCGGTCCTGCATGCCATGTCCTCGCCTCGGGCACACCATGTATTGCCGTGCTGGATGACTTTGAACATGCCCACTGGGCGGTCGGAGCCTCAAGAGACGAGGCGATCGCCAATGCGCTAATGCTTGTTGACCCAGTAAGCGCCCACCTGACAGGCGTCCATTGCTACTGGGAGTGACGGCCCGCTGGCAACAAATCTACAGTTTCCGAACCCGAAGGTGGTGCAGCGGATGCTCGGGCACGCGTCGGCGGCGATGACGCTGGACATCTACCCCTCGTTTTGGGACAGCGATCTGACCTCGGTGGCGGAAAGTGTGGCCAGAATGTGGCCAAATGCGGCCATCCCGTCGCGCTGACGGCCAAAACTAACGCTGTGACCAGCGGATATAGCCTCAGGATGCGGGTGCCCCCAGTCGGACTCGAACCGACACTTGACGGATTTTAAGTCCGCTGCCTCTGCCAATTGGGCTATGGGGGCCCGGTCGCGAATGTAGCCGACGGCGGGCCGGCTACCCGGTGGGCCCTTTGAGCGCCATCGCCAAGAAGTCGAGTCGCCACAGGCCCCTGAATAGCTTGTGTCCGAAATCCTGCAGCAGGGCCCTGTGCTCGTCGGGGACGTCACCGGCGCTTGCCACACATTCGATGATCTCCGCGATGGTGCGACGGCCGTCGACATGCTGGACGAAGGGCAGCTGGGCCGGGTTGAGCTTCTGCTTGCCTCCCGGCCAATGGATCTCGTCGCCGGACAACAGGCACGCCGTGCGCAGCAGCGGTACGTAATCGAATGAGGCCGGCGACGCGAAATCGATCGTGTACTGCTCCTTGGGACGTTCCGGGCGACAGGCCAGAAAGAAATGGGTGGCGTTGGCCGGCTGCAGACGTTCCATCACCGACCACAGTTCGGCGTCGGGCAATTGGTTCAACGCCGATTGGAACCCGCTCACCGGCGTGAGCATGTCATGCGAGTAGTAGGGCGTCTTGTGAAACCAGCCCTGAAACGCGAGTCCGGCCGCGCCGACCAGGTCGAGGCATTCCGCGACGGTGTAGCTTCGCGCCCGATTGTGCAGGAACGTGTCGACCAGGGCACCGTCGGAGACGAGGTCGCGCGCCGCTTTCAGATAACTGCGCACCGGATGGTCGCCCGGCAGCACCGCGACCGCCTCTTTGACCAACTGAACCGAGGCCTCGTCCTGCGACAGCTTGAGGTCGCGAAACACCGACTCGAGCATCTCGACGCCGATCCGGCCGTACTTCGCGTAGAGCATGACCGCCAGGACCCCGTCGCTGCGCAGGCATTGGCCCAGCGCCGTCAGCCCGGCCAGCGGATCGGCCATGTGGTGCAGAACACCGCTGGAGACGATGAGGTCGAAGTCGCGCCCGAGCGCCGACACCTCTTCGATCGGCAGCAGGTGCAGCTCCAAATTCTCCAGCCCGTGCTTGTCCTTCAGCTGCCTTTGGTGATTCAGGGCATTGCCGCTGACGTCGATCCCCACCACCTGGGCGCCGCGGTTCTTGAAGGCGAACAGGGCGGCCTGAAAGGTGCCGCAACCCGCGATCAGGATGTCGAGGTCCGGCTTGTACTCCCGGTCCGGCCACAACACCCGGTGGGCCCAGAACGGGTCAAACCAATCCCAATGGGTTTCGCTCCAGGCCGCGAGGTCGGCCACCGGGGGCGGATATTCCCACCGATCGTATTGGCGGGAGACACCGTCACCGCGCGGATCCTCGGTCACTTCGGCGCTGACTCCTTCGCGACGGGCGGGGCCTTCCCGGCATGTCTTGGGTGGTCGCGACAAACTTACAAGCCTCCGCCGATATCCGAGCGTCGAGAAACCGCTGGTTAGCTTGTCGAGACAGATTTGCCGGACGCAATTAGGATTCGGTTCCTGGCGCCCGAACCGCCACGGAGGAGTCGACGAGTGAAAACCACGGCACGTTTGGCCGGCCCTGTCGCTGTCGTCGTGGCCGGTGTCGTCGCCATCGTCGCCGCGCCGATCGCGAGTGCCGACCCCGCCGATGACCAGTACCTGCAAACGCTGCATTTGCGCGGCCTCAGCTGGGCGGATGGCGCCGATCAAACGATGATCAACGTGGGGCATGCCGTGTGTACGGACTTCGATGGCGGGGACACGGCGGCCCAGACCATCAGCGATGTGAAGAAGTCGGTCGGGTTGAGCAGCGGCGGCGCCAACATCATCGTGGGCGCGGCGGTTGCGGCGTACTGCCCGCAAAACCGCAGCAAACTGTAGGAGCCGCCGCCTGCGGGAGCGGCACCATCGCCGGGGTGCTAACGACACCCACTTAACTGCGCGGAGTTCGGGAGCACGATCCCCTCATCCCTCCCAGCCGCTCGCAAGTTTGCTACCTGACCTCTGGAGCAATGCCACCTAATCGCCGGGAGCAAATACCGGCGGTCCGCGACGGCCATCCCGTGGTGTGCGTCACAGCAGGCCGCACGGCACGCTACCCGGGCAGCCGCCAAAAGCTCAGACCAGTTTGCGCGACACCGGCCCTCGCCGGGCATCCGCCGGAATCGCAACCGCGCCGATCAGACGCACCCGCGACTTCCCGCCGAAGCTCGAACATCAACCGGCGCTTGGGGATTTGGCTCCGTCTCGCCATCGGCGGGCGGGTCATCGGGGCCTGGCGCACGACGGCCGCCCGCCGGCGCGGCCACCCGCCCACAATTAGCCAGATGTCTAACGTGCGATGCGAACGCGCGTCGACTAGTATCCGCGCGCCACGCGCGATCTCCTGCTGCGCCACCCGATTTCAGATGACGTCGCGGTATCGCCCGACAGGAGCTTGTTAAAACTACGACACTCGGCGTTAAGAAGCCGTAAACGGCTGTCACGTGTGCCTTTTCGGCGGGAATGTGGAGTCGGTGGATAGCTAGCCTCTTTCCAACGCACAGGGGACGTGGCGTGAACACACAGGCCGGCTCACCGCAGGGGGTCGGTCCGTTCCAACACTAGGAGCAACGGATGTCATTTCTGACAACACAAACCGAAGAGATGTTAGCCGCAGAGCAGTTGCTCAGCGGGATAAACACCAACCTGGCGGCGCAGAACGCGGGCGCCGCGTCGGCTACCACCGTGATCGCTCCCGCGGCGGCCGATCCGGTCTCGGCACAGCAGGCGGCAATCTTCTCGACCTACGGCACCCAGTACCAGGCCGTCGCCGCCCAGGCGCAGGCGCAGCTGGAACAGTACGCACAAACCCTGGGCATCAGCTCCAACGCCTACGGCAACACCGAGGCCATCAACGCGAGCCAGGCCGTGCTGTCGAATGCCGCGTCTCCCCTCGCTACCGCCGCGGCCACTCCGTCGAACACTCCCCTCGACTACCTTTCCTGGCTCCTCGGTAGCACCGGCAACGGCACCAACCCGAACATGCTCGGCGGCATCTTCGGCCTCTCCAGCAACGGTGCCAACATCCTGAACATCGGCGGCGGCAACTGGGCATCGGCCGGTTCCGACCTGATCGGGCTCGCCGGTGGTGGTCTGCTCGACACGTCCGGCGACGCCGCCGGCGCGGGATTGGCCGCGGATGTCGCCGCCTCACCCGGGCTCGGCGCCACCGCCGCTGCCGGCGGCATGACCGGCATGGGCGGCATCAGCGCAGTGCCGGTGGCCTCGATGGGCTCCGCGACCATGGTCAGCAACCTGGCGGTACCGCCGAGCTGGGCCGGCGCGCCCGCCCCGGCCGCCGTCACGCCCGTCAGCGCGATCCAAACGGCGGGCTGGACCGCCGCCGCGCCGCAGGCCGGTGCGGGCTCGGTCGTCCCCGGCATGCCCGGGATGGCCTCGGCCGGCCGCAGCAGCGCCGGCTTCGGCGCTCCGCGCTACGGCGTCAAGCCGATCGTCATGCCGAAACCGACCGCCGTCTAAGCAGCGGTCACGGTCACAGACTTCGAATCCGAACAGACAAATAAGGAGCGGGACAAAAATGGTTCTAAGTTTTGCGGCAATACCCCCGGAGATCACCTCCTCGCTCATCTACTCCGGTGCGGGCGCCGCGCCCCTGATGGCGGCCGCGACGGCGTACGCCAACCTGGCCGCCGAGGTGAGCACGACGGCCACCCAGTGGGAGTCGATCATCTCGTTGCTGACCAGCTCGCAGTGGACGGGCGGCGGGTCGGCGGCGGCGGCCGCGGCGGCCCAGCCGATCGTCACCTATCTGACCGAGACGGCGGCGACGCTCGAGCAGGCGAGTGCGCAGGCCACGGCGTCGGCGGCCGCCTTCGAGGCGGTGTTCGCGGCGGTGGTGCCGCCGCCGGTGATCGCCACGAACAGGGCCACGCAGGCGGCGCTCGTGGCGTCCAATGTGCTGGGCCAGAACACGCCCGCGATCGTGGCGCTGGACACCCTGTACGCCGAGTATTGGGCCCAGGACGCCGCCGCCATGGCCGCGTATCAGGCTGCCTCGGCGGCGGCCGGGACGCTGACCCCGGTGACGCCGCTGACGTCGACCACCGACCCGGCGGCCGCCGCGACCGTGGACAACGCCGCCCTCGCCGGTGGCGCGACCAGCGGCACCGCTCAGGCGCTCGCCGCTCCCGTCTCGAACGCGGTGACCTTGGCAGCCCCGACACTGCCCTTCACGACCGATGGGTTGCTGAGTTCGATCGACAATTTCCTCGGCACGCCGGCCGTGTTCAACGGCATCAACGGCGCCGTCAACACCGCGGCCTGGTTCACCATGAACACCATCCCCACGGCGGTGTCGCTGGGCCACACCCTGGGCGCCGTGCCGGCGATCGCCGTCGGCGACGTGGCACCCGACGGCGTCGCGGGCATCACCGAAGGCACCATGGTGAGCTCGGTGGCCCCGGGAAGCGGCCTGGGCGCGGCGACAACGGCGGCCGCCGGGGAGGCGAACATGGTCGGCCGTCTGTCGGTGCCCCCCGGTTGGTCCGCGGCCGCGCCGGCGACGCAGTTGGCCTCGGCCACCGCCCCGCTCGAGGGCTCGGGATGGACCGTCGCCTCCGAGGCCGCCGAGCCCGTCACCGCGATGCCCGGCATGCCCGGAATGGCGGCGGCGGCAAAGGGTGCCGGCGCCTACGGCTCCGGCCCGCGGTACGGCTTCAAGCCGATCGTCATGCCCAAGCAGGTTGTCGTCTAGGAGGTCCGCTGATATGGGAAAAAGGGGGTGCATGTCACCCATTTGAGGCGAGCAATTAACCGGTAGGCCGTAATCTCTTTACAACGCGGCCACCACCGCATCAATTACAACTGTTAAGACTTCGGCGAACTGAAGCTTCAAGATAGGAGACAGTCGACATGGCAACACGTTTTATGACCGACCCGCACGAGATGCGGGCGATGGCGGGCCGCTTCGAGGTGCACGCCCAGACCGTTGAGGACGAGGCTCGCAAGATGTGGGCGTCGTCGATGAACATCGCCGGCTCGGGCTGGAGCGGTCAGGCCCAGGCCACCTCGTACGACACCATGGGTCAGGTCAACCAGGCCTTCCGCAACATCGTCAACATGCTCCACGGAGTGCGCGACGGACTGATTCGCGACGCGAACAACTACGAGCAGCAAGAGCAGGCCTCGCAGCAGATCCTCGGCAGCTAACAGCAAACGCTGCTGCGTATCTCAAGACATTAGGAGAACACCGTTATGAGCATTAACTACCAGTTCGGCGATGTAGACGCCCACGGTGCGTTGATCCGCGCCCAGGCCGCGTCCTTGGAGGCTGAGCACCAGGCCATCGTTCGCGATGTGCTTGCTGCCGGCGACTTCTGGGGCGGTGCGGGTTCGGTGGCCTGCCAGGAGTTCATCACCCAGTTGGGTCGCAACTTCCAGGTCATCTACGAGCAGGCCAACTCCCACGGACAGAAGGTGCAGTCCGCGGGCAGCAACATGGCCAGCACCGACAGCGCCGTCGGGTCCAGCTGGGCCTGACACCGCGTCTCGATACCGGGGCCGCACACCGATCGGTGTGCGGCCCCGTTTTTCGATAGACGAATGTTCTCAGGCGCCCGCTAACCGGCCACCGGTGAACGCGGAAACAGCGACGGGCGCAAGCCGATTCGGTGAACCCCACCGTCGGCCTCGCGGCCGACCATCGCGCCCAGCGGCAGCTTTGACATACCCGTCGCGGCCGCCGGCGACGGCACCGCGCCCACCGAACCCGGCACCGGGGCATCGAAGGCCGGCAGCGGCGTCACCGACGACACCGTCTCCGCCCACGTCGGCGGCACCGACAGCGTTCCCAGCGAAGACGCTTGGCCCACACTCGCCGACGTGGCTGTGCCGAGGCCGCCGACCGGCCCCAGGTTTCCCAGCGCACCCATGTCACCCAGGTTTCCCAAGCCCGGGGCCGCGCCGCCCTCGGCGCCGATGATCGAACCCGCGCCCTGCATGTCGAGTCCCAGGCCGTACACGTCCATGCCGACTCCGGCACCGTCGCCGCCCAACCCGGCACCGTCGGCGCCCAGGCCGGCGACATCGGAACCCAGGCCAACCACATCGGACGCCAGTCCGGCCGCGTCGGCGGACCCGGAAGTGCCGAGGGCAGAGCTGACGCCCTGGGCGGCGCCCAGCCCGGTGCTCGCGCCCTTGGTGGCACCTTTGGTCGTGCCGGACAGGTTCGACAGCGCACCCAGTGGCGTGGAGGCTCCCGACGATCCCAGCGACGCCCCGGTGCCCACCGCCGCCGACGACAGACCGGTGCCGGTCGACGACGAGCCCGGAGTCGACAGGCTTTGCAGCGTTTGCGGCACCGATGACATCGCCTGCGACGAGGCCGTCTGGGCGTGGCCGCCCGCCTGGGCCGCGGTCGCCTGCGCGACGGCGCCGGCCTGACCCGTCGCGCCACCGGGGTTCGTCGTCTGCGGTGGCGGCGTGAACGCGCTGAAGGTCGAGGCGGTGGCCGAGGCGGCGGCGTAGCCGTACATGGCGGCGGCATCCTGTGCCCACATCTCGCCGTATTGAGCCTCGGTGGCCATGATCGCGGGCGTGTTCTGCCCGACGAAGTTCGTCGCGATCAACGCCATGAGCTGAGCACGGTTGGCCGCGATCACCGGCGGCGGCACCGTCATCGCGTACGCGGTTTCGTAGGCGGCCGTGGCGGCCGCGGCCTGGGCGCCCGCCTGCTCGCATTGCTCGGCGATGGCCCGCAGCCACACCACATACGGCGCGACCGCGGCCGCCATCGACATCGATGTCGGGCCCACCCACTCGTTTGTCAGGGTCGTGATCACCGATTCGTAGCCGCCAGCGGCGGCGCTCAGCTCGGCGGCCAGGGCATCCCAGGCCGCCGCGGCGGCCAGTAGCGAGCCGGGCCCCGGCCCCAGGTACATCCGACCGGAATTGACCTCCGGGGGCAACGCGCCGAAATCCATGGCTTGCCTGCCTCTACCGGAGTTTGCTGGCGCGGCGGGATAGGGCGGCCGGCGGCGGCCGGCGCGGCCCCGGCGAACGGCTGGCGTCCGGAAGGTCGTGCGGCCCCGCATCGTGGGCTGTGTAATCGGAACCGGACGGTCCGGGCCAAAAAATCGCGGCACCGGCCGACGTCCGTTCGGCGGCCGCGAACACCGGCATCCCGCGGAGATCACGATTCGCGGCGTGCGCAGGGCCTGCCGTCGTAAGCTCCGGGATGTCGCCGCGCATCCGGTCAGACGTTGCGGTCAGCCCTTCGGGCCTTGCGCCCACGGGCTGTAATACGAAAATCATGTCAATCAACCACTATTCGTAACAATACGTAACTTGGAAGTAATGGAAATTGGGACCTCGTCGTCCCCCGCCGCCGTGCGTACGTATGGAGCACCGATGGCGTTCGCCGCAATGAAGCGTCTGCGAATTCAACGAATTCTGTTCTTGCGCCGCAGATTTGGAGAACCTAGTCTCTGAATGACTAACGGCTTTCCAACCAACGACACTGCATACCAGTATTTTTCATATTTCGACTCGCCTCAAATCGACCCGCCCGGCACATATGAAACTCATATTTGAATCGCATCGGATGTGATCTGGCGAACACGCCTACATTTGAGAATTCTATGAACTCTGTGACAATCCGGTATGTGGTTTGCCAGAATGTAGGAACATGACCGCGATGTCGGGATACTCAGGCGCGCAGCGCCCACGCCAAGCCATCCTGGGACAGCTGCCCAGGATCTACCGTGCCGACGGATCACCCATCAGGGTTTTGCTGGTCGACGACGAGCCGGCGCTGACCAATCTGGTGAAAATGGCGCTGCACTATGAGGGCTGGGTCGTCGACATCGCCCACAACGGGCGCGAGGCCATGGCCAAGTTCGAGCGGGCCAACCCCGACGTCCTGGTCCTCGACATCATGCTTCCCGACGTGGACGGGCTGCGAATCCTGGAACGGGTCCGCCAATCCGAGGCGTACACCCCCACGCTTTTCCTCACCGCGCGGGACTCGGTCATGGACCGGGTGACCGGTCTGACCGCGGGCGCCGACGACTACATGACCAAGCCGTTCAGCCTCGAGGAACTGGTCGCCCGGCTGCGCGGGTTGTTGCGCCGCTCCGGCCAGCAGCCCACGCCGACCAACGAAACCCTCAAAGTCGGCGACCTCAAGGTCGACAACGCCAGCCGCGAGGTCACCCGCGCCGGCGACCCGATATCGCTGTCCTCCACCGAATTCGAATTGCTGCGCTTCCTCATGCGCAATCCCCGTCGCGCGCTCAGCCGCACCGAGATCCTGGACCGTGTCTGGAACTACGACTTCGCCGGACGCACCAGCATCGTGGATCTCTACATCTCGTACCTGCGAAAGAAGATCGACTCCGGGCGGGAACCGATGATTCAAACCGTCCGCGGGGTGGGGTACATGCTGCGGCCGGCGGAATGACGCGAGACCGCGACGCCTCGGCGGCGACCTTTCCCCGGTGGTTTCCGCGCTCGCTGCGCCGCCAGCTGTTGTTGGGCGTGCTGGCCGTGGTCAGCGGCGTACTGGTGACGGTCGGAATCGTGTTGGTGCTGAGCCTGCGCGGCTACGTCAACGCCATGAGCGACGCCGATGTGGCCGAGTCCCTGGACGCGTTCAGCCACCAGTACACCAAATACCTCAACGGCGAACATGTCTCGCCCCGCCCCGGCACCCCGCCGATCGCTCAGGCAATGCTGGAGTTCACCGGGCAGACGCCGGGAAACCTGATCGCCGTGCTGCACAACGGCACCGTGATCGGGTCGGCGGTGTTCTCCGAAGACGAACCGAAACCCGCGCCGGCCGACGTCGTCCGCGACCTGCAGGCGCAATCGTGGCGGGACGGACCGCCGCGCACCGAAATACTCGGCCGGCTGGGGCCCTACCGCGTCGACAGCACCGTCAACGGATCCGACGTCCTCGTGGTCGGGGTGTCGCAGAATCTCGCCGACCGGATCATCGCCCGCAAACAGCTGACCACCATCGTGCTCACCGCGGCGGCGCTGGTGCTCACCGCCGGGCTCACCGTGTGGGTGGTCGGGTACACGCTTCGCCCGCTGCGGCGGCTGGCGGCCATCGCCGCCGACGTCGCCGCGATGCCGCTGACCGACGACGACCACCGGATCAGTGTCCGGGTACCGCCGCAGGACACCAACACGCAGAACGAGGTCGGGATCGTCGGGCACGCGTTGAACCGCTTGCTGGACAACGTCGATAGCGCGCTGGCGCATCGGGTCGAGTCCGATCTGCGGATGCGCCAGTTCATCACCGATGCCAGCCACGAGCTGCGCACACCGCTGGCGGCGATTCAGGGCTACGCCGAGCTCACCCGCCAGGACAGTTCGGCGCTGCCGCCGACCACCGAATACGCGCTGGCCCGCATCGAGTCCGAGGCCCGGCGGATGGCCTCGCTCGTCGACGAGTTGCTCCTGCTGTCCCGCCTGGGCGAGGGCCAGGACCTGCAGTCCGAGGACGTCGACCTGGCCGAGGTGGTCAGCAATGCGGTGAATGACGCGACGGTGGCCGCATCGACGCACCACTGGGTCAAAGACCTGCCCGACGGACCGGTATGGGTGCGCGGCGACCACGCCCGGCTGCATCAACTGGTCAGCAATCTGCTCAACAATGCCCGCGTGCACACCCCGCCGGGGGTCACCGTGACGACCGGAATCACCTGTCGCCGTGGCGGTCCCGAGGCGCCTTACGTGGAATTGACCGTCGCCGACGACGGTCCGGGCATCGACGCGGAGCTTCTCCCCATACTGTTCGAGCGGTTCGTTCGGGCGGACAAGTCGAGATCCAACGGCTCAGGCAACGGACTGGGTCTGGCCATCGTCAATTCGATCGTCAAGGCCCATCACGGATCGGTCACCGTCGAATCCACCGAGGGCAGCACGGTTTTCCGGGTGCGGCTGCCGCTGATCGGTACATCGACCGCCGACCGCCCGTCGCGTTAGCGCGCTGTATATCGTTGCAAAAACTGGTGATTCAGCACCGTGCGACATGGTTGCGCCACACCGACGCCAGGACGGCCGGTGGCCGCCGTCAGGGGGCGTTAAGAAAGCGTAAATGTGCACCGTGCGCCCGTTAGGAAACCGTCAACCAAAGGCCCTAGCGGCGTATGCCCCGTTAATTTCAGACTGACCTTGCCTCCGGGTGCTGCACCGTAGCGGACTCGATGAGGTCCTTTCGTATGCACGTCATTGGCGCGGAGCGGAGACAAGATGGGCGTGGTGGTGTACCTCGTGCTGACCGTGGCGGTATTCGCCGCACTCGGCCTGGCACAGAAGCTGGTCGAGCGGCTGTGAACTACCAGAACATTTTCGGCTTGGTGCTTTCCATCCTCATCGCGTTGTATCTCGGGGGTGCCCTGCTGTTCCCGGAGAAATTCTAGTGAGCACTACGACAGCCGGGATCGTCTTCCTCGTCGTTCTCGTGGCGGCGTTGGCGATTGTCCATGTTCCCCTGGGCGACTACATGTTTCGCGTGTACACGTCGGAAAAGCACGTTGGCGTCGAGCGGGCGATCTATCGGCTGATCGGCGTCGATGCCCGTGCGGAGCAGACGTGGGGCGCCTATGCCCGAAGCGTGCTGGCGTTCTCGTCGGTCAGCATCCTGTTCTTGTTCGTGTTCCAGCTCGTGCAGGGCAAGTTGCCGTTGCACCTGCATGATCCGGCGACCAAGGTGACGCCGTCGCTGGCGTGGAACACCGCGGTCAGCTTCGTCACCAACACGAACTGGCAGGCGTATTCGGGCGAAACCACCCAAGGCCATCTCGTGCAGATGGCCGGGCTGGCGGTGCAGAACTTCGTCTCGGCCGCCGTCGGCATGGCGGTCGCGGTCGCGCTGGTACGCGGGTTCGCCCGCAGGCGCACCGGCGAGCTGGGCAACTTCTGGGTCGACCTGGTGCGCGGAACGCTGCGCATCTTGCTGCCCATCGCGATCATCGGCGCGATCCTGCTCGTCGCGGGCGGGGCGATCCAGAACTTCCACCTGCACGACCAGATCGCCACCACCGTCAACGGCACCCGGCAGACCATCACCGGCGGCCCGGTGGCCAGCCAGGAGGCCATCAAGGAGCTCGGCACCAACGGCGGCGGCTTCTACAACGCCAACTCCGCGCATCCCTTCGAGAACCCGGCGGCCTGGACCAACTGGCTGGAGATCTTCCTGCTGCTGGTGATCAGCTTCTCGCTGCCACGCACCTTCGGACGCATGGTGGGCAACACCAAGCAGGGCTTCGCGATCGCGTCGATCATGGCGACGCTGTATGCGACGAGCGTGACGTTCATGTTGTGGTTCCAATTGCAGCATCACGGAACGGTCCCGACCTCGGTCGGCTCGGCGATGGAGGGGGTCGAGCAGCGATTCGGCATCGCGAACTCGGCGGTGTTCGCCGACTCGACGACGCTCACCTCGACCGGTGCCGTCGACTCCACCCACGACTCCCTCACCAGCCTCGGCGGCATGATCACGATGTTCAACATGCAGCTGGGCGAGGTCGCTCCCGGCGGCACCGGTTCCGGCCTGTACGGCATGCTGGTGCTGGCGGTGATCACCGTCTTCGTCGCCGGGCTGATGGTCGGGCGCACCCCGGAGTATCTCGGCAAGAAGATCAACCCGCGCGAGATCAAGCTTGCCGCAAGCTATTTCCTGGTCACACCGCTGATCGTGCTGACCGGCACCGCGATCGCGATGGCGCTGCCCGGCGAACGCGCCGCGATGCTCAACACCGGGCCGCACGGCCTGTCAGAAGTCTTGTACGCCTTCACTTCCGCCGCCAACAACAACGGGTCGGCCTTCGCCGGAATCAGCGTGAATACCGACTGGTACAACACCGCCCTCGGTCTGTCCATGGTGTTCGGCCGGTTCCTGCCGATCGTGCTCGTGCTGGCGTTGGCCGGGTCGCTGGCCAAGCAGGGCAGCACGCCGGATTCGGCGGGCACGTTGCCCACGCATCGGCCGCAGTTCGTCGGCATGGTCGCCGGCGTCACGTTGATTGTCGTTGCCCTCACCTTCCTGCCCATGCTCGCGCTCGGCCCTCTCGCTGAAGGAATCCACTGATGACCGCGACCGCGCTCGACCCGGCCGAGCAGACCCAGCCGGGCGCAACTCCCGCAAGCAGGAAACGAGTGCAGGGCGGTCTGCTCGACCCGAAGATGTTGGGCAAGTCGACACCGGCCGCGCTGCGCAAACTCAACCCGCGCACCCTGTGGCGCAACCCGGTGATGTTCATCGTCGAGATCGGGGCCGCGTGGGGTACCGCGTTGGCGATCATCGACCCGACCTGGTTCGCCTGGCTGACCGTGATCTGGCTGTGGCTGACGGTATTGTTCGCCAATCTCGCCGAAGCGGTGGCCGAAGGCCGGGGCAAGGCGCAGGCCGAGACGCTGCGCCGGGCCAAGACCCAAACCATGGCCCGGCGACTCAAGGACTGGGCACCCGGCTCCTCCGGGATTGAGGAGGCGGTCGCCGCGCCGCAGCTGCAGCAGGGCGACATCGTCGTGGTCGAGGCCGGCCAGGTGATCCCCGGCGATGGCGACGTCGTGGAAGGCATTGCGTCGGTGGATGAATCGGCGATCACGGGCGAATCGGCGCCGGTGATCCGTGAGTCCGGCGGCGACCGTTCGGCGGTCACCGGCGGCACCACCGTGCTCAGCGACCGCATCGTCGTGAAGATCACCCAAAAGCCGGGCGAAAGCTTCATCGACCGGATGATCGCGCTCGTCGAGGGCGCCAACCGGCAGAAAACGCCCAACGAGATCGCGCTGAACATCCTGCTGGCCGCGTTGACGATCATCTTCGTCTTCGCGGTCGCGACCCTGCAGCCGCTGGCCATCTACTCCAAGATCAACAATCCCGGTGTTCCGGATAGCCAGGCGCTCAACGCAAGTGGTGTCACCGGAATCGTGATGGTGTCATTGCTGGTATGCCTGATCCCGACGACGATCGGCGCGCTGCTGTCGGCCATCGGCATAGCCGGCATGGACCGGTTGGTGCAGCGCAATGTGCTCGCCATGTCCGGGCGCGCGGTTGAGGCCGCGGGCGACGTCAACACCCTGCTGCTGGACAAGACGGGCACCATCACGCTGGGCAACCGGCAGGCCGCCGACTTCATCCCCCTCGACGGCGTCTCCGCCGAAAAGCTGGCCGACGCCGCGCAGTTGTCCAGTCTCGCCGACGAAACACCCGAGGGCCGTTCGGTTGTCGTGTTCGCCAAACAGCACTTCGGGCTGCGCGCGCGGACACCGGGTGAGCTCTCCCAGGCCCACTGGGTGGAGTTCTCGGCCGCCACCCGGATGTCGGGGGTCGACCTGGACGGGCACCGGCTGCGCAAGGGCGCGGCCAGCTCGGTCGCGGAATGGGTACGCAGCCAAGGCGGCAACGTCCCGCAACAGCTCGGCCAGGTCGTCGACGGCATCTCCGCCGGCGGCGGCACACCGCTGGTCGTCGGGGAAAGCCTCGACGGCACGGCCGGGCAAAAAGCCAGCGTGCTTGGTGTCATCCATCTCAAGGACGTCGTCAAACAGGGCATGCGCGAGCGGTTCGACGAGATGCGGCGGATGGGCATCCGGACGGTGATGATCACTGGCGATAACCCGTTGACCGCCAAGGCAATTGCCGACGAAGCGGGCGTGGACGACTTTCTGGCAGAGGCCACGCCCGAGGACAAGCTCGAATTGATCAAGCGCGAGCAGGAGGGCGGCAAGCTGGTCGCGATGACCGGCGACGGCACCAACGACGCACCCGCCCTGGCTCAAGCCGACGTGGGTGTGGCGATGAACACCGGCACGTCGGCCGCCAAAGAGGCCGGCAACATGGTCGACCTGGACTCCGATCCCACCAAACTCATCGAGATCGTCGAGATCGGCAAGCAGCTGCTGATCACCCGCGGCGCGCTGACCACCTTCTCGATCGCCAACGACATCGCAAAGTACTTCGCGATCATTCCGGCGATGTTCGTGGCGCTGTTCCCGGGCCTGGATCTGATCAACGTGATGCGGCTGCACAGCCCGGAATCGGCGATCCTGTCCGCGGTCATCTTCAACGCGGTCGTCATCGTAGCGCTGATCCCGCTTTCGCTGCGCGGCGTGCGCTACACACCGAGCAGCGCGTCAAAACTATTGAGCCGCAACCTCTACGTCTACGGCCTCGGCGGCATCGTCGCCCCGTTCATCGGAATCAAGCTGATCGACCTGATCGTCCAATTCATCCCGGGGATTTCCTGACATGACGTTCTCAAATTTCGCTCGCCTGCATTGGGCGGCATTGCGCACGCTGCTGGTGCTGACCGTGATCACCGGTCTGGCCTATCCCCTGTTCATATGGCTGGTTGCGCAGTTCCCCGGATTGCGCGACCAGGCCGAAGGGTCGATTCTGACCGCCAACGGAAAGACGTTGGGCAGCAGTCTGATCGGGCAGTCATTCACCGACAAGGACGGCAACGCATTGCCGCAGTACTTCCAGAGCCGCCCCTCGGCGGCCGGCAACGGCTATGACCCGACCTCCTCGGGCGGCAGCAACCTCGGGCCGGAAAGCATCGTGGACATCCCCGCCGATCCGTCCCAACTGGCGGCCGGAAAGTCCGCGTCGGACGCGGGCTTCAAGCCGAGCCTGTTGACGACGGTGTGCTTACGTAGCGCCGCGGTGGGCAAGCTGGAGGGCGTCGACGGGTCCCGGCCGTTCTGCACGGGCGGCGGTGTGGGCGCGGTGCTATCGGTGATCGGACCCCGCGACACCCGCGGTAACGTCGTCCATCCCACCCGGGTGGTCAGCGTCAACGAGCCGTGCGGGTCGACCAGCACGCCGTTCCTCACCCTCTACGAGAACGTGCGCGTCGAATGCGCCAAATACGGCGAGGACTACACGATCGGGCAGATGGTGCCCGTCCGCGGCGCCGCACCGGCCGACCCGGCGGTGCCGGCCGACGCGGTGACCGCCGGCGGCAGCGGCCTGGACCCGAACATCTCGCCCGCCTATGCCGAACTCCAGGTGGCGCGGGTGGCCAAAGTGCGCCACGTCAGCCCCGAGCAGGTACGCGAGGTGGTCGCGCAGCACAAGAGCGGCCGCGGCCTCGGGTTTTTCGGTGAACCGTGCGTCAATGTGCTGCAACTAAATCTGCAACTCGACCACCGGTATCCGGTCACGAGCTAGCGCGGAAGGGGGATGATGGTTGACGTGAGCGACGTCGGCCTCCGCGACCACCATCCCAAGCGCGGGGAGCTACGCATCTACCTCGGTGCCGCTCCGGGCGTGGGCAAGACGTACTCGATGCTGGGCGAAGCACATCGGCGGCTGGAACGCGGGACCGATCTGGTGGCGGGCGTGGTGGAGACCCACGGTCGGGCGAAAACCCGTGAACTACTTGAGGGCATCGAGGTCATTCCGCCGCGCCAGATCGACTATCGCGGCGGCACCTTCCCCGAACTCGACGTGCCGGCCGTTCTGGCGCGCCGCCCCCAAGTCGTGCTGGTCGACGAACTCGCGCACACCAATACGCCGGGCAGCAAAAACCCCAAGCGGTGGCAAGACGTCGAGGAACTGCTCGACGCCGGGATCACCGTGATCTCCACCGTCAACGTGCAGCATCTGGAAAGCCTCAACGACGTCGTCGCGCAGATCACCGGCATCGAACAGAAGGAGACCGTACCGGACTCGATCGTGCGGCAGGCGTCCCAGGTCGAACTCATCGATATCACGCCAGAGGCGCTGCGCCGCAGGTTATCTCATGGCAATGTCTACGCTCCCGACCGCATCGATGCCGCGCTGTCCAACTACTTCCGCCGCGGAAATCTCACCGCGCTACGGGAATTGGCGCTGCTCTGGCTTGCCGACCAGGTCGACACCGCGCTGGCCAAATACCGTGCAGAGAACAAGATCACCGACATGTGGGAGGCCCGCGAGCGGGTCGTCGTGGCCGTCACCGGTGGTCCCGAGTCCGAGACCCTGGTGCGACGGGCATCCCGGATCGCATCGAAGTCGACCGCAGAACTCATGGTGGTGCATGTCATCCGCGGTGACGGGCTGGCCGGCCTCTCGGAGTCGCGGATGGCCAAGATCCGCGAATTGGCCAACAGCCTGGACGCGTCGATGCACACCGTGGTCGGTGACGAGGTGCCCACGGCCCTACTCGAGTTCGCCCGCGAGATGAACGCCACCCAGTTGGTGATCGGCACCTCGCGGCGGTCGCGCTGGGCGCGGCTCTTCGAGGAGGGGATCGGCCCGCGGATCGTCGAGCTGTCCGGAAAAATCGACGTGCACCTGGTCACCCACGAGGAATCCAAACGCGGCTTCCGTGCGTCCTCGCTCGCGCCCCGCGAGCGCCGGGTGGCGTCGTGGCTGGCGGCCCTCGTCGTGCCGTCGGTCATCTGCGCGATCACCGTGACGGCGCTGGACCCGTACCTCGATACCGGCGGCGAGAGCGCCTTGTTCTTCATCGGCGTGCTGTTGGTCGGGCTGCTGGGAGGTATTGCGCCCGCGGCACTTTCGGCGGTGCTGTCCGGGTTGCTGCTGAACTACTTCCTGATCGCCCCGCGGCACAGTTTCACCATCGCCGAACCCAACAGCGCCATCACCGAATTGGTGCTGCTGCTCATCGCGGTCGCGGTCGCGGTGCTGGTCGACTTCGCGGCCAAACGCACCCGGGAAGCCCGCCGGGCCTCGCAGGAGGCCGAGCTGCTGACCCTGTTCGCGGGTTCGGTGCTGCGCGGTGCCGATCTCGAGACGCTGCTCGAGCGGGTACGCGAGACCTACGCGCAGCGGGCGGTCACCATGCTGCGTGAGCCCGGCGAGGAGGCGCGCGCCGGCGGCAAGAAGAGCGACGTCGTCGCCTGCGTGGGCCGCGATCCCTGCGTCACTGTGGATTCCGCCGACACCGCGATCGAAGTCGGCGACGACGAGTTCTGGATGCTGCTGGCGGGCAGGAATCTTTCCGCGCGTGACCGGCGCGTACTCGGCGCGGTGGCCAGGCAGGCCGCGGGGTTGATCCGACAGCGCGAGCTCGCCGAGGAGGCCAGCCGCGCCGAGGCGATCGTGCGCGCCGACGAACTGCGGCGTTCCCTGCTGTCAGCGGTCAGCCACGACCTGCGCACCCCCCTGGCGGCTGCCAAGGTCGCGGTCTCCAGCCTGCGCGCCGAAGACGTCGCCTTCTCCCCCGCCGACACCGCGGAATTGCTGGCCACCATCGAGGAATCGATCGACCAGCTGACCGCGCTGGTCGGAAACCTGCTCGACTCATCGCGATTGGCCGCCGGGGTGATCCACCCGGATCTGCGCCGGGTGTATCTGGAGGAGGCCGTGCAGCGCGCTCTGGTCAGCATCGGCAAGGGTGCCACCGGTTTCTTCCGCTCCGCCATCGACCGGGTCAAGGTCGACGTGGCCGACGCCATGGTGATGGCCGACGCCGGACTGCTGGAACGGGTGCTGGCCAACCTGATCGACAACGCGCTGCGCTACGCGCCCAACTGCGTGGTGCGGGTCAACGCCGGGCAGGTGGGTGATCGCGTGCTGATCAACGTCATCGACGAGGGCCCCGGAATCCCGCACGGGGCCGAGGAGCAGATATTCGAGGCGTTTCAGCGGCTCGGCGATCACGACACCACCACCGGCGTCGGCCTGGGGATGTCGGTGGCGCGCGGCTTCGTCGAGGCGATGGGCGGGACAATTACGGCCACCGACACCCCGGGAGGCGGACTGACCGTGATCGTGGATATGGCTGCGCCGCAACCGATGGGCGCCCAATGACCCGCGCCGGCGACAATGCAGAGCGCAGCGATGCGGTGGGGGCACCTCCCGCTTGCGGGGGAGAGCGGCGCAAATGACCAGGGTTCTGGTGATCGACGACGAACCGCAGATCCTGCGCGCATTGCGCATCAACCTGACCGTGCGGGGCTATGAGGTGGTCACCGCGTCCAGCGGTGCCGGCGCGCTGCGGGCGGCCGCCGAACACAAACCCGACGTGGTCGTCCTCGACCTCGGCCTGCCCGACATCTCCGGCATCGACGTGCTGGCCGGCCTGCGGGGCTGGCTCACCGCGCCGGTGATCGTCTTGTCGGCCCGCACCGATTCGTCGGACAAGGTGGAGGCCCTGGACGCCGGCGCCGACGACTATGTGACCAAACCCTTTGGGATGGACGAGTTCCTGGCGCGACTGCGCGCGGCGGTGCGCCGCAACACCGCGGCCTCCGAACTCGAGCAGCCGGTGATCGAGACCGAATCGTTCACCGTCGACCTGGCCGCCAAGAAGGTCACCAAGAACGGCAGCGAAGTCCACCTCACCCCGACCGAGTGGGGGATGCTCGAGGTCCTGGTCCGCAATCGCGGCAAACTGGTCGGCCGCGAGGAGCTCCTCAAAGAGGTATGGGGCCCGGCCTATGCCACCGAAACGCATTACCTGCGTGTGTATCTCGCGCAGCTGCGCCGAAAACTCGAGGATGACCCGTCGCACCCCAAGCACCTGTTGACCGAGTCGGGCATGGGGTACCGCTTCGAGGCATGAGCCTCGCAATCCGAGGGCGCACCCATCTGCGACACCGCCGGCCGCGCCCCATCTGCAACACCGCCGGCCGCGCCCCATCTGCAACACCGGTGGCCGCGCCCCATCTGCAACATGCGCCCCTCCGGCCGGGGACCATGCTTTTGCCCGCCTCATAGCGACAATTTGGCCGCCTCCCGCAACGCCAGCACACGTTGGTGGATTCGATGCTCGGTGCCGCGCGGCATGTACCCCGGCCCGTAGCGGCCCCGCCCGAGCCGTCGCACCCTGCCGCGCTCGATCTCCCACCGCAGCGCATCGGAGATCGCCTTCGACGGTCTGCCGCGCACCCCAAAGCTGTGCCACTTCAACGCATCGATCAATTCGGCGATGGTCGCCGGCCCATGCACCGCCAGCTGCATCGCGAGCACGTAACGCAACTCAATTCCGCGTAGGGTCATCTCCGGACGGTCGCACACCGGTACGACACCGACCGCGTTGTCGCTCAAAGGCGGGCAAAAGGTGTGCACACTTCCGCAGAGACCAGTGTGGCGTATGTGACCTAGTCGGCGATGGACAACACGATGCCGTCCAGGATGTCGTGCTCACTGACCGTCAGCTCGTCGATGCCCGCACGGGCACGCAACTCGCGGGCCAACTCCTCGACCACGATCGCGCCCCCGCCGATCACGTCGGCCCGGCCCTCGTGCATCGGCGGCAGCGCCGCGCGCTCGGCCCGCGTCATGCCGATCAGCCGTTCGCACACCGACAACAGATCATCGCCGGGAACGCGCGAAAGATGAATGGCCGCAGAGTCATACGTCGTCAAGTCATGGGCCAGAGCGGACAGCGTCGTCATCGTCCCGGCCAGTCCGACCCAGGTCTTGGCCCCCTCGACGGGCACCACACCCAGTGCGACCTCCAGCCGTTCGCGCACCACCTGGCGCGCCGCCGCCACTTCCTCGGGCGTCGGCGGGTCGGAATGCAGGCAGCGTTCGGTCAGCCGCACGCAGCCGATGTCGGCCGAGTAGCTGGCCGTTACTCCCTCTTCGGCGTCACCGCCGCCGGTTACGATCTCGGTGGAGCCGCCGCCCAGGTCGACGACGACGAAAGGGCCTGCCGCGCTGTCCAACTCGCCGACTGCCCCACGGAACGAGAGCTCGGCCTCCTCGGCGCCGGTGATCACCTCCGCCATCGCGCCGGGCAGCACCGCACCCAACACGTCGGCCGTCATCGCAAAGAAGTCGTCACGGTTGGCGACGTCGCGGGCCGCCGATGTCGCCACCATCCGCACCCGCTGCGCACCATGCTCTTTGATCAAGGCCGCGTAATCGGTGAGTGCCGCGCGGGTACGAGCTATCGCGTCCGCGGCGAACTCTCCGGTGGCGTCCACGCCCTGACCCAGCCGCACGATCCGCGTCTCCCGATGCACATCGCGCAGTTTCCCACCGTCGAAGTCGGCGATCAGCAACCGAATTGAGTTGGTGCCGCAGTCGATTCCCGCGAGCCTGCCGTTCACCACTGGCCGGCCACCAATATCCCGGCCATCGCGGGCTCGCCGGCCAGGATCGCCAGCGCCTCGTCGCCGAACGGATTCACGCCGGGGCCCTTGGCCAGCGAGTGGGCGATCAGCACGTGCAGGCACTTGACCCGGTCGGGCATCCCGCCGCCGGAGAACGTGGTCCCCAGCGATTCGATGGCGTCCCGTTCGGCCAGATACGACTCGTGGGCGCGCCGATACGCGGCGGCCAATTCGGCGTCCCGGCCGAGCCGCTCGGTCATCTCACGCATCAACCCCGTGGTCTCCAGCCTGCTGGCGGCGGCCGTCAGCGCCGGATGGGTCAGATAGTACAGCGTCGGAAACGGCGTGCCGTCAGGCAGTTTCGGCGCGGTCTTCACCACGCCTGGTTCACCATTGGGACAACGGTAGGCGATTTCGAGTACCCCGCGCGGCTCGCGGCCCAGCTGGCGCGCCACCGCTTCCAGGTCGCCACGATCAGCCACCGGGACCCGGGGGATTCGGTGCGAGCGGTACCGGTTCGGCCGGAGGGGACGGGGGTTGGGGCGCAGGCGAATTGGCCGGCGGCAGGTGCGGTGCGTCGGCGATGGTATGCCACAGCGACGTGTACCACGGGTCACTGTTGGCCGGTTTCGCCGACGGGGATCCGGGCTGGGTGGGCTCGGCCGCCGACGGCGGAAGCTGAACCTGGAAGGGGATGTCACCGGGCTTGACGAAGCCGAGCCGCTCACGGGCCTGCGCCGCAATGTAGGCCGGGTCACCGAGTTTGGCCTTCCGCTGCTCCAGATCCGCGACCTGACGGCGCAGGGTCGCTTCGGTGGCGGCCAGCTGATTCATCTCGGTGCGTTGCGCAAAATAGGTGCGCACCGGTCCGGCGATGGTCAGCGTCAGCACGCAGATCACTGCGGCCAGCACGGCCGCCCGGCGCGCGGTGAAACCCAGCCGTTGCTCGGAGCGCTGCTCGATCGATTCGGCGGCCTGGCGCACGATGGGCTCGACGACATGCTCTTGCTGCGCCCGCGCGGTGTTGCGGCCGGCCTGGTTGGCGGTGGGCGACGTTCGCGACGACGGCTTGGAGGACGGCTTGGCCGTGCGGCGGCCCCGAGCCGAATCGCCGGCCTTCCCCGGGCGCGATGCCGGGGAGCGCCGTTTCGAGTCGGGCCGTTTCGCGTCAGCCATGTCAGCCGTTGAACGTCAAACTATTTCGCCTCCACGGCGTACCGCGGGAAGGCCAGGTCACCGGCGTAGCGGGCGGCGTCACCGAGCGCCTCCTCGATCCGCAGCAGCTGGTTGTACTTGGCGACGCGCTCGCTGCGGGCCGGCGCACCGGTCTTGATCTGACCGCTGCCGACGGCCACGGCCAGGTCGGCGATCGTGGTGTCCTCGGTCTCCCCGCTGCGGTGGCTCATCATCGTGCGATAGCCGCTGTGGTGGGCGAGCGCGACGGCGTCCAGCGTCTCGGTCAGCGTGCCGATCTGATTCACCTTGACCAGCAACGCGTTTGCCACGCCCTTTTCGATGCCCTCTTCCAGGCGTTCGGGATTGGTGACGAAGATGTCGTCGCCGACCAGTTGCACCCGGTCACCGATCGACGCGGTCAAAGTCACCCAGCCGTCCCAATCGTCTTCCGACAGCGGGTCTTCGATGGACACCAACGGGTACGAGCCGAGCAGCCCGGCATAGAATTCCGCCATCTGCTCCGCGGTGCGGGTGGCACCCTCGAACTTGTAACCGGTCCCGTCGGTGTAGAACTCGGTGGCCGCCGCGTCGAGAGCCAGCGCCACGTCGGCGCCGAGTTTGAAACCGACCGACTCGATGGCCCGGCTGATCAGATCCAGGGCCGCGGTGGTGCCCGCCACGTCGGGGGCGAATCCGCCCTCGTCGCCCAGGCCCGTGCTCAACCCCTCCTTCTTCAGCACCGACTTCAGCGCGTGATACACCTCGGCGCCCCAGCGCAACGCCTCGGCGAAACTGGGCGCACCGATCGGCGCCACCATGAACTCCTGGATGTCCACCGCGGTGTCGGCGTGCGCGCCGCCGTTGAGGATGTTCATCATCGGCACCGGCAGGATGTGCGCGTTCGGGCCGCCGAGGTAGCGGAACAGCGGCAGCTCGGCCGAATCGGCCGCGGCCTTGGCCACGGCCAGCGACACGCCCAGGATCGCGTTGCCGCCCAGCCTCGACTTGTCGGGGGTGCCGTCCAGATCCAGCAGCGCCTGGTCCACCAGCCGCTGATCGTCCGCGTTCAGGCCGATCACCGCCGGACCGATCTCGTCCAGCACGGCCTGCACCGCTTTCTGCACGCCCTTGCCGCCGTACCGCTCGCCGCCGTCGCGCAGTTCGACGGCCTCGTGCTCACCCGTCGACGCGCCGGACGGCACCGCCGCGCGGGCAAACGTCCCGTCGATCAGGGCTATTTCGACCTCGACTGTCGGGTTACCGCGGGAATCGAGGATCTCGCGGGCCCCGACCTGCTCGATAATCGGCACTGAGTTCTCCTTGCGTCGTCGCCGGTGCGTGCTTTCGCCGGTCAGCGATACATCCTCCTACAGCGGGTGGCCTTTCGCGTAAGCGGTCGCCCAATCGCGGACCGCCCGGGCGTACACACCGGAGTTGTTATAGGCCCGCAGCGCGGTGATCCAGCCCCGCGGCGTTGCGAGATCCTTTCCGCGCCAACACAGATACCCGGCCGCCGCGAGCGCGGCGTCGTCGATGTTGTCCGGGCTGACGCGGCCGTCGTTGTGGGCGTCGACACCATAGAGTCGCCACGTCTCCGGGATGAACTGCATCGGGCCCATGGCGCGTGTCACACCGTCTCCGTCGGTGACGCTTTCCTCGGCGTCGACGATGCGCAGGGTGCCGCCGCTGCCGTCGAGGCGGACACCCCGAATCGGGGGGCTCACATCGCCGTTGGGCGACAACCGCGCGCCGCGATAGGTGCCGTGGTGGCTCTCGACCTGCCCGATGCCCGCCAGGGTGGTCCACGCGATATGGCATTTCGGGTTCTCGACTTCGGCGACCCGCGCAGCATAGGCGTACGCCTCGAGCGCGATCACCGGGATCTCCAGCCCCGCCGAGCGTTGTTGGGCCCAGTCCCGCAACTGATCCGCCGGCCGGCCGCTGGCATGGGTGTCCACCGCCGGCACCGGATCGCCGGCCGGCGGCGGGACGCCGTCGGGAATGAACAGGCTGAGCTGCCACGTGCAACTGGAGGCCAGAACGATCGCGGTCGCGCCGATCACGGCAGCCGCGCGCATCCAACGCCTCGGCGACACCATGCGTTCCTGAGCTCCCCTAAACTCGCCTGCACCAACTTCCGCCACACCATCGTCCCATGTGTTCGGGCACTACCCGGTTGCCTCGGGCCGTGGCGCACCGGCGTATCGCCGGTTTCAGCTAATCCGTGGTTAGCTGCTGGTCGCTTTGGCTAGCGCGGCCAGACCAACGCCGGCCACGGGGATTCGCAACCTCATCGGCGATATTACCGAGCGGCCGACGACAAATTCGGCAAACATCGCGGTGATCGCTCTCATCCGGGGCCCAAAGCGGGAAATCTCCGCGCGGCGGTGCCCCCGTACGGGCGTTGCCGGCGCGTCAGGCGTCGTCGGTGACGGCGTCGGCGGCGGATTCCTCTTCCGCCGCGTCGGCAGCCGGGTCGGCCTCGCCGTCGGTATCCGACGCCGGATCCTGCGCCCGATCGTCGACCGCCGGTGCGCCGGCCGGCCAGTGCTCGCGCCATTCGTCTTCGGTGATCTCGCCGAGCGGGGCCACGTCGAACTCCACGGGGACGCCGGTGCCGCGGCGCGCGGCCGCGATCGCCCGCTCGGCCGCGTGGACCGTCCCGACAAATTCCAGAACGGCGGTACGCAACGCACTTTCGGCGTCGACATCGGCCGACACCGAGACCGAGGTGATCTCGTCGGGGATCAGGTCGGCGGGCACCCCGGCTTTACCGGCGCGCGCAATGACCTTCTGGGCCAGCGCCAATGCGGGCTGCCCCGTGTGCACGTCGTCCATCACCGATTTCCGCGGCTTCTCGGCCGCCTTCCGCTCATCCCACTGCGCCAACTGCTCTTCGAGCGAAATAGGTTGCCCGGCAAGGACTCCCGGCACCCGGTTGCCCAGTTTGCGCATCAGGGTGACGGCGACGTCGTCGATGGTGAAGGGGAGCTGCGCGGCGTCCTCGGCGATGCGGGCGTGAAAAAGGACCTGCAGCAGCACGTCGCCGAGCTCTTCGCGCAACTCCTCGGCGTTGCCGCGGCCGACCGCGTCCAGCAGTTCGTATGTCTCCTCCAGCAAGAACCTGCGCAGCGAGTCGTGGGTCTGCTCGCTTTCCCACGGCCCGGCGGTGCGCAGTTTGTCCATCATCGCCACGGCGTCGACCAGTCGTTCGCCGCGCGGCGTCTCGGGCGCCGAGATCAGCCGCGCCCCGGCCGCCAGCCGAGCGGTGACGGCGGGGTGGTCACGGTCCGAGGACAGCAGCACCGGGGCGTCATCACCGGAGTGCACCGGGCGCGCCGCGGACAGCGACCAGGGCACCGCGACGGGCATCTCTTCGGTGTATTGCACCTCGCCGGCCAGGTGCTCGATGGCTTCGATGGGCACCAGCGAGGGACGGCGCGGGTCGAACAAGACGACGATCATGCGCGTCGCTCCTCCCCCGTCGTCGCTGCAGGTGAACCCGTTATACCAATGTCCGCCTGCGGTCTGCCCTGCAGTGCCGTCACCAGGTTGGCCACCATCTGCACCAGCTCGACGTCGCGCAGGCGCGGCGCGCCCACCCCACCGGCCCGCGGGATGGGGACCTGCACCGTGGACGTCGTGGCCCGGTAGCTCGCGGCCGGGTACATCCGCTTGAGCCGCACCTGCGCCGAATCCGGCAGCGTCATCGGCGACAGCCGCACGGTCGACGCCGACGCCGCGGACACCTCGGTGATGCCGGCGGTGCGGCACAGCAGCCGCAGCCGTGCCACCGCCACCAGCCGCAGGGCCGGTTCGGGCAGCGCCCCGTACCGGTCGATGAGTTCCTCCACGACCGCGTCGATCTCACCGTCGGAGGCCGCGGCGGCCAGCCGCCGATAGCCCTCCAGGCGAAGCCGATCGCTGGCGATGTAGTCCGGCGGCAGGTGCGCGTCGACCGGCAGGTCGATCCGCACGTCCTTGGGCTCCTCGGCCGTCGTCACGGTCTGGCCGTCGGCGGCCGCCCGATAGGCCTCCACCGCCTCGCCCACCAACCGGACGTACAGGTCGAAACCGACCCCGGCGACGTGCCCGGACTGCTCGACACCCAACACGTTGCCGGCGCCGCGGATCTCGAGGTCCTTCATCGCGACGGCCATGCCCGCGCCCAGCTCGTTGTTCTGCGCGATGGTGGCCAGCCGGTCGTAGGCCGTCTCGGTCAGCGGCGCGTGCGGCGGATAGAGGAAGTAGGCGTAGCCGCGCTCACGGCTGCGGCCGACCCGGCCGCGCAGCTGGTGCAGCTGCGACAGGCCGAAGGTGTCGGCGCGCTCGACGATCAGGGTGTTGGCGTTGGAGATGTCCAGCCCGGTCTCCACGATCGTGGTGCACACCAGGATGTCGTATTCGCGGTTCCAGAACCCCTGCACCGTGCGTTCCAGCCGTTCCTCGGGCATCTGCCCGTGAGCGACGACGACCCGCGCCTCCGGCACCAGCTCGCGGATCCGGGCCGCGGTCCGGTCGATCGAGCTGACCCGGTTGTGCACGTAGAAGACCTGCCCGTCGCGCAGCAACTCGCGCCGCAGGGCCGCCGCGACCTGCTTGTCATCGTGCGGGCCGACGTAGGTCAGCACCGGATACCGCTCCTCGGGCGGCGTCAGGATCGTCGACATCTCCCGGATGCCGGCCAGGCTCATCTCCAGCGTCCGCGGAATGGGGGTGGCGCTCATGGTCAGCACGTCGACGTGGGTGCGCAGCGACTTGATGTGCTCCTTGTGCTCGACGCCGAACCGCTGCTCCTCGTCCACCACCACCAGGCCGAGGTCCTTCCAGCGCACCCCGGTCTGCAGCAGCCGGTGCGTGCCGATCACCACGTCCACCGATCCGTCGGCCAGGCCCTCGATCACGGCCTTGGACTCCGCCGGGTCGGTGAACCGGGACAGACCTTTGACCGTCACCGGGAACCCGGCCATCCGGTCGGTGAAGGTCTGCAGATGCTGGTCGGCCAGCAGCGTGGTGGGCACCAGCACGGCGACCTGCTTGCCGTCCTGGACCGCCTTGAACGCCGCCCGCACCGCGATCTCGGTCTTGCCGTAGCCCACGTCGCCGCAGATCACCCGGTCCATCGGGATCGCCTTTTCCATGTCCCCCTTGACCTCGGTGATCGCGGTGAGCTGGTCGACCGTCTCGGTGTAGCCGAACGCGTCCTCCATCTCGGCCTGCCAGGGGGTGTCCGGCCCGAACGCGTGCCCGGGGCTGGCCTGCCGCTTGGCGTACAGCGACACCAGCTCGCCCGCGATTTCGCGGACCGCGCGGCGCGCCTTGGTCTTGGTGTTGGTCCAGTCGCTGCCGCCCAGCTTGCTCAGCGCGGGCGCCTGCCCGCCGACGTAGCGCGACAGCTGGTCCAGCGAATCCATCGGCACGTACAGCTTGTCGGTGTTTTTGGCCGCACCACCACGGTTCTTGCTGGAGGCGTACTCGAGCACCAGGTACTCGCGGCGCGCGCCCCCGACGGTGCGCTCGACCATCTCCACGAACCGGCCGATGCCGTGCTGATCGTGCACCACCAGATCCCCGGCGGTGAGCGCCAACGGATCGACGGTGTTGCGCCGCTTGGCCGCCAGGCGCTTGCCCTCGACCGCCGTCACCCGGCTGCCGGTCAGATCGGTCTCGGTGATCACCACCAACGTGGCGCCGGGAATGATGACGCCGTCGTGCAGCGGCCCCTTGAGCACGCCGACCACGCCGGCCTTGGGTGCCGCGCCCGATTCGAGCATGGCGGCGGGGGTGTCGCATTCGGCCAGTCGTTCCACCACGCGGTGCGCCGTGCCGGTGCCGGGCGCGACGACGACGGCGTAGCCGCCGGTGCTGACGTGCGCGCGCAGCATCGCGAAGATGCCGTCGATGTCGTGCTGATGCCCGCGAGCCGACGGCGCCGCCCGGATATCGAGCTCCATGGCCGACTCGTCGGAAAGCTGGCTCAGCGTCCACCACGGATGCCCGGCGCGGGCCGCGGCGGCCCGCACGTCGTCGAGTTCGGCGAACCCCGACCCGCCGAACTGCGCCACATCGACCGGGGCGTCGGTACCCAGCGCGGCGACCGACCACGACGCCTCGAGGAATTCGCTGCCGGTCTTGATCAGATCGGCGGCCCGGGTGCGGACCTTCTCCGGGTCGCAGAGCAAGACCGGTGTGCGCGACGCCAATTGATCGGTCAGCAGCACATGTTCGCCGGGCCGCAACACCGGCAGCAGCGCCTCCATGCCGTCGACCGCGATGCCCTCGCCGATCTTGGCCAGCATGTCGGTGACGCTGCCGGTGATGGCGGGCTCGGTGGTGCGGTGCCGGGCGGCCAGCTCGGCGGCGCGCTCGCGCACGTCATCGGTCAGCAGCAGTTCACGGCAGGCCACCGCGATCAGGGTGTCGACCTCGATCTCCGGGATCGAGCGCTGATCGGCGACCGAGAACATCCGCATCTCGCTGACCTCGTCGCCCCAGAACTCGATGCGCACCGGGTGCTCGGCGGTCGGCGGGAAGACGTCGAGAATACCGCCGCGCACGGCGAATTCGCCGCGCCGGCCCACCATGTCGACCCGGGTGTAGGCCAGCTCGGCGAGCCGGCTGATCACGCCCTCGAATTCGATTTCCGCGCCCACACTCAACGTGACCGGCTCCACCAGCCCCAGCCGCGGCGTCATCGGCTGCAGCAGCGAGCGCACTGCGGTCACCACCACCTGAAGCGGTGGTCCCAACCGTGCGTCGTCGGGATGGGCCAGTCTGCGCAGCACCGTCAACCGGGCGCCGACGGTGTCGACGCCGGGCGAAAGTCGCTCGTGCGGCAGCGTTTCCCAGGATGGAAAGACCGCGACGGCATCGCCGAAGACGCCGCGCAGTTCAGCGGTCAGGTCGTCGGCTTCGCGCCCGGTCGCGGTGACTACCAGTAGAGGCCCCAACCGCGCCAGCGCACTGGCGACGAACAGTCGTGCGCTGGCTGGACCCACCAGGTGTAATTCGGCCGGCGACGCGGCCGCGCTGTCGATCAGCTGCTGGAAGGTCGGCGCGGTGAGCGCCAATTCAACGAGCCCCGCGATCGGGGTTTCTGGGCGAGCAGCCCCCGGTGCGGTCATGATGAATTCCATTCTAGGGGCGCCGCCGGACACGCCGAACCGCGTCAAAATCGAGCTCGCTGCCGTCAAGGGATCGTAAGAAGAGCCCCAGCTGAATACCCGCGGGCGCACGTTGGATTCATGACATTGCTGGACATCCTGCCGTCGCTCGGTCACGCGGCCCCCCCGCGATTCGATCCCGCGATCTGGCCCCTGACCACCCACCCCGACGAGGAGGGAAGGCTCTGCGTCGGCGGTGTACCACTGGCCGATATCGCCGACGAGTTTGGAACCCCGGCCTACGTCATCGACGAAACCGACTTCCGGCATCGCGCCCGCCGCTACCGCAAAACACTGCGCGACGCCGAGATCGTCTACGCCGGGAAGTCGCTGCTGAGCACCGCGGTGGCCCGCTGGGCCCGCGAAGAGGGCCTCGGCATCGACGTCTGCTCCAGCGGCGAGCTGGCCGTCGCCCTCGCCGGCGGCGTCGACCCCGCACGCATCGTCATGCACGGCAACGCGAAATCACCCGACGAACTGCGCGAAGCGGTGCGCGTCGGCGTGGGGCGCATCGTGCTGGATTCCGGCATGGAGATCGCCTACCTCGCCGGCCTCGCGCAACGGCGCCAACCCGTGCTCATCCGGGTCACCCCCGACATCGACATCCACGGGCACCGCGCCGTCACCACCGGCGTCACCGACCAGAAATTCGGGTTCACGCTCCACGGCGACCGGGCCGACGTCGCTGCCCAGCGGTTGCTGTCGCACCCCATCCTCGATCTCGTCGGACTGCACTGTCACATCGGCTCACAGGTCACCGACCCCGCCCTGTACGGCGAGGCCATCCACCGGATGATCGCCGCGATGGCCGATATCCGGGCCCGGCACGGCGTCATCCTCACCGAATTGAACATCGGCGGCGGGCACGCCATCCCCTATGTCCCCGGTGATCGCGAGTTGAATGTCGAGCAGCTGGCCGACGTCATCGAGAACGCTCTCGACGAGGCCTGCGCCGCAGAGCATTTCCCTCGCCCACAGCTCGTGGTGGAACCGGGTCGGGCCATCAGCGGCCGGGCCGGCGTGACGCTGTACCGGGTGCGTTCGATCAAGACCCAGCCCGGTGGACGGACCTTCGTCGCGGTCGACGGCGGGATGAGCGACAACCCGCGGGTGTCGCTGTACGGCGCGCAGTACACGGCCGCGCTGGCCAACCGGCATTCGCTGGGGCTCAAGCAGCGGGTCACAGTCGTCGGCCGGCATTGCGAGGCGGGCGACGAGATCGCCCGCGACGTCGAGCTTCCGGCGGACCTGCACCCCGGCGATCTGCTGGCCGTGGCCTGCACCGGCGCCTACCACCACAGCATGGCGTCGAACTACAACATGGTCGGCCGCCCCGCGCTGGTGGCGGTCAGGGACGGGCGGGCGCGCGAACTGGTGCGCCGGGAGACCGTTGCCGACCTGCTGGCCCGCGACTGCGGCTAAGTCGGGCCGCCCTGGGGGCACCCTTCCCGCTCGCCGAGCGTAAGCGCACTGCGACAAATCACGCCGAAAATCGCAGTGGGCTTACGCTCGCGAAGCATGGGGAAGCCGACCGGCTATTCGTCCTGCAGCCGCGGGTCGGCTTCCAGGTGGGTCAGCCCGTTCCACATCAGGTTGACCAGGTGCGCGGCCACCACTTCTTTCTTGGGCTCCCGGGTGTCGAGCCACCACTGCGCGGTCATCGACACCGAGCCGACGAGCGCCTGGGCGTACAGCGGCGCCAGCCCGGGATCCAGGCCGCGACGGGAGAAGTCGCCGGCCAGGATCGAGCTCACCTGGTTGACGGCGTCGTTGAGCAGGCTGGAGTAGGTGCCCGAGCTGATCGCGGCCGGCGAGTCGCGGATCATGATCCGGAAGCCGTCGGTGCGCTCTTCGACGTAGGTGAGCAGCGCCAGGGCGACCCGCTCGACGCGCACCCGGGACCGGTTGTTGGTCAGCGACGAGGTGATGCCGTCCAGCAGCGCCGACATCTCCCGGTCGACGACCACGGCGTACAGACCTTCCTTGCCGCCGAAATGCTCGTAGACGACCGGCTTGGACACGTTGGCGCGCAGCGCGATCTCCTCGATCGAGGTGCCCTCGTACCCGCGCTCGGCGAACAGCGTGCGCGCGATGCCGACGAGCTGTTGCCGGCGCTCGGTGCCGGTCATCCGGGCGCGCGGCGCCCGCACCTCTTTATCGGGTTCCTTGTCCAGCACGGCCACGTCAATCAGCGTATCGGTCAACAGCCGACAAGCGGCGCGCATCGTCGTCAGACTAAAGTCTTGTTGGCGCGGTCGGGGTTCAACCCGTCGCTCGCCATGGGTTAGCGATCCGTCGTGGTGTAATCGGCAGCACCTCTGATTTTGGTTCAGATAGTTCAGGTTCGAGTCCTGGCGACGGAGCTTCAATTGCGTGTTGCGATATCCCATCGTTTTTTGCCTTCACCGCAGCTGAAGTGACACGCTTGACGGCGTGCGGCGCTTCCGCGCGCAGCCCGCGCGGGACAAACCCAACGAGGAGGGTTGATGTCGTCTCCCGGTGATACCGCGGTCCTGGTGCTGGCGGCCGGGCCCGGCACCCGGATGCGGTCGGACACCCCGAAGGTCCTGCACACCCTCGGCGGGCGCAGCATGCTGGCCCATCTGCTGCACGCGATCACCAAGGTGGCTCCGCAACACCTGGCGGTCGTCTTGGGCCACGACCACGAGCGCATCGCGCCGCTGGTCGCCGACTGGGCCGACGCTCTGGGACGTCCCATCGACGTGGCCCTGCAGGAGCGGCCCCGCGGCACCGGTGACGCTGTCTTGTGCGGCCTGTCCGCGCTGCCCGCCGACTACGACGGGGTCGTCGTCGTCACCTCGGGCGACACCCCGTTGCTGGACGCCGACACCCTGGCCGACCTCATCGCCAGCCACAGCGCGGCCCCGGCGGCGGTCACGGTGCTGACCACGACGGTGAGCGACCCCAGCGGCTACGGCCGCATCCTGCGGACCCAGGACAACGAGGTCATGGCGATCGTGGAACACGCCGACGCGACGCCGTCTCAGCGCGAGATCCGTGAGGTCAACGCCGGCGTCTACGCCTTCGACACCGCGGCGCTGCGCTCGGCGCTGAACAGGTTGGGTTCCAACAACGCCCAGCACGAGCTCTACCTGACCGACGTCATCGCCATCCTGCGCGGCGACGGTCTGGCCATCCATGCCCGCCACGTCGACGACAGTGCACTGGTGGCCGGCGTCAACAACCGCGTCCAACTCGCGCAGCTGGGCGCCGAACTCAACCGTCGCATCGTCGCGGCCCACCAGATGGCAGGCGTCACCATCGTGGACCCCGCCACCACCTGGATCGACGTCGACGTCGCCATCGGCCGCGACACCGTCATCCAGCCGGGGACGCAGCTGCTGGGCCGCACCCACGTCGGTGGTCACTGCGTCATCGGCCCGGACACCACCCTGACCGACGTCAGCGTCGGTGACGGCGCCTCGGTGGTGCGCACCCACGGCACCGCGTCGTCGATCGGCGCCGGCGCGACCGTCGGCCCGTTCACCTACCTGCGGCCGGGCACCGTGCTCGGCGACGACGGCAAGCTCGGCGCGTTCGTCGAGACCAAGAACGCCACCATCGGGACCGGGTCGAAGGTGCCGCACCTGACCTATGTCGGGGACGCCGACATCGGCGAACACAGCAACATCGGCGCGTCCAGTGTGTTCGTCAACTACGACGGCGAGACCAAACGGCGGACCACCATCGGCTCGCACGTACGCACCGGCTCGGACACCATGTTCGTGGCGCCGGTGACGGTCGGCGACGGCGCCTACACCGGGGCGGGCACGGTGGTGCGCAACGATGTGCCGCCCGGAACGCTGGCGGTGTCCGCGGGTCCGCAACGCAATATCGAAGGGTGGGTGCACCGCAAGCGCCCGGGCAGCGCGGCCGCGCAGGCGGCCGAAGCCGCCGAGAAAGCCGCCGGTCAGGGCGCCCCACAGGTCTCCAACGACACCCCCACACCAGGAGCCGAATAGACACCGTGAATTTGCTAGTCGGCAACCCGGCCACATTTCCGTACGATTCGCTTCGTACGATGGGGCCTTCCATCCCCCACCCCGATATGGCGAGGGCAGCGCGTTGAGCCACGACTGGACCGATAACCGCAAAAACTTGATGCTCTTCTCCGGCCGTGCGCATCCGGAGCTGGCCGAGCAGGTCGCCAAAGAGCTCGACGTCCACGTCACCGCGCAGACCGCGCGGGAGTTCGCCAACGGTGAGATCTTCGTGCGGTTCAACGAGTCGGTTCGCGGGTGCGACGCGTTCGTCCTGCAGTCGGCGCCGGCGCCGGTGAACGACTGGCTGATGGAACAGCTGATCATGATCGACGCCCTCAAGCGGGGCAGCGCCAAGCGGATCACCGCCGTCATGCCGTTCTATCCCTACGCCCGGCAGGACAAGAAGCACCGCGGGCGCGAACCGATCTCGGCTCGGCTGGTCGCCGACCTGCTCAAGACCGCCGGCGCGGACCGCATCGTGACCGTCGACCTGCACACCGACCAGATTCAGGGCTTCTTCGACGGGCCCGTCGACCACATGCGCGGGCAGAACCTGCTGACCGGCTACATCCGCGACAACTACCCCGACGGCAACATGGTGGTCGTCTCGCCGGACTCCGGCCGGGTGCGCATCGCCGAGAAATGGGCCGACGCGCTGGGCGGCGTGCCTCTGGCCTTCATTCACAAGACCCGGGACCCGCGGGTGCCCAACCAGGTGGTGTCCAACCGGGTGGTCGGTGAGGTGCAGGGGCGGACCTGTGTCTTGATCGACGACATGATCGACACCGGTGGCACGATTGCCGGCGCGGTGAAGCTGCTGCGCGACGAGGGCGCCGGCGACGTGATCATCGCGGCCACCCACGGCGTGCTCTCCGATCCGGCCGCCGAGCGGCTGGCCGCCTGCGGCGCCCGGGAAGTGATCGTGACGAACACCCTGCCGATCGGCGAGGAGAAGCGTTTCCCGCAGCTGACGGTCCTGTCCATCGCGCCGCTGCTGGCCAGCACCATCCGAGCCGTCTTCGAAAACGGCTCGGTCACAGGGCTATTCGACGGAGACGCCTAGATGGCTGCCAAGCCAGACCAAGCCGTCATCTACCACAATCCACGCTGCAGCACCTCCCGCAAAACGCTGGACCTGTTGCGCGACAGCGGCTTTGACCCCACCGTCGTCGAGTACCTGAAGACCCCGCCATCGCGCAGCGAGCTGGCGAAGATGATCCGCGACGCCGGCATCGACGTGCGCACCGCAACTCGCAAGCGCGAGTCGCTATTTGACGAGCTGAATCTCGCGGACGCGACCGATGACCAGTTGCTGGACGCCATGGCCGAACACCCCATCCTCATCGAACGTCCCTTCGTCGTCACGCCGAAGGGCACTCGGCTGGCCCGCCCGATCGACGCGGTCCGCGAGATTCTGTGAGTCGGCTCGGCGGCCGCGCGGGCGTTGCCGCCGCCGCGATGATTGCGGCGGCCGTGTCGATCGCCGGGTGTGCGCCGAAACCGCCTGATTACCAGTCGATCCTGTCGAAAACCTCGACGACCGAAACCACGAAGCCGACCGAGAAGCCGGTCCCCCTGTCGCAGTATCTGCAGAGCATCGGGGTGACCGGAGAGCCGGTGGCACCGGGATCGTTGCCCGACCTGACGGTGTCGATCCCGACCCCCCCGGGCTGGTCGCCGTTCACCAGCCCGAACATCAGCCCGCAGACGCTGATCATCTCCCAAGGCGGCAAGTTCCCGACGGCGCGGCTGGTGGTGTTCAAGCTGAACGGTGACTTCGACCCGGCCCAGGTGATCAAGCACGGCAACGACGATGCGCAACTGTTCGAGAACTTCAAGCAGCTGGACGCCTCGGGCGCGCCCTATAACGGATTTCCCTCGTCGATGATTCAGGGCAGCTACGACCTCGACGGCGGCATGCGGCTGCACAGCTGGAACCGCATCGTCATCGCGACCGGGTCAGGGCCCGCGCACCCGCGTTACCTGGTGCAGCTGACCATCACGGGCTTCGCCAATCAGGCGGCCGCGCAGTCGACCGACATCGACGCGATCATTCACGGGTTCGTCGTCGCCGCAAAGTAGACGGACGTCGGGCAACAGGCGGCCCGGGGGTGGTGGCCACTAGTGTTGTCAGCCATGACTGGCTGGACCGCCGCAGATCTACCGTCGTTCGCTGAACGAACCGTCGTCATCACCGGTGCCAACAGCGGGTTGGGCGCCGTGACCGCCCGCGAGCTGGCCGGGCGGGGGGCCACGATCATCATGGCCGTCCGCGACATCCGCAAGGGTGAGACCGCGGCCCGAAAGATGGCCGGTCAGGTCGAGGTGCGCGAGCTCGACCTGCAGGACCTGTCGTCGGTGCACCGGTTCGCCGACGGGGTGAGCAAGGCCGACGTGCTGATCAACAACGCCGGCATCATGGCCGCCCCCTTCGCGCTGACGGTCGACGGCTTCGAGACCCAGATCGGCACCAACCACCTCGGCCACTTCGCGCTGACGAACCTACTGCTGCCCAAGCTGACCGATCGGGTGGTGACGGTGTCGTCGATGGCGCACTGGGCCGGAAGCATCAACCTCGACGACCTGAACTGGCAGGGACGGCGGTACTCGCCGTGGCTGGCCTACAGCCAGTCCAAGCTCGCCAACCTGCTGTTCACCAGCGAGCTGCAGCGTCGCCTGACTGCGGCCGGTTCCCCGCTGCGCGCGCTCGCGGCGCACCCCGGCTACTCGCATACCAACCTGCAGGGCGCCTCCGGCCGCAAGGTTGGTGACACGCTGATGTCAGCCGTCACCCGGGTGGTCGCCACCGACGCCGATTTCGGCGCCCGGCAGACCCTGTATGCGGCGTCGCAGGATCTGCCCGGCGACACGTTCGTCGGGCCGCGGTTCGGCCAGGTCGGCCGCACCCAGCCGGTCGGGCGCAGCCGGCGTGCCCGGGACACGGCCACCGCGGCGGCGCTGTGGGCGCTGTCCGAGCAGCTCACCAAGACCAGTTTTCCGCTCTGAAGCCCTGCCGTCACGTGGGCCACGGCTGCCACACCAGCCCCTCGGCGAGCCGGTGCACCTTTTGCCCGCCTCTGAGCGACAACCGGGGGCGCACGCGGAAGGCGCGGTATGCCCGCGACGCCCGCGAACGGCCGTCGATTGTCGCTCAGAGGCGGGCACTTACCACACCGCTCGGGCGTGTGACTGGTGTGACGCACCGTGACGCACGCCCCGCGGCCGGCACCGAATTTCCCCTCTGAGGTGCGGATGCGCTAACCTGACCGGGCGTCACGGCGAGGGTGGCTGGCTGGCCAGCACCGTTATCGACGGAGACCGACGAATCGTCGCGACCCCGGCCGTGCCCCGAAACACAGGCGAGCACACAGGAGCGACAAGATGGCCAAGCAAGCACTCAACCAGTTGAAGGTCGCGGTCCGCGCCGAGACCGGCAAGGGTGCGTCCCGGCGAGCCCGCCGCGACGGCAAGATCCCGGCCGTCCTCTACGGCCACGGCAGCGACCCCCAGCACCTGGAACTGCCCGGCCATGACTTCGCCGCGGTGCTGCGGCACGCGGGCACCAACGCCGTACTGACCCTGGACATCGACGGCAAGGAGCAGCTGGCGCTGACCAAGTCGCTCGACATCCACCCCATTCGCCGCACCATTCAGCACGCCGACCTGCTGGTCGTGCGGCGCGGCGAGAAGGTCGTCGTCGAGGTCCGCGTCGTCATCGAGGGCGAGGCCGTGCCCGGCACCCTGGTCACCCAGGACGCCAGCGCCATCGAGATCGAGGCCGACGCCCTGTCGATTCCCGAGCAGTTGACGGTGTCGGTTGAGGGCGCCGAGCCCGGCACCCAGTTCACCGCCGGACAGATCACCCTGCCCAAGGGCGTCAACCTGATTGCCGACCCGGAGACTCTGGTGGTCAACGTGGTCACCGCGCCGACGGCCGAGGAACTCGCCGAAGAGGGCGCGGGCGAGGTCACCGAGGAAGCCGCGGCGGCCGAAGGCGAAGAAGAGGGCGAGGCCGGCGAGGAAGAGGCCGCCGAAGCCGAGTCCGAGTAGGCGGATCGCGACGTGGCCGAGCCGTTGCTGGTCGTCGGCCTGGGCAATCCCGGAGACAACTACGCCCGGACCCGACACAACGTCGGGTTCATGGTCGCCGACCTGCTCGCGGCGCGGATAGGTTCGAAGTTCAAGGCGCACAAGCGTTCCGGCGCCGAGATTGTCAGCGGCCGCCTCGCCGGGCACTCGGTGGTCGTGGCCAAACCGCGCTGCTACATGAACGAATCCGGCCGTCAAATCGGCCCGTTGGCGAAGTTCTACTCGGTGCCCCCGGGCGACATCATCGTCATCCACGACGACCTCGACCTGGACTTCGGCCGCATCCGGCTCAAGATCGGCGGCGGCGAAGGCGGCCACAACGGTCTGCGTTCGGTCGCTAATGCTTTGGGCAGCAAGGACTTTCAGCGGGTTCGCCTGGGCATCGGCCGCCCTCCGGGGCGCAAGGATCCAGCGGCGTTTGTACTGGAAAATTTCAACGCCGCCGAACGCGCCGAGGTGGCCACCATCTGCGAGCAGGCCGCGGACGCCACCGAGCTGCTGATCGAAGTGGGCTTAGAGACCGCGCAGAACCGCGTCCACGCCTGGTAGGCCGGACTAGGTGACCAGGCTGACGGAGGTGGATCGGCGCAGCTTGCCCGACGGCGTCTTCGGGATGGTTCCCGGACCCAACACCACCACGTTGCGCGGCCGCACGTCGACCTCGGCCACCACCTCGCGGGCGACCTGGTGCTCGATGCGACGCACCTCGGCCTGGTCCTGGAAGGCGTTGGACTCCACCGCCACCGCGAAGGTCTCCCGCGAGTGGCCGGCGTCCAGCCGCACCGCCACGGCGCAGCCGGGCCGCACCCCCTCGACGCGGCACGCGGCGCGCTCGATGTCGGTGGGATAGATGTTGCGGCCCGCCATGATGATGACGTCCTTGACCCGGCCGCACACCACCACGTGGCCGTCCTCGGTCAGGTAGCCGAGGTCACCGGTGTCGTACCAGCCGTTCTCGTCCTGCGCCGAGATGAAGCCGCCCATGGTGAGGTAGCCGGGCGTCAGCGACTCGCCGCGCAGCTCGATGACACCGACGCCGCGCGGCGGCATCACGTCGCCGTTCTCGTCGATGATGCGCGCCTCGAGGTCCTGCAGCAGCGGACCGAGCGTGGCCAGCCGGCGGGTGTTGCCCTTGGCGGCCGGCACGGCGCGGCGCAGCGCGGCCAGCAGGTCGGCGTCCACCTCGTCGACCACCAGGCCGGCGTTGCACTCCGAGAACGACACGGCCAGCGTGGTCTCGGCCATGCCGTAGGCCGGCAGGATCGCCGCCGGGTTCAGGCCGAACGGCGCGCCCGCGTCGAGCAGGTCCTCAACGTCGGCGGGCTCGACGGGCTCGGCACCGGACAGGGCGAAGCGCAGGGTCGACAGGTCGAAGTCGCCGGGCTTGGCGTTGCGGCGCAGCCGCTTGGCCAGCAGCGCGTAGGCGAAGTTGGGCGCCGCGGTCATGGTGCCCTTGTACTTGTCGATGAGCTTGGCCCACAGCAGGGTGTCGCGCAGGAAGTCCATCGGGGTGACCTTGACCAGCTCGGCACCGAAGTACATCGGGATGGTGAGGAAGCCGACCATGCCCATGTCGTGGAAGCAGGGCAGCCAGCTGACCATGACGTCCTTGTCGACGTCGTACTGGGCGCCGATGAACATCGCCTCGGCGTTGGAGTAGATGTTGCGGTGGGTGATCTGCACCGCCTTGGGGGACCCGGTCGAGCCGCTGGTCAACTGCATCAGCGCGAGTGCGTCCTCGCCGACCTCGACGGGTTCGATGGGTTCCGCCGCGAGCAGGTCAGCCACGGTGAGGACCTTGATGCCCTTCTCCTCGAGCACCGGGACGGCCACCAGGAACGGCTCCGAGACGATGACGGCCTGCGCCTCGATCATGCCGATGACGTTCATGGTGTCCTCGGCCCACACGGCCAGGTCCGTGCGCGGCGTGGGCTGGTGCAGCATGGTAAGGCTGGCCCCGCGCATCCACAGGCCCTGTGCCGTCGGCGCGATCTCCACCGGGTAGCCGGCGAGCACACCGACGGCGTCGTCCGGCCCGATGCCCGCGGCGGCCAGGCCACCCGCGATGCGGCGTGCGCGCTCGTGGACCTCGCCCCAGGTGTGGCGGACCGGTTCGTGGGGTTCACCGGTGACCATGCCCGTCGTCACCGACCGGGCATTGCGGTACATCTTCTCGGTAAACCTGCTCACAAAAACCTCCTCGGTTCCAGCGGTCGTCCCAACGCCCGGAATCTCATGTTCCGCCCGTTGGGTAACACTTCGCCGCAAGCACGCAAACACAGTTGGGTGGCGGTTAGGTCTCGGATCGATGATGCGTCCGCGCCCGCCGCACCAAAGCGGCGCCGATGAGCGCGAAACGGGCCCGAGAAACCTTGCCGGGCCCGATGCATTAAACGTCCGCCGGAACGCCCGGCGGACGATGAAATTAAGTGATCTTGCTCAACGCTTCCCGTCACCGCGCATTATCTTAAACTCCTCTTAGGGAAGCGCCAAACGAATGCGCGAATTGCGGTTCTTTTCACACCTCAGGGGGTGTCACACCTCGGTGGGTGCGGGGACCACCCGCGCGCCCGCCACCGGTCCACTGGCCACCCGCACCGTGCGGCAGACACCCGCCCCGGACACCTCGGTGCCGACGTCGACCGCCGCGGCCGCCGACGGGCACAGGAAGGCACATGTCGGGCCCGAACCGGACACGATGCCGGCCAGCGCCCCGGCCTGCACGCCGGCGCGCAACGTCCGGCGCAGTCCGGGGTGCAGGCTCACGGCGGCCGCCTGCATCTCGTTGCCCAGCAGCGGCGCCAGCTGCTCGGCGTCGCCCGCGGCCAGGGCGGCCAGCACCGGGCCGGGCGCGGGCAGGCGGGGCGGATCCCCCGCCTCCCGCAGTCGGTCCAGTTCGGCGAAGACGGCCGGCGTCAGCAGCTCGCTGTCGGCGAATGCCAGTACCCAGTGAAAGGTGTTGCGGGACAACACCGTAGCCAACTCCTCGCCGCGGCCGGTACCCAGCGCGGTCCCGCCGTGCAGGGCGAACGGCACGTCGCTGCCCAGCCGCGCGGCCAGCATGCGCAGGTCGCGGCGGGGCACGTTGAGTTCCCACAGCGAGTTCATCGCGACCAGCACGGCCGCCGCGTCGGCGCTGCCACCGGCCATGCCGCCGGCCACCGGAATGGACTTGTCGATCATGATCGACACGTCCGGCGCGCGGCCGACGTGTTCGGCCATCAGCTCGGCGGCCTGCCAGGCGAGGTTGCGTTCGTCGGTGGGTAGCTTCTCGGCGCCTTCGCCGACGATCTCGAGCGAGAGCACATCGGCATTGCGGACCGTCACCTCGTCGAGCAGGGAAACCGCCTGGAAGACGGTGTTCAGCTCGTGGTAGCCGTCCTCGCGGCGGTCACCGACCGCCAGGTAGAGGTTGACTTTGCCGGGCACCCGAACGGTGACCGACCCGGTGGGCACCCATTGCGCAGCGGTATTGCCGTCAGATGCGGACACCGCAGCAGACTATCGCTGCCACCGGCCAACCACACGCAACGGCGCCCCTGCGGTCGGCCGTCAGCCGGCCGAGGCCCCCTGTTGCGCGGCCGGTGCGGTCGCCTCGAGGGTGCTGTCCGGCCGGTCGGCGGACCGCTGCAACAACCGCACGAAGTCGTCGATCGAGAGGGTCTCACCGCGGCGGGCCGGGTCGATGCTGGCGGCCAGCAGCCGGTCCGCCGACTCGTTGCCCGAGCCGGCCCATTCCACGAACGCGTTGCGGCAGGTCTTGCGCCGCTGCCCGAACGCGATGTCGACCAGTTCGAACACCTGTCGGCGGAAGGCTTCGTCGGTCGGCCACGGCGAGGTGGCGTGCCGGTCGATGCGGACCAGCCCGGAGTAGACGCGGGGAATCGGCCAGAAGACGGTCGGCGACACCGTGCCGCACCGGCGAACCTTGCCGAAGAAACGAACCTTGACGCTGGGCACGCCGTACTCCTTGCCGCCCGGCTCCGCGGCCAGGCGCTCGGCGACCTCGGCCTGCACCATGACCGTCACGACCCGAATGGACGGGAACTCGGCCAGCAGGTGCAACAGCGCCGGGACCGCGACGTTGTACGGCAGGTTTGCGACAACGGCGGTCGGCGTCTCGGCCAGCTCGTCGCGGCGCATGGTCAAGACGTCGCGGTTGACCACCGTGAGGCGCTGGATTTCGCTGTTGGAATGCTCGGCGACGGTGTGGGGCAGCCGTTCGGCCAGTACCGGGTCGATTTCGACGGCGGTGACGGCGGCACCGCGGTCGAGCAGGGCCAGGGTGAGCGACCCCAGGCCGGGCCCGACTTCCAGGACGTGGTCAGACCGGCTGACCCCGGAGATCGACACTATCCGGCGCACCGTATTGGCGTCGTGCACGAAGTTCTGGCCGAGCGATTTCCGTGGCCGAAACTCAAGTTCTTTGGCCAGCCGCCTGATCTCGGTGCGTCCGAGTAGCCGGATGGTCAGCGTGCACCAGCTCTTCCACTGCACACCGGCCACGCGCCCCAGCCCTGGCGCTCTCGGGTCACCTCGGCGACGGTGATCTGCTCCTCGCGGCTGGCGAGGTCGGCACGGGAGGCGAACCGCAACCCGCCGTTGCGCTCCCAGGTGCCCTGATCGAACTGCACACCGCCGTAATACCCGTTACCGGTGTTGATTGCCCAGTTTCCGCCGGCCTCACAGCTGGCGATCGCATCCCAGATGGAGCCGTCGCTGACCGGGGGCACTTCGGTGCCTGGCTTGGTGCCGATGCGGACCACCGAATCGCGGGCGGGCGTGACCACCGCATTGGCGATCGGCAGCCGCCCGGTCTCGACGCCGTTGACCGTGGCCACCGAGAAGGTGACGTCCTGGGTGCCCGGGCTGCCCGGATCCTCGACGACCTGGCGGCTCATGTTCATACCCGGATCTTCGATCCGACGGGCGGTGGGCGGCAGCGGGATCCGCTCGGTGACCTGCTGGATCCGGTTCCGGGTGACCTGGACTTCCATCCCGTCGACGATCGGCGCCGTCGCGGCGGGCACCACCTGGTCGCTCTCGACCAGCGGCGCGCCGGCGGCACTCAGCAGGCCGGCGACGTTCGGCGCCGCCAGGTGCACCGTGCGGATCGCACCGGCGTCGTTGATGCGGACCGTCTTGGCGCTGACGACGGGCAGCGCCATCCCGGCCAGCGGCACGCGGCTGCCGCGGTTGGCAGCGGCCGGGGCCGTGTCGGTCATGGCCAGCTGCGCCAGCGCCTCGTCCACCGTGGATGCGGTGGTCCACACCTGCTTGGTGTCGCGGCCGTCCAGCGAGATCTGCAACGGGCGGCTGCGGCGCAGCACGATCTTGCCGGCGTCGTGCACCGGGACATCACCGGCGGGATAGAGGTCGTCGCGCTCGTCGATGACGAACCCGTTTTCCTCGACGACGTCGATCACCCGCGACTTCATGGTGGTCACCCGCATGGCGACTCCGTCGACGGTCAACGTCACCGTCTTGCACACCGAAACCGCATAACTGCCCGCGAATGCCAGGACCACCAGCAGCCCTCCGACCACGAGCCGCAACATCGGCGAAGGATTCTGATGAAGTTTTGTCAATACAGTCAACGCGCGCTACCCAACCCTCAACAACCCACTCATTCAGCAGCAAGTCACAAATTAAGGGCCCGCAGGCCCCACCGTTCGATCACAAGACGGTAACGAACCGGTCAATGTTGGGCAACTCCGACGCGGCGATGTTATAAGAATCGCCTGGTCGTGCACCTCAACTTGTGACCAATCCATACACCCGCCGAGCATTGCCCGTTGTCGTCTCGGCCAGCTCTTCCGGGCGACGATCCACCAGTTCGGCGATCGCCCGAACAGTATAAGGAAGGCAATAGGGCTCGTTCGCCGTCCCCCGATAGGGATGCGGCGTCAAATAGGGTGCATCGGTCTCCACCAGCAGCTGCTCCGGCGGTATCAACGGGATGGCCTCGCGCAGGGCGCGCGCGTTGCGGAAGCTCGCGGTGCCGGACAAACTCAGCAGCCACCCGGCGTCCACGCAGCGGCGGGCCATGGCGGCATCGGACGAAAAGCAGTGGAAGATCACGGCGTCCGGAGCGCCCTCGGCAGCCAGCACGTCGAGCACCTCGGCGTCGGCCTCCCGGTTGTGGATCATCAGCGGTTTGCCGCACCGCTTCGCCAGGTCGATGTGCCAGGCGAACGCCTCCCGCTGCGCCGCCGGCTCGGCGCAACCGTCCAGGCGTCCGGGCCAGTACAGGTCCAGGCCGGTCTCGCCGACGGCCACCACCCTGGGATGGGCCACCAGTCGCTCGATTTCGGCGCGGGCGGCGTCGTCCAGCGCGCCGGCGCGGGTCGGGTGCAGCGCCACCGCCGCATAAACCCGCGGGTCCCAGTCGGCGGCGCGGGTGACCCAGCGCGCCGAGTCCAGGTCGTCGGCGATCGTGACGACCGCGCCCACCCCGATGCCCGCGGCGCGGTCCACGATGGCCCGCACCCCCTCGGGGTCTTCGGCGCCGCACGCGTCCAGGTGGGTGTGGGCGTCGACGAGCGGGCTCAACGGCTCGGGGGCCGGGGGCGGCTGACGTTGGGAACTCACGCGCACACAATAAGGTGGCCCCAATAAGGTTGAGGGCGATGAGGCCCTATTACGTCACCACCGCGATCACGTATCCCAACGGCGATCCGCACGTCGGGCATGCCTACGAATACATCGCCACCGACGCCATCGCCCGGTTCAAGCGGCTCGACGGGTTCGATGTCCGGTTCCTGACCGGCACCGACGAGCACGGCCTCAAGATGGTCGAGACGGCAGCGGCCGAGGGCATTCCCACCGCCGAACTCGCGCGGCGCAACTCCGACGTGTTCCAGCGCCTGCAGGAGAAGCTGAACATCTCCTTCGACCGGTTCATCCGCACGACCGACGCCGACCACATCGAGGCCTCCAAGGCGATCTGGCGGCGGATGCAGTCCGCCGGGGACATCTATCTGGACGCCTACTCGGGCTGGTATTCGGTCCGCGACGAGCGGTTCTTCGTCGAATCGGAGACCGCGCTCGTCGACGGGACCCGGATCGCCGTCGAAACCGGCGCCCCGGTCACCTGGACCGAGGAGCAGACCTACTTCTTCCGGCTCTCGGCGTATGCCGACAAGCTGCTGGCCCACTACGAGGCCAACCCGGACTTCATCGGGCCCGAGGTCCGGCGCAACGAGGTGGTCAGCTTCGTCTCCGGCGGGCTGCGCGACCTGTCGATCTCGCGCACCTCGTTCGACTGGGGCGTGCAGGTGCCCGAGCATCCCGACCATGTCATGTACGTCTGGGTCGACGCGCTGACCAACTACCTGACCGGCGTCGGCTACCCGGACACCGAATCCGAGCAGTTCCGCCGCTACTGGCCGGCCGACCTGCACATGATCGGCAAGGACATCATCCGATTCCACACCGTGTACTGGCCGGCGTTTTTGATGTCGGCCGGAATAGAATTGCCGCGCAGGGTTTTCGCGCACGGGTTCCTGCTCAACCGCGGGCAGAAGATGAGCAAGTCGGTGGGCAACATCGTCGACCCGGTAACCCTGATCGAGACGTTCGGCGTAGACCAGCTCCGCTACTTCCTGCTGCGGGAGGTGCCGTTCGGTCAGGACGGCAGCTACACCGAAGACGCCATCGTCACCCGGATCAACTCCGATCTGGCCAACGAACTGGGCAACCTGGCCCAACGGTCGTTGTCGATGATCGCCAAGAACCTCGATGGGGTCGTTCCGGAACCCGGTGAGCTGATCGCCGCCGACACCGAGTTGTTGACGACGGCCGACGGGTTGCTGGACCGCGTCCGGGCCGGTTTCGAGTCGCAGGCGATGCACTTGGCCCTCGAAGCCATTTGGCTGATGCTCGGCGACGCCAACAAATACTTTTCGGCGCAGCAGCCCTGGGTCTTGCGCAAGAGCGAATCCGTGGCCGATCAGGCCCGCTTCCGCACCGTCTTGTACGTCACCTGCGAGGCGGTCCGCATCGCCGCACTGCTGGTCCAGCCCGTCATGCCCGAATCGGCCGGCAAGCTGCTCGATCTGCTCGGACAGCCCCACGACCAACGGACATTTGCCGCCGCCGGCGCCCGGCTGGCACCCGGCACGGAGCTGCCGGCTCCCACCGGTGTGTTCCCCCGCTACCAGCCTGTTTCCCAAGTCGAGTGAGCGGTCGTCAAACGGCCCGACAATTCGGTTGAGGATCAAGCGAGTTCGACGACGCGGCCAATACTTGTGTGGCACTTTGGACAAAAGAGTCCAACATATCTTCTGGTATAGACCATAATTCTCGGTGTGGAACGACGCCAGAACAGGCAACAGAGCCAATCGCCGATGACGACCCTCAAGGAGCTGCCCGCGCTGGTTGTGCTGGAGCGGATCCCGGTTCCCGTGCTGGCCATCGGCGACGACGGCAGTATCTTGTTCGCCAACACCGCATTTGCCGACATGATGGGCTACGAGCCGGACGAGGCTCTGACGCTGCGATTCGAGCAGATCTTCCATCAGGCCCCGGCATCGGACTCGCTGCTGGCGACCGTCCACGCTCTCGCGAACATGGTCGTCGAGCTGGCACACAAGGACGGCTCGGTCGTGCGCGCGATGATGAGCAAGTCCGCGGTGCGGCGGGTCGACGACCAGTTCGCCCTCGCGGCGTTCCAGGATCTGACCGAGCAGCTCTGGGAAGAAGCGCGCTAGCGCCACCGCCCCCGTTCAGCGGCGCGCCGGACCGGCGGGCCGGCGCCGGCGCGGCAGGCCGCCGGAGACCGTGAGGCGGAAATGGTCGAACGAGCAATTGCTACCCACCGCCAACCGGGGCAATGCCAGCGGGTCGCAGCGACGATCGGCGAATCCCGGCGCGGTGGACAGCGCCCAGCGCACGCCATGGCGGCGCAACGCCTCCTTGGCCCGGGCGTCGAAATCCTGTAACCGGCCATTCGGGTAGGCGAAAACGGTTGACGGCAGGCCGGTCTCACGTTCGAGCGCCGCGCAGGAATCCGCAATCTCCTGCTCCACCTTGCCGTCGGCGCACCGGGCGAGGATCGGGTGGGTCACCGTGTGCGGATACAGCGTCACCAGAGGGTCTTTGGCCATGTCACGCGCTTCGTCCCAGGTGAGCATCCGGAACGGGCCGGGGTCGCGGTCGTCGCGGTATCCGAGTGCGCGCAGGATCGTGTCGAGCGCTTCGATGCGTTCGGCGTCGGCGAGGTCCTTCAATGCCTCGACGGCCGCCACGTAGACACCGCCCCGTTGGGCGCTGCCATCGAGCTGATGCGTCCCCAATCCCAGTGCGGCCAAATCCACTTCGGCGGCAGTGCTGCGGGCGATCGCCAGCCACAGCCGGTCGGGCCACAGGGTTTCGCCGGTGCCGATCGGGCCGGTAGCGAGGAACACCGCCGCGGGCAGATTCAGTTCTTGCAGCACCGGCAGCGCGTGTGACGCGAGGTTGTGGGTGCCGTCGTCGAACGTGATCGCCAGGGCACGCGGCGGCAATGTCCCGGCGATCAGTGCCGCGAGGGCCTCCTCGAGCGGCAGGACGTTGAAGTGCCTACGCACGTACTCCAATTGGCGGCGATACAGCGCCGCGTCATTGACATGCCAGCAGGGCGGCGACAGCGGCCGGTCTTCCACGCCGTGGAACATCAGGATGGCGAGCACGTCGCGGTGCCGTCGCCGCGCCAGCGCCGGAACCCCGGCGGCGCAGAGCAATCCGGCCGCGATGTTCTTGATGGTCGGGCGCGCCGGGATGCCTGCGACTCGTGCCATCACGCTGCAGGCTCTATCGGCGCCGCCAGGATTCGCGTCGCACGCGCCACAGGATCACCCCTGCGCCCACGATGGCCACCGCGACCCAACCCGCCCCGAACCACCACAGCCAGTCGAGGTCGGAATGGCCGCCGGATCCCCCGGCGGACGCGCCGGGCGCCAGCGGCGGATGGTCGACGGTCACCGGGTCTTGCCCCGGTACCGACACCACCGCAACGCCTTTGAGCCGCTGCCAGTGCTTGTTGTTGTCGCTCTTGAGCCACCTGATCAACTCGTCGAGTTGTCCGGGCGCTCCGTTGGACGTCGCGATCAGCAGGGAACGGCCGCGGTTGAAAACCGTTTGGAGAGAAGCGAACCGCAGCACCGGGTCCAGCGTGAGCTTGGCGGGCTTGTCACCGGATCCGACGGCGTTGACGGTGATCGGACCGCTGGGCCCCGCGGCCACCGGGAGCACCACGTCGGACTGGTTCCACCCGTCGGCGGAGATCAGCAGCGCGGGATTGGAGGAATCGATCGCTTGCTTGACGCTGGTGACGGTGGTGTCGATCGGGATCGAGCTGATGCGCTGCAGGCCCACCATGATGTCGAGCGCGCGCACGGTGTCGATGAAGGAGTGCTCGGCGACGCCCACCTGAACGCGCGGCATCAGCGTTTGGGGCACCGATTGAAAACCGTCCGGCACCGGCGGCGCGGCGGAACTGCTCGCAATGATGCTGTCGCCGCTGATGTTCAGCGTCAGGAGCTGGTTGCCGGGCCCGGCGGTGTAGAAGTCTCCGCAATGGCCGATGTTGCTCGCGACGTCGAGCACCAAATCAACGCTGGTGTATCGCTGTAGCAGTCGGTCCGGGACGTCGACCCACCGGTCGATGTCGCCATGGCCGTCGGTCGGCCAGTGGTCGATGGTGTCCGGGCCGACGGTTACCGCGATCTGCCCGCCGATGTTGGTCGGCGTCGGTGTGTATGAGCCGCGCAGATGCACCCGCACCGAGTGAACGGATCTGCCAAACCGGGTCTGGTCCACTCCGATCGACACCCGCGGCTGTAGTGAAGTCGAGTTGGCAACGGACTGGCCAAGTTCGCGCAGCGTGGCAGTGTCCCCCGGCAATTGCACTTTGGGCTTGGGTGATTCCACCGAGGCCTTGGACGACAGGGCCAAATCCGACAGGTTGCTGAACAGCACGGCCGTGTCCGACTCGTCGGTGCGATTCAGTGGACCCGAAATCAACAGCCACGGCACACCGGAGGAGCCTTGCAACGAAAGCCCGTTGTCCGGGCCCTCTTTGACGACGACCTGGCGTTCCAGCGATTGCGGCGGCGCCGGCGGCGCGCCCTGCCCTTCCTGCAACGGGATCACCGTGATGTCGGGCGCCTGCTTGCCATAGTGCGCGGCCGCGGAAGTGGCGAGTTGAATTGCGGTGTCGGACTCGGCCGTCGACGGCGATTGCGGCAGATAGATGGTCAGCTTCCGTAGGACCGGCGGCAAGAAGTGCGACACCGTAGTGGGCGGTAATTCGGTGCCCGTGTAGTTGACCGTCCCGTTGGCCAGACGCAGCGGGCTCTCCGGATACAGGCAAGCTCCGTCATTCGGCACCAGATAGGCACGCAACGTCACCGTCAACCAATTGTCGATCACCTCTGCCCCGCCCAATGGAATGACGATCGGGGCCTGATCGGTGTTGGGCAGATTCAGCCGCGCGAGGGTGCGCTCGCCCTGCGACACGGTGAGCAACCCGGACCGCAGATTGATCGGTAATTCGACGGTGGCATTGAACGCCGCCGGGGTCAGCCCGTGCAGTACCGGAAGGGAAAGCTGCTGGCTGCTCGTCAGGCCCCAGAACTCCAGATTCGCCGAGGCCCCAATGTCCGTCATCGACAGCGTCGTCGTGGTTGTCGTCGCCGAGGTCGACGTCGATGTCGAGTCCGACGGCGTGGTCGGGTCGGCGGGCGCGCCCCACGATGCCGGAGCGCTCATCACCAAAAATCCGACGACACCGGCCAGCGCAATTACTCGGCGGAGAGATTTCCGGTACATCACCGGAACAGTATGCATTGTTGAAAGCGCTTCAACCCCAATAACGGAATCGCCGTCGTGGCGACCGCGAAAAGGCGTCTCGCACCAACTCTTCGAAGATCCTGCCATTGCCGGCTATCGGTGAACAGATCGTCAGACGGGACGCCCGGGCGAGGGCGCTCATCGGGAACTACTCGGTTTTTGATTCCGCTGCGGCCTGGTCGCGGGCGGCCCTGGCCGCCGCATGGCGCATTTCTTCGCGCCGCAGGAATTGCTGGAAGTAGGGCAGCGAGGCTTCCGAGACAACGCCGGGGAGCAGCAGATTCCACATCTGATGCAAGCGCGCGGTGGGGTCGCCGATGATGTTGCCGATTCGGCCGTGGCTCGATATGGCGCCGGTCACCAACCGCGCCCCGAAGATGGTGCCGATGATCGACGCGCTGAGCACGTCGGGGTCGATTTCGCCACGAAGGTCGCCCTCCTTGATCGCTCGCCGCGCCTCCTGCGCCGTTTCCAGCATCAGGTTCGCGAAGAAGCGTGAGGCCGCTTCGTTGAATCCGCTTAACGCCGTGGCCAATTGCGCGGCCGCGCGGGCCATTTTGTCTGAACTCAACACCTCGACGATCGTGAATGTGCCGTGTAGCAGGTTTTCCAGCCCCGGCGACGACGCACCGCAGACGTTGCGGAAAGCGCTCAGCAGCGTGTCGGAGCCTTCCTCGATGATGTTCGCGGCCAACGATTCTTTCGAATCGAAGTGGTGATAGAGGGCGCCCTTGGTCATTCCCGTTCGCTCGATGATGGTGCTCCATCCAGCGGCCGCATACCCGACGTCACCGAACACTTCGATCGCGGCATCGAGGATTTTTCGACGGGTGGCTTCAGACCGAACTTGGCGCGCCATTGTGCACGCACCTCCGGAGTCTCATCGGATGCGCGGATCGCTCGTCGCGTTTCACGTTGCCCCGCACCTGCTAGTCGGTATCCGCGGAACTGGTGTTGATGGCGAGTGCCGCACGCCGCCTGAGGAATTGGTGAAAGTACTCGGCGCGGTCCGGCTGCAGCACCCCGGTCAGCAGCAGGGACCAGCACTGCTCCAGGTCGCGCAGGAAGCGTTCCGGGTCGTCCAGGTTGCTGGTTTTCCGCAGCCCCATGTGCAGCGAGACCATCAAACGGCCGAGGTCCCGCGGGTCGCAGTCAGCACTGATGTCGCCCTCGGCTTTGGCTTGCTCAGCGACGCTGGCCAGGGCTTTGATCCATTGGTCGAACAACTTTTCCTGCAGCCCGTCGGCCAGGCCGATCGATTCCATCAGGTTCAGGCCCGACCTGACGACATCGGTCTTGATGTCCTTGATGGCGATCAAGTAGGAGAAGTCGATCAGGGTCTCGAGGCCCGAGAGCCCGCGCGACAGCAGGTCCCGCACGGCTTCGGCGCCGGACTCGGTCTGAAAGTCGATGATCGCGACCGCCAACGCGTGCTTCGACTTGAAGTGGAAGTACATCGCGCCCTTGGTCAGTTCGGCCTCGGCGAGAATGTCGTCGAGGCCGACGTCGTGGTAGGGGCGCCGGGCGAACTGATGGGACGCGGCCCGCAGAATCTGCTGCCGGGTCGCGTCCGCTCGTCCATCGGTCGAATGGGTCGTCATCGCTGTCGAAAACTCGATTTCCCCGTGGCGCGAGTTTTGTCCCGAATGCCCAGGCCGAAGCCGACGCCGCGGGCCGTGCCGCCCGCTGTCACGTCGACAAACGCCTTGCTCCAGCAGGGCACAACTACCTCGGTTCTTCAGGGGTTGGTGCGAACACGTCGCTCAAGATATCCAGTCCACTTCTGAGGTTAGCAGTCATACGGCTGTCCCGTTTGACGCGTGCGTAAATACCTGAGGTCTAGATCACACATTCTTGTCAAACTATTGGTATGTTTTATACGCTATTGTCAGATCGTCAGTTTGCAAACGGCTCCGAGACCGTCTCGAGCGTCTGCACCGCATAAGGGGAAGCACATGTCGTTCGTTACGGCGAACCGCTGGTCACAGGCCTTACCTGGCCGGCAGACCACGGCTGACCTGCGGTTTATCGACGCATTACCGGTCGCATTCGCCTCTCCTACCGCCGCCGGCGCCTCGGCCCGACTGACGGCCAGGGCCTGAGATGATCGATTTCGGAGCCCTTCCCCCGGAGATCAACTCCACGAGGATGTACGCCGGCCCCGGCCCGCTCTCGCTGACCGCCGCCGCGGTGGCCTGGGACGGTCTGGCCGCCGAACTGCATGCCGCGGCGAGCTGCTACCGCTCGGTGATCGCGGGTTTGACCACCCAGCGCTGGCTGGGCCCGTCGTCGCTCACGATGGCCTCCGCCTTCGCCCCGTACATGGCCTGGACGGCCGGGGCCGCCGCGCGGGCCGCGGAATCGGCCGGTCAGGCCCGGCTCGCCGTCGAGGTTTACGAAGCCGCCTTCGCCATGACCGTTCCCCCGCCGGCGGTGGCCGCCAACCGGGCCCAGCTCGCGATGCTGGTCGCGACCAACTTCTTCGGCCAGAACGCGGCGGCGATCGCGGCCACCGAAGCCGAGTACGGCGAGATGTGGGCGCAGGACGCCGCGGCGATGTACGAGTACGCCGCCGGCTCGGCCGCGGCCTGCTCGGTGACCGAGTTCAACCCGGCACCACACGTGACCAACGAAAGCGGGATGGCCCGGCAGGCCGCGGTGGTCGGACAGATCACCTCGCAGACCGAGCAAGCGAACCTCGCGCAGGTGGTGTCGAAGGTGCCCACCGCGCTGCACCAGCTGTCCTCGCCGATGACCGCCGGGATCAACACGGTCACCGACGCCGGAGGCACCGTGACCGGCACGGCCAGTTCGGCGGTCGACTCGGCCACCTCCTCGGCGCTTTCCAGCCTGGTGTCCCAGCTGCCCAACACCGCCGCCACCTACTTCATGGCCGGAGCCACACCCCTGTACGGGATGTCCTCCATCCTCGGCATGGCCCAGACCGCCCAGGGCCTGGCCAAGGCCGCCAGCGACGGGGCCATGGCGGTGGCGGGAACCGCGGCGTCGGGCGTCGCGAGCGCGGCGAGCAGCGGCGCGGGTGCGCTCGGGTCGCTGGGATCCGGCGTGTTCGGCAGCCTGGGCAGCGCGGCCTCGCTGGGCCCGCTGGCCGTGCCGGCGAGCTGGACGAGCGTGATCCCCGCGGCCAACAGCGCCGTGTCGGCCCTGCCGGCCATCAACCTCGCCGGCGCGAACGTGCCGCCGAGCGTCATGGGCTCGCTGCCGCGCCTGGCGGCCGCGTCCGGCAAGACGCTTGGACCCCGCTACGGCGTCATCCCGACCGTGATGACGCGTCCGCCCGCCGCCGGATACGCGTGAGCCACCGCATGCGCGACGAGGTTTCCTCCCAAGCCCGGTCACAGAAGGAGCGGTAAGTGAAGTACACGCCCACCAACGTCGCCGGAGTGACCATCATCGATCTCGAACTCAGCCGCGACCATCGGGGGTTTTCCTCACGCTCGTTCTGTGCCCGGGACTTCGCCAATCACGGGCTGAATTTCGATGTCACGCAGACGAATATCGTCTTCAACTACACCCGCGGCACCGTGCGCGGCCTGTACCGTCAGGTGCCGCCGCACGCCGAGGCCAAGCTGCTCCGCTGCACCCGCGGCGCCATCGCCGCCGTCGCGGTCGACGTCCGTCCCGACTCCCTGACCTATGGCGACCACGTGATGGTCGAGCTGAACGCCGATGACCACCGGACCCTGTACTTGCCGCCCTATGTCGCCCACGGCTTTCAGACGCAGGTCGATGACACCGAGGTCAGCTACCAGGTCAGCGGTCAGCACACGGTGCCCGACGATCAGGGGATCCGCTGGGACGACCCCGAATTCGGCATCTCGTGGCCTATCCCGGTCACGGTCATCTCCGAACAAGACGCGAGCTGGCCCGCGCGCAAACCCCGATTGGTACCAGTGGAGCAGGTGGCAACATGCATCAGTCGGTAATGATTCGCAACACGGTGGATGTCATGCCCAGCCGGCGGCCGCTGAAAGCCTGGTCCCCCAGCGTGACCGCGGCGCATCGTGGCGAGACCAGTGCTTCGCCGGCGACCGCGGAACCGCTGCCTTCGGCCGGTGGCAACGCCTTACGGCGTTGGCAGGACCACTATTCGCAGAATCTGCGCATCAGCGACTCGGTGATCGTCTGCGCCTCGGTGCTGCTCGCGCAGTACGTTCGCTTCGGCGAGATCGCCAACACCTCGGGTTACTCCGACCCGATGATGACGCTGTTCTCCGCCCTCTTCGCGGCGCTGTGGCTGTCGGCCCTCGCGGTATTCCAAACGCGCTCAACGCGAGTCATCGGCGCCGGGATCGAGGAGTACCGCCGGATCGGCACCGCATCCTTTTGGACGTTCGGCATCATCGCGATGGTGACGCTGCTCGCCAAGGTCGACTTGGCCCGCGGCTATCTCGCGATCGCGCTTCCCGTCGGGACGTTGGCGTTGCTGGGCAGCCGCAGCGGGTGGCGCAAGCACGTCAACCGCAAGCGCGCGGAAGGCCAGTACCAGACGCGGGTTTTGGCGATCGGAGACCGCCAGGCGGTTACGCACCTCGCGCATGAATTGGAACGTAGCCCGCTGGCCGGCTGCGTCGTGGTCGGTGTCTGCATCCCCGGCTACGGGCCACCCCGCGGAAACACCCTGACGATCGCGGGCCGCGAGATCCCGATCCTGGGCGACCAGACCCATGCGGCGACGGCGATCGCCAGCTGCGGTGCGGACACCGTGGCCCTGACCCAGACGGATCACTTTGGCATGCACGGGATCAGGGAGCTGATGTGGCAGCTCGAGACCATGAACGTCGATCTGGTGGTGTCGCCCGGTGTCATGGACGTGACCGAGGCGCGATTGACCCTGCGCCTCACCGCCGGGCTGCCGCTGCTACACGTCGACAAGCCGCAATACGAAGGGGCGCACCGCTTCCAGAAGCAGGCCTTCGACTTCGTGTTCTCGCTGGCGGCCCTGGTCGCCACCGCGCCACTGCTCATCGCCGCCGCCGTCGCCATCAAGCTGACCAGCAAGGGACCCGTCTTCTACCCGTCCGAGCGGATCGGTGTCGACGGAAAACCCTTCACAATGCTCAAGTTCCGCACCATGACCGACGGTGCGGACACGCAGATCGAGCAGCTGCTGTCACTGAACGAGGGCGCCGGCGGCATGCTGTTCAAGATGCGCGAAGACCCCCGGGTCACCCCCGTCGGCAAGATTCTTCGCCGGTACAGCATCGACGAGCTGCCCCAATTCATCAACGTCATCAAGGGCGACATGAGTGTCGTCGGGCCGCGGCCCCCGTTGCGACGGGAAGTGGACAACTACGAAAGCGACGTCAAGCGGCGGCTGCTGGTCAAGCCGGGCGTCAGCGGGTTGTGGCAAGTGAGCGGCCGTTCGGACCTGTCCTGGGAAGAGTCGGTGCGGCTGGACCAGTCGTACGTCGACAACTGGTCGATGTCGGGTGATCTGGTGATTATCGCCAAGACCGTGAAAGCGGTTCTCACGAGCCACGGAGCCTACTAGGCTCGCGAGCCATGACCGAGCCGACGGCACCCGATGCGCTGGTGCCGTCGGTGCCGCTCACGCGGATGGCTCACGCCTTCTCGATCCAGTTGATCTGCCGGGCCCTGGGCATGCTGGCCTCGGTGGTCTCGGTCGCGATGACCGCCCGCTATCTGGGACCCGGACGCTACGGCCAGCTCTCCATCGCCGTCCTGTTCATCGCCATGTGGACCAGCCTGGCCGATCTCGGCATCGCCACCGTGATCGTGCGCCGGGTGACCTCCGGTCGCGGCGACCTGGAGCGCTTGGTGCGGATCAACAGCGGCCTGGCCCTGATCTACTGCGTCCCGCTGGCCGCGCTGGCGGCGCTGTCGGGATTGCTGATCTACCGCGACGCGGACGTGCGAGTGATGCTCGTCGTGCTTTCCGGGGCGCTGCTGATGCAAACGATGGTGACGCGGTTCGAGCCGGTTTTCCTTGCGACGGTGAGGTTCTCCGCGGTGGCCATCTCCGACGTTGCCGGCCGACTGGCGGCCCTCGCCATGGTGGTCTGGCTGGTCGCGGCGCACGCGAACGTCATCTGGTTCGCCGTCGCGCAGCTCATCCCGCCGGCCGTGGCGCTGTTGATCCAGGGTGCCGCCGCGATGCGGCAGATCTCGGTGCGCCCCATCTTCGCGCCCCGGGAGGCCGCCGACCTGTTGCGGGAAAGCTTGCCGCTCATCGGGTTCCTGGTCGTCGGGCTGCTGTACTGCCGCGCCGACGGGGTGATCCTGTCCCTGCTGAGCACTCATGCCGAGGTCGGCGTGTATGGGCTGGCCTTCACGATCGCGTTCAACACCATCGTGGTGTCGCTGATCTTTCTCAAGTCGACGCTGTCGACGGCCACCGAGTTGTTCGCCCGGGACGTCGCCGCCTTCGCGGGGTTTCTACGGCGCAGCGTGGAGCTGATGTACTTCGTCGCGGTCCCCGTCGCGGTGGTCGGCGCGCTGCTGGCCGGACCGTTGATCGCGCTGTTCGGTGACAAGGCGTTCGTCGCCCGCGGCACGCCGACCCTGGCGTTGCTGTTCGTCGCGGCCGCGCTGCGATTCGTCAGCGGCACCCTGGGCCAGGGTCTGGTCGCCAGTCATCATCAGCGGATCTTGTTCTGGTTGACGATGGCCACCCTGGTGCTCAACGTCGCACTCAATCTCGCCCTCGCCGGACGGTACGGCGCGGTCGGTCCGGGCGTCGCGCTGGTGTGCACGGAGTTCTTCAACATGGTGGTCAGCACGTGGTGGCTGCGCCGCCATTGCGGCTACCGGACGCCGGTAAGGTTCTTGATGCGGCTGCTGATACCGACGGCGGCGAGTGTGGCCGTGGCGCTGCTGCTTTCGGGTCAGCATGTCGTGCTGACTCTGGTCACGGCCGCCGTCGTCTATCTGGCCACCAGCGCGCTCGTCGGCCCGATCGGCTGGTCGGACTTGACCTCCCTGCGCCGGAATCAGCTGGCGGCATGAAGCACGAATTGGACCGGGCGTATCTGAAGCGCCCGGTCGGCGACCCACCCGAGCTGCCCGCCACGCGCCCGCTGGCGGTGCTGATCGTCAACCGTGGCGGACGCGAGTCACTGGAGAGCTGCCTTCGCAGTCTCGCTGAGCATATGCCCGCGCTGCCGGTGCTTGTGTACCAGAACGGCGGTGACGATGATCCCGCGGGCGCCGCGAACTACCCTGCCGTGCAGTGGGTTTCCGGGACGGGCAACGCCGGTTTCGCGGCGGCCTGCAACGCACTGGTGGGGCGTGCTCCCCCCGACGCCGACCTGCTGTTGCTGGATGCCCGCGCCCGCCTGCTGGGGCCGCTCACCCGCACCCGCGAGTTGCTTCGCCGGCCCACGGTGGCGGCGGTGTCGCCGCTCGTGCGTGACGACACCGCACCCGGCCGGGCGCCGTGGGACGTCGCGGCCCGTCGCCGCACCGTGGCCCGTGAGCTCAGCGCGGCCGCCGGCCGTTCCGACGCGCTGCGCCGCACGCCCTTCTCCCGGCTGTATGCTCGCCAGCCTCCCGAATCACGGGGCATCGACGGCGATTTGAGCACCGCCTGCCTGGCGATCAACCGCGCGGCCTGGAACACCATCGGCGGCTTCGACGAGGAGTACTTCGGTTGCGGGGAGGCCGCGGACTGGCAGGCCCGCGCCCGCGCCGCGGGGTGGCGCATGCTCCTGGCCGACGAACTCGGCGCCGAGCTCACCAACCCGGCGACCGAGCGGGGTGCCGAACACCGACGCGCCCGTGACCTGGCGCGCACCAACGCCGCCCTGCTCCTCGAACACCACAACAGCGTTCACCACGCGGACGTCTACCTGGCCGGCACGACGCTGGTGGATCGGGTGCGGCGGTCGAAACGCCAAGCGCGCCAGACCACCGGCCGGCGACGTGACCTGCCGGCGATCGTGATCAGCACCAATCGCCTGGTCCACGGCGGCGCTGAGCGGCAAAAGGCCCTGCTGGCAACCGAATTGGATCGCCGCGGCTATGCGGTGACCATCGTCTGCGTGCAACGCTTCGGCCCGATGATCTCCGAGATCCCGCCGACCGTGCGGGTGGTGCGCCAGCCCTGGTGGGCGCCGGTTATCGACATCCCCGAAGGCCCGGCGGTGCTGATCACCGCCGACACCAACACCGAAGCGGGATTCGCCACCCTGTGGCGCGCCGCCGGCCGAAGCCGCCGCTGGCTGGTCGCTCCGCATGTGCCGCCGGAAGAGGACCGGCCGATCTATTCGCGGCCACTGACGGCCGCGATGAGCCGCGCCGACGGTTTCATCGTTCTGGCGCAACGCCATTGGGACATGCTGGCCGCCACGCACCGGCTCCGGGGCCGGCGATTCATCGCACCCAACGGCGTCACCACTGCGGGTGACCCGGTCCCGCGGATCCGCACCGCCGGCGAGCCGCTGCACCTCGTGATGCTTTCGCGCATCCTCGAGCACAAGAACCCGCACGTGCTGATCGAGGCGCTGGGTGAGCTCCCCGATTTGCCTTGGCGGCTTTCGATTTTCGGTGACGGCCCGGATCGGGAGAGGCTGCAGGCCCGCACGCCCGCCGGGCTGCTGAACCGGGTGAACTGGCGTGGCTGGGTCGACGGCCCCGGGACCGCGCTCGCCGACGCCGACCTGTTGTGCGTGCCGAGCCGTTCCGAGGCGTTCCCGCTGGTGATTCTCGAGGCGATGGCCCGCTCGGTGCCGGTGGCGGCGTCAGCGATTTGCGCCGTGCCGGAGATGTTGGATTTCGGAGAGGCGGGTTTTCTCGTCGACCCCGTATCGGTCGCCGGGTGGCGGGACAGCCTGCAGCGCATTCTGGCCGATCCCGACGCGCTGCCGGCGATGGGACGGCGCGGCTTCGAGCGCATGCACAGGTACTACACGGTCGAGGCGATGACGGACGCCTACCTGGAGGCGATCAACGCCGTATTGTGAAAACCCTTCGTAAGGTCCGACTTTCGCCGGGCCCGCTAGGGTTTGTCGCCGCCCAGGATCCTTGCCACCGTCCGCGGTGAGGTCCTGTGCTGCCCGAACCCGCCGTAGAGGAAGTAGCGCGGCTCGCAATAGATCTCGTTGATGTCGGTGGGCACGTCGGTGAAATTCTCCGCGAGCGCGGCGTCGATGAAGAATGCATCCGAACCCGAGTGGGAATTGCAGCACACCAACCGGTAGTCGAATTGGGCGAACAGCGCGGCGAAACTGGCCAGCGATGCGCCGAAGTAGTCGTCGGACTGCCAGACATGCTCGGGGTCGTAAGCGATCTGAAACTTCACCGGCGGCGGAAACTTGCCGTTGTACTCGACGACGAAGAGCTTCGGGCGGATGGCGTCGGCCAAGAGTTTCTCGACGAGATAGATGTCGTTGCCGTCCAAATCCAAAGAGATCACGTCCGGCTGCGTCGCGCTGATCCGCTGCAGGCAGGATCGGCTGAGCGCCAGGATGTTCTCCGCGGTGATCCAGGCCTTCTGGTAGGTGAACCGCGGGCCGTCGGTATAAGCGACCGCCAGGTCCTGTCCCCCCACCCAGAAGCCCTTCCAGCCCAGCGCCGCCAGGATCAGCGTGTTGTTTTCCGTTCCGTCGCCGACGCCGAATTCGGCGAACACCCCGTCCTCGAGACGGCCGATCCGGCGCAGGATCTCCAGCGTTATGCCGTCCTGGTCGGTTCCGGAGAAGCATCTCTTCCCGGCGCGATTCAGCGGGTTGAGGTGATTGGCCTTCATTGCTTGAGAATGGTCGAACAGGATCAGATCCTTGAGCTGGTCCCGCGTTTCAGTTCCGGCGATGCGCCGAATCTTCTGCCTGAGCCTCTTTCCGGGCGGTGGCGCGCTGCTGGCCATTAGGCGGTCATCCGGGGTCTCTTTCAAGCAAACATCGAATGGAGACTAAAGCTACCACGCCAACGCCGGTGCGAAGTTCTTGTAGCCCCTGCGATTTCCCTCTCCGAATGCCGGGGCGGCGCCACATCGCACTCCCCCATCCGCGCGTCCGTGCCCGCAGCTTCAATCGAATAGCCATGGTGCACAACCCATCGCCCTGCGTCGGCGCGGGGGCCGAATGCCGCGAATTTGCGGGCGGGTTGCCTTGCCCATCGCGCGGAACGTGCCGTAGGTTTTTCACTGTTCTTCTTCCGGCGTCCGCTGACGTCGCGGAAGATGCCCAGGAAGGTTTGATGCCGTGCTGTGCCGCATCTGCAGTTTTCAGACCAGCCCGGCATTCACGCGCCAGGTGCTCAACAAATACGACTGCAGGTATTACTTCTGCGACAACTGCGGTGGCCTGCAGACCCAGGAGCCGCATTGGCTCGATGAAGCGTATGCGAGCCCGTTGGCGGCCGCCGACACCACCGTGCTGTGGCGCAACCTGTACCTTTCCCGCGCGATATCGGTGCTGTTGTATTTCCTGTTCGATCACCGCGGCCGGTTTCTCGATGCGGCCGGCGGTTACGGCGTTTTCACCCGGCTGATGCGCGACATCGGATTCGACTACTACTGGAACGACAAATACTCCCCCAACCTCACCGCGCAGGGCTTCGAGGCCGATGCCGGTCCCGGAGCGCCGTACACGGCGGTCACGGCCTTCGAGGTGATGGAGCACCTGACCGACCCGGTCGGCTTCGTGGCCGGGCTGCTGGAGAGCACCGGTACCGACACGATCATCTTCACGACGGAGCTTTTCGACGGCGGTCCCCCGCCCCCGGACGAATGGATGTACTACGCCTTCGCCACCGGCCAGCACATCACCTTCTATCAGCGACGGACGCTGGAACTCATCGGGAAGCGCTTCGGCATGCAGTTCCACACCTCGAAAACCCGGTGGTGGTTCCTCGGCGGCATGGGGCTGCACATCTGGACGCGGGAGAAGGTCAACCCGCTGGCTTGGCGGCTGCTCGCCTCGCCGCGGGTGACGAACCTGTTGCAGGGGTTGCCGCGGCGATCGCTGCAGACGCGGATGTGGACCGACGCCGACCTATTCCTACACGCCGACGGAGGGTCGTGAATTCACCTCGGGTGCTGTGGCTTTCGCCGTGGACGCGGCCGGCGGTGCGCGTCCAGTCCGAGGCGCTGATCCGGCAGGGGGCCGACGTGCTGCTGGTGACGTCCGACCGGCACCCGGAGTCGGACGCGGCCCGCGACTACGAGTTGGTGCTCGACCCGCGGTTCAAGACCGCAGCCACCTGGCCGCCCACCTTGAAGGCCTGGCGCCGCATCCGCCAGTACCGGCCCGACGTGGTGATCGCCGAGATCGTCCGCGACCCCCGCTGGATCGCGCTGGCCGGGTTGGCGCCCCGCATCCAGGTGGTGCACGACGACCGTCCCCACGACCCCGGCGAACAGGTCCCGTCCTACGAACGCGCGGTGTTCGACCGCTGGGGCGCCCGCTCGGCGGCCACCATCACCTACTGCGAGTACGTCGCCGCCGGGGTCGCCACCCGCCGCGACGTTGCCGGCACGCCCGTGCACGTGGTGCCGCTCGCCAGTGACATAGACCCACAGCGGGTTCCACCGTTCGTCGGGCCCGACGGACGTCATGACTTCGTCATGTTCGGCCGGCTCAATCCGTACAAGAACGTCGACGTCGTGCTCGAAGCCTGGCAACGCCACATCGCCGGCGACGGCTGGCGCGGTGACAACCTGGTGCTGATCGGGGACGGGCCGCTGGATGCCGCCGCCCTGCCCAAGCACACGCGTTGGCGCACCGGCAGCTACCGCTACGCCGACGTCATCCCCACGCTGGCCGCCGCGAAGGGCTCGATCTCGCACTACCGGCGCGCGTCGCAAAGCGGCGTGCAGGTGCTCTCGATGCAGCTTGGGGTGATGCCGATCGTGTCCACCGCCGGCGGCCTGCCCGAATACCAGCCGTCGGGTTGCCCGCCGATCGGCATCGACGACGTCGCCGGCCTGGCCGCCGCGTTCGACATGCTGGCCGACCCGGTCGTGGCGGCCCAGTGCGGCGCCGAGGCGGCGCAAGACTACGCGCGGCGCTGCGACGTCGACATCGTCGCGCGCCGCTTTCTGGAGGTCATCGCGCAGGTGCTGGCCGGCCGACGCTGACTCACTCAGGCGGACCTGAAATCCGAAGGCCGGCAAGCGGTTCGGGCCTTGGCCAGGCGGTCGGCGAGCCGCACCCCCAGCGCGATCCCGAGCAGCGTCGGGTTGGCCTGGCTCGAGGTGGGGAGCACCGAGGTGCTCGCGACGTACAGCCCGCGCACCCCGTGCACCTCGAGGTTCGCATCGACGACGCCGCCCTCGGGCGTCCCGGACATCCGCGTCGTTCCGGCCTGGTGATATCCGGCGTGCCCGGCCAAAAACTCGCGGACCAAACCCTCGGCATCGTCGCTCAGCCACTCAACGTAGCCAACGTCGTGGCGGCGCAGGTGTTCATCGATGGCGACGATGGCGCGGCGCACGCTGTCGTAGTCGGCGTCGGAGAACTGGATGTGGGTGCGCAGCCTGCGCATGCCGAGCGCGTCGCGGTCGTCGCCCAGCTCGACGCGGCTCTCCCAGTGCGGAAGATGCTCGCCGTGGTAGTGCAGCAGATACCGATTGTCGGCGCTCTTGACGAAGAAGCCCGGCGCCTTGCGACCCCTGCGGATGAACCGGGCGTAGGAGAACGTCAGCGCAAATCGGATGGAGCCGAACAGGTCTCGCACGATGTTGACCAGGTGAGCGAGAATCTGCGGCGGCCCGTCGGTGTGTGTGTGCTTGGCGCGGATCGCCTCCGCGAGCAGGAACCGGCCGAGCGGGGAGATCAGCGTCAGATACACGCCCGACAGGATGCCGCTTCCGTGGCCGGGATCGTTGATCGGCGGATTCACCAGCCAGACAGCGGCGTTGAGCATTCCGTCCTCGCGCTGCAGGGCCGGATCGAGGGTGAAGCGGCGGCGAACGTACACCCCGTCGTTGTCGCGTTCGTAGGCGTGGATGACGTCGTCGCTGGTGAACCGCACGCGCGCGACGCGGCCCTCGACGTGCGACATGTACCAGCGCCCGAGGTGTCCGCCCGCATTGCCCAGTCCCGCCGGATGATGACGATCTGAGGCCAGCAGCAGCCGGGTCGCCTCCAGCCCGCCGGTCGCGATGACGTAGTCGGTGGCGACCACCGCGCCCTGGCTGCCGTCGAGTGTCTTGACCACGAGGTGGTCGACCGCGTCGCCGGATTCCGTGGTGACGATCTCGGTGCACGTCAACCCGGTCCACAGCGTGAGGCAGTGGGCGTCGCGCAGCTCGTTCCGGTACTGGCGGCCGAAACGCGTTGGCAACGCCCAGCGTTCGAGGTCGGTCGTGCGCACGTCACCGTCGGGAAGCCCGGCGACCAGGTCTCTGTCGGCGATCTCCGGGATATCGCGCGCGTTGAACACCGCCCGTCCGCACGCCGCCCAGTCGCAGGCGCGCTGCAGGTAAGGTTCGACGTCTCGATATCGGATCGGCCAGGGCGCCTGGGCGGTCAGCGGTCGGTCCTCGAAGTCGATCGGGTCGAAGTTGACGCAGCGCCCACCCCACAGCGCGGTGGTTCCGCCGACCTGCCGGCGAATCATCAGGTCGCCACGCGAGTGGAAATAGTCGTTCTGGCGCGAGTCCAGCGTTGACAGCTCTTGCGCCGCTTGGTCGGTGCGCTCCAAACCGCTTTCGATCAGCGCCACCCGGACTCCGGAGCGAGCGAGTTCCAGCGCGGTCGCGATGCCGATCGCCCCGGCGCCGACGACCACGACATCGGTGTCGATCGTCGTGTTCGTGGTGAAGTCCTGCGGGGCGCGGATCACCGGGCACCACCGGACCGGAATTCCGTGACGAGAGCCAGAAATCGCGTCGAGATCTCGGCGTCCGGGGGCGACGAGACGGCGTCGGCCGCGTGCGCGACCCGGTGCGGGTCGGTGGTGCTGTACAAGATCGCGCGGCAACCCGTTGCGGCGGCTGATGATCCGAGGATCAGCTTCGCCAGCGCGCCGGGGGCGAGCGGATCGAGTTGCAGCGCTTCTCGCCAGCGTCGCGTCAACGTGGCGTCGGTTCGCAACGCCGCCGACAAGGCGGTGTGCGAACCGTTGAGCACGCCGAACACGAGGTCGGCGGGATGGGGCGGCGGATTGAGCAGATCGCCGCGCACCTGGCTGACGCCCTCGGGAACGAATTCCCGGGCGAAGTCCACCTCGAGCCCCTCGTCTTGAGAGACGCCCCATGCGCGAATCTTGCCCTGCCGATGGGCGCGTGCGAAGAACTCGCGAAGTCCGGCGCTGTCCACGACGTCTTGTGGCCGGGGGCCGTGCACGAACAGGATGTCGACGTAATCGACGCTTAGCGCCGCGAGGCTCTCATCGAGGCTGCGGGCCGCTGAGGCCGCGTCGTAGATTCGCGCGGACTCGCCGGAGGCCTGGTTCCGTTTGACGGCGCGCCGCAGCGCCGGAGCTTTGCGCAGCAGTGCGCGCGCGGGCGCCTGAAACCGGCCGAGCCGCCGGGACATGCCGCCGACGTCGATGCCGAACTTGGTGGCCACCGTCACGGCGTCGCGGTCGACGGTGCGCAAGAACCTCCCGAGTTCGGCCTCCGCCTGGCCCAGGCCGTACATTCGCGCGGTGTCGAAGTGGGTGATCCCGTTGTCCACCGCGCTGCCGAGCACTGCCATCCGTTCCTTGCGGGAGGGCGATTGCATCAGGCCGCCACATCCGAAGCCGACCGCACTCAGGTTCAGCTTCGGACCCTGCAGCTCAACCCGTTTCACGAGCGCAGCCCTCGTAGATGCGGCGCAACTGGGCGCCGATGACTTCCGGGCTGCGGGTGGCCGCGACGTGCGCCTGGCCGCACAGGCCGTCGCGCTCGGCCAGCTCCGGATCACGCAGATACCGCCCGATCGCCTTCGCAAGGGCGGGCGCATCATCAACGGGCACAATCATTCTCGGATCACAGGCGATCTGCGCCGTGCCGCCGACCGGGGTCGCCACAAACGGACGCGCGCCGGCGAGTGCTTCGGTCAGGATCATCGGCATCCCCTCGGCGAACGACGGGAGGGTGACCACTCGAACCGACCGGATCAAGTCGCGGACCATGTCCGGGTGAACCGGCCCTTCGACGGTCAGGCGCTCGGTCGGCGGTGGCACGTAGTCGTCGACGAGACCGACTATCCGACAACGACCTTCGATGCCCTCGGTGAGGAGTAGCCGCCACGCCGCCACCAGCGTGTCGACGCCTTTGCGGCGACCGATGGTTCCCGCGAACAGCACCACGGGCGGGGTCGAACCGGCCGGCGGCGCTTCCCAATCGATCGGAATCGGGTTGGCCACCACCGAAGTCCGCACCCCGGGCGCCACCCATCGCGCGGCGGTACGCGCCTCCTCGGACAAGAGGATCACGTGGTCGGCGTGGCTCAACGTGGCACGAACGAAACGCGAACGCGCATGGGCGAACTCGTGGAAGTCCGAGCCGTGGATGGTGACGACGACGCGGAAGCCCCGGGCTTTCGCCAGCCGGATCAGCGGCCCTTCACGCAGCCAAGCGCCGCCGTTGGACATGTGGAAGTGCGTGACGGTCCCGCGGGGCGAGCGGGCCAACGCGATCCCGGCACGCGCGGTGAGCAACGAATTCTTGGCGTGGTGCCGCCCGTCCCACGTCGGCAGGACCCGGATCTCGTCGGCGCCGATCTTGTTGTCGCGGATGACGCGGATCACCGACTGCGTCCCACCGAAGCTGTACGGGTCGGGCCCCACATGGGTGACCGCATTCATGTCGTCGCGGCGATGGGCGCCGGCGCGGGCTCGGCGTCGAGTTCGCGCGCCGCACGCTCGCGGCGGCCCACGTTGGCGAAACCCATTGTCGTGCCCAGTGCCAGACCCATCGCCAGGGCGTCCATCGGCATTTCCGGCAGGGGCCACACGGCGGATATCGCGAGCAGGGCGGCGGAGGCGGCCGCACTGATCTTCGACGCCGCCGTCGCGGTGCGCAGCGCGCGGACTATCGGCGTCCCCGCGAACCACACGAACGCCGCCATGCCGACCGCCCCGGCTTTGGCCAGCCACCACTGATAGAAGAGATGAGAGTAGGTGGGGCCCAACGTCCAGGCGAACGCGTTGGGATCCCTCCCGGACGGCAACTGGTAGGCGTAGCCCAGTCCGTGACCGAATACCGGTGCCTGCGCGATCGCGTCGTTGAGCCGGGCGACTTCCCGCAACCGGTCCAGTGTCGATTCGTCGGTGGCGAGCGCACTCGCCGAAATCCCGCCCAGCACCCGCTGATTGAACGCGGTGAACTGGTCGCTGAGCCACGACCCGGCGTGCGATTGCTGCAGCAAGAACAGCGATCCCGGCACCATGACGGCGAGCACCGCCGCGCTGATCGTGGCGACGACGGCCGTCCGGCGGATGGCCGGCCAGCCAAAGCTGGTGAAGAACGCGACCGCGGCGGCCACCGCCACGGCGATCAGCGTGTTGCGGGCGAAAGACAGCAGCGAAATGATCAGCGCCGGCGGGCCCAACGCGAAAAGCATTGCGGGCCTGACCCGGCCGATGATCGAGGCGGCGACGAGCGCGCTGAGCACCGCGGTGGCCGGTGTCTGGATGGACAGGACGATGCGCAGAGCCTGGCCCGCGCCCGTCGCCCCCTCCAGGCTTTCCGCCCGGCCGGCCAGCCGGATGGCGTGCAACGAACTCACGATCGCCATGAACGCCGAGAACCACAGCGTCACGATCATCACGCGGATCGCCCACCTGACGTAGCCGCCGTAGACGACGAACAACGCCAGCAGAAATCCGATGACCATCTCGAGCAGGGTCGCCGATTCCCGCATGACCATCGTGGCTTCGTGTTCGAGCTGAAATCCGACGACGGTGTAGACCAGCACCGTGAACACGAACATCGCCGGCAGCAGGAAATCGGCGAACCGCGGTCTCACGATCGGGATCAGGTAGCAGATCGCCAGCACGGCGGCCACATGGTAGGCGTAGATCGCCACCGGGCCGATGACCTTGCCGACGTGCAACCCTTCGGGCAGCGCGGCGAACGCCAAGAACAGCGTGACCCCGACCATCCCCTCGGGCTTCACCCAATAGACCACCAGGCAGAACAACGCGGCGATCAGCAGCACTCCCTCGGTGGTTCTGCGCACCGAGAGCACGCCGAAGACGAAGCAGCCGAACAGGAACACCGCCAGCAGCGCGCCATCCACCGCCAGGCGATGGCGACCCGGCAGGTAGGGGATCACGCCGGCCCGCTGACCTTCGTCCGGTAGGCGCGCGTCGCCGCCTTGATGTGCAGGGCCGGACGGGCATCGGTCAGCACGGTTCCGATGACGTCCGCGCCGGCCGCGCGCAACGCGGTCAGCGCGTCCTTGAGCTCGTCGGCGGTGGTCCGGCGGGCCCGCACCACCAGCACCGTCGCGTGCACGGCGCCGGCCAGCAGGGCGGTGTCGGCCGTCGCCAGCACCGGCGGGCCGTCGACCACGATCCGGTCGAAGCGCGACGACAGCTCCAGCAGCACCCGGTCGATCACTTCGGGCAGAAACGCGCTGACCGGCGGGGTTTCGCGACGCGCGGACCGCGACGCGAGGGTGAACAGCCTCGCCGCGGGCGACTGCTTGACGGCTTCGCCGGCGATGTCCGGGTTGGCCAGCGCGCTGGCGAACCCCTCCCCCGACTCGACCCGCAGCAAACCGGCGATCACGTGCCGGCGGGTGTCGCCCTCGACCAGCAGGACGTCCTCGCCGATTTCGGCGAGTGCCAGTGACAGGTTCAGCGCCGTCGTCGTGGTTCCCTCACCACCGAACGGCGCCGTCACGAGCACCCGGTGGCCGTCGGGTCCCATCGCCCGCAGCAGCCGGGCGCGCAGGCCCCGCACCGCGTCGTCCAGTGCGCCGTCGCTGCCGAACCGCGGCGTGCCGCCACGCTTGCCGGACAACTCGGCCAGCGTCGGCAGACCCGAAAGTTTCTCCAGCTTCTCCCGATCGCGCACCGTGCGGTCGCCGGCCTCCCGGGTCAGCGCCACCGCGATGCCCAGCAGAAGCCCGGCGACAAACCCCATCGCCATGTTGCGCATCGGCACCGGCGTGACCGGATGCTTCGGCACCCGCGGCGGCTCCACCACCCTCGCCCGGGCCAGCGGCAACATCTTGGCCGCCGGTTGCGAGGGACCCGAAATGTCCGGCGACGGGCCGGGAGTGGGGGCGCTGGTTGGGGTTTCACCTGTATCGGGCCGCGGGCCGTTGGGCGCCGACGCGATCGGACCGTTCGGCGTCAGGTTCGCACCGAGCGCCGGGACCATGAGGGCGAACTGGTCGGCCATCGCCCCCGCCAGCGCCGCGGCGCGCGCGGCATCGGTGTCCTTGACGGTGATCGTGAAAAGCATTGATTTCGCGGTGTATTTCACCTGCGTCTGGCTCACCAGGGCATCGGGGCTGATCGGAACCTGCAGCTGATTGACCGCACGCTCGGCGACGACACGTCCGCCGGCGATCTGGGCGTAGGACGACAGCCGTTCCTGAGCGGCCAGCGTGCCGTTGTACAACTCCGTCAGATCGGTTGCGCTCGGAAACGAGATGAGGATCGTGGCCGTCGACTGGTAATGCTTGGTCTGCAACGCGGTGATGGCTGCGGCGCCGATGGTGCAGGCAAGCACCGCGGCCGCGGCGAGTTTCCAATGTGCAAGAAGAATCTTGACAAAGGTGCGGAAATCCATCCACTAACCTCTCTGGCCGACGCCATACGAATGGCGCCGATTCGATTTATTTCGTATTCGCCGCGCAAAGCTCAGTCCACATTATGCAGCAATCGTCATGCGGCATCGGCGGAATCGCAGGCGTGCCCTGCCGCGGGAATTCGCGCACTTAGCGGTCCTTCGCAAAGCTATTCACTGTCGGGGAGCCGAAGTCACCACGTCGCGCGAAACGTCGAGCGTCGCGATCGGATACCACCCGTTGCCGTCGCGTCCGCCACGCGCCAACCGCATGGGCGGATAGTTCACGACGTGCGACGCACCGGGTTTGTGCTGTTGCCAATCCACGACGGCGCTCAGCGTGTAGTGACCGGGCGCCAGGCCGGCCACGTCCACGGCGACCGAATCGGTGTAGGACGCCGGGACCGGTTCGGTACCGGATTTGTCACCGGATTGCCCCTGGGCCAGCGTCTTCAGTGTCACCGTCGCGGGCAGGGTGCGCACCACCGCTCCGGAGAAATCCACCAACCGGTAGCCGGGGACCCAGTTCTCGGTGGTGGCGGCCGAACCATAGTTGGTCCACACCACCTTCAGGGTCGGCACCCCGTCGCGTACCGACTGCGAGTCCGCCTGAGCTTCGACCGAGTAGCGATAGCCGGCGGCGACATTGGCCTGTGCCCACAGCAGGTAGAGCGCCGGGTCCATCACACTGCCCGAATCCACCGCCGGGAAGTTGTAACTCGACGTCATCGACACGTGGTACTTGACGACGTCGCGCAGCCCCGTGTCGTAATAGGACCGCGGATCGGTGCCGTCGGGCAGCTGGCACCATTCGGTGATCACCAACGCCGACGCCAGCCGGTCTTTGAGTTGGCCGACCAGCGGATCCTTGGTCCGCACATAGTAGGAGCCGTCCGCTTCGGCCCAGGTGGGCAACGGCGCGTACACGCCGAGGCAATCCGACCGGATCCCCACCGGCGCCGACAATTTCTTGGTGACATCGTCGGCGAGCAATTGGCGAACGATTTCCGGGTTCAGCGCGGTGGTCACCAATTGCGTATGGGGGAAGGCGTTTACGTTCGCCGAGACAAGCTGCGCAATGGCGGCCCTGGTGATGCTCTGATCACGAAACTGGCTGTAATACCCCAGCTTTGCGATGCTGTCTTCCGGTGACGGACCCGGCGCGCCCAGCTTGTCACGCAGATACGCGATGTGGTTTTCGCTGAAATCCCCGTAGCCGGAGAACTCGAACACGGACAGGCGCTCGTCGCCGTCGTAACGACGGCCCAGGGCGGCCAGCAGTTGACCGAAGGCGTTGAGATAACCGGGGTCGTTCCAGTTGGGTACCACCTGCGCCACGCCGGGTGTCCACCAATACCGTTGCGGCCCGGTGAGGCTGACGCTGGCATCGGGAATGCCGCGCATCCAGTCGGGCATGGCGATGTTGGTGTTGTTCGCGTAGGTGGTGTCGCAGCAGGAGTTGTAGGCGACCACGCGAAGCGTCAGCCGCATGTTCTTCCCGGCCAGCTTGGTCAGCGCGTCATCGATGACACCGAAGTCGAACTTGCGATCATCCGGAGCGTCGGGGGGCAGCGTGCCGGGATCGGTGGGCTGCAGCTGCCGCCACGAAACACGCAAACTGGCGTCATCCGACGCCGGCCACGCCGGGTAGCGTCGCTGCGCGGAATTGCCTTGCGGGAAAAGCGGCATCAACAGGTCTTCGTACTGTCCGCGCAGCGGATTGGGTACCTCTTGCACGGTCAGCGGTATGGGCGGGCTGACGATGACGGACAACGGACCGGCGTCGGCGCGGTGGGCGCCACCGCACCCGCTCAGCACCAGCGTCGCGCAGGCGATAACGACGGCCGCAATCAGTCTCAGAGTTCGGACCACCGTTGCGATGCTAGAGCGAACCCAGCGACGATGACTCGTGATCGGCGAGAAACGGCATCGGCATCCAGCGCGCGGACAGCAACGCTTCCATCGCATCGCCGGGGATGGGCCGCGACAGCAGGAAGCCTTGCGCCCGGTGACACCCGTGTTGCATCAAAATCAGTGCGGCAGCGGGTGTCTCGACGCCTTCGGCGACCACTTCCAGGCCAAACGCCTCGGCCAGTCCGATGATCGCGCGGACGATGGCCAGGTCGCCGGCATTGGTGCCCACATCACGCACGAATCCGGCATCGATCTTGAGCATGTCGACCGGAAGAGACTTCAGGTGGGACAGAACGGCATAACCGGTGCCGAAGTCGTCGATGGCGATCTGCACGCCCACTTCTTTGAGCTCCGCCAAGGTCTTTCGCGTGGTGTCGATGTCGTGCACCACCGCGCGCTCGGTGATCTCCAGGCACACCGATTCGGCGTCGATGCCGAACTCGCCGATCGTCTCGGCGACGCTTTCCACGAAACCACGGCTGATCAGCTGAATGGGCGACACGTTGATGCGCAACATGGCGCCTTGCCCCACGCCGTTGGCGCGCCACCGGCTGAATTCGGCACAGGCGGTGCGCATCACCCAGCGGCCCAACTCGGCGGCCAGGTTGGTCGTTTCGGCGACGCCGATGAACGCGTCGGGCAACAGCAGCCCCCAGACCGGGTGCCGCCAGCGCACCAGCGCCTCGGCGCCCACGATGGCGCCGGTCCACAGGTCCACCTCGGGCAGGTAGTGCAGGATCAGGCCTTCGCTTTCGATATCTCCTTGCAGGTGCAGCTCGATGTCGTTGCGGAAGGCCCGTTTCAGCGACATGTCGTCGGTGGACACCGCCGTCTGGTTGCCGCCGGCGCGCTTGGCCGTCAGCACGGCCTCGTCGGCCCGCCGCAGCAGATCGGTGCAGTTGTCGATCCCGGGCGTGCCCACCGCCAGCCCGATGCTGACGGTCCGGCTTATCACGTGCCCGCCGATGGTCAGGCGGTCGCACAGCATCGTCGACAGGCGGCGCGCGAACGCCTCGGCATCCTCCGACGTCATCGGCTGGTGCGGGATGACCACGAACTCGTCGCCGCCCAGCCGGGCGATCATGCTCTCGCTGCCCGCGCACTCCTCGATGCGTTGCGCGAACATCCTGATGAACCAGTCGCCCGCGGAGTGACCGAGGTAATCGTTGATCGGCTTGAGCCGGTCGAGGTCGAGGTAGAAGACGGCGACGGGCCCGGCGCTGTGCGCCGTGAGCCGTGCGGTGAGGTGCGCGACCAGCGCCCGGCGGTTGTACACGCCGGTCAGGTCGTCGTGCTCGGCGAGATAGCGGAGTCGTTCCTCGGCGGCGATGCGGGCCTGCAGCTGCGCGAACAGCGCCGCGACCGCCTCGAGCGTGTTGATCTCCTCTTGTTTCCACTTACGGGCGCCGAACTTGGCGAAGCCGAGCACGCCGGTGACGGCATCGCCGGACACCAGCGGCGCAACGGCCAGCGAGGGCGACACCGGCGCCCTGCCCTGGTTCATCGAGCGGCGAAACCAGCCGCTCGGCTGGTCCGGCCGGGTCACCACCGGCTTGCGGTCGCGCTCGCACTGGGCGAGCACCGCCTCGGCGCCGTCGAACTCGAGATCGGCCATCGGATCCGGATCGGCGGCGTCGGCGCGCCGTGGCCACTCGGCGACCAACACCGAGGCCGGGGCGTCGTGGTCGTGGTGACGCAGGAAACTGGCGTCGACATCGAACTGAGCGACGAGCTGCGCGAGGACCTTCTCACTGACCTGGGTCGCCGTGGACGCGGTGGCCTCCATCAACTGGGTGGCGACAGAGGTGACCACCAGGTCAAGGCTGCGCGGCACGCGAAGGGGTCCTTTAGTTCGCTCAGTTGTTTGCTGGTCGAACCTCTGACCGCGCGGCGACGCGGCCGAAATCCGTCTGGAAACGGTATCACGCACAGTGCCGTGTATCGGGGCTTACGACGAGGCGCCGACGGGCGGTGCGCCGGTTCGGCGGCGACGCCTCACCCGCCGTTTGCTGAGGCCGAATCGCTCGGGATGTCCAGTGTGGCAATCGGGTACAACCCCGAGCCGTCGCGACCGTCCCGTGCCAGGGCCATGGGTGCGTAGTTCACGACGTGCGAGGCGCCCGGTATGTGCTGTTGCCATTCGACGGAGGCACGCAGCGTGTAGTGACCGGGCGCCAGGCCCGTGACGTCCACGTGCACCGACTCGCTCGCCGACTCGGGAACCGGCTCCTCACGGGACTGACTGGATTCGTCGTGAACCAGCGTCTTGAGATTGATGGTCGCGGGCAGGCTGCGCACCGTCGCCCCGGAGAAGTCCACCAGCTTGTATCCGGGCGCCCAGCGCTCGGTAGCCGCCGCTGAGCCGTAGTTGGTCCAGATCACCGAGATGGTCGCCACCTTGCCCTGGATCGATTGCGATCCCGGCTTGGCCTCGACCGAATACCGGTAGCCGGCGGAGGTAGTGGCCTGGCCCCACAGTTGAAACAGCCTGGGATCCATCGCGGTCGCCGCATCGCTGTCGGGGAAATCGGCGCTCGACGTCATCGAGACGTGGTACCGGATGACGTCGTGCAGGCCCTTCTCGTAGTACGACCGGGGGTCGGCCCCGCTCGGCGGTCGACACCACTGGCTGATCACCAGCGCGGTCATCAGCCGCTGCTTGATCGCGTTGACGACGGCATCGTTGGACCGGACGTAGTGCGAGTCGCTGGCCTCGGCCCATTCCGGCAGTGGGCTCTGCACCCCGAGGCAGTCCGCGCGGACGCCGACCGGGGCCGCCGATTTCTTGGTGACGTCGTCGTCGAACAGCTGGCGGACGATTTCCGGATTTTGCGGCGCCACCACCAGTTGGGTGTGTGGGAAGGCGTTGACGTTCGCCGCGACCAGCTGCGCGATGGAGGCCTTGGTGATGCTCTGGTCGCGGAACTGGCTGTAGTAGCCCAGCTTTGCCGCGCTGTCGTCGGGGGTGGGGCCCGCCGCGCCCAGCGAATCACGCAGATACGCGAGTTGGTTCTGGCCGAAGTCCCCGTACCCGGAGAACTCGAACACGGACAGGCGCTCGTCGCCGTCATAGCGGCGGCCGAGCGCGGCCAGTAGCTGGCTGACGCCGTTCAGGTAGTCGGGGTCGTTGAAGTTGGGCACCACCTGGGTGACGCCCGGCGCGGAACCGTTGGGCGGCACGGGATAGGTGGCGGCCGACGGGCGCAGCCAGTCCGGAATCGCGATGTTGGTGTTGCCCGGATAGGAGTCGTTGCAACAGGACTTGTAGACGTACACGCCCAGGGTCAGGCGCATGTTCCGGCTCCCGAGCTTGTTCAGCGCGTCATCGATCGCGCTGAAGTCGAACTTGCGGTCGTCGGGTGCGTCCGGGGGCAACGTGCGCGGATCGACGGGTTGCAGCTGCCGCCACGAGACACGCAGGCTGGCGTCGTAGGACGCGGGCCAGGGCGAGTATCGCTGCTGCGACGAATTACCTTGCGGGAAAAGCGGATTCAGCATTTCCTCGTATTGGCCGCGCAGCGGGTTGGGTATCTCCTGCGCGGTGGGCGGTATGGCCGGGCTGACCATCGCCGACAGCGGCCCGGGGTCGCTCTTACCGCCACAGCTGCTGAGCGCCAGCACCGCGCACACGACAGCGGCCAGCGCGCGCTTCCTCGAGGAACACATCATGGTCACCGGCGTCAGATCGCGCCCGACGACAACCGCCCGCGGGCGCTCGGTGACTGCGCCGACGCCGGCGCAGCGTCCCGCCCAATCACAGCGATAGTCGTCGTCAAGGTTGCTTCTCCAATACACACCGATGCGCCTGAAGTGACCCCATATTTCGCGCGTTCCAATGGTGCGTGCATCCGGCCCGGGGCGGGCCACGATTTGGCGTAGCGCAGCGTATCATGCGCGTTTCGGCATGGCTTCGCTGCAGCTCAGCGGGGGTGCGCCCGAAAATCGGCCCGCGCCTTCGCCGGCCGCGCAGTGAGGCGCGTCACAATTGCGGGCGAGCCTGTCACGCTCGGCGGGTCCGCGGTGTCTCAAGGGCACAGGTCCTCACGAAAAGGAGACAGCCATGACCGAGGTGGCCCCCCAAAGAACGCATGTCGTCGTCGTCGGCGCCGGATACGCCGGAACCCTGGCGGCCAACCATCTGCGCCAGCGTCCGGACGTCGACATCACCGTGGTGAACCCGCGACCCGTCTTCGTCGAGCGAATCCGCTTGCACCAGTTGGTCGCCGACACGGGCACGGCGACCGCCGATTACGCGACGCTGCTCGGCGAGGGGATCAGGTTGGTCGTCGACACCGTCGATCACATCGAGACCGAGGACCGGCGGGTCCTGCTGACCTCCGGCGCGGAGCTGGACTACGACTACCTGATCTACGCCGTGGGAAGCACGGGTGCGGCCCCCGCTGGGGCTTCCGCGGTGCCCGGCTTCGCCGAATTCGCGCACTCGGTCGCCGACCTGGAAAGCGCGCAGCGGCTGCACTACGCGCTCACCGATCTGCCGCTGCCCGCACCCGTCACCGTGGTCGGTGGCGGGTTGACCGGCATCGAGACCGCCTCCGAGCTGGCGGAGGGCGGTCGCCCGGTAACCCTGGTCTGCGGCCCCGTCCTCGGTCCGTCGCTGAGCAGGCGGGGCCGGCGCTCGGTGGCCAAGCGGCTGCGCCGGCTGGGCGTCAACGTGCTGGAGTCCGTTGCCGTGGCCGAGGTGCGCTGGGATGAGGTGGTGCTCACCGACGGCGTGGCGCTGCCCAGCGCGGCGACCATATGGACGGCCGGATTCGCCGTGCCGGACCTGGCCGCCCGCAGCGGCCTGCACACCGACGCGATGGGCCGGCTGCTCACCGACGAGACGCTCACCAGCATCGACGACGGGCGCATCGTCGCCGCGGGTGACGCTGCCGCGCCGTCCGGCCAGCCGCTGCGGATGAGCTGCCAGGCCGCCGGCCCGATGGGCGCCCAGGCCGCCAACACCGTGCTCAGCCGGATCGCCGGCGACGTGCCCGCGGCGCTGAGCCAGGCGTTCGTCGGGCAGTGCATCAGCCTTGGCCGCACGCACGCCACCGTGCAGTTCTCCCGCACCGATGACACCCCGGTGAATATGTTCCTCGGCGGCCGGGCGGCGGCGTCGGTCAAGGAAGCGATCTGCAAGGGCACGCTGTGGTCGATCCGCCGCGAGGCCGCCAAGCCCGGTTCGTACCGCTGGATCAAGGGCGGCAAGCGGCCCGCGCCGGCACCCGCCGGCGAGGAGGTCGCCGCGCGATGACGCAAGCACCGACCGGCAGCGAGCACGCCGAACGGTTCACCGTGCTGCGGCCACTGCTGTTCACCATCGCCTACGAGATGCTGGGCTCGGCGACCGAGGCCGACGACGTCTTGCAGGACAGCTATCTGCGGTGGGCGGCGGTCGACTTGGCGACGGTGCGCGACACCAAGTCGTATCTGGCCCAGCTGGTGACCCGCCAGGCGCTGAACTCGCTGCGGGCCGGTGCTCGCCGGCGCGAGGATTACGTGGGGCCGTGGCTGCCGGAGCCGTTGCTGCTCGACGAGCAGGACCCCTCGGCGGATGTCGTTCTGGCGGAGTCGATTTCGATGGCGATGCTGGTGTTGCTGGAGACGTTGAGCCCCGACGAGCGGGCTGTGTTCGTGCTGCGCGAGGTGTTCGGGTTCGACTACGGCGAGATCGCCGAGGCGGTGGGCAGGCCGGCGCCCACCGTGCGGCAGGTCGCGCACCGGGCCCGCGAACACGTGCGGGCCCGGCGGAAGCGGTTCGACGCAGTCGACCCGGAGCGCAACGCCGAGATCACCGCGCAGTTTCTGGCCACCGCGGCCGGCGGCGACGTGGAGGCACTGATGACCATGCTCGCCCCGGACGCCACCTGGACCGCCGACAGCGGCGGCGTGGTGAGCGCCGCCCGCCGGCCGGTGGTCGGCGCCGAAAAGGTGGCCCGCGCGATCGCCGGGCTGATGCGTCGGGCCGCGGCGCTCGGCACGATGCGGGTGGACATGGTGACCTGCAACAGCGCCCCGGCGGTGCTGCTCTACCTCGGCGAACAGCTCGAAGGCGTTATCACGCTGGAGATCGCCGAGGACAAGATCACCAATTTCTACGTGATGCGCAACCCGCAGAAACTCGCCGCCCTGGCCACCGCCCGCGACATCAGCCGCGGCTGAGCCCACCGGCGTGCGGGGGTGCGAAACGCCGCCGCTCTGTCAAGCTAGGGCTGTGCGAATCGACCGGCTCGGCGACCTTGGCGCCGCACCCCAGGTGCTGCGCGCCGTGGGTCACGCCACAGGCAGGCTCGGTCTGCCGCCACCGGCCGCGCTGACCGGCGAATGGTTCGGCGCCCTGGCGGTGATCGCGCCGAGCCTGACGGTGCGCCCGGTGCGCGCCGACGAGGTGTTCGCGGTGCAGGCGTCGCCGACGCCCGAACCGCACGCGGTCGGCGGCGGCTGGATCGGTTACCTGTCGTATCCCGACCCGGGTGCCGACGCCCTGCCCAACCGGATCCCGGAGGCCGCGGGCGGCTGGACCGACTGTGTGCTGCGCCGCGACCGCGACGGCCGTTGGTGGTATGAGAGCCTGTCCGGCGCGCCGATGCCGGACTGGCTCGCCACCGCGCTGGCCACACCGGCGGCCGAGCCGGGCGCTTGCCGGATCGATTGGGGCATCGCCGACCGGGCGGCGCATCGCGACGGGGTGCTGGCCTGCCTGGAAGCCATCCGCGCCGGCGAGGTCTACCAGGCTTGCGTCTGCACGCAGTTCAGCGGGACGGTCACCGGCGCCCCGCTGGACTTCTTCATCGACGGCGTCGCCCGGACCTCTCCGGCGCGAGCGGCCTACGTCGCCGGCCCGTGGGGCGCGGTGGCGTCGCTGTCCCCCGAGCTTTTCCTGCGGCGGCGCGGGACGGTCGTGACGTCCAGCCCGATCAAGGGCACCCTGCCGCTGGACGCCTGGCCGTCGGCGCTGCGCGCGTCGGCGAAAGAGGTCGCCGAAAACATCATGATCGTCGACCTGGTGCGCAACGACCTCGGCCGGGTGGCGATCGTCGGCACGGTGAGGGTGCCCGAGTTGTTGGTGGTGCGGCGGGCCCCGGGCGTGTGGCATCTGGTGTCGACGGTGTCCGCGCAGGTTCCCGCCGAGCTGCCGACGTCGGCGCTGCTGAGCGCCACCTTCCCCCCGGCCTCGGTCACCGGGACACCCAAACACCGTGCCCGCCAACTGCTCTCGCAATGGGAGCCGAATAGTCGTGGAATATATTGCGGCACAATCGGATTGGCGTCACCCCTGGCCGGGTGCGAGATGAATGTCGCGATCCGCACCGTCGAATTCGATGCCGCGGGCGGCGCGGAGTTCGGCGTCGGCGGCGGGATCACCGCCGACTCCGACCCGGACGCCGAGTGGGCCGAATGCCTGCACAAGGCGTCCCCCGTCGTCGGGCTGGCGTCCATCGCAGCCGCGAGCCCGGCCGGCTGACCGACGGGCCGCCGTCAGTCGCGGCGGGACTGCAGCACCGCGTCGTAGAGCTGGCGCGAACGCACCCCCGGATGGGCCGCGGCCACCTCACCGCAGGCGTCCTTGATGCGGGTGCCTGCCGCGACCAGCTCCTCGACCTCGGCCACCAGCGACGGCAGGTCGGCGCTCGGGGTGGCGCCGGCCAGCACCACGGTGATCTCACCGAGCACACCGTCGGCCGCCCACGCCGACAACTCGTCGAGCGATCCGCGCACCACTTCCTCGTGCACCTTGGTCAGCTCCCGGCAGATCGCGGCCCGGCGGGCGCCGCCGAGCCGATCCACCGCGTCCCGCAGACAGGCCGACAGCCGGCGCGGAGACTCGAAGAACACGCAGGTGCGCCGCTCGTCGGCCAGCGAGTCCAGCCAGGTCCGCCGCGCGGCCGCCTTGCGTGGCGCGAATCCCTCGAAGCAGAACTTCTCGGTCGGCAGGCCGGACACGGCCAGCGCGGTCGTCACCGCGGACGGCCCCGGCAGGCATCCCACCGGCAGCCCGGCCTCCACACACGCCGTCACCAGCCGATAGCCGGGGTCACTGATCAGTGGCATCCCGGCGTCGCTGACCACCAGCACCGTCGCGCCCGCGCGGATCGCCTCCAGCACGGAGTCCACCCGGGCGTTCTCGACCCGGTCGAACATGCTGATCACCCGACCGGTGATCCGCACCTCGAGGGCCTTGGCCAGCGTGCGCACCCGCCGGGTGTCCTCGGCCGCCACCACGTCGGCCCGGGCCAGGGCGTCCAGCAGGCGGGGGGAGGCATCCGACGGCTGCCCCAGGGGGGTCGCGCCCAGCAACAGGCGGCCGGTGGTCATGACCGACAGCCTACGATCGACGTGATGACCGCCCCGCCCCGCGAATCCCTCTTGAGCATGGAGGGTGCCGAACAGGAACGCGCGGTGCCCATCGTCAGCCCCGGGCCGCTGGTGCCGGTGGCCGATTTCGGCCCGACCGATCAGATTCGCGGCTGGGTGGTGACCGGCGTGATCACCTTGGTGGCCGCCGTGACGCGCTTCCTGAACCTGGGCTCACCGACCGACGGCGGCACCCCGGTCTTCGACGAGAAGCACTACGCGCCGCAGGCCTGGCAGGTGCTGCACAACCACGGGGTGGAGGACAATCCCGGGTTCGGCCTGGTCGTCCACCCGCCTGTCGGCAAGCAACTGATCGCCCTCGGCGAGGCGATCTTCGGCTACAGCGGCATCGGCTGGCGGTTCACCGGCGCGTTGCTGGGCGTGGTCATGGTGGCGCTGGTGATGCGGATCGTCCGGCGGATCAGCCGCTCGACGTTGATCGGCGCGATCGCCGGCGTGCTGGTGATCTGCGACGGCGTCAGCTTTGTCGCCGCCCGGACCGCGCTGCTCGACGGCATCCTCACCTTCTTCGTGGTCGCGGCGTTCGGCGCGCTGATCGTCGACCGCGACCAGGTTCGGGAACGGATGCACATCGCGCTGCAGCAGGGCCGCAACGCCGACACCGTGTGGGGTCCGCGGCTGGGTGTGCGCTGGTGGCGCTTCGGCGCCGGAATCCTGCTCGGATTAGCTTGCGGCACAAAGTGGTCCGGCCTGTACTTCGTGCTCTTCTTCGGCCTCATGTCGCTGGCGTTCGACGTGGCCGCGCGACGTCAGTATCAGGTCACCCGGCCCTGGCTGGGGACGCTGCGGCGCGACCTGATCCCCACCGCGTACGCGCTGGGCGTCATCCCGGTGTTGGTGTACCTGGCCAGCTACACCCCGTGGTTCGCCTCCGAGACCGCCATCGACCGCCACGAGGTGGGCCAGACGATCGGCGCACATTCGATTGTTCCAATGCCCGACGCCATCCGATCGCTGTGGCATTACTCGGCCAAGGCGTTCCAATTCCATGCCGGCCTGACGAATTCCGCCGGCAACTACCACCCCTGGGAATCCAAACCGTGGAGCTGGCCGATGTCGTTGCGGCCGGTGCTCTACGCCATTGACGAGCAGAACGTTTCCGGGTGCGGCGCCCAATCGTGCGTCAAGGCCGAGATGCTGGTGGGCACCCCGGCGATGTGGTGGCTGGCGGTGCCGGTCCTGGTTTTCGCGTTGTGGCGCATGCTGGTTCGCCGCGACTGGCGCTACGCCGCCGTGCTGGTGGGCTACTGCGCCGGCTGGCTGCCCTGGTTCGCCGACATCGACCGGCAGATGTACTTCTTCTACGCGGCGACCATGGCGCCGTTCCTGGTGATGGCCATCGCGCTGATTTGCGGCGACATCCTCTATACCCCTGGCGCCCCGCCCCGACGGCTGCGGCTGCAGGCGCACTCGGAGCGCCGCACCCTGGGGCTGATCGCGGTCTGCGCCTACGTGGCGCTGGTGGTGACCAACTTCGCCTGGCTGTTCCCGATTCTCACCGGTCTGCCGATTTCGCAGCAGACCTGGAACATGGAGATCTGGCTGCCCAGCTGGCGATAGCCTTCTGGACGCGAAACTGTAACTGGCGACGGCCCCACTCGGGAAACGCGTTGCTGATTGCAGTCTCGCGGCGTCTAGGGCAACAGGTCGCGGGCGACGGGGCAGGACATGCACCGCGGACCGCCGCGACCGGTGCCCAACTCCGATCCGGCGATGGTCAGCACCTCGATGCCGGCGTCCTGCAGGCGAATGTTGGTCTGCACGTTGCGCTCATAGGCGACCACCACGCCGGGCGCCAGCGCCAGCGTGTTGTTGCCGTCGTCCCACTGCTCGCGTTCGGCGACGACGGGATCCAGCCCGGTGTCGATGACGCGCAGCTGGTCGATCTCCATCGCCTTGGCCGCGGCCTCCAGGAACGGGGCCTCGTCGCTGATGGCGACGCCGTCGGGCGTGCGCGCAATGGTGAACGCCGACAACGAGTCGACGATGTTGGCGTACATCACCACCGTGTCGGTGTCGACCATCGTGCACACGGTGTCCAGGTGCATCTGGGCGCGCCGCTGCGCGATCGGCACCGCGAGCACCGTGTTGGCCAGGTCGTCGTCAAACAGGCTGCGGGCCAACGCTTCCGCACCGGCGGGAGTGGTTCGCTCCCCCACCCCGACGGCGACCACGCCCGGTGCGAGCAGCAGCACGTCACCGCCCTCGACCGGCGCGGTGCGCGACTCGTAGGCACGCCGCACGCCGGTGAACCGCGGGTGATGGGCGTAGATCAGATCGGTCAGCGACGCCTCGCGGACGCGGGCGCGCAGCGCCAGCGTGGGAATCACCACCCGGCGGCCGATCCAGATCGACGAGTCGCGGGTGAACACCAGGTTCGGCAGGGGGTCGATGACGAAATCGCCGCCGTGGTGCATGCGCAGCACCAGCGAGACGTCGGTCCGGGTGTCCGCGGGCAGCTCGTTGAACGTCATGCCGGCCATCAGCACCTGGGCCAGCCGGGCCGGCTCGAGCCCCCGCAGGTACGCCGAAAGTTCTTGCGCCAACGGCGCTCCGAGTCGCCGCGCGTCGACTGCGGCCGCGACGCCCTGCATGCGGGCGGCCCCGCTGTGCGTAAGCGCCTCGGTGAGCAGGTCCGACAGCAGCAGCACCTCAACCCCGCGCGACCGCAACAGCGCGGAGAACCGGTCGTGCTCGTCTTGCGCGCGGGCGACCCACGGCAGGCCGTCGAACAGCAGCTGGTCGACGTTGCGCGGATTGAGCCGGAGCAGCTCGGGGCCGGGGCGGTGCAGGATGACCACGCGCAGCGCGCCGACCTCGGAATTGGTGCCCAGCTCAACAACACCCACAGCTCAACCGTAGCGGCGCCGGGGCGCCCGGTCGCGGTACACGCCCGTCGCGCGCGCCCGCGCCATCGAACGGATGTGCGATAAACTCTCCTCCGTGGAGATCGCGGTCCAAGGCTCCCTGTTCCAGCACACCGAGCGCAGACAACTCGGCGACGGCGCGTTCATCGAGATCCGCGCCGGCTGGCTCACCGATGCCGATGAACTGCTCGACGCCCTGCTGTCGACGGTGCCGTGGCGCGAGGAGCGCCGGCAGATGTACGACCGCGTCGTCGACGTGCCGCGGCTGGTGAGCTTTCACGACCTCACGGTCGCCGACCCGCCGCATCCGGAGCTGGCCCGGCTGCGTCGGCGGCTCAACGACATCTACGCCGGCGAGCTCGGTGAACCGTTCACCACGGTCGGGCTATGTTGCTACCGCGACGGCTCGGACAGCGTGGCCTGGCATGGCGACACCATCGGCCGCAGCAGTTCCGAGGACACCATGGTGGCGATCGTCAGCCTGGGCGCCACCCGCTCCTTCGCGCTGCGCCGCCGCGGCGGCGGCCCCTCGCTGCGGCTGCCGCAGGCGCACGGCGATCTGCTGGTGATGGGCGGGTCCTGCCAGCGCACCTGGGAGCACGCCGTGCCCAAGACGACGGCATCCGTCGGGCCGCGGGTGAGCATTCAGTTCCGGCCGCGCGGCGTGCGCTAGCGGCGGTCGCAAGCGCGGCGGCAGCCGGGCGCAGCGGGCCGCCGCCGTCAGGCCGAGCGTCAGTTGCGCACCGCCGTCACCGCTTTGACGAGCAAATCGCGCGCGCGTTGGGTGTCGACCGGGGCGACGGGTTGGTCGGGAACCACCAGCGGGTTGGCGATGACGATCACCTGGTAGTCGCCGAATGAGGCGGAGTAGTCGTACAGCTCGCCGGTGCGTGGACCCCCGGGCGTCAGCGCCTGCATGACGCGATGCACGCCCAGCGTGCGGGCGCTGTCGATCCGCGGCACGTCGACCACCTGGACACCTCCCCGCATCTGCGGGCCGGCGAAGGTCACCTTGTTGCAGTCCTTCCCGGGATCGTTGAACGGCAACGCTTTTGAAGTCTCCAGCGCGATCACCACGAACCGGTTACCGCGGCCCTCGGCGGTGACCGCGGACATGTTGCCCTGCAGGTCCGCCGGCATGTCCGGTCCGGCCGCCACTTTCGCGCAGTTCGCGGGGTCGAATTTCAACCCGTCGGGCAGTTTCCGGCCGGCCAGCAGCTTGGGATCGATGCCGCGTTCGCTGATGTCGTTGACCTTGTACTCGGGACCAAAGCTGGACTTCACGTCGACGACCTTGTTGATGTCGACCTTCGCCGGGTGGGTGGCCGATGAGCAGCCGGCCAGGACGCAGGCAGCCGCGACCGCGAGCAACATCTTGGACATCGTGGCCAATCTACCCAAGCGGGTAGCTCAACTGCGCAACGTGGACACCGTTTTGGCGAGCAGATCCGCGGCGAATTGCGGTGGCAGCACCGGAAGCGCCGAACCCGGGTCGGTGGTCAGCGTGGTGAACGCGTAGTAGTTGCCTAGATAGGCGGTGAATGTGTAGGTGCGCGAATCTATTTCGGTGCCCGACTCGACGGACGACCTGACGTCGGCCACCATGCCGACGGTTTCGGCACCGTCGATGTGCGGCGGGTCGGTGAGGTGGACGTGAACCACGGTGCGCCCGGCGGTCTCCGACCATTGGGCGCACGCGCTGACCAGGTCCGCCGGGAAATCGACCGGCCCCGGCAAAGCCACCACCACCGCGTCCACGATGCCGCCGCTCCCCGAACCCGACACGCCCTGCGCCGACTCGTCGCGCCCATTGCCGGGGTCGGCCAGCGCCCCGCATTTGGCCGGCTTGGCCTGAAGGTCATCCCCCAGGCTCCAGATCACCCTCGGTGAGGCCGAGCTGGGGATGCCGGTGGTCACCTCGTAACCGGGCGGCAGGTCGCGAACGACCCGTTTGATGTTGGCGGGGTTGACGGCAACGGCGCTCGCCGGAGCGGATTTCGTGGTAGTGGCCGACGGTGCGCGTGCCGGTGAGTGACCGCAGGCGGCGATCACCGTCGTGAGCACCAGAATCGACGCCGGGCCAATCGGGAACGGCCGCATGAGGAGTTGATAGCACAAGACGCGACCGTGCCCGGCTTCCCACACCAGCGCCGCGGTGGCCGGAACCACATCCGTAGTACGAGTGGCTGGGGAAAAGACTACGTAATTCCCAAACGTGCTAGCGCATGCGCCAGCGGATTCGGAAGTCACCTAATGGTGCTGGGACTGGCCGGCGTTGGCGCACCGGCACCCGGCGGGGGCCTAGCGCCGGGACTCAGCCGACCGCCTCCATCACCTGCCGGGCCATGCGCTTGATCTGCTCGACCTCCTCACGCCGCAGGTGGCGCGGTCGCGGCACGTCGATGACGGTGGTGATGACGCCGATCTCCTCGCGCTGCCATACGGCCCCGTAGCGGTCCATGATCGCGCGCATCGGCGCGTTGCCGGAAAGCATTCGCGCGGAGAATCTTTCGATGCCGCCGACGTGGGCGGCGATGGCCAGCGCGCCGATCAGGTACGTGCCGATGCCGCGGCCCTGGTAGGCGTCGGCGACGGTGAAGGCGATCTCGGCGGTCTTCGGGTCGTTCTCGTCCCGCACGAAGCGCGCGTCGGCCACCGGGTCGTCGCCGTCGGTGACCACCCACACGAAGTGATCGACGTAGTCGACCTCCGACAGGTAGTGCATCAACGCCGGGGTCGGCAGCCGCGGGGTCATGAATCGCCGATACAGCGTGTCGCCGGAAAAGTAGATGTGGCCGTGCACGGTGCGTTCACTGTCGCCGGGGAGCACCGGGCGCAGCAAGAGCAGAGTGCCGTCACGAACGCGGATCGGGATCGGCGTGATGAACGCGGCGAGACGCTGGCGCACGGTGCGCAGCAGCCGCGGCATGATGTCGGGGACGTGGGCCATGCTGGCGAAGGCCTTGGTGTCGCCGATCCAACCGGTCAGCGGTTCGGCGGCGGTCACCGTCGCGGTCCGGGGAATGTCGCGCAGCAAAGCGATCTCGCCGACGATCATGCCCGGGGAGGCATGCTCGATGATCACGACACCGTCGTCACCGACGTGCTTGATCTCGGCGGTACCCGAGGAGATCAGCAGAAACGACACGGCGTGCTCCCCCTGCCGCATCAGCACCTGGCCGGACGCGGCGCGCAGGGGCTGCAGGCGGCCCGCCAACGGGGCAAGGTCGTGGGCGGGACATCCGTTGAAGATGTCCATCGTCGCGAGCTCGTCCACCCGGGCGGTGAGTCCGGACACCGCTATAGACCGCCGCCCGCAGCATCGCGACACCGCTCTGCGCGTCGCGGTGATGCCATGACCTGCCCGCCTGCTTGCCGTCGTTTACCGCACCAGGCCGAAGCTTCCCGGTCGCGGTCGGATCTTGCCCAGGTTATGAGCAGGGCTGTGGCTCGGGCAAGGATGCGCGGTTCAAACGCCGGATCGGTCGGCGCGACGTCGGGCATGATGATCGGGTCAGACGTTGCGTGCGCTCGCGCCGGATGGAGGTCCGAGGTCATTTTCCCGAAGTCGGCCGGTGCGGGGCCAGCCAAGATTCAGGTGGGCGATCTCTGGTTCGACGCGCTGACGCAACAGGACGTGGTCGACACTGCGCGCGCGGCCTGGGCCACCGGCCAGGGGGGCTCGATCATCCCGGTGAACATCGACGTGGCCCTGGCGGCCAGCCGCGATGCGGCGCTGGCCGAGCTGATAGCCCGGGGGTCCCTCGTCGTCGCCGACGGGATGCCGCTGGTGTGGGCCGCGCGCGCCAAGGGCGAGAAGCTGCCCGAGCGTGTCGCCGGCTCGTCGCTGATTTTTCCGCTGAGCGCGGCGGCGGCCGCGGACGGCAAGTCGGTGTATCTGTTCGGCGGCGCCGACGGAGTGCCGCAGCGGGCGGCCGAGGCGCTGGCGGCGCGGTGCCCCGACCTACGTGTCGCCGGCACGCAGTCACCGGAGTTCGGCTTCGACGACACCGAGGAAGGGGCGCGACGGGCGATGGCCGACGTCGTCAGCGCGGCACCCGATCTGGTGTTCGTCGGCTTGGGCTTCCCTCGCCAGGAACGCCTCATCGAACAGCTGCGCCGGGAATTGCCGGGCGCGTGGTTCTTGGCGTGTGGTGGCGGCATCGCGATGACCGCCGGTGTGGTCCGGAGGGCATCGCCGCTGATGCAGCGGCTCGGGTTCGAGTGGCTGCACCGGCTGGCGCTCGAGCCGCGGCGGCTTGCCCGCCGGTATCTGCGCGACGATCTGCCGTTTGCGCTCGCGCTGGTGGCCCGCTCGGCGTCCCACCGATTTATCCGAAGCTAGTGCGCCGCTTGAGCATTCACGATGAGCTCGACGGCGGAAGCCAGGTCGTCGACCACGATGTCCGCTGCCCCGGACGCGCCACCGGAGCGCAGCAGGATGGTCACCGCTCCGGCCGCCCTGCCGGCCAGCATGTCGCTGTCGCTGTCCCCGATGATCACCGACTCGGTCAAATCGAAGTCGTGCTCCTGCGCCGCCCGCACCAGCATCCCGGCCAGCGGCTTGCGACAGTCACAGCTGCCGGCCGCGTGCGGACAGTGATAGGCGGCATCGAGCCGGGCGCCGTGGCCGGCCAGCAATTCTTCCAGGCGGCGCTGCACGGCGGCGAAGTGCGCTGGCTTGGAAGACTTTTCGGAGAGCCAACGCTGATTGGTCACCAACACGGTGCGCAGGCCCGCGGCGTTCAGCGCGGCCACCGCCGCGGCCGCGCCCGGCAGCAGCACCAGCTCGGCGGGTGACCGGATGTACTCACCCTCGGCGGCCTTCACGTTGATCGTGCCGTCGCGGTCCAGGAAGACGGTGCGCACGTTGCGCAGCTCGGACGCGGCCATCGTCGACGTCAGGACGGCCTGGGAAACAGTGCGGCTTCGACCATTTCGCAGATGGAGTGGCCCAGGTGCAGGCACGCCTCCTGGATGCGCCCGGTGTCGTGGCTGGGCACCCGGATGCAGATTTCGGCGACGTCGGCCACCTTGCCGCCGCGCGCGCCGGTGAGCGCCACGGTCGTCATCCCCGCCTGGCCGGCCGCCTCGAGCGCGCGGACCACGTTGGGAGAGTTGCCGGATGTGGTCAGCCCGATCACCACGTCGCCGGCCCGCCCGGCGGCCAGGACCTGGCGGGCGAATACCTCGTCGTAGGAATAGTCGTTGCCGATCGCCGTGATCGCGGCCGTGGCATCGGGCAGGCTGATGGCCGCCAGGCCGGGACGGTCAAAAGCGAAGCGGCCCATGAGTTCGGCGGCCAGATGGCCGGCGTCCTGCGCGGATCCACCGTTGCCGAAGAAGATCACCTTCCCGCCCGCGCGCAGCGCGCTGATCATCACGCGCGCGACCTCGACGGTGTGTGCGGCGACGTCGCCCTGCTGCATTTGTTGCTTGACCGCGATCGTTTCGGCCAATCGCTGCCGGACCAACTCCACGCTCGGCGCGACGACATCCGGCCCGGTTATGCCTGCCATGTGGTCAATCCCTTGCTCTCGAACGCGAATTCGGTGATGGCCGCCCCGGCGCCCTCGAGGGCTTCGATGAGGCGGTGCTTCTTGGCGAAGTCGCAGAACAGCAGGATGTATCCGCCACCACCCGCGCCGGTGAGCTTGCCGCCCAGCGCCCCGTTCTTCAGGGCGAGGTCGTAGAGATCGTCGATGCGCTCATTGGTGATGTAGGGCGACATGCGTTTCTTCTGGATCCACGCTTCGCCCAGCAGCGCACCGAAATCGTTCAGCTTGCCGGTCAGCAACGCCGCCTTCATCGCGACCGCCAGATCCTTCTGGGCCCGCAGTCCCGCCAGGGTGTCGTCTGATCCCGTTGTGGCGCGGCGGGTTTGGTCCTCGATGACGCGCGCGGAGTCCCGGGTGATGCCGGTGTAGCACAGCAGCAGGCTCAGTTCGAGTTCGAAGGCGGTCTCGTCGCGGACCCGCAGGGGATTGACGATCACGCGGTCGGTGAATTCGATGAAGTTGAAACCGCCGAACGTCGCGGCGTACATGTCCTGCATGCCGCCGGCGATGCCCAGGTCGTCGCGTTCGATGGCGCACGCCAGCTGGGCGGTCTCGTACTCGCCCATCGGCACCCGATAGTGCTCGGCGAGCAGGCCGGTGAGGGCGACCATCATCGTCGACGACGAGCCCAGCCCGGAGCCGGGCGGAGCGCTGGAACGCAGCACCAGGTCGTAGCCGTCCGTGCCGTCGCGGCCGAACCGGCGCACCGCGGCCTTGATCAAATCGAGGCTGCCGTCGTAAAGGATCTCGCTGTCGAGCGTCATCTCGTGCGTGGTCTTGAAATCCACCGACTCGATGCTGACCCGGCGGTCGGTGCGCGGCGCCAACGATCCCTGGGCGTAGCGATCGATGGTCGCCGACAGGACGCAGCCGCCTTCGGTCGCCGGAAACGGCGGCACGTCGGTGCCGCCCCCGGCGAACGAGATCCGCAGCGGCGCTCGCGCGCGGATTCGTGGCCTTGTCATGGGGATTGGCTTTCGAACGGTTCGCTCAACTGAGGAGTCCGCGTCCCACGCGCACAATCATCGTCGACTGCTGCCAGACCACGCCCGCCACGCGTTCATCCCATCGTTCGGTCCCAAAAGCGTCGTCAGACTAACAGGCTGACCAGCGCGGTTGTCGGGTTTTCGCCGACTTCACCGCGCTTGGTTATGGGCCGGGATTCACGCGATTTTTTGACTCGGCTCCAGCACGAAATCGACCACGATCGTGGCCATGTCGTCGATGGCGCGGCGAGCGATCACCTCATAGCCGTGGGTGCTCAGGGTGGGCAGGCACAGCAGGCCGGCGCGCGCGGTCAGCCCGCCGGCCTTGGAGTGCGACGCGTCGGACTCGAACGCGCCCAGCGCGGCCGGCTGCGGCGACAACCCCCGGTCGGTGGCGATCTTGCGCAGGCGGTCGGCAACCTCCTTGTCGTACACGCACAACGCGTCGCTGTAACCGATGATCGGCCCGCCGGTGACGCTGGTGTCGTACTCGCGTTCGGTGGGGCCGACTTCCAGGGCGAGGGTGAGGTCGCCGGGCAGCGTGGCGCTGGCGTAGGTGCCCCCCACCCCGCCGATCTCCTCGTTGGTGGTGAACACGAGATACACGTCGTCGGCGGGCCGCTGTTGGCGCTCCCGCAGCAGGCGTGCGGCGTTCAGCAGGGCGGCCACCGCGGCACGGTCGTCCATGAAGTAGGCGCCGACGTAGTCGCCGATCTCAACGACCGTTCTCTTGCTGCCGTCGACACACACCCTGGTGCCGGCGTGCACTCCCGCAGCGGCCAGCTCGTCGGCGCTGCGGCCGGTGAAGACGTAGACGTGATGCCAGTCCAGCGAGCGGTCGCCCTGATCGGGTTTGGTCTCCCAGATCCGCGGGCTTTCCCGGGTGGTGTGCTCGGAGCCGAGAGTCAGTACGGCGGTGAGGGTTTCGTTGTCGCCGAGCACGGCGACCGGACCCAATCCGAAGTTTCCCGGGTACATCGTGCCCAGCTGCGTCAGATGCAGTGTGCCATCGGGTTCCACGCGCTTGACGATCATGGACAGTTCGTCCATGTGCGCCATCACCCGTGTCGCGGTACCGGGGATGGACTCGGTGCGGTGGCGGTGGTTGGGCGCCCCGGCATCACCGGCCGAAGGGTTGGCCGCGACATAGCCGATCAGGTTGCCGGCGTCGTCGGTCCACATGTCGTCGACGAGGGATTGCAGTTCGCGGGCGATGACCGCGCGTACCGCACCCTCCTGCCCGCACGGCCCGTAGGTCAACAGAAGTTCTTGCAGCAACTCGTCGCCTGCGTCGCTGTCGCGGTGCGCCATCGGATCCTCTCCATCTTGGGTTCAGAGGATCAATACCCGCGCCGGCTTACGGCTACCCACCTCGGAGCAACACCGCTGTTTCAGGCCAGCGCGACGCCCAGTTCCTGGGCGAACACCTTGATCATGTGCTGGACCGCGATTTCGTTGCGCCCGATGATCATGTGGTCGTGCTGGCCATGCCGGACGCCCTCGCCGCATTGGGGCAGCATGGCGAAGTCCTCGTCGCGCACGGCCGCATGCACGCCCTCGAAGACCGCGTCGTAGGCCGCTCGCATCTCGTCGGTGGTGGCGGGGACGCGGCCCATCCAGCTGTGCCGGACCGTGCAGCGGGTCGGCTCACCGGCGGGCAGCATGTCGATGATCTCCACGCCCACCGGGCTGTTGGCCAGGATGAGGTTCGGATAGACCCAATAGATCACCCCCATGTTGGCCACCGGGTCCAGCGAGGCCGTGGCGTCGGTGCCTGCGTTGGTAATCCAGGTGAACGGGAATCCGATCCGGTGATGCTTGCCGAATTCGTCGTAGACCATCGTGTTGGCCAGCGTGTTCTGCCCGATGAGGCTGTCGCCGTGCACGTACGGGAAGTGGTATCCCTCGGCGAACGCTTCCAGGGCGCCCTTCCATGAAACGGCGGACGTGAACTCGCGCTGCGTGTGATAGCCGTAGGACCCGTAGTTCCACAGCGCCAGTTCGGCGCCGAAGTCACCGAGATGCGCGTCGAGGTCGATCGTCGCGCCGGCGGTCAGCACCGCCCAGATGAAGCCGTGCCGCTCCACCGACGGCAGCTCCACCAGGCCGTAGTCCTTGGTGTCCATCGAGTCGAAGCCGGCCCTGCCCGGCACGGTGAACAGCTCGCCGGTGTTGCGATAGGTCCAGGCGTGATACGGGCACACGAAGCGCGAGGCGTTGCCCGAGCCGCACGCCGGCATGGCGCCGCGGTGCCGGCAGTAGTTGAGCAGGACGTGGCTGGCCCCGGATCGGTCGCGGGTGACCAGCAGCGAATCGCCCAGCACCGAGCGCACCACGTAGTCGTTCTGGTTCGGCACCTGCGCCGAGGGGAGGATGGCCAGCGGCACCCGGCGCAGAATCTGCGATTCCTCGATCTCGGTGATCTTGGGGTCGCGGTAATAGTGCAGCGGCACCCGCAGTTCCCGCTCGGCCAAATCCGTCGTCTTGTCCAGCGCATGGCGCAGGCCGCGGCGCGTCAGCGCCTCGTCGGTACCGCTCACCGGGCTGTTGATCGTCGTCACCCTCGTCTCCCTCGCCTCGATGCTCGCAGACCATACAATCACTATTGTTTGTATTGTCAAGGTTGGCGTCCGGCGTGTGCGACGATCACGCCATGCGCCGGCACGGCTGGTCGGGTGACATCCCGGCCGACGACGATGAGGCGATCGCGCGCATCCTGAACGCGGCGCGCGGCGCGATCGACGCGCGTGGGACCGTGAGCGTGTCCGAGGTCGCGTCGACGCTCGGCGTGACACGGCAGACGATTTACCGGTATTTCCCCACCCACGAGGCGCTGTTGGGTGCGACGGCCCTGTCCTCCGTCGACGGCTTCATGGATCGCCTTGCGGCGCACCTGGGTTCGATCACCGACCCCACCGAGGCGGTGGTCGAGGGCATCGCCTACACCTTCGAACAACTCGCGCATGACAAGTACCTGAGCCTGGTGTTCCAGCCCGGCAAGGCGAGCGCGTTCACCGCGGGGGTCACGTCGGACGTGGCCATTTCGTTCGGCCGGTCGATCTTGCAACGATTCGACGTCGACTGGGCCGCAGCGGGATTCGCCAAGGGCAGGCTCGACGAACTGGTCGAGATCATGCTGCGCACCCTGCAGTCATTGATCGTCGATCCGGGCCGTCCACCGCGCACCGGCGCGGAGCTGCGCAGGTTCCTCGAGGACTGGATCGCGCCGTCGGTGCGCGCCCACGCCGCCGTGCGGCACTGAGAGGTCTGCGGCTAGGCCGTCGTATCGGTGGCCCCGAGACGCAGGTGCTCGATGTGGTAGACGGCTTCGTCGAGCAACTGGGCGACGTGGTTGTCGTAGAGGCGGTAGACGATGTTGCGGCCGTTGCGGTCGCCGGCCACCAGGCCGAGGGCGCGCAAGAGCCGCAGCTGGTGCGATACCGCGGGCTGTTCCATCCCGACGGCGCTGGATAGGTCACCGACCGAGCACGGCGACTGCCGCAGCCGGGTGAGGATCATCAGGCGGTTCGGCGAAGCCAGGGCCTGCAGAGTCTCGGCGATCTTGCCCGCCGACGCCGGGTCGAGCATCGCCGGTGGCGTCACCCTGCCGTCGACTCCGTGTCCCATACCACCCATTGAAGCACGGGCGCATCCACGGGTAGGATATATGTAGACTTTTACATGTATACATGTGCAGACGACGTGAACCACGGGTCCGGAGCAGCCTAGATGACAATCGCCACCGCACAGGGGACACGCGCGCTCGTCGCCGCCACCAGACGGTCAACCATCCTGGGCATGTGGTCAGTCGCCTCCGTTCGGTGGGCGGCGGTCGCGCTGGCCTTGTTCCTCACCGGACTGACCGCCGACCTGTTTGGCGGCCCGCAGTGGTTGCGCTGGACGCTGTATCTGGCGTGCTACGTCACCGGCGGTTGGATGCCCGCGTGGGAAGGCTTGCGGGCGTTGCGATCTCGAACGCTCGACGTGGACCTGCTCATGGTGGTGGCCGCCATCGGCGCGGCGAGCATCGGCCAGATCGTCGACGGCGCTTTGCTGATCGTCATTTTCGCCACGTCCGGTGCATTGGAGGACGCGGCCACCAAGCGCACCGAGGACTCGGTCAAGGGGTTGCTCGACCTGGCACCCGGTCGCGCCGTGCGCGTCGGCGTTGACGGGGTCGAAGAATCGGTCAACGCCCAAGACCTCCGCGTCGGTGACGTGGTCAGCGTGCGCCCCGGTGAGCGCGTTTCGGCCGACGGTGTCGTCGTCGACGGCGCCTCGGACGTCGATCAATCGTCGGTGACCGGGGAGCCCATGCCGGTCGGCAAGGCAAGCGACGACGAGGTGTTTGCGGGCACGCTCAATGGTGCTGGGGCACTTCGCGTTCGCGTGACCAAGGACCCCTCCGACACCGTGGTTGCCCGCATCGTTGCCCTCGTCGCCGAGGCGTCGGCGACCAAGGCGAAGACGCAACTGTTCATCGAGAAGGTCGAGCAACGCTATTCCGTGGGCGTCGTCGTGGCCACGCTCACCCTGTTCGCGGTTCCCCTGCTCCTCGGGGCCGAACTCCGATCCACCTTGCTCCGGGCGATGACGTTCATGATCGTGGCCTCCCCGTGCGCGGTGGTGCTGGCCACCATGCCGCCACTGCTCTCGGCGATCGCCAACGCGGGACGCCACGGTGTCCTGGTCAAGTCGGCGGTCGCCATGGAACACCTTGCGGACACTACGCAGGTGATCATCGACAAGACCGGCACCCTGACGACGGGAACGCCGCAACTCACCAGCATTGCCGCGATCGACGACCGATACTCCGACGACGACGTCCTCCGAATCGCAGCCAGCGCAGAGCAATTCAGCGAACATCCCCTGGGACGCGCGGTCGTCGCCGCCGCGCGCCGGCACGGACTCGCCCGCACCGAAGTCACCGATTTTCAGGCGCTTCCGGGTCGCGGCGTGCGCGCCCGCCTCGCACATCAGACGATCGAGGTACTCAGCCCGCGAGCGTTTCACCACAACCCGTCGGCCGCGGACAGGCTGGAACTGCGGGGTACGACCGCCGTTCTGGTGATCGTCGACGGAACGGCGATCGGGGTTCTCGGACTCGACGACACCGTCCGCCCCGGCTCGGACGAGGCGATCCGCGCGATAACAACGATCACGTCCAACCCGCCGGCCCTGCTGACCGGAGACACCCGGCCGGCGGCGGAACATCTGGCCGCACAGGTCGGGATCACCGATGTCCGCGCCGACCTGCTGCCCGACGACAAGGTCGCCGCCGTCCGCCAACTCCAGGACGACGGTCATCGCGTGCTGTTCGTCGGCGACGGCATCAACGACGCACCCGCCATGGCCGCCGCGCACTCGTCAATCGCCATGGGCCGCAGCGGATCCGATCTCACGCTGGAGACCGCGGACGCCGTGACCGTCCGAGACGAACTCGCCACCATCCCCGCGGTCGTCGCGATCGCCCGTCGCGCCCGCCGCGTCGTGATCGCCAACCTCGTCATCGCGGCGACGTTCATCACCGGGCTCGTCGCCTGGGACCTGATCGGCCACCTGCCGCTACCCCTCGGCGTCGCGGGCCACGAAGGTTCCACGGTCGTCGTCGCGCTCAACGGGTTGCGACTCCTGAGCCGGCGCGCCTGGCGCGGCGCCGCCGGCTGAGCGACTGGCTCAGCGTTTTACTGCGTAAGCTACTATCTACGCATGAACGTAGGTAATGATTCGGCGCTCGCGGACGACCAGGTCGGCTTGATCGTCGAAATCTTCCGAATGTTGGCCGACGCCACCCGGATCCGGGTCTTGTATGCGCTGACCGAAGGTGAGTCGTCGGTCAACGAGCTCGCCGAAAAGGTGGACAAGCCCGCACCGTCGGTCTCCCAGCACCTGGCCAAGCTGCGAATGGCCCGGCTGGTGCGCACCCGGCGAGCCGGCACCACAATCTTCTACAGCCTGGAAAACGAACACGTCCGCCAGTTGGTGATCGACGCGGTGTTCAACGCCGAACACGCCGGGCCCGGTGTGCCCTCGCACCACCGGGGCGACCCCGGCGTACGCGGCATCGGGACTGGCCGGGGGCCGCGGAAGGCCAACGCGCGATGACCGATCACGACGCCGGGCACGGCCACGGCGGCCAAGGGCATTCTCACGACCACGACCATCACAAGGGGCTGCGCGGGGCGGTCAGCGACATTTTCGCGCCGCACTCGCATGACGCCGCCGACAGCCTCGACGGCGAGCTGGAATCCAGCGCGGCGGGCATTCGAGCGGTCAAGATCAGCCTGCTGGTGCTGGGCGTCACCGCGACAGCTCAGATCGTCATCGTGATCTTCTCCCGGTCAATCGCGTTGGCCGCGGACACAATTCACAACTTTTCCGACGCCCTGACCGCCGTGCCGCTTTGGATCGCATTCGCGCTCAGCACCAAGGCCGCCACCCGTCGCTATACCTACGGGTTCGGCCGCGTCGAAGACCTCGCGGGCCTGTTCGTCGTCGCGATGATCACGTCGTCGGCCATCATCGCCGGCTACGAAGCCGTCACACGGCTCATCCACCCGCGAACCATCGATCATGTCGGCTGGGTTGCTCTCGCCGGCCTGGCCGGGTTCATCGGGAACGAGTGGGTGGCGCTCTACCGGATCAGAGTGGGCAGACGCATCGGTTCGGCGGCGCTGACCGCCGACGGCTTGCACGCTCGCACCGACGGGTTCACCTCGCTGGCCGTGCTCGTCGGGGCGGCCGGTGTGGCACTGGGGTTTCCGCTGGCCGACCCGATCATCGGCCTGGTCATCACGTTGGCCATCCTGGCCGTCTTGCGCACGGCCCTGCGTGATGTGTTCCGCCGCCTGATCGATGGCGTCGACCCCCGACTGGTTGATACCGCCGAGGCCGTCTTGGCGGCCAGGCCCGGGGTGCTGTCGGTGCACAGTGTGCGGATGCGCTGGATCGGCCACCGGCTGCACGCCGACGCCGAACTCGACATCGACCCGTCGCTGAGCCTGGCCGACGCACACCGCATCGCCCACGACTCCGAACACGAACTGATGCACGCCGTACCGAAGCTCACCACCGCGATGATCCACGCCTATCCCGCCCACGAACAGAACGCCGCAGAGCAGCATCGCCACAGCGCTTAGGCCGATCGCGGGCCCGTCAGCGATCCTCGGGCGCGGAGTCGAAGAAGATCTCCTTGGCCTCGCGCACCGCGTAGAAAAGCAGCACGTAGCCGGCCAGGGGGTCGGCCCACCACCAGCCGATGAGGCTGTTCAGCAACAGACCGCCCAGCACGGCGGCGGCCAACAGGCCGTCGATGAGGGTCACCCGGCCTTCGGTGGCGAGCACCGGATTGCCGAGCGCGGCGCCGGTGCGGGCCTTGCCGGCCGCGAGCGCGAACATGACCGCGGCGGTGATCGCCGTCCAGGCGATGCCCAATGACGAGTGCTCGGGCCGATATTGAGCGACCAGTACGACCGTGGACTGCACCAGTAGGTAGAGCGCCAGCGCCGCGAAACCGGCGCCGATGAGACGCAACGCAAAGCGTTGGCGGGCCGCACCGGTCCCGGATAGTTCCCACACCACGACGAGTGAGGCGGCGATCTCGATCAGCGAGTCAAGGCCAAAACCGGCCAGTGCCACCGAGTTAGCCCGGATGGCCGCCACCGCGAGGATGCCGACGCCCACCACGTTCCAGGCCAGCGTCGCGTATTCGAGGGCGAATCCGCGCCGCAAGAGGGACCGGCGGGCAGCATCGTCGAGCTGGCTCATCGGAACCAGTGTCACACGCGATGGTGCCTCGGAGACGGTGGGCACTGCCGCAAGAAGCGCTTGAAATGTAAGAGCACGCGGGTCGACCCTCCCGCCAAATGCAGCAATCGCGACAATCCGTTGTCGGCAGGTGCCATCCTTTGGGCATGTCCGAGGCCCAGCATGTTGTTCTGATCCATGGCAACTGGTCCCGCGGAGAACAGCTGGCCGGTCTCCGCGCCGCCTTCAACGAGCGGGGCTTCACCGCGCACACTCCGACACTGCGCCATCACCAGCTGCCGATCCATGAGGGTGCCAGCAAGATCGCGTCCCTCAGCCTGCGGGACTACGTCGGCGACCTGTCGGCATTCGTCGGTGCGCTCGAAACGCCACCACTGTTGGTTGGCCACTCGATGGGCGGCCTGCTTGCGCAACTGGTCGCCGCGCGCACACGTCACATCGGGTTGATAGCGGCATGCCCGGCCCCGGCCGCCGGCATCGCGGGTTCGACACCTGCGAATAGGCGCATGTCGATGCCGTGGTTCTTACGGCCTCGCGCCTGGGCCAAGCCGGTGCCTCCGCCCACATACGAGCGATTCCGCCAATGGGTGGCCAACACCCAATCCGAGGACACCGCGCGCGAGATCTACGACGGCCTGGTCTGCGACTCGGGCCGCGCGCAATGCGAGATGCTCCTGTCGACACTCAAGATTTCCAAGACCACTCATGTAGACGCTGCCGCGGTGGACACGCCCGTACTGGTCATAGGCGGCGAGCGCGACTTGATCGTGCCCGCAGGGGTTTTGCACCAGACAGCGGCTCAATATCGGCGCGCCGACGTCATCCAGATACCGAACTCTGACCACATGGTCTTCTCTGGGACTTGCCTGCCCATCACCATGAGCTACATCGACGAGTGGCTTGCGAGGAATCAGCTTCATCCGAGACGCAGCACTACCTCGCCCGACTAGCGAAGTGACGTGCTCAAACGTTGTGGAGCTAAGGGGAATCGAACCCCTGACCTACTCGATGCGAACGAGTCGCGCTACCAACTGCGCCATAGCCCCTGGTCGCTAGCAGGCTACCAGCCGCGGCCCCAACCGCCGAACCGCGAGCCCTATTCGCCGACGGCGCGCGGCAGGTCCCTGGGCCAACCGAAGGTCCGCATCGCCATCGCGTAGTCCAGGTGCTCGAAGACGGGGTCCTCGTCGTCGATCTCCAGGACCACCGCGCCGGGGCGCCGCAGCCGTGCCGGGACCACGTCGTAGTCGCGGTCGTAGGCGTTCTCGACGCCCAGCCGCGCCCGCGCCATCCGCTTCATCCGGCGGTGGCGCACCTTCTCCTCGATGCGCGTCTGGCGCCGCAGGTAGCCCAGGTACAGCAGGGTGATCGCGGTGGCGGTGCCACACACCCACCAGGCGGTCGGCGAGATCTTGAACGCCGCGGTGGCCGAGCCGACCAGGACGAGCGCCATCACCATCAGCACCTTCTTCCGGAAGGCGTACTTGCGGGCGCTGACCGCGGCGGCGGTCTTGTTGTCGAACCGGCGCCGCCGCGAGGCGTTGCGCGGCATCGGCGCCGGTGCCTCCTCGTCGCCCTCGTCGCCCTCGTCGCCCTCGGCCGCGGGCTCCAGCCCCGACGAGTCCTCGACGTACTCGTAGCTGTCCTCGTCCTCGTCGCCGCGCTTGGCGACGGCCTCGGTGTCGGCCTCGTCGTCATCGCCGGGCTCGATGTCGGTGGTCTCCGGCTCGATTTCAGCATCGCTGGCGCCCACCGGAAGTACGTGGGAATCCTCGACCACATCGACGTCGAGGTAGTCGGGCTCGCCTGCTTCGGCGACTGCCATCTTCATCACGACGGGGCGGCGGCGGCTCAGCTCGTCGGTGTCGGCGTCGTCGTCCACCTCGTGGTCGCGGTCTTCATCCTCGGAAAGGTCGCGCTCCTCGTCGAGGTCGGTGTCGGCCGAATCTTCCTCCGGCGGTGTCCAGTTCGGGTCGCTGCGGTGTCCGGCGGCCGGACCGTTGCGCTTGATCAGCCGGGAATTGCCCCCGCCGTTGAGCACCCGGGTCGCCAAGGCGACGTCGCTGGTGCGCCGCACCGCGTCGCGCTTGCTGACGAGCATCGGCACCAAGACGAACAGCCATAGCACCACGAGCGATATCCACAACAATGACTGCGGGATGCTTGGCATGATGACCTGCTCTCTTCGTGTCCATCCCCCGCGAAGCCCATCGGTGGCCCACGCGGCCGGGTCGTACTGACCAGGACAATTACACACCTGTAATTTGGCTCTCACAAGCACCATGAGTCACTCGTGTCGCGGTAGTCCCAAATGGGCAACAATATGGACTTCCCCGTGAGCCTCCGAAGAAACGCCGGGACCCGACGACGAAGGGGCGGTCACACCCAGCTGGCGTTACCGGCGCGGACCAGCGTCGATGCCACCGATCCGCTGACCTCTTCGACGGTGATGGCCATCAGCAGGTGATCCCGCCACGCCTTGTCGACCTCGAGGTAGCGCTGCAACAGGCCCTCCTGCCGGAACCCCACCTTCGCCAGGACGGCGCGGCTCGCGGCGTTTTCCGGGCGCACGGTGGCCTCCACCCGATGCAGCATGACCGGGCCGAAGCAGTGATCCAAGCCCAGCGCCAGCGCCGCGGTGGCCACACCCCCACCGGTGGCCGACCGCGGCACCCAATAGCCGATCCACGCCGACCGCAATGCCCCGTGGGTGACATTGCCGATGGTCAACTGGCCGCAGAACCGCCCGTCGAGTTCGATGACGTAGGGCAGCATCCGCCCCTGCCGCGCCTCGGCGCGCAGACCGGAACACAACGCCGGCCAGGCGGCCACCGCGTGGCGGGCCGTCCAGTCGCCCTCGGAGCTGGGCTCCCACGGTTCCAGATGCGCACGATCGGCAAGACGGATCCGGCTCCACTGCGCGCCGTCGCGCAGCCGCACCGCCCGCAACCGGACCACACCGGCCGGCACCCGCAGCGGCCCGACGCTCATGGGCCAGCCTGGATGACGGGAAGTGGAACGCAACAGGTTCACAGCGTGCGGTCGTTTCGCTCAGCCGCGCTGGGCCAGGAAGGCGACGTCGACGATTTCGCCGGTGCGGATCTGCTCCGCGCCGCTGGGCACCACGACCAGACAGTTGGCTTCGGCGAGGGTGGCCAGCAGGTGCGACGACGCGCCGGGGGCGCCACCGAGCGCCTGCACCAGATACTCCCCGCTTTCCTGGTCGCGCATCAGCTGGCCGCGCAGGAAGCCCTTGCGTCCGGCCACCGATGTGATGGGCGACAGCGTGCGCGCCTGCACGATGCGGCGCATCGGCTGACGCTTGCCCAGCGACAACCGGATCAGCGGGCGGACCATCACCTCGAAAACCACCAGCGCGCTCACCGGGTTGGCCGGCAACAGGAACGTCGGGACGCCCTCGCGGCCCAGCTGCCCGAAACCCTGGATGGATCCCGGATGCATCGCGACCCGGACCACCTCTATCTCCCCGAGCTCGGCAAGCACCTGCCGCACCGCCTCGGCCGCCGCACCCCCGACCGCCCCGGCGATGACGATCACCTCGGCGCGATTGATCTGGCCTTCCACGATCTCGCGGAGCTCCCGGGGCCCGCCGCCGACGATCCCGACGCGGTTGACCTCCGCACCGGCATCCCGGGCCGCGGCCGCCAATGCATAGGAGTTGACGTCGTAGACCTGGCCGTTGCCCGGGGTGCGCGAGATATCGACCAGCTCGCCGCCCAGCGCCATGATCGTCACCCGCGGGCGCGGATGGACCAGCACGCGTTCGCGCCCGACCGCGGCCAGCAGGCCGACCTGAGCCGCTCCGATCACCGTTCCGGAGCGCACCGCCACGTCACCGGGCTGCACGTCATCGCCGGCGCGGCGCACGTAGGCGCCCGACGGCGCACCCCGCAGGATCCGCACGCGCTGCGTCCCGCCGTCCGTCCACCGCAGCGGCAGGACCGCATCGGCCAGCGTGGGCAGCGGGGCTCCGGTTTGCACGCGCACGGCCTGGCGCGGCTGCAACCGGCTGGGGGTGCGCGACCCGGCCTCGACCATCCCCATCACCGGCAGCACCAGGCCTTCACGCCCGTCGCCCTCGCCCGACTCGTCGAACGGCGCGGGCAGACTGTCGCTGCCCACCTCGCCGACGCCGAGGACGTCGACGCTGCGCACCGCGTAGCCATCTATCGCGGCCTGATCGAACCCGGGCATCGGGCGTTCGGTCACCACTTCCTCGGCGCACAGCAATCCCTGCGCCTCGGCGATCGCCACACGTATCGGCCGCGGGGCCACCGCGGCCGCCGTGATCCGGGCCTGCTGCTCTTCCACCGAACGCACAGCGCGCCTCTCTGCCCTCGAACCCGGCGGGCGCCGCCGTAGGCGACCCGCAATGCGCAGGCGGGGCATCCCCGCCCGGGACCGCTACGCGTTGCGCCGGCTCGCCGTCGTCCGCCAGCCGGGTTCTCGCCCGGCTACTGCTCGGCCAGGCCCAATCGCGCCACCAACCATTGCCGCAAATCCGGGCCGTAGTCGTCACGATCCAATGCAAAGTCAACCGCAGCCTTGAGGTAGCCGCCAGGATTTCCCAAGTCGTGTCGAGATCCGCGATGCACGACCACGTGCACCGGGTGGCCCTCCGCGATCAGCAACGCGATCCCGTCGGTCAGCTGTACTTCGCCGCCGGCGCCGCGCTCGATGCGACGCAACGCATCGAAAATCGCGCGGTCGAGCACGTAACGACCGGCCGCCGCGAACAGCGACGGGGCGTCCTCGGCCCTCGGCTTCTCCACCATGCCCTTGACCTTGAGCACGTCGGGGTTGTCGTCGTCGGGAATCGGCTCGACGTCGAAAACGCCGTAGGCGCTGACCTCTTCGGGCGTCACCTCGATGGCGCACAACACCGTGCCGCCGTAGTGCGCCCGCACCTTCGACATCGTCCCCAGCACCCCCGTCGGCAGCACCAGGTCGTCGGGCAGCAGCACCGCGATGGCGTCCTCGTCATCGGCCAGCCGCGACTCCACGCAGCCGATCGCGTGCCCCAGGCCCAACGGCTCGCTCTGTACGACGGACTCGACCTTGATCAGCCGCGGCGCGCGCCGGACCTTGTCGAGCATCGCCGTCTTGCCGCGCTCCTCGAGGGTGCTTTCCAGCACCAGGTCTTCGACGAAGTGCGCGACGACGCCGTCCTTGCCCTCCGAGGTGATGATCACCAGGCGCTCGGCACCGGCCTCGGCCGCCTCGGCGGCGACCAGCTCGATGCCGGGCGTATCGACGACCGGCAGCAGCTCCTTGGGGACCGTTTTGGTCGCCGGCAAGAAGCGGGTACCGAGACCCGCGGCGGGCACGACTGCAGTGCGTGGCACCACCACGTTTGGGCAAGACATCGTTCACACGATAACCCGCATCCCCTTCGCCGAGTCGTGTGGCGCGGCGAAAGACCTGGCTGTCATCGTTGACGCATGGCGACCACCAGCAAAGCCGCGTTGCGCGACCAGCTGCTCGCCGCCCGGCGCCGCGTCGCCGACGACGTCCGCGCCGCGGAGGCACGGCAGGTGTGCGAGCACCTGGAAGCCCTGGACGGCATCGTGACCAGCGACGCCACGGTCTGCGCCTATGTGCCGGTGGGCACCGAGCCGGGGTCGATCGAGATGCTGAACACGCTGCTGGGGCGCGCCGGGCGAGTGCTGCTGCCGGTCGCCCGGACCGCCGCCGACAACGCGCCGCTGCCGCTGTCCTGGGGCGAATACCGGCCCGGCACGCTGACCACCGCGCGGTGGGGGTTGCTCGAACCGCCGCAGCCGTGGCTACCGGCATCGGCCCTGGCGGAGGCCGGCGTGGTGCTGGTGCCGGCGCTGGCCGTGGACCGCCGCGGGGTCCGGCTGGGCCGGGGCCGGGGTTTCTACGACTGCTCGCTGGTCGGACGCGACCCGCACGCGCGGTTGATCGCGGTCGTCCGCGACGCAGAAGTGCTCGACGAACTGCCGGTCGATCCGCACGACATCGCCATGACCCACGCGCTCACGCCGCGGCAGGGGCTGATCGATCTCGTTTCGCACTGACATATCGGGAATGAGACATGTCACGTGGCGGTTCTAGCACTTGAGACGCTAGAGTGCTAACCAGTTTGCAATCATCCGGAGGTTTTTGTGCCGACTTACAGCTATCAGTGCACCGAGTGCGACGATCGCTTCGACATCGTGCAGGCCTTCACCGACGACGCGCTGACCACGTGCAAACGCTGCTCCGGGCGGCTGCGCAAGCGCTTCAACTCCGTCGGCGTGGTGTTCAAGGGCAGCGGCTTCTACCGCACCGACAGCCGCGAGTCCGGCAAGAAGTCGTCGAGTTCGAGCAACGGCTCCTCGTCGAGCGACTCGGGATCGAACGGCTCGAGCTCCAGCGAAAAGTCCAGCTCGAGCGACAAGTCGAGCTCGAGCTCGGGTGACAAGTCTCCCAGCAGCTCCACCACCTCCACCGCCGCCGCGACCAGCTAGCGGTTATCCACACCGGCTCCGCCGGTCGTCAGCCCGAACCCCGGGTTGCGCCTACCGTTGCGGCGTGGGCGAATCGTCGCTGAACCCAAGCCTGTTGAGTCGCCTGTCGCTGTGGTTGCGCCCGGACTGGACCCGTACCGTGCTGGCACGTCGCATCGCCGCGGGTGGGCTCGTGGTGCTGGCCGGAATCGCAACGCTGCGCTCCAACCCCGCCGGTGACTACGCGCAGGTGGTGGTGGCCGAACATGACCTGCGACCCGGCACCGCGCTGACTTTCGCCGATGTCCGGCTCGAAAAGCGTTTGGCCGCAACGATTCCCGATGGAGCGCGAGCCGAATTGAATGCCGTGGTGGGTCTGACGCTGGCTGGTCCGACCAGGCGCGGCGAGGTGCTCACCGACGTCCGGTTACTGGGCAGCCGGCTGGCGGAGTCGACGGCCGGGCCAGGCGCCCGGATCGTGCCGCTGCATCTGGCGGACGGCGCCCTGCTCGACCTGGTCCGGGCCGGTGACGTGGTCGACGTGCTGGCGGCCCCGGCCGGCAGTGCACCGGACGGCTCCCACGCCGTCCCCAAGGTGGTGGCCACCGACGCCGTGGTGGTGCTGGTCTCGGCCAAAGAAAAAATTCAGGCCACCGACGGTGACCGCGTAGTGTTAGTTGCGCTGCCGGCTCGTGTGGCGAACACGGTGGCAGGGTCGGCACTGGGCCAGACCGTGACGCTCACCCTGCACTGAGTGCCTGGCCGTTGTTGGTCTGCCAGCCGACAGCAAACTCTGTCCAGTCCCAGAAAGGCCATCGGCGAATGCTTAAAGGGTTCAAGGAGTTTCTCTCGCGGGGCAACATCATCGACCTGTCCACCGCGGTGGTCATCGGTACCGCTTTCACCGCCCTGGTCACCCAGTTCACCGACAACATCATCAAACCGCTGATCAACCGCATCGGCGTCAACCAGCAGTCCAATTTCGGCATCCTGCGGATCGGTATCGGTGGCGGTCAAGCCATCGACCTGAACAACGTTGTTTCGGCCGCGATCAACTTCATAATCATCGCCGCGGTGGTCTACTTCCTGGTCGTGCTGCCGTACACCACGCTGCGCAAACGCGGTGAGGTGGAGCCGGCCGACGACGCGCAGGTCGTCCTGCTCAAGGAGATCCGCGACCTGCTCGCCCAAACCAACGGCGATTCTTCGGGCAGACACGGCGGTGTGACCACCACACCCCCGCCGGAGCACGGCCCCCGCGCGGAAGCCGAATCGAAATAACCCGCGCCTCAGTTGCGGGGCGGGCGCACTAGCCGGGTCCGATCGCCGGGCCCGGGGTTTAAATCTCCAGGCTCGACAACTGTCCGATGATCTGGGCCGCCAACGGATTCAGCGTCGCCATCCCGTCGCGCACCGCGTAGCGGGAGCCGGCCAGGTTGACCACCAACGTGCTGCCGGACACCCCGGCCAGACCGCGCGACAGTCCGGCGTCGATGATCCCCGCCGACAGCCCCGAGCCGCGGATGGCCTCTGCGATACCGAGGATTTCGCGATCCAGGATCTCGCGGGTGGCCTCCGGGGTGACGTCGCGTGGGGTGACGCCCGTCCCGCCGACCGAGACGACCAGATCCACCCCGCCGATCACCGCGGTGTTCAGCGCGTTGCGGATCTCGATCTCGTCGGCGGCGACCGCGACCACACCGTCGACGACGAATCCCGCCTCGGTCAGCAACTCGGTCACCAGCGGGCCGCTGTGGTCCTCGTCCCCATGAGCGGTGCGATCGTCGACCACCACAACCAGAGCCCGGCCAACTACCAATTCCGCACCCGTTTCCATGGGTGCAACCGTATATCCGAGCTCAGACAATCCCGTCGCCGAGGGTTCGTCCACTCTCACTACTGATCCGCCTTCCCGAGGGTGACCGGCACGGTACGGCTGCCGCCACCGGCGGCATCCTGGAACGTCAGCGTTATCTTGTCGCCGGGGGCCCTCGAGCGCACGGCCGCGACCAATGCGTCGGCACTGTTGATCGGCCGGTCGTCGACCTTGGTCACGACCACGTTCTTGGGAACGCCGGCGGATGCCGCCGCGCCGCCCGCGACGACGTCGACAACCTTCGCGCCGGGGGTGCCCTTGTCGTTGGTCACCTGCACGCCGAGCGAGGCGTGGGAGGCCTTGCCGGTGGCGATCAGCTCGTCGGCGATGCGCTTGGCCTGATCGACCGGAATCGCGAAGCCCAGGCCGATCGAGCCGCTCTGGGCGTCCGGCGAGTCGGCGCCCAGGGTGGCGATGGCCGAATTGACGCCCACCAGCTGACCGTTCATGTTGACCAGCGCCCCACCGGAGTTACCGGGGTTGATCGCGGCGTCGGTCTGGATCGCGTCCAGCACGGTGTTCTGGTTGCCCGACTCACCGGTGGTGGACACCGGCCGGTTCATCGCGCTGACGATGCCGGTGGTCACCGTGCCCGACAGACCCAACGGCGACCCGATCGCGACGACCGGCTGGCCGACCCGAAGGTCCGACGAGGAGCCCAGCGAGATGGGCGTGAGCCCGGACATGCCCTGCACCCGGATCACGGCGATATCGCTGGTGGGATCCGCGCCGACCACCGTGAACGGTGCGGTGCGACCGTCAGAGAAGGTCACCGTCGTCTTCGGGGTCGCGCCGCCCGGTCCACCGCCCGGGCCGCCGGGGGGCGCGGGAGCCGCGGGCGGAGCACCGGGAGGGCCTCCGGGACCCTTGGCCGGTCCCGCCGCGGCGGCGATGACGTGGTTGTTGGTCAGGATGAGCCCGTCGGTGGACAGGATGATGCCGGAGCCCTCTTCGGACTGCCGACCGATGTCGGTCTCGAGCATCACGACGCTGGGCACCACCTTGGAGGCGACGCCTTCGACGCTGCCCGGAGGCATGTTCGCGGCCGGGACGCTGGGCGCCGCGCCGATGACCCGCCCGCCGCCGTTTCCGGTCGTGTGTGTGCCGAGCTCGACGGCGGTCGCCGCGGCACCGCCGATGCCGGCCGAGACCACCGCGATGGCCAACGCACCGAGGACCAATAGCCCTGTGCGAGAACGCTTCTGGGGTTCCTGCGGGACGGGCATTCCGGGCAGCATGCCGGGCATCGGGCCCGTGCCGCCGGGAATCGGGCCTGCGCCGGTTCCGCCGGGGATCCGGCCCGGCCCGGTGTTGCTGAAGGGCTCGTAGGGCGGACGGAACTGCGTCGTCGGCGACTGGGACGGCTGCGATCGATAGCGCCAGTCATATTGCTGGTTGTACGGCTGCTGTTGGCCCGGGGCATAGCCGGAGGACCCCGCATGGCTCGGGACGTGCGCAGGCTGATTCGGCACGGGGGGGTATCCCGGCTGCTGCGGCGGTGGCGAATACCTCGGGTCATTCGTCATGTCGCTAAGTCGCTCTTCCTCTATCTCCAGTGTTTGGGCAAGTCGACGGCTGGGTTCAACAGTAGCCGCAGACCTACCTTGCCCGCGCGGACTGAGAGTCCACTGAGATAACGTTCGCCGATTCCCGAGAGTTCGCCTCATCGCCGGGCACCGCCCGGACGGGGTCGGTCGCGGCGTCCAGCTGGTCGGTTTGCGGCTCGGCGGCGGCCCCGGCGTATGTCGAGGCGGGCAGGGGCCGGCCGGGCAGCAGCACGTAGAAGGCAGTGCCCGGCGGCTGGCCTCCCGGAACGGTGTCCTCGACGCGCAGCAGTCCCCCGTGGTTGAGCACGACCTTTTTGACGATCGCCAGCCCGAGCCCGGAGCCGGGCATGGCCCGTGCCGTCGTCGAGCGGTAGAACCGCTCGAACACCAGGCGGCGCTCCTGGGGCGGAATGCCGGGGCCGTGGTCGGCGATCACCAGCTCCGCGTGCGACGGGTCGAGCTGGCGCATCGTGACGCCGACGCGGCCGCCGGGTGGGCTCCACTTGGCGGCGTTGTCCAACAGGTTCAGGACCGCGCGCGACAGCCCGGCGGCGTCGCCGTACATCTGCCATGGCGTCATGTCGACGTCGAAGTGAATGTCGTTGCGCCGCCGCCTGACTCGCTCCAGGCTGCGTTCGACGACATCGGACATGTCGACGGGCTCGTGCACCACCTGGCCGGCGTCGTCACGCGTGAGGTCCACCAAATCGCCTACCAGCGTTGACAATTCCTCGATCTGCGCGACGACATCCGCGCGCAGGTCAACCATTTCCTGCTCGGGCAGGCGCGGCGCTCCCGGTTCCATCGCCGCCATCAGCAGCTCGACGTTGGTCCGCAGCGACGTCAGCGGGGTGCGCAGTTCATGCCCGGCGTCGGTGACCAGCCGTGCCTGGCGCTCCCGGGACTCCGCGAGCGCGCGCAGCATCAGGTTGAACGATTCGGTGAGCCTGGCCAATTCGTCGCTGCCGAACACGGGGATGGGTCTCAGGTCATCGGTGCGCGCCACCCGCTCGGCCGCTTCGGTCAGGCGTGCCACCGGGCGCAGGCCCGCCCTGGTGACCATGCCACCCGCCACCGCGGCGACCGCCACGCCCACGCCGCCGACGATCAGCAGCACCCAGCGCAGCCGGTTCATCACCGCCTCGGTGGGCTTGAGGCTCTTGGAGATCAGCAGCGAGGTGCCGTTCTGCAGGTGCACGGCAAGGATTCGTTGATCGCCGGCGGTGCGCCGCGACATGAACAAATCACCGTGGATGACCGCTTTTTCCGGCCCGCCGACCGGCAGGGTCTGCCCCGGCTGCTGGGCGGTGTAGATCGCGTGGCCGGGGTTCACCAGCATCGCGTTGACGTCGGAATAGGCGGTGCCTTCGATGGCCTTGCCCGGGTCGGCGGCCAGTGATCCGCTCGCGATCAGCAGTTGCGCCCGGCTTTGCAGCTGGTTGTCGATGTCGCTGTACAGCGCGGCCGAAATCACGGCGTAAACGGCGAAGGCCATCAATACGACGACCATGGCCACCATCGACATCGCCAGCAGCATCACCCGCCACCGCAGCGACAACGAGGGCGTCGCGCGCAACGGTGGGCGCATCGGTGGGCGTGGGGGCCGGAAGAACCGGATCACCGGGGGACCCGAATCGTCACGGTGGCGTCTCCCGAAGGACGTAGCCCACGCCGCGCACGGTGTGGATCAGCCGTGGCTCACCATCGGCTTCGGTTTTGCGTCGCAGGTAGCCCACGTATACCTCCAGCGCGTTGCCCGAGGTGGGGAAGTCGAATCCCCAGACCTCCTCGAGGATGCGGCTGCGGGTGAGCACCCGGCGCGGATTGGCGATCAGCATTTCCAGCAACGCGAATTCGGTGCGGGTCAGGCTGATCCGGCGCTGCCCGCGGGTGACTTCGCGGGTCACCGGGTCCAGCGTCAGGTCAGAGAACGTCAGCGCCACCGATTCGGCGTCGTCGTCGGGCTTGGTGCGGCGCAGCAGCGCGCGCATCCGCGCCAGCAGCTCTTCCAGGGCGAACGGCTTCGGCAGGTAGTCGTCGGCGCCGGCGTCGAGCCCGGCGACCCGCTCGGACACCGAATCGCGCGCGGTGAGCACCAGGATCGGCAGGTCGTCGCCGGTGCTGCGCAGCTGACGACATACCTCGAGGCCGTCCAGGCGCGGCATCATCACATCCAGGACGAGCGCGTCGGGGCGATCGCTGGCGATCAATTCGAGGGCCTCGACCCCGTCATGGGCCAACTCAACCGAGTAGCCGTTGAAGGACAACGACCTACGCAGCGATTCGCGCACCGCGCGATCGTCGTCAACGACCAGTATTCGCACGGCCCTAGTTTCGTCCCACCGCCTGAGACTGGCCTGAGAGGCGCGCCGTCAGCGGCGGTCGCAAGCGCGGCGAAGCCGGGCGCAGCGGGCCGCCGCCCGAAGGATCAGCGGCGGTCGAGGTCGATCAAACCGAGGCGGGCGGCCTTGAGCAGCCGCCGGGGCACTTTGTGCCGCTGACCTGCGACCGTCACACCTACGAGTTCGGTCTTCTCGGCCTTCCACTGCGCGCGCCGGCTACGGGTGTTCGCGCGCGACATTCTGCGCTTGGGTACGGCCATGGTCGGGCCTAACTCCTCGATGTGGGACTTGCTGGTCAACATGTCGCGCGGCGTGGCTGGGAGCCGAACGGGCGACGATCGCACCTCAGGATAGTCGCTGGTCCGCTTGTCGCCAAAATGGACGGCCCCGCGCCGATCGCGTGCCAATCGGCCGCAGCTGGCCCCCTCCGAGGTGGGATCCTTGACGTGACACCGACGGCACCCGCTAACCTACCGGTTGGTTGGTTGCCCGATCCGGTCGAAATCCCCGAATGGAGGACAGACATGGCCTCTGCTTCCGGTGCTGCCGGCGCCTCGGGCGCCGTCCGGATCGCGAACTGCTCGGGCTTCTACGGTGACCGGCTGTCGGCCATGCGCGAGATGCTCACCGGCGGCGACGTCGACTACCTCACCGGCGACTACCTGGCCGAACTCACCATGCTGATCCTGGGCCGGGACCGGATGAAGCATCCCGAGCGTGGCTACGCCAAGACCTTTCTGACCCAGCTCGAGGACTGCCTGGGCGAGGCCCACGACCGCGGGGTCCGCATCGTCGCCAACGCCGGCGGCCTCAACCCGGCCGGCCTGGCCGACGCGATACGCGCGCTGGCCGAGCGCCTGGGCATCGACGCCCGGATCGCCCATGTCGAGGGTGACGACCTGTTGCCGCGTGCCGCCGAACTCGGGCTGGGCAGCCCGCTCACCGCGAACGCGTACCTGGGCGCCTGGGGGATCGTCGAGTGCCTCGACGGCGGCGCCGACGTCGTCGTCACCGGTCGCGTCACCGACGCCTCGGTGATCGTCGGGGCGGCCGCGGCGCACTTCGGATGGGAGCGCACCGACTACGACCGGCTCGCCGGCGCGGTGGTCGCCGGCCACGTCATTGAATGCGGGGTCCAGGCCACCGGCGGCAACTTCTCGTTCTTCACGGAAATCCCCGACCTGACCCACGCCGGTTTCCCCCTGGCCGAGGTGCACGCAGACGGGTCGTCGGTGATCACCAAGCACCCCGGCACCGGCGGCCTGGTCAGCGTCGACACCGTCACCGCGCAGCTCCTCTATGAGGTCACCGGGGCGCGCTACGCCAACCCCGACGTCACCGCACGGATGGACAGCATCGAGCTGTCCTCCGACGGGCCCGACCGGGTGCGCATCAGCGGTGTGCGCGGCGAACCCCCACCACCCACCTACAAGGTGTCGATGAACAGCATCGGCGGGTTCCGCAACTCGATGACCTTCGTGCTGACCGGGCTGGACATCGAGGCCAAGGCCGAGCTGGTGCGCCGCCAACTCGACGCCGCACTCACCGTCAAGCCCGCCGAGCTGCAGTGGTCGCTGGCCCGCACCGATCACTTCGACGCCGACACCGAGGAAGCCGCCAGCGCGCTGCTGCACTGCGTGGCGCGCGACCCCGACCCGGCCAACGTCGGACGGCAATTCTCCTCGGCCGCAGTCGAATTGGCGCTGGCCAGCTATCCGGGATTTCACGTCACCGCCCCGCCCGGCGACGGCCAGGTCTACGGCGTGTTCACCCCGGGCTACGTCGTCGCCGACAAGGTACCGCACGTCGCGGTGCGCGCCGACGGTGCCCGTGTCGGAATCCCCTGTGCCACCGATACTTTGGAGCTGTTCCCCGCCGCTGCGCCGCCCCTGCCGGGACCGCTGCCGGACGGGCCGAGCCGTCGCGCACCACTGGGCTGCATCGCCGGGGCCCGCAGCGGCGACAAGGGCGGCTCGGCCAACATCGGGGTCTGGGTGCGTACCGACGAGCAATGGCGCTGGCTGGCCAACACATTGACCGTCGAGCTGCTCACCGAACTGCTGCCCGAGGCGGCGGACTTCGACGTCCTCCGGCACGTGTTGCCGAACCTGCGAGCGGTCAACTTCGTCATCGACGGCATCCTCGGCCAGGGCGTCGCATACCAGGCTCGATTCGATCCCCAGGCCAAGGGCCTGGGCGAATGGCTGCGCGGCCGCTACCTCGACATCCCGGAGAGTCTGTTGTGAACCTTTGGACCACGCCCGAGCGCGAACAGCTGCGAAAGACGGTGCACTCGTTCGCAGAACGCGAGATCCTGCCCCACATCGACGAGTGGGAGCGCACCGGCGACCTGCCGCGCGAATTGCACCGCAGTGCCGGGGCCGCGGGGCTGCTGGGCGCGGGGTTCCCCGAGGCGGTCGGCGGTGGCGGCGGCGACGGCGCCGACGCGGTGATCATCTGTGAGGAGATGCATCAGGCCGGGGCGCCGGGCGGCGTGTTCGCCTCGTTGTTCACCTGCGGCATCGCGGTGCCGCACATGATCGCCTCGGGTGATCAGCGGCTGATCGAGGAGTTCGTCCGGCCGACCCTGGCCGGCGAGATGATCGGTTCGCTGGCCATCACCGAACCGGGGGGCGGCTCCGACGTCGGGCATCTGCGGACGTCCGCGGTCCGCGACGGTGACCATTACGTCGTCAACGGCGCCAAGACCTACATCACCTCGGGGGTTCGCGCCGACTACGTGGTGACCGCGGTGCGCACCGGAGGCGCTGGCGCGGGCGGGGTTTCGCTGCTGGTGGTCGAGAAGGGCACGACCGGCTTCGAGGTCACCCGCAAGCTGGACAAGATGGGCTGGCGGTCCTCGGACACCGCCGAGCTGTCCTATACCGACGTCCGCGTGCCGGTGGCCAACCTGGTCGGCGCCGAGAACAGCGGGTTCGCCCAGATCGCCCAGGCCTTCGTCTCCGAGCGGATCGGCCTTGCCGCACAGGCGTATTCGAGTGCGCAACGCTGCCTGGACCTGACAGTGCGGTGGTGCCGCGACCGTGAGACGTTCGGCCGCCCGCTGATATCGCGGCAGTCGGTGCAGAACACCCTGGCCGAGATGGCGCGCCGCATCGACGTCGCCCGGGTCTACTCGCGCAGCGTGGTGGAGCGGCAGCTCGCCGGCGAGACGAACCTGATTCCGCAGGTGTGTTTCGCCAAGAACACCGCCGTCGAGGCCGGCGAGTGGGTGGCCAACCAGGCCGTACAGCTGTTCGGCGGCATGGGTTACATGGCCGAGTCCGAGGTCGAGCGCCAATACCGGGACATGAGGATCCTGGGCATCGGCGGAGGAACCACCGAAATCCTCACCGCACTGTCCGCCAAACTGCTGGGATTTCAATCATGATTTCACCGCCTCCTTTTCATCGCTTCGCTCTGCGTCGTCGGCGGTGGTCATGACCGCTTTGCAGTCCACACTCGACAGTGAGGCCGCGGTCTTCACCGACGCGGCGTCGGCGGCCATCGCGAAACTTGAGGAGATCGACACCGAGCTGGCCAATGCGCTGGCCGGCGGCGGCCCCAAATACGTTGAGCGCCATCATGACCGCGGCAAGCTGACGGCGCGCGAACGCATCGAATTGCTCGTCGACCAGGATTCGCCGTTCCTGGAGCTCAGCCCGTTGGCGGCCTGGGGCAGCGCCTTCAAGGTCGGCGCCAGCACGGTCACCGGCATCGGCGTGGTCGAAGGCGTCGAATGCATGATCGTCGCCAACGACCCGACGGTCAAAGGCGGCACCAGCAACCCGTGGACCCTGAAGAAGATCCTGCGGGCCAATCAGATCGCCTTCGAGAACCGGCTCCCGGTGATCTCGCTGGTGGAATCCGGCGGCGCCGACCTGCCCACCCAGAAGGAGATCTTCATCCCCGGCGGGCGGATGTTCCGCGACCTGACCCGGCTCTCGGCGGCCGGGATCCCCACCATCGCTTTGGTATTCGGCAACTCCACCGCGGGTGGCGCCTACGTCCCTGGCATGTCGGACCACGTGGTGATGATCAAGGAACGGTCCAAGGTCTTCCTCGCCGGTCCCCCGCTGGTGAAGATGGCCACCGGCGAGGAATCCGACGACGAATCACTCGGTGGCGCCGAAATGCACGCCCGGGTATCGGGTTTGGCCGACTACTTCGCCGTCGACGAACTCGACGCGATCCGGATCGGTCGCCGTGTCGTCGCCCGGTTGAACTGGATCAAGCAAGGGCCGAAACCCAGACCGGTCACCGAGCCGCTCTTCGACACCGAGGAGCTCATCGGCATCGTGCCTGCGGACCTGCGCATCCCGTTCGATCCGCGCGAAGTGATCGCCCGCATCGTCGACGGTTCCGAATTCGACGAATTCAAGCCGCTGTACGGGTCCTCGCTGGTGACGGGCTGGGCCCAATTGCATGGCTATCCGATCGGCATCCTGGCCAACGCGCGCGGAGTGCTGTTCAGCGAGGAGTCTCAGAAAGCCACCCAGTTCATCCAGCTGGCCAACCGCTCCAACACGCCACTGTTGTTCCTGCACAACACCACCGGCTACATGGTGGGCAAGGACTACGAAGAGGGCGGGATGATCAAGCACGGCTCGATGATGATCAACGCCGTGTCCAATTCGACGGTCCCGCACATCTCGCTGCTGATCGGCGCCTCCTACGGCGCCGGCCACTACGGCATGTGCGGTCGCGCCTACGATCCGCGGTTCCTCTTCGCGTGGCCCACCTCCAAGTCCGCGGTGATGGGCGGCGCCCAGCTTTCGGGCGTGCTGTCGATCGTGGCCCGCGCGGCCGCCGAGGCCCGCGGGCAGCAGGTCGACGAGGAGGCCGACGCGGCGATGCGGGCCGCGGTCGAGGGCCAGATCGAAGCCGAGTCGCTGCCGCTGGTGTTGTCCGGGATGCTCTACGACGACGGGGTGATCGACCCGCGAGATACCCGCACCGTGTTGGGAATGTGTCTGTCCGCCATCGCCAATGGCCCGATCAAGGGGACGTCGAACTTCGGCGTCTTCCGGATGTGAGCCCCATGCTTACTCGAGTTCTGGTCGCCAATCGGGGCGAGATCGCCCGGCGGGTGTTCGCCACCTGCCGTCGGCTCGGCCTGAGCACGGTCGCCGTCTACACCGAGCCGGACGCCGGCGCGCCGCACGTCGACGAGGCCGACGCCCGGGTGCGGCTGGACAAGACCAACGACTACCTCAACGCCGGAGCCATCATCGCCGCCGCCCGCGCCGCCGGCGCCGACGCGATACACCCCGGGTACGGGTTCCTCTCGGAGAATGCTGACTTCGCGGCCGCCGTCGGAGACGCCGGCCTGACATGGGTCGGGCCGCCGGTGGACGCGGTGCGCGCGATGGGCTCCAAGATCGAGTCCAAGAAGCTGATGGCCGCCGCCGGTGTCCCGGTGCTCGACGAACTCGACCCCGACACCGTCACCGAGGCGCAGCTGCCGGTGCTGGTCAAGGCCTCCGCGGGCGGCGGTGGCCGCGGGATGCGGGTGGTGCGCGAATTGTCCGCTCTCGCCGACGAAGTCGCCGCGGCCAGCCGGGAGGCGCAGTCGGCCTTCGGCGACCCGACCGTGTTCTGCGAGCGTTACCTGCCCACCGGACACCACATCGAGGTGCAGGTCATGGCCGACACCCATGGCACCGTATGGGCGGTCGGGGAACGCGAATGCTCGATTCAGCGCCGCCACCAGAAGATCATCGAGGAGGCGCCGTCGCCGTTGGTCGAGCGCACGCCGGGCATGCGCGCCAAGCTGTTCGACGCGGCCCGGCTGGCCGCCGAAGCCATCGGTTACACCGGAGCCGGGACGGTGGAGTTCCTGGCCGACGACGACGGCGAGTTCTACTTCCTGGAGATGAACACCCGGCTGCAGGTCGAGCACCCGGTGACCGAGGAGACCACGGGGCTCGACCTCGTCGAGCTACAGCTCGCCGTCGCCGACGGCGAGCGCCTCGATGCCGAACCTCTTGCTGCTCAAGGGCATTCGATCGAGGCCCGGCTCTATGCCGAAGACCCCGCCAAGAACTGGCAGCCGCAGGCGGGCCTGGTGCACGCGTTCGACGTTCCGTCGGTGCGGACCCAGTTCGGCTCGCTGGGGCAGCGGACCGGGATCCGGCTGGATTCGGGCATCGTCGACGGGTTCACCGTCTCCATCCACTACGACCCGATGCTGGCCAAGGTCATCAGCTACGCCCCGACGCGCCGGCAGGCGGCGATGGTTCTCGCTGACGCGCTGGCGCGCGCCCGCGTGCACGGCGTGCGCACCAACCGCGATCTGCTCGTGAACGTGCTGCGCCATCCGGCGTTTCTGGACGGTGCCACCGATACAGCGTTTTTCGACACCCACGACCTGGCGAGGCTGGCGGCGCCACTGGGCGACACCGCGGTGGTACGCCTGTCCGCCATCGCGGCCGCACTCGCCGACGCCGCGCACAACCGCGCCGTCGCCCCGGTGCTGGGCGCCGTTCCCAGCGGCTGGCGGAACCTGGCGTCTGGCCACCAGGCCAAGGCCTATCGCGACGACGAGGGTGACGAGCAGCGGGTTCAATACCGTTTCACCCGAACCGGTTTGGCCTTGCCCGACGACCAGTCCGTGCAACTGGTATCGGCCACGGCGACTGACGTCGTGCTGCGCGCGGACGGCGTCGACCACGGCTTCTCGGTCCGGCGCTACGATTCCGACGTCTACGTGGATTCCGCACGCGGACCCGTACACCTGATCGCGCTGCCGCGCTTCCCCGAACCCGGTTCGACCGTCGAAAAGGGTTCACTGGTGGCGCCGATGCCCGGCAGCGTCATCCGGCTCGGCGCCGCCATCGGCGACACCGTCACCGCCGGACAGCCCCTGATCTGGCTGGAAGCCATGAAGATGGAACACACCATCGCCGCGCCGGTCGACGGGGTACTCGCCGAGCTCAACGTCAAGACCGGTCAGCAAGTCGAAGTTGGCGCTGTGCTGGCAAGAGTGGAAGCGCCGCAATCAGAAGGAGATCCAGCATGACCGACACCAGCTTCATCGAGAGCGAAGAACGTCAGGCCCTACGGAAGTCGGTGGCGGCGTGGGCCGCCAACTACGGCAGCGAGTACTACCTGCGCAAGGCCCGCGCGCACGAGCACACCGACGAATTATGGTCGGAGGCGGGCAAACTCGGCTTCCTTGGGGTGAACCTGCCCGAGGAGTACGGCGGCGGCGGCGCCGGAATGTACGAGCTGTCGCTGGTGATGGAGGAAATGGCGGCCGCGGGCAGCGCGCTGCTGCTGATGGTTGTCTCACCCGCCATCAACGGCACCATCATCAGCAAGTTCGGCACCGAGGAACAGAAGAAGCGCTGGATCCCCGGCATCGCCGACGGAACCCTGACGATGGCGTTCGCCATCACCGAGCCGGACGCCGGCTCCAACTCGCACAAGATCACCACGACCGCCCGCCGCGACGGCAGCGACTGGATTCTCAAGGGCCAGAAGGTCTACATCTCCGGCATCGACCAGGCGCAGGCGGTGCTGGTGGTGGCCCGCACCGAGGAGGCCAAGACCGGCAAGCTGCGCCCGGCGCTGTTCGTAGTGCCCACCGACGCGCCGGGCTTCACGTACACGCCGATCGAAATGGAACTGATCAGCCCCGAACGCCAGTTCCAGGTCTTCCTCGACGACGTCCGGCTGCCCGCCGACGCGCTCGTCGGCGCCGAGGACGCTGCCATCGCACAGCTTTTCGCCGGGCTCAACCCCGAACGCATCATGGGAGCGGCGAGCTCGGTCGGGATGGGGCGGTTCGCCCTCAACCGGGCCGCCGAGTACGTCAAGACCCGCCAGGTGTGGGGCACGCCGATCGGCGCGCACCAGGGTCTGTCACATCCGTTGGCGCAGTGCCACATCGAGGTCGAGCTGGCCAAGCTGATGCTGCAGAAGGCCGCCACCCTGTATGACTCCGGCAACGACATGGGCGCGGCCGAGGCCGCGAACATGGCGAAATACGCTGCGGCCGAGGCGGCCACGCGGTCGGTGGACCAGGCCGTGCAGTCCATGGGCGGTAACGGGCTGACCAAGGAGTACGGCGTGGCCGCCATGCTGACCTCCGCGCGGCTGGGCCGCATCGCTCCGGTCAGCCGCGAGATGGTGCTGAACTTCGTCGCGCAGACCTCACTGGGCCTGCCCCGAAGCTACTGATGGACGCGCTCGTCGAATATGCCGGACCCGCAGACACGGGCGGCCCGTATGCGCGGCTGACGCTGAATTCGCCGCACAACCGCAACGCGCTGTCCACCACCCTGGTCAACCAGTTGCACCAGGGGCTTCGCGACGCCGCGGCGGATCCGGCGGTGCGGGCCGTGGTGCTGGGCCACACCGGCGGCACCTTCTGTGCCGGTGCGGATCTCAGCGAGTCCGGCGGGGGTGATGCCTTCGATATGGCCGTCGCGCGGGCCCGGGAGATGGCCGCCCTGATGCGGGCCATCGTCTCCTCGCCGCTGCCGGTGATCGCCGCCATCGACGGGCACGTCCGCGCGGGCGGGTTCGGTTTGGTGGGTGCCTGCGATATCGCGGTCGCCGGCCCGCGCAGCACCTTCGCGCTGACCGAGGCCCGCATCGGCGTCGCCCCGGCGATCATCTCGCTGACGCTGCTGCCCAAACTCTCGGCGCGGGCCGCGGCGCGCTACTACCTGACCGGTGAGAAGTTCGACGCCGCCCAGGCGGCCGAGATCGGATTGATCACCGAGGCCGCCGAGGACGTCGACGCCGCGGTCGACAAACTTATCGCCGACATCGGCCGGGGTTCGCCTCAGGGCCTCGCGGCGTCCAAGGCACTGACGACGGCCGCCGTGCTGGCGGGATTCGACCGCGACGCCGAACGGCTCGCCGAGGAATCGGCCCGCCTCTTCGTGTCCGACGAAGCCCGCGAAGGCATGCTGGCGTTCCTGGAGAAGCGCGCGCCCAACTGGACGAGTTAGCCAGCCAAGAAGTTAGCCAGATGTCAAACAGTGGGTCCGGCCGCACGGCCGCCGGCGCGAACCGGGCCGTCGCAAGGTTGCAGTTTCGCCAATACTCTTGCAGCAAAACCTGGACGTCGTAGGCTCGTGATGATGAGCAACTCAACGCAACGGGATGCGGAGGACACGCGCGGCGAACCGTCGCGCGCGGCGGACACTGACCGTATCCAGATTGCGCAGCTGCTCGCCTACGCGGCCGAGCAAGGCCGCCTGCAGCTGAACGACTACGAAGACCGCCTGACCAAGGCTTATGCGGCGACGACGTACGAGGAACTGGATCGGCTGCGGGCCGACCTGCCGGGAACGCCGATCAGTCCGCGCCGCGGCGACAAGCCCAATCCGGCGCCGTCGACGCTACTGCTGGCGTTGATGAGCGGGTTCGAGCGCCGCGGCCGATGGAACGTCCCGAAGAAGCTCACCACCTTCACCCTGTGGGGCAGCGGGGTGGTCGATCTGCGCTACGCCGACTTCACCTCGACCGAGGTCGACATCCATGCGATGTCGATCATGGGTGTGCAGAACATTTTGCTGCCGCCCGAGGTCAACGTCGAGGTGCACGGCCGCGGCGTGATGGGAAACTTCGACCGCGCCGTACTCGGCCAGGGCACCCCCGGGGCGCCGACGGTACACATCCGCGGCTTCTCGCTGTGGGGCGGCGTCGGGATCATCCGCAAAGCCCGCCGGCCGCGCGGGTAGCAGCAGCCCTCTAGTCGGGCACGTAATCGAACGTGTCGGGGTTGGGGCCGTTGCGTCCGGACTCACCCTTGTCCAGCGCGGTGATCGCCTCCATGTCGGCGTCGTCCAATTCGAAGTCGAACAGCTCGAAGTTTTCTTTGACCCGTTCGGGTGTCACCGATTTGGGGAAGACGATGTCGCCGCGCTGAATGTGCCAGCGCAGCACCACCTGCGCGGCCGATTTGCCGCGGGCGTCGGCGACGCGGTTGATCACCGGATCGTCGAGCACCTTGCCCTGCGCGATGGGTGCCCACGCCTCGATGGCGATGCCATGGTCGCGTCCGTACGCCCGGACCTCGGTGTTACCGAAGTAGGGATGTAGTTCGACCTGGTTGACCGACGGCACGGTTTCGGTTTCGTCGGCGAGCCGATTCAGATGTGCGACTTGGAAATTCGAGACGCCGATGCTGCGGGCGCGTCCGTCGCGGGCGAATTCCTCGAACACCTTCCACGTGGAGACGAAGTCGCCGTCATAGAGCGTGGGCAGCGGCCAGTGGATGAGAAACAGGTCGACGTAGTCGGAGTCCAGCGCCTTCAGCGTCTGGTCGAAGGCGCGGCGCGCATCGTCGGGCTTATGAAATCCGTTGTTGAGCTTGCTGGTGACGAAGACGTCGCCGCGGTCCAGACCCGCATCGCGAATGCCTTGTCCGACTTGCTTTTCGTTGCCATACATCTCGGCGGTGTCGATGTGCCGGTAGCCGATCTCGAGCGCGGTCTTCACCGCGGCCGCCGTCTCGTCCGGCTTGATCTGGAACACACCGAAACCCAGCTGTGGAATGCCGACACCGTCCTTGAGTTCGATCGTTGGAACCTTGCTCATGCCTCTCCTCCTTCTCGGTCCGTGTACCCGGTCGAGTGAGCACCTACCCCGCTTCGGCGAAAGCGGGGTTAACGGCGGCGTCGGGACCGGAGGTAGTCGCCGACCACGGCCGCTCCCAAGCCGTCGAGATCGGGCACCACGACCCGTCCCTCGACGCGCCGGGCGACCTGGTCGATGAACCGGGCCAGACCCGGGTCGCTGCCCAGCCGGAAGATGGTGACCTGGGCGCCCAGGCGGGCCATCTCGTCGAAACCGCGCACGGTGTGGGCGATGGTCCGCGGGTGCGGCGGGTAGTCGAAGAACACGGTCGTGCCGTCGCCGTCGAAGTCCTCCAGGTGCGCGGTCGGCTCGCCGTCGGTCACCACCAGCACCACGGGCTGGGCGTTGGGATGGCGGCGCAGGTGACGACCGGCCAACGCCAACGCGTGATGCAGGTTGGTGCCCTGCTCGTAGACCCCTTCCAGGCCGGTGAGCTCGGCGGCGGTCACCGTCCGGGCGTAGCGGCCAAAAGCGATGATCTGCAAGGCATCCGAACGAAAACGCGTGCACACCAGGTGGTTGAGCGCCAGCGCCGTCTGCTTCATGGGCAGCCAGCGATTCTCCATCACCATGGAGAACGAGGTGTCGACCAGCAGTGCCACCGCGGCCTGTGTGCGTGTCTCTGTCTCGGAGACCTCGACGTCGTCGACGGTGATCTTCAACCGCCGGTTCGGGCCGTCCAGGGTGGCGGTCCCCGATTGCCGCAGAACGGCATTGGTCAGCGTGCGGGAGATGTTCCACGGCTCGGTGTCGCCGAATTGCCAGGGCCGAGTGGCCCCGGTGAGCTCGCCGGCCGCTCCCGCGCGCCGATGGTCGCGCTCGCCGCGGCGCCCGGAAAGTTGTTGTACGACATCGCGCAGCGCCGTCTCGCCGAGCCGGCGCATGGCCTTCGGCGACAGCCGCCACTGGCCGTCCGAGCCGCGGTCCAGGAAGCCCTGATTGACCAGTGCACGTTCCAATTCGGCAAGCGTGCGGGCGTCGACGGCCGCCTGATCGCCGAGCTGGCGCGCCAGCGCGTCGAGGTCGACGTCGTCCATGGTGGCGCCCGGGTAGCTCTGCGAGAGTTGCTCGGCCAGTTGCTCCAGCTCGGCGATGTCGGACAGCGCCTGGGTGCCCTCCCCCATGCCGAAGGGGTTGTCACCGGAGAACCGTTCGGACCCGCTCCAGTCCTCCCCGGGCCGCGCCGCTTGCAGGTGTGCGTCGAGCCGGTTCAGCGCCTGCATCAGCGACGGGGAGCCAAATGCCTGCTGCGCCAAGGCATCCAGCTCGGCGCGCTGATCGGGGCTCAGGCTGTTGCGGAAACGCTGCGCGGCCGCGGCGCGTTTGGCCAGCGAGTCCAGCAACTCTTCGACATTGCGCGGGTTCTCCGGAAAGAACTCGCCGTGTTTGTCCATGAAGTTTTCGAAGTCTTGCTGGGTGTCCTCGCCGCGGGCGTGCTTGTCCAGCAGATCGTTGAGGTCGTTGACCATGTCGTTGACCCGCTGACGATCCTCGTCGGTGGCACCTTCCAGTGCCTGCTTCATGCCCGCGAAGCGTTGATCGAGCATTTCGCGGCCGAGCAGATCCTTGATCTGGTCGTACTTTTCGCGGGCCTCGCCGCTGCGCCAGTTGTAGTCGGAGAGCTCTTGGACGGCCTTGGCCGGCGACGACGGCAGCGCGTCCAACTGCAGCTCGCCGAAGCGGGCGTCGTCGTCGAGGGCGCGGGCCAGTTCCTTGCGTTCGGCCAGCACGGCCTCGTCCAAAAGTTTCTTGATCTCCTGCAGGGTTCCATCTAAGTTATTGCGCCGCAACAACTCCCGCCGTCGTCGGTTGGCCTCGGCGGCCAACCGGTCCGCGCCGGGCATGTTGTTGGTGCCCCGGCGCAGCAGCTCGGACAGCGCACGGCGCGGCGACGTGCCGGCCATGACGTCCTGGCCGATCTGTTCGAGCGCCTCGCGCAGATCCACCGGCGGGGCCAGCGGGTCGGGCCCGCCGGTGTACGCCGAGTAGCGCGAGGAATGGCCTTTAGCCATAGACGGTTTGACCCTCCCCCGATACCTTGTCGATGCGCTTGGCCAGATACAGGGCCTCGAGCGCGAGTTCCAGCGCCGCGGCGCGTTCGCCTTCCGACTGCGCACCGACCTTGGCGGCGATCTTGTCCACCACCGGCAGGCTCGGGACCGCAGCCAGGACGTCCTTGGCCGACACCCGCTCACCCGTCGTCACCGCCGAACCGCCCTCGACCGCGGACACCAACGAACCGACGTCGATGCCACCCAGCACCCGCGACGCGGTGTCCGCGGTCGCCCGGCGCAGCAGGTGTTCCAGCACGGCCTGTTCGCGGCCTTCCTCGCCGGACTCGAATTCCAGCTTGCCGCGCAGCACATCGATCACCGTGCCCAGGTCGACCACCCGGGCCACCGGATCGGTCTCCCCCAGCACCGCGCCCCGATGCCGCGCGGCGGCGGCGACGGTCTCGGCCGCGGCGATGGCGAACCGCGCCGACACCCCGGAGCGCTGATCGACGGAGTTGGACTCCCGCAGGTAACGGGCGAACCGGGCGATGATCTGCATCAGGTAGTCGGGCACCTGGGCGGACAGGTGCGCCTCCTGGACGATCACGCCGACTTCCGCGTCGAGTTCCAGAGGGTAGTGGGTGCGGATCTCCGCGCCGAAACGGTCTTTCAGCGGGGTGATGATGCGGCCGCGGTTGGTGTAGTCCTCGGGGTTGGCGCTGGCGACCACCAACACGTCCAGGGGCAGCCGCAGCGTGTAACCGCGGACCTGGATGTCACGTTCCTCCATCACGTTGAGCATCGATACCTGGATGCGCTCGGCGAGGTCGGGAAGCTCGTTGACCGCGACGATGCCGCGGTGCGCCCGCGGGATCAATCCGTAGGCGATGGTCTCCGGATCACCCAGGCTGCGGCCCTCGGCGACCTTGATCGGGTCGATGTCGCCGACCAGGTCGGCAACGCTGGTGTCCGGGGTGGCGAGCTTTTCGGTGTAGCGCTCGCTGCGGTGCTTCCAGTCCACCGGCAGGTCGTCACCCAGGGTCGCGGCCTTGCGGATCGACTCCGGGGTGATCGGCGAAAAAGGGTGCTCACCCAGTTCGGCACCGGCGATCACCGGCGTCCACTCGTCGAGCAAGCCGGTCAGCGCACGCAACAGCCGGGTCTTACCCTGGCCGCGTTCGCCGAGCAGAACGAAGTCGTGGCCCGCGATCAAGGCCCGCTCGAGCTGGGGCAGGACGGTGTCCTCGAAACCCAGAATGCCCGGCCAGGTGTCATCCCCCGCGGCCAGCGCGGTGAGCAGATTCTCGCGGATTTCCTGCTTGACTCCCCGTTCACGATGACCGGCGGCGCGCAGTTCGCCGACGGTCCGGGGCAGGTTGCTCGGTGACGTCACCACTCCACGCTACGACGCGCGCTCCTACGAGTCATGCCAAGGGCGTTCACTGCGCGCTTATTGACAGATGCGCCCCCCGTGCGGCGGCGCAACTCAATGGGCGAAGTGACGCGCCCCGGTGAGATACAGCGTGATGCCGGCGGTGGTGGCCGCAGCGGTCACCTCGTCGTCGCGCACCGATCCGCCGGGGTGCACGATCGCCTTCACCCCGGCGCCGGTCAGCGTCTCGAGTCCGTCGGGGAACGGGAAGAACGCATCCGAGGCCGCGACCGCGCCGCGCACCCGATCGCCGCCGCGTTCGACGGCCAACCGCGCGGCGTCCACCCGGTTCACCTGACCCATGCCGACGCCGATGGTGGCGCCGCCGCCGGCGATCACGATCGCGTTCGACTTGACCGCGCGACACACGCGCCAGGCGAACACCAGGTCGGCGAGCGTCGCCGGATCCGCGGGCGAGCCGGTGGCCAGGGTCCAGTTCGCCGGGTTGTCGCCGTGCGCGTCGAGCTCGTCGCGCTGCTGCACCAGCAGTCCGCCGCTGATCGGCCGCAGCTCGGTGCCGCCGGTCAGGGGCTCGGAGGCCACCAGCACCCGGATGTTCTTCTTGCGGGTCAACGCCTCCAGCGCGGCCGGCTCGTAGGCGGGCGCGACGATGACCTCGGTGAAGATGGTGCTGACGTACTCGGCCATCTCCAGGCTGACTTCGGTGTTGGTCGCGATGACGCCGCCGAAGGCGCTCAGCGGATCGCATTCGTGCGCCTTGCGGTGCGCGTCGGCAACCGATGCCGACGAGACGGCGATCCCACACGGGTTGGCGTGCTTGATGATCGCCACGCAGGTCTGTTCGTGGTCGAAGGCGGCCCGCCAGGCCGCGTCCGCATCGGTGAAGTTGTTGTAGGACATCTCTTTTCCGTGCAGCTGCTCGGCCTGCGCCAGTCCCGGCCACGCGCCGGGGTCGCTGTACAGCGCCGCCTGCTGGTGTGGATTCTCGCCGTAGCGCAGCATCGCCGAGCGGCGCCAGCTGCGGCCCAGCCATTTCGGAAAGGTCGTCGGCGGGTGTTCGGGAGCCAGCGTCGACTCCATCCAGCTCGCCACCGCGATGTCGTATTCGGCGGTGTGTTGGAAGGCCAGCGCGGCAAGTTTCTTGCGCTCGGCGAGGGTGAAGCCACCCCCGCGTACCGCGGCGAGAACTCCGTCATAACCCCGCGGGTCGGTGATCACCGCCACGCTGGGATGGTTTTTCGCCGCGGCCCGCACCATCGACGGTCCGCCGATGTCGATCTGTTCGACGCATTCGTCGATGCTCGCCCCGGAATCGACGGTCTCGGTGAACGGGTACAGGTTGACGACGACGAGCTCGAACGCCGCGATGCCCAGCTCCTCGAGCGCCGCGGCGTGCTCGGGCTTGCGCAGGTCGGCCAGCAGGCCCGCGTGCACGCGAGGATGCAGCGTCTTGACCCGGCCGTCGAGCACTTCGGGAAAACCGGTCAGCTCCTCGACCCGGGTCACCGGAATGCCTTTGTCGGCAATGACCTTCGCCGTGGATCCGGTCGAGACGATCTCGACGCCCGCACCCGCCAGGCCCTGGGCGAGGTCGACCAGCCCGGTCTTGTCGTACACGCTGATCAAGGCGCGCCGGATCGGCCGTTTGGCGTCTTCCCGCCAGTCGTCGGTGCTCATCGGTTGGTCGCCTTTCGTCCGATCGTCGCTTTTCTCCCGACCAGGGTCAGGCCGCCCGTCGCGATCGCGGCCACCACGTCCACCAGGAGCTTCCGTTCGGTGACTTTGATGCGTTCGTGCAGGGTCTCTTCGGTGTCGCCGTCGAGGACCGGAACGGATTCCTGCGCCAGGATCGGCCCGGTGTCCGTCCCGGCGTCCACCAGGTGCACCGTACAGCCCGTGACCTTGACACCGTAGGTCAACGCGTCGGCCACCCCGTGCGCGCCCGGGAACGCCGGCAGCAGCGCGGGATGGGTGTTGATGACGCGCCCGTAGAATCGCGAAAGAAACTGTGGCCCAAGGATTTTCATGAAGCCGGCGGAGACCACCAGGTCGGGCGAGTGCGCGGCGGTGGCCTCGGTGATGGCGGCGTCCCAGGCGTCGCGGTCCGGGTGATCGCCGAGCCGGACGGTGAAGGCGGGCACGGACGCGGCCGCGGCGATCTCGGTGGCCAGGCAGTCGCGGTCGGCGCCGACGGCGACCACCCGGGCCGGGTAGTCCGCGACGGCCGACGTCAACAGGGAGTTCAGCAGCGATCCGGTGCCCGACGCCAGTACCACTACCCGTGCCGGTGCGTTCGGGGGCACACGGAGCGGTTCGACCACATCGGCGAGCCTACTGGCGACGTCGTCGCCCTGACGATCAGGCTGGCCGCATGGGAATTGCCCGCCTCTGAGCGACAATCAGCCGCGGTTGTCGCTGCGAGGCGGGCACAACGACTAATCCCCGGAATCCCGCTCGGTCGCGCCCCGCTCCGGTTCGCCGGGGGGCGGTCCGTCGTCGACCGGCGCGTCATGTTCGCCGGAGTCGCTCGGCGGCACATCGCCGGAGTCGCTCGGCGGCACATCGCCGGACTCGCCCGGCAGCACATCACCGGAGTCGCCCGCGTCGGCCGGCACCTGGCCGGCCGGGTCCGCCGGAGTCGCCGCCTCCGCATCCTCCGGCAGCCGATCGTCGTCGAAAACGCCCGCGAAGTCTGCTGGCTCCTCGGTCACCGCGGCGGGCGCGGGTTTGGGCTTGAGCCGTCGGGGACGACGCCTGATCCCGCCGGTCATCAGCACGGTGACCCCGCCGATGACCGTGAACCAGAAGAAGACACCGATGAGCAACGCGCCCTGGTCCACGCCGACGTGGCCGAAGTTACCCAGCTGGCCGCCGCCGGCGTACGCGATCAAGGACATCACCAGCGCCCCGGCGACCGCGGCGACCAGCAGCTTGGCCGCGGCCGCGAGCGGCGGCAGCGCACGCCGGGCGCATTGCTGGCCGACCGCCACACCGGACACCGCGCCGATGATCAGCAGCGCCACCCAGACCGGCCCTAATGGGGGCCGGGGCACCGCGGCCAGCACCGGCAGGGCCGGGATATCACCGCCGAACACGGTGAACGAACTGAAGGTCGCGAACCCGATATGCGCGCTGGACCCCACGGCCATTGCCGCGGTGCCCACAATCACGTTGGGCGCGTAGAGGATTGACAACAGGGTGAGGCTGAACTCGCCGAAGATCGAATCGGTGATGCCGTAGAGATCCTGCATGGTCGACCAGTGCACGACCAGCGACCCGGCCGTCACCAGGCCGGACAGCCCGAGCAACGCCAGCAGCCCGGCGGCTGCGGCGCGCATCGAATCGCCCAGCCAAAACGGCAGCGGCGACGTCGCCAAGGCGCGTGGCCCCACCCGCGACCACACACCGATCCCGGCGCCGGCGGCGTGGACGACGAGCACGCTGAGGAACGCACGCAGCGCGCTGGGGGTTTGCAGCTCGGTGATCACCGACGACGCGTCGTGAATGACCGCCAGGGCGATCGCCGTCATGAACAGCGGGCCGCCCAGCGCCGAGGCGATCACCCAGCGAACGACGAGCCACGACGAGTAGGGCGTGGTGGCCCGCGCCGTGCTGCGCGCGGTAGCCCAGATCATCAGGAAAACCGGCAGCAGCGGCATCACACCGAGTTCGCGGCCACCGATCGAGACCGGTACCTGGTGCACGCCCAGCCACATGCTGGCGATGGCGCCCAGCGCGCCGGTCATGTCGCTGTTGGCGATCAACAACTGGATCAGCGTGACCGCGGCGATGATGACCAGCGCCACCACCGCCGGGGCGAACGCGACCCTGACAAGGTCACGCGCCTGGCGAGCGCCCGCCGCCCGGTTGTCCTCCACCCGTGTCACTCTGGGGCACGTCCCCGACTAGGCGCGACAGCGCACGGTCAGGCGGGCGCTGGCCCAGACGGTGACGACGGCGACTGCTGCTCCTGGCCGAACTGCTGGCCCCCACCCTGCTCGGAGAAGTTTGCCGTCGGCGAACCGGCGTCCGATCCGCCGACGTTCGGCGGCGGGCTGAAGCTGGGGAAGCCGGTGGGCGGTGTCGAGGGGCCCTGCTGCTGCGCGGACGGCTGCGGACCCGACTGCGGCGCGGGCTGAGCACCGAAACCGCCGGTCGGGACGCCACTCTGGGTGGGTGCCGCGCTCGGCGAATAGCCGCCGTACTGCGACCCGTATCCCTGCGGCGACTGCTGCTGGCCCGCGTGCTGCTGGGCGCCCGGCTGCTGACCGTAGTAAGGCTGCTGTTGACCGTACTGGCCGTACTGGCCGTATTGGTTGTACTGCGCGTAGGGGTCGTACTTGGGCCGCGGCGCCGGCGCGGTGATCACCCCGGAGTCCAGCAGGACCACGACGACCGCGGCGATTGCCTGCAGCACGACCGCCGCCACCAGCGGCCACATCGCCCACCCGATCGCGAAACCGGCGGGCAGGTTGATCGTCTCGGTGATGGCCAGCAAGGCGCCCAGAACCGCGATGACCGCGACGATTCCCGCATAGCTCTTGGTCTTCGGCAGCAGGCTGAGCCCGGCGAGCAGCGCGGCCAGCACCGCAACCACGACCGCGGTGCCCGCATCGCCCGCGCGCCCGCCGATGCCCGGGCCGAGGTCGGCGCCGATGGTGAACGTCGGGCCGAAGTTCAGGAGGTAAGCCGCCAGACCCAGGACCACCACCGCGATGTTCAGGTAGAACGGGAGCTTGCTCGTTCCGTCGTCATCCTTGGCGAAGGACGGTGTGCCGCCCGCATAGGTGCCGCCGGGTTGCGCGGGTGGGTAGCCCGGGCTTCCGGGAGAGTAGGTCATGGCTCCTCCTGTTGCTTCCAGTGCCTTGAACTGCCTAGCGGCCGCCACGGTTGCAGTGCAACGCTGTGCTTCCAGGCGCCTCGCTGCGTTAGCGACGCGGTCGATCACCCACGCTAGCGCACGTGCGGCAACCCATGCCGTTGCCATCGGCTTGGACGGCGGGGCCCACACCGCCGGCGCGGCGAGGCCCCCGCGAGACGGTCCGTTTCATCACGGCTTGCTCAGCGGAGGTAGAACACGTTCTAATTCTCTGCATGGATTACGGGCTTGTGCTTTTTACCAGCGACCGTGGCATCTCTCCGGCGAAGGCCGCGAAGCTCGCCGACGACCACGGCTTTCAGACCTTCTACGTGCCAGAACACACCCACATTCCGGTCAAGCGCGAGGCGGCTCACCCCACCACAGGGGACGAATCGCTGCCCGACGACCGCTATATGCGGACACTAGACCCATGGGTGAGTCTGGGCGCGGCATGCGCGGTCACCTCGCGGGTGCGGCTGTCCACCGCGGTGGCCCTGCCGGTCGAACACGACCCGATCACCTTGGCGAAAAGTATTGCCACCCTTGACCACCTGTCGGGCGGACGGGTCAGCCTGGGCGTCGGGTTCGGCTGGAACACCGACGAACTCGCCGACCACAACGTGCCGCCGGGCCGTCGCCGCACCATGCTGCGCGAGTACCTCGAGGCGATGCGGTCGCTGTGGACCGAAGAGGAAGCCAGCTACGACGGTGAGTTCGTGAAGTTCGGCCCGAGCTGGGCCTGGCCCAAGCCGGTGCAGCCGCACATCCCGGTGCTGGTGGGTGCCGCGGGCACCGAGAAGAACTTCAAGTGGATCGCCCGCAGCGCCGACGGCTGGATCACCACCCCGCGCGACTTCGACATCGACGAGCCGGTGAAGCTGCTGCAGGACACCTGGGCGGCCGCGCGGCGCGGGGGCGCTCCCCAGATCGTGGCGCTGGACTTCAAGCCGGTGCCCGAGAAGCTCGCCAAATGGGCCGAGCTCGGGGTGACCGAGGTGCTGTTCGGCCTGCCGGACAAGTCCGAGGATGAGGTCGCCGCCTACGTCGAGCGCTTGGCGGGCAAGCTCGCCGCCCTGGTCTGACGCGGCGAGGCTGACGACCCTTCGTATCGGCGAGACTTCGTATCCGCGAGACGTAAACCACGGCGACCGCCCGCGGCGTGTCGTGTGCGTGGTTTACGTGTCGCGCCAGCGGCGAGCAGCCCGGGTCTATCCCAGCGACGCCCGGTTGCCGTTGTCGGTCGACCACACGAAGATCTCCGCGCCGAGTGGATCGCCGTCGCTCATCAACGCGACGAGATCGTCGTCGTCGGTGGTGGCCATGAATCGCGCGTTGTCCGCGGCCAGCCTGCCGACGATGATGCCGGTGCGGGTCGGCCAGTCGTAGCGCACCGAGTACGTCTCGATCCTCGCCGCGCCGTCGGGCGTTTTCGTGACGTCGACCTTCGGCAGCGCGTCGATCTCCTTCTTCAGCTCCGCGCAGTTGTCGGTGCGCCAGTCCGTCGGCGTGGTCGAGTAGATACCGACCGAGTACTTGCTCATGATGCCGCCGTTCGCGCCGACGAGGCCGAATTGCCCTGGCCTGTCGCGCATCTGGGCGACCGTCTCGGCGATGCCGTGCAGTGAGTAGCTGTTTCCGGGACCGCCGAAGTACGGCAATCCGCCGGTCAGGGTCAGGCCGCGCGGGTCGTCGCCTTCAAGGCCCAGGGCCTCACAGATGACGAACACCGGGAACGGGAAGCAGCTGTACAGATCGAAGGTGGAGATGTCGTCGACACCAATTCCGGCTACCCGCAACGCTTCGCGGGCCGCATGAACCGCCGCCGGGCTGGCGCCGAGGTCGACGCGATCGAGCATCGCCTGCTCGACCATGTCCGAGTGGCCGTGGACGAAAACCCACTTGTCCTCGGCCACACCGAGGCGGGTCGCCGCCTCCACCGACATCAGCACGGCCGCCGCGCCCTGGTTGACCTGATCGCGAGCGACGAGCAGGCGGGGGTACGGGTCGCAGATCATCCGGTTGTCGTCGTCGATGGTGATGATCTCGTCGACCGATCGCTCCACCGGTGATGACGAAAACGGGTTCTTGGCAGCCACTTTGGACATCGGGGCGAACAGTTCGGCCATCTCGCGCCGGTAGTCGGCGACACTGCGGCCAAGGCGGGCGCGGCGGGCGTTCTCCATGAGCCCGTACTGCACCGGCGCCCCGGTCAAGCCGTGCTGGATCGTGTATTCGTCGATGTAGCTGAAGATCTGGTGGCCGCGGTCCTCCAGTTGACCCTCGACGTGTTCGGTGAAGTCGGGCTTGTCATCGCGGTCGGCGAAATAGCGAGCCGTCGACCCGGGCTCCGAGCCCATGATCAGCACGACGTCGGCGTCGCCGGCCGCGATTGCATTGCCCGCCTCGGTGACGAGCTTCTGCGGCCCCTGCCCTCCGACGGGTTCGAGCACCACGCGGGCCGGGTCGCCGCCGAGACGGTTCATCACCGAACGCGGGTAGTTGTTCGACTTGCCGAGCCTTGCCGGCATCGGTCCGGAGATCTCGAACTGCCTTAGCCCGAACACCGTGTCGACGGACTTTGCAACGCCTTTGGCGCCGGTGTCGGCAAGTGCCGCCCGCGCGGCCTCCGTCGCGAGGTCGACCGCCGACATGCCCCGATAGTCGGGATCGTCGATGCGCTCGGTGAACTGGCCGACACCGACGAGCACCGGAGTTCGCGGATCGACCGGCATTACAAACCTCCTGGCAACTGTTAGTTCGACAGGCTAACCGATGGCTGGGGCCGAAACGAAACCGCGGCCAGCTCGGGGATTCGCAGTGGAATCGCGAGCTGACCGCGGTCTCGGTGAAGAACTACAGGCTTTGCAGGATCTCCCGGGCCAGCTCCGCGGTCTCCGACGGCGTCTTGCCGACCTTGACGCCGGCCGCCTCCAGGGCCTCCTTCTTGGCGGCCGCGGTGCCCGACGAGCCGGACACGATGGCACCCGCGTGGCCCATCGTCTTGCCCTCTGGCGCGGTGAATCCGGCGACATAGCCGACGACCGGCTTGGAGACGTTGGCCTTGATGTAGTCGGCCGCGCGCTCCTCGGCGTCACCGCCGATCTCTCCGATCATCACGATGACCTTGGTGTCGGGGTCCTTCTCGAACGCCTCGATGGCGTCGATGTGGGTGGTGCCGATCACCGGGTCGCCACCGATACCGATCGAGGTGGAGAAGCCGAAATCGCGCAACTCGTACATCATCTGGTAGGTCAGGGTGCCCGACTTGGACACCAGCCCGACCGGGCCGGGTCCACTGATGTTCGCCGGGGTGATGCCCGCCAGCGCCTCACCCGGGGTGATGATGCCTGGGCAGTTCGGCCCGATGATCCGCGTCTTCTGCCCGTTGTCCACGTTGTAGGCCCACGCATAGGCGCTGTCCTGCACCGGAATTCCCTCGGTGATGACGACCAGCAGCGGGATCTCGGCGTCGATGGCCTCGATGATCGCGTCCTTGGCGAATTTCGGCGGCACGAAGACGACGGACACGTTGGCGCCGGTCTCCTTCATCGCTTCCGCGACGCTGCCGAAGACCGGGAGCTCGACGTCCTTGCCGACCGGGTCCACGTGCGACACGGTGGTGCCCGCCTTGCGGGCGTTCACCCCGCCCACCACCTGGGTGCCGGCCTTGAGCATGAGTGCGGTGTGCTTGGTGCCCTCGCCGCCGGTGATGCCCTGGACGATGACTTTGGAGTCCTTATTCAGGAAGATCGACATCTCTTGAGTCCCTTACTTGTTCGCCAGCTCGGCGGCTTTGTCGGCACCGGCGTCCATGGTCTCGGCCTGGATCACCAGCGGGTGGTTGGCTTGGGCCAGAATGCGGCGGCCTTCGTCGACGTTGTTGCCGTCGAGCCGGACCACGAGCGGCTTGTTGGCCTCGTCGCCGAGCATGTTCAGCGCGGTCACGATTCCGTTGGCGACGGCGTCGCAGGACGTGATGCCGCCGAACACGTTCACGAACACGCTCTTGACCTGCTTGTCGTTCAGGATGACGTCAAGCCCCGCGGCCATCACCTCGGCCGACGCGCCACCACCGATGTCGAGGAAGTTGGCCGGCTTGACCCCGCCGTGCTTCTCGCCGGCGTAGGCGACGACGTCGAGCGTCGACATCACCAGGCCCGCACCGTTGCCGATGATGCCGACCGAGCCGTCCAGCTTGACGTAGTTGAGGTCGTGCTCCTTGGCCTTGAGCTCCAGCGGGTCGGTGGCGTCGCGGTCTTCGAACTCGGCGTGGCCGGGCTGACGGAAGTCGGCGTTGGCGTCCAGCGTGACCTTGCCGTCCAGCGCCAGAATCCGGTCTTCGGGGTCGCGCACCAACGGGTTGACCTCGACCAGGGTGGCGTCCTCGGCGACGAAGACCTCCCACAGCTTGTTGATGGTGACCGCGGCGGCGTCGAGCACCTCGGCGGGCAGATGACCCTGCTCGGCGATGGAACGCGCGGTCGCCAGGTCGACGCCCTTGACGGCGTCCACCGGAACCTTGGCCAGCCGCTCGGGCTTGGTGGCGGCCACCTCCTCGATTTCCATGCCGCCCTCGACCGAGCACATCGCCAGGTAGGTGCGGTTGGCGCGGTCGAGCAGGAAGGAGATGTAGTACTCCTCGGCGATGTCGCTGGCCTCGGCGACCAGCAGCTTCTTCACGACGTGTCCCTTGATGTCGAGACCGAGGATGTTCTTGGCGTGCTCGTAGGCGTCGTCGGGCGTCGCCGCGTACTTGACGCCACCGGCCTTACCGCGGCCGCCGACTTTCACCTGCGCCTTGACCATCACCGGACGACCGATCTCGGTGGCGATCTCCCGAGCGCCCTCAGCGGTGTCGGTCACGCGTCCCGGCGTAGTCGGTACGTTGTGCTTGGCGAACAATTCTTTTGCTTGATATTCGAAAAGGTCCATGGACTCTCTGTCTTCGCTCGACTCAACTACTAGGCCTCGTGGTGGGCGGTGCCGCAGTCGGCAACTCGCACGGACGAACTGTATCCACCCCTCAAACGGCTGCTACCGCCGCGTCCGCCGATGTGGTACAGCTCACGGACTACGGGTTGACCGCCCGCGTGATCCAAATCACAATTTCGACCGGATTGTGCAGCGAGGTTGCCAGTCGCGCGCGTTAGCGGATACCTTCCTAGGGGTCCAGATAACGTTATGGTCACGATACGAGGACATTTCAGGTTGCCCCAACACCGAATTGCCCGGCCTTCTGCCGTGACTGAAGGCGTTGTGAGGGTAGGTCGCGCGGCAGGCGCCCGATGGGCGGAAGCGCCGCACCGCACCGAAGTCACCGAAATCCTGCCGCTCGACGGCTTCGATTTCGATGACTTCGATTTCAGCGACGACGCGAGCGATCTCGGCGACCTGGACTTCAGCAACGACTCGACGTTCGACAACGCGGCACAGGTACTGCTGGCGCCGGAGCTCGACGACCTGCACGAGGCCGACGATCTTCGCCCGGGCTGGCTGGCCGCACCCATCACCGAGGTGCTGCCGCGGGTGATCATCGAGCCGCGCACCGAGCGGCGGCTCGATCGCACGCACGCAACCGACGTCACCGGCGTCGCACGCCGCGGCGGGCAGCACCGCAAGCAACCGACCAGCGCAGCCCGAGGCCGGCTGCTGATCTCGGCGATGGCGGCCGGTGCCGCCGCCGCGGCCGCCCACACGGCCACCAGCCACGCCGACACCCCCAAGACCGACGCCGTGCTCACCGCCAACGCGTCCGCACTCACCGGCGGGGCGGGCCCAAACACCGTCCGCGGCCCCCAGGTGATCGCCGCGGACCGGGCGGCCACCGCCGCGCTGCACAACCAAGAGCTCGCCAAGGGCGTCGCCTTCGCCAACGATCGCGCTCAGCGCGAGGCGCGGTTGTCGCAGCCGCTCTACGTCATGCCGACCAAGGGGATCTTCACCTCCAATTTCGGCTACCGCTGGGGCGTGCTGCACGCCGGTATCGACCTGGCCAACTCGATCGGGACACCGATCTATGCGGTGTCCGACGGCGTCGTCATCGACTCCGGCCCGGCCAGCGGCTACGGCATGCTGGTCAAGCTGCGTCACGCGGACGGCACCGTCACGCTCTACGGCCACATCAACACCACGCTGGTCAGCGTCGGTGAGCGGGTGATGGCCGGCGACCAGATCGCGACGATGGGCAACCGGGGCAATTCCACCGGCCCGCACCTGCATTTCGAGGTGCTGCAGGGCGGCACCGAACGGATCGACCCGGTGCCGTGGCTCGCTAAGCGTGGTCTTATGGTCGGCAACTACGCTGGTTGAGGTGACCGCGCCGAACGAACAACCTTCCGGTCCGCAACCGCCCGAGTCCGCGCCAGAGCCCGAGTCGCCCTCCGACGCACGGACACGAATCATCCGGCGTGCGCCGACCGGGCCCATACCGACCACGCCGGACGCCCCTACCAGCCATTTCGCCCCGCAATCGGCAGCCCAGCGGGCGGGTCCTCGCGCGGGTCGCAGCGGCTATCCCGGAATGCCGACCCTCGAGCCCAGCGACCGGACGGTCGTCGCCGCGTGCGCAGTGAGCATCGTCAGCGGCTGGGCCACGTCGGTGGTGGCCACCGACCTGATCGCCGGTTGGTGGCGAACCGACCGCCTGTTCTGCATCGCTGTGGCGTTCCTGGCCCTGGTGTTCGCGGGCACCACGGTGTCGGGCGTGATCATGCTGCTGCAGCGCCGATCGGTCGCCCGCTACCTTTTGATGGCCGGCGCGCTGGTTGCCTTCCTCACCTACATCGGCGTGTTCATCGCCGGCGCCCGGGTCGCGTGGGTGGTGCATTTGCTGCCGGTCTTGCCGATCGCCACGGTGGTGCTGGTCATGCTGCCGCAAACCAAACGCTGGCTGGACGCCTGACCTTCGCCGAACGTGAACTCGCCGCGGCGATTTCGCCGATTCCTCGGGGTGCGCGCCGCTCGGTGGTCGGCGGGCTAGAGCTTGCTGATCGGGGCGTGATTGTGCATCAGCTTCACCCTCCCCGAGCTGCCGAAGTCGATCAGCGACATCGCCGATTCCCCGACGCCGGACACTTCCTCGACCCGGCCCAGCCCGTACTTGTCGTGCGTCACCCGGTCGCCGGGCTCGAGCACCAGTAGCGGGCGCTTGCTCATCCCCGAGCGGGTCGGTGACGGTCGTGGCGCGCCGAACCGGCCGGCGCCACTGACCGGCGCGCTGAACGACGACACCGGCGCGGTGCGCCGCCACTCGATGAGTTCTTGCGGAATCTCTTGCAGGAAGCGCGATTCCGGGTTGAGCATGGGCTGCCCCCAGGAGGACCGGACGATGGCCCTGCTCAGGTAGAGTCGCTGCCGCGCCCGGGTGATCCCGACGTAGGCGAGCCGCCGTTCCTCGGAGAGTTCGACCGGATCGTCCAGCGACCGCATGTGGGGGAACATTCCGTCCTCCCAGCCGGTGACGAACACCACCGGAAACTCGAGACCCTTTGCGGTGTGCAGGGTCATCAGGGTGACCATGCCGGCACCGTCCTCGGGAATCTCGTCGCTGTCGGAGACCAGCGAGACCCGCTCCAAGAACTCGGCCAGGACGCCGGTGTCCGGCACGTCTTCGTCTTCGGGGGTTTGCAGGGACTCGCCCAGCGCCGCCGCGTTGGCCCGGTCGGTGCTGAATTCGTGTGCCACGCTGACGAGTTCGTTGAGGTTGTCCAAGCGCGCCAGTTCCTGGGGATCGGTGGAGGATTCCAGTTCCCTGCGGTACCCGGTGCGTTCGAGCACCGACTCGACCAGATCCCCGAGATCGTCGTCCAGCCGGCCGCGCAGCTCGTCCAGCAACTCGACGAACCCGGCGATCGCCTTCTCCGCACGCGAATTCAGCATCGGCACTTTGCCCTCGGCCGCGGCCACCAGCGCGTCGGCGAAACTGGCCCCGGTGTTCTCGGCGTACACCGCCACACACGCCTCGGCACGGTCGCCGATGCCCCGGCGCGGGGTGTTGAGGATGCGCCGCATGCTGACCGCGTCCCCGGGGTTGTCCAGCACCCGCAGATAGGCGACGATGTCGCGGATCTCCTTGCGCTCGTAAAAACGAACTCCGCCAACGACTTTGTAGGGTATCCCGGCGCGGATGAACACCTCTTCGAACGACCGCGACGAGTTGTTGGTGCGGTAGAAGACGGCGACGTCGTTGTAGGTGATCTCGCCCTCCTCGGCGAGCGCGTCGATCTCCTCGGCCACGAATCGGGCCTCGTCGTGTTCGTTGTCGGCGACGTAGCCGACGATCAGCTCGCCGGCGCCTTCGGCGGTCCACAGTCGCTTGTCGCGGCGCCCGGAGTTGCGGGCGATCACCGAATTGGCCGCGGACAGGATGTTTTGCGTCGAGCGGTAATTCTGTTCCAGCAGAATGGTTGTCGCGTCCGGGTAGTCGCGTTCGAAGTCTTCGATGTTGCGGATGGTGGCGCCGCGGAACGCGTAGATCGATTGGTCGGCGTCGCCGACCACGCACAGCTCCGCGGGCGGGAGGCCGTCCTCGGTGTCCGTGCCCACCAGTTCCCGCACCAGCACGTACTGCGCGTGGTTGGTGTCCTGATACTCGTCGACGAGGACATGCCGGAACCGCCGCCGGTAGTGCTGAGCAATCTGCGGGAAGGCCCGCAGCACCGCCACGGTCTCGCCGATCAGGTCGTCGAAGTCCAGCGCGTTGGCCGCCCGCAGCCGCCGTTGGTATTCGCCGTAGACGCTGGCCACCGTGCGCGACAACTCGTCGGAATCGTCGGTCAGCTTGCCCACCGCGTCGGCGGGGTCGATCAACTCGTTCTTCAGGTTGGAGATGGCGTTGGCCAGCAGCCGCGGCGAGTAGCGCTTGATGTCGAGCCCCATGTCGCGCCCGACCATCTGCAGCAGACGCCGTGAGTCGTCGGCGTCGTAGATGGAGAAGTTGGAGTTGAGGCCCTCGATCAGGGACGCCTGGTTGCGCAGGATGCGCACACAGGTCGAGTGGAACGTGGACACCCACATGGCGCGGGCCCGGTTGCCCACCAGGCGCACCACCCGTTCCCGCATCTCGGCGGCGGCCTTGTTGGTGAACGTGATGGCCAGCACCTGACCGACGCCGACCCCGCGTTCGGCGATCAGGTAGGCGATGCGGCGTGTCAACACCGCGGTCTTCCCCGAACCCGCGCCCGCGACGATCAGCAGTGGGGAACCCTCGTGCACCACCGCTTGGCGCTGTTGCGGATTGAGACCCGCGAGCAGTTGATCTGCCTCGGAGGCCGGCTTTACATCTGTTGCGTGCACACTCATGTCAGTCCAAACTTACCGCCGCCCACCGACGCGCAGCGCCCTGGCATCAGACCAGGCTAGTGGCCGAAGTGGCCGGGGCGGCGTCATGCAGACTACCGACAATCCGGCGTGTCGGAGTGCGGTTTCCGGACCGGAGTTTGCCCGGGCACGCAATTGCACCCGAGCCCAAAAGGGCAGCTTAAGCCCGATTTTTTGCGCGCCCACAGTTTTTGGTGGCACACTCGACTTCGTGCTCAACCTGCAGTGTCGGCGACGCTCTTCCACCCAGGAGTGGCGCCGCCGATCTTTCTACGGGTACCGGTTCGCGGTGCTCGTGGTCTAACTGCTTCCGCAGAGCCCCGTGGTCCGTTCTCGGCACTCGGGGCTCGCCTTTTGTGTAAGGCCCGATACTGCATGAGACCAGAACCGCCACATCGCGACGACGACGCGGAGTCAGCTGAGATGGAGATCGAGATGCCGGAGACCCAGGAGGTCACCGACATAGACGAGTTGCGCCACGAGATCGACCGCCTCGACGCGGAGATTCTCGCCGCGGTGCAGCGTCGCACCGAGGTGTCACAGGCGATCGGCAAGGCCCGGATGGCGTCCGGTGGCACGCGGCTGGTCCATAGCCGCGAAATGAAGGTGATCGAGCGCTACAGCCAGCTCGGCCCCGAGGGCAAAGACCTGGCGATCCTGCTGCTACGCCTGGGCCGGGGCCGGCTCGGCCACTGACCTCGGCGGTTCACCCGCCGGCACGCACGGCTCGCCGCTACACCTGGCTCCGTCACGTCAGAGCCCATAGGGTCGAAGCATGACCCGCGTCGGCGACGATGCGGAGCGAAGCGATGAAGAGGAGCGACGCGAATGACCTCCGTGCACACCATCCCCGACATCACCGCCACCCCGGCGTGGGACGCCCTGCGCAGGCATCATGAACAAATCGGCGACACCCATCTGCGCCAATTCTTCGACGACGACCCCGAACGCGGCCGCGAGCTGACCGTCTCCGTCGGCGACCTCTACATCGACTACAGCAAGCACCGCATCACGCGAGAAACGCTGCGGCTCTTGGTCGATCTGGCGCGCACGGCCAACCTCGAAGAGCGCCGCGACCAGATGTTCAGCGGGGTGCACATCAACACCTCCGAGGACCGCGCGGTCCTGCACACCGCGCTGCGGCTGCCCCGGGATGCCGAACTGACCGTCGACGGCGAAAACGTCGTCGAGGACGTGCACTCGGTACTCGACGCCATGGGCGACTTCACCGACCGGTTGCGCAGCGGTGAATGGACCGGAGCCACCGGGAAACGAATCAGCACGGTGGTCAACATCGGCATCGGCGGATCGGACCTCGGCCCGGTGATGGTCTACCAGGCGCTCCGCCACTATGCGGATGCGGGGATCTCGGCGCGCTTCGTCTCCAACGTCGACCCGGCGGATCTGATCGCCACATTGGCCGACTTGGATCCCGCCACAACGCTTTTCATTGTCGCATCGAAGACGTTCTCGACGCTGGAAACCCTGACCAACGCCACCGCGGCCCGCCGCTGGATCACCGACGCGCTCGGCGACGCAGCGGTGTCCCAACACTTCGTCGCCGTCTCAACCAACAAACGCCTCGTCGACGACTTCGGCATCAACACCGACAACATGTTCGGCTTCTGGGATTGGGTCGGAGGCCGCTACTCGGTGGACTCAGCGATCGGCCTGTCTGTGATGGCCGTCATCGGTCGAGAAGCCTTCGCGGACTTCCTATCCGGATTCCACATCGTCGACCGGCATTTCAAGACCGCGCCGCTGGAGTCCAATGCTCCTGTGCTGCTTGGGCTTATCGGCCTGTGGTACTCCAACTTCATGGGCGCGCAATCGCGCGCCGTGCTGCCGTATTCCAACGACCTGGCACGTTTTGCCGCCTACCTGCAACAGCTGACCATGGAGTCCAACGGCAAGTCCACCCGCGCGGACGGCAGCCCGGTCACCACCGACACCGGTGAAATCTTCTGGGGCGAACCGGGAACCAACGGGCAGCACGCGTTCTACCAGTTGCTGCATCAGGGCACCCGGTTGGTGCCGGCCGACTTCATCGGGTTCAGCCAGCCCATCGATGACCTGCCGACCGCCGAGGGCAGCGGCAGCATGCACGACCTGTTGATGAGCAACTTCTTCGCCCAGACCCAGGTGCTGGCCTTCGGCAAGACGGCCGAGGAGATCGCCGCCGAGGGCACGCCCGCCGACATCGTGCCGCACAAGGTGATGCCCGGTAACCGGCCGTCGACCTCGATCCTGGCCAACCGGCTCACGCCGTCGGTCATGGGCCAGCTGATCGCCCTGTACGAGCACCAAGTCTTCACCGAGGGCGTGATCTGGGGCATCGACTCGTTCGACCAATGGGGCGTGGAGCTGGGCAAAACCCAGGCCAAGGCCCTGCTTCCGGTGATCACCGCGGACGGGTCGCCGGTGCCGCAGTCGGACAGCTCCACCGACGCCCTGGTGCGCCGCTATCGCAGCGAGCGCGGGCGCACCAGCTGAATCTCAGGCGAACATCTTGGTGAGCTGAGGCGGCAGCACCCGCATCAGCTGCACCAGCGGTGCCCACGGCCACCACGGGACCGCGGCCCGGCCGGGCTCACGCTCCATGGCCGCGACGAGGGCGTTGACCCCAGTCTCGTTGTCCACCATCAACATTGTGCTGTTGGACTTGGCCGTCATCTCCGACTCGATGTAGCCGGGCTCGATGACCGACACCTTGACGGGCCCCTTGGCGTATTCGGCGCGCAGCGACTCACCCAGCGAGCTCACCCCGGCCTTGCTGGCCGCGTAGGCCGCCTTGACACCGGGCACGCCTTTGTTGCCGAGCACCGACGAGATCAGCACCAGGTGGCCCGACCCGTTCTTGTTGAACATCTCGAGCGCGGTCTCGATCTGTACCAGCGCGGACACCAGGTTGGTCTCGATCGTGGCCTTGTTGGCCCACAGCTTGCCGGAGCCCAGCTTTGCGCCCTTGCCGATGCCGGCGTTGACGACGATGCGGTCGATGCCGCCCAGCTCGTCGCTGAGTTCGGCGAACACCTTGGGGACGGCCTCGTGATCGTTGACGTCCAGTGCGGCGACCGCGATCTTGATGCCGGGATACTTCTGCGACAGCTCGGCTTTCAGCTCATCGAGCCGGTCGGTGCGACGCGCACACAGCGCAAGGTCGCGGCCCTTGGCGGCGAACGCGCGCGCCATGCCGGCGCCCAGTCCGGAGCTGGCACCGGTGATGAGGATCTTCTGGCGAGTCATCGGGGCAGCATATCGACAGGTGTCAAGTCGCGGCCGGGCGACTACTTCAGCAAACGCGACATGCGCCGGTCGGCAAGTATCTTGCCCCCGGTCTGACACGTCGGGCAGTACTGGAAAGACTTGTCCGCGAACGACACTTCGCGCACGGTGTCCCCGCACACCGGGCAGGGCAGCCCGGTGCGCGCGTGCACCCGCAGCCCGGAGCGCTTCTCGCCCTTGAGCGTGGCCGCCCCCTGGCCGACGGATCGGCTCACCGCATCGGTGAGCACCGAGACCATCGCGTCGTGCAGCGTGGCGAGCTGCTGATCGGACAGCTTGCCGGCCGTGGCGAACGGTGAAATGCGCGCGACGTGCAGGATCTCGTCGCTGTAGGCGTTGCCGATGCCGGCGATCACCTTCTGGTCGGTGATGACGGTCTTGATCCGGCCGGTGTTGCCGGCCAACAGATTGCCCAGCGCGTCGACGTCCAGATCCAGCGCGTCGGGCCCGAGCGTGGCGATTCCGGGGACCTGGGCCGGGTCGTCGACCAGCCACACCGCCAGCCGCTTCTGGGTTCCGGCCTCGGTGAGGTCGAAGCCGGGCGCCTCACCGGGCGTGCCCAGGTGCACCCGCAGCGCGATCGGGCCCTTGCCGGGCCGCAGCGGCGCCGCGGCCAGCTTGTCGGACCACCGCAACCAGCCCGCGCGCGACAGGTGGGCGATCAGGAAGTGGGTGTCGGTGCGCAGACCCAGGTACTTGCCCCACCGCTCGGCCCCCACCACGGCCTGGCCGTGCAGCGCGCTGATCGGCGGGTCGAAGGTCTTCAGCACGGACAGGGCGACGATGTCGACCCGGCCGACCGTCAGTCCGACGGCATGGCGCCGCAGATGGTCGACCAGCGCTTCGATCTCGGGTAGTTCGGGCACGGTTTCAGTGTGCCGGTCGCAGCAAATAGGTGTCCATGATCCAGCCGTGCCGGGCGCGGGCTTCGGCCCGCAGCGACACGATGCGGGGCCCCACCTCGCCGACGGTGCCCGCGACCAGCAGTTCGTCCTCGGTGCCGAGGTAGGCGCCCCACCAGATTCGCGTACCGGGCGGACACACCTGGAAGGAGCAGTCGGCGTCGAGCATCACGACTGCGGATCCCGGGGCCGGCCCGTGCGTGCGCAGTTGCCGCCCGGTGGTGATCACGACGGGTTCGCCGACCTCGTTGAGCGGGATGCGGTGCCGGGCGGTCAGCGCCTGCACGGCGGTGATGCCCGGGATGACGTCGAACGTGAAGTCGACCCGCCCCGCCACCGCGTCGAGGATGCGCAGGGTGCTGTCGTAGAGCGACGGATCACCCCAGGCCAAGAACGCGCCGACGCCATCCGGACCCAGCTCGGCGGAGATGGCGTCGGCCCAGATCTGCGCGCGGGCGGCGTGCCAATCGGCAACGGCGTCGCGGTAGTCGGCTTGCCGGTTGTCGGGGCCGGCCCGCTTGGGGTCGGGCAGCTCGACGAAGCGGTAGCCCGGCTCACGGATGAACCGGCCGCAGATCTCGCGTCGCAGCGCCACCAGATCGCTCTTCTGCTCGCCCTTGTCCATCGCGAAGAACACCCCGGTGTCGTTGAGCGCCTCGATCGCCTGCACGGTCACGTAGTCGGGATCGCCGGCACCGATGCCGATGACATGGATGTGCCGGCCCACTACGTCGCCTCCTACCGCTCGTTGCCCGTCAGATTGCCGAATCGCAACCTTCAGCATCTAGTCGGGACCACAAGTACCCAGTACCATGGGTACCGTCTGCAGCACCCAATGGAGGGACGCCAGCGATGACCACTCCGGTGAAACCAGGTGGGCCGACTCGTGAGGACTTCGCGGAGCGTCTGCTGCGCGGATCGGTCAAAAAGTCCTACGAGCCCATCGTCGACATCGACTGGGACGCGGAGCTGGACCCCGACAAGTTCTATCTGCCACCCCGGCTGGTGTCGCTCTACGGCACGCCCATCTGGGACGAGATGACCCGCCAGCAACAGATCGAGCTGTCCCGCCAGGAATTGGTCAACACGCTGTCGGCCGGCATCTGGTTCGAGAACATGCTCAACCAGGCGCTGCTGCGCACGATCCTGCACGAGGACCCCACCAGCCGGTCGACGCATTACAAGCTGACCGAGCTGGGCGACGAGACCCGCCACATGGTGATGTTCGGCAAGGCCATCGAACGCATCGGCGCCAAGCCGGTGCGGCCCAAGCGGTTTCACCGGATGATCATCAATACGCTGCCCTTGGCGTTCCAGCGCGGCTCGATGCTCTGGGTGGCAGCGCTGATCGGCGAGGAGATCTTCGACTCGCTGCAGCGGCAGATGATGGACGACCCGGAGCTGCAGCCAATCATTCAGCGGCTCATGCGAATTCACGTCACCGAAGAGGCGCGCCACATCCAGTTCGCGCGCGACGGCGCCCGTAAGCGGGTCGCCGAGATGCCCCGGCTCAACCGCTGGTTCATGGCCAACATCAACGGCCTGGGCGGCTACTTCTTCAACTACCTGTTCAGCAATCCGATCCCTTATGCGCGAACGGGTCTGGACCCCAAGCGGGCCCGCAACATCGCGCGCACCAGCCCGCATCGCCGCGACATGCAGGTCGCCGGTTTCGCTCCGCTGGCGGCGTTTCTGACCGAGGTCGGGCTGATGGGACCGATCGCGCGCCGCGGCTGGCAGCGCAGCAGGTTTCTGTGACGCAGGCGCGGGATCGCGCCGAGCGTCGCTGCCACATCGCCGTCGCCGGAGCGGGCGCCTGCGGGAAAAGCGCCCAAAGCGCCTTGTTGGCAGCCGGTTTCACCGACCGGGTGATGCTGGACGGACCCGTCCGGCGCGCACGCTTTGACGACGACTCCGACGGCTGGCTGTTGACCACGGCCGAGGGCGAACAGGTCCGGGCCGACGTCGTCGTCGCCGCTGACCGCCCGGTCCAGCTGCCCTGGCTGCCCCCCATTCCCGGGCGCGACGGATTCGGCGGGGCGTCGTTTCACGCCGCGGCATGGGATTGCGGATTCGACCCGGCCGGCAAGCACGTCGCGGTGGTCGGCACCGACGCCGCGGCGGCCCACCACCTCGGGTGGCTGGCGCCAAAAGCGGCATCGGTCACCGTCTTCGCCCACGCGCCGCGTCGCGTCGTGACCGACATTCCAGTGTGGTCGGCCCGCGCCAAACGCTGGCTGCGCGGCCATACCCGGACGGTCGGCCGGCCACGGGTCGCGATCGCCGCGTCGGCAATCGATGCGGTGACCGCGTCGGGCGTGCGCACCGTCGACGGCGTCGACCACCGTGTCGACGCCATCATCTACGGCACCGGCTTCTTCATCCCGGAGGACGCCGACGACGACGCCTTGATCGGTGCGGCCGGCCTGCCGATCCGCCAGGCGTGGCACGACGGCATGGAGCCGTTCTGCGGGGTGGCCATTCGCGGCTTTCCCAACTACTTCTTCCTCACCGGACCCGATCCGGACGCGTCGGCGCGCTACGTCGTCGAATGCCTGAAAGTCATGGAGCGCACCGCCAGCGGCCGCATCGAGGTGCGTGCGAGCAGCCAGCAGGTGTTCAACGAGCGCGCTCAACTGCGACCGGCCGAGCCACCCCCGGTGGAGTCGGCCTTCGATCTCTCGGCCGGCGCCCCCGACGGCGATGACACATACGACGGAACCGCCACGCTGGAGATCGCCGGCACGCGCCACTCGGTGCGTGTCCGGCTTACCGGCCATCTCGACCCGATCGACGGCCACTACCACTGGCAGGGAACCGTATTCGGTTCTCCGTCCGGCCCCTTGTCCGGCGACATCTTCAAGCAGGCGCGGACCGGCACGCTGACGGTCGGCGGGTACAGCGCGCCGGCACGCGTCGTCGAACAGACACCGTGGGGGACGCACTCGGTCGCCGGAGTCGGCGCTCCCCCCTACGCGCTCAGCGATCACTGAACCGAGATGCGCGCCGGCGACGCCCGGCGGTTGATGCCTTTGCGCTGGTGAACCCCCGTTCTTCGCGCATACGAAAAAGTTTGGCGGCGCGCACCGCGTGGTAACCCCGATAAAAGCGCGTCCTGGGCATTGGACTCACAGCACGTTCGGGCTGTGCGGTCGGATTCCCGCTGGGTGGGGAGGGGGACGCATGATGCTTTCGCTGCGGGATTGCGGCGCGGGTTCGAGGGGATCCGGATCGCGGCCTGCAATTTTCGGCTGTGTCCTGGCCCGTCCCGCGAAGTAGACTTTTGCCGCTGAGAGCGGATACTCAAGCAATCGGCCCGGCAGAATGCGAGGAGCGGAAAATGGAACCGGACGCCAGGACCGAGTTGGGATGAGCCCGGTGGCCGTTGCGATGCGGACCGATGACTCAGTAGCCGTTCTCACCGTCAACGGCGAGCTTGACGCCGCCAACTCCACCGCCCTTCGCGAACGCATCCTCAAGGCCGCGCTGGACGACGTCGCCGCCGTCGTCGTCGACGTCTCCGGGCTCAAAGTGCAGGCCGAATCCACCTGGTCGACCTTCATGAGCGCCTACTGGCAGGTGGCCAGCACCCTGCACGTTCCGATCGTGTTGGTCTGCACCGACAAAGCGGCCCGCGAAGCGATCACCCGCAGCGGCGTCGCCCACTTCATGCCGCTGTTTTCCAGTGAGAAAGCAGCCATGAAGGGCCTCGGCCAGAACAGCCGTCGCCCGGTGCGGCGCGCCGATGTCCAGCTCCCCGCCGACCTGACCAGCCTGCGCGAGTCACGGCGCATGGTCCGCGAATGGCTCACCACGTGGTCGCAGTCCAAGCTCATTCCGGTGGCCCTGGTGGTGGTCAACGTGTTCGTGGAGAACGTGCTGGAACACACCGCCAGCGTTCCGGTGGTGCGAATCGAAGCCCAGGGCACCACCGCGACCATCGCGGTGTCCGACGCGAGCAACACGCCCGCGGTGCGACTGCCGTCGCCCTCGAAGGGCATCGATGTGTCCGGGCTGGCGATCGTCGACGCGTTGTCGCGCGCGTGGGGCAGCACGCCCACCGCGTCCGGCAAGACGGTGTGGGCGGTCATCGGCCCCGAGAACCAGCTCTAGCCCGAAACCCGCCCCTGGCCGGCGAGTCCGCGCCGGCCGCGCCGATCCGCCGGTTGTGCTGAAACTAGAACACGTTCTAATGTCGAGTGACGACCCCTCCAGGAAGGCAGATGACGTGCGGTTTACCTACGCAGAGGCGATGACTGACTTTAGGTACTACATCCCGCTGGCCAAGGCCGCCGAGGCGGCCGGCTACGACGCCATGACGATCGCCGACAGCATCGCCTACCCCTTCGAATCCGACTCGAAATACCCCTACACCCCGGACGGCAACCGCGAGTTCCTGGACGGCAAGGAGTTCATCGAAACCTTCGTGCTGACATCGGCGTTGGGCGCGGTGACCTCGAAGCTGCGGTTCAACTTCTTCGTCCTCAAGCTGCCCATCCGGCCACCGGCGTTGGTGGCCAAGCAGATCGGGTCGCTGGCCGCGATGACCGACAACCGCGTCGGTTTCGGCGTCGGCACCAGCCCGTGGCCCGAGGACTACGAACTGCTGGGTGTCCCGTTCGCCAGGCGCGGCAAGCGGATGGACGAATGCATCGAAATCATCCAGGGCCTCACCACCGGCGACTACTTCGAATTCCACGGCGAGTTCTACGACATCCCCAAGACCAAGATGACGCCGGCTCCCACCAAACCCGTCCCGATCCTGATCGGCGGTCACGCCGACGCGGCCCTGCGGCGCGCGGCGCGCCTGGACGGCTGGATGCACGGCGGCGGCGACCCCGAGGAACTCGACCACCTGCTGGCCAAGCTCAAGAAGTTCCGCGAAGAAGCCGGCAAGACCGGTCCGTTCGAGATCCATGTCATCTCGGCCGACGCCTACACCGCCGACGGCATCAAACGGCTCGAGGACAAGGGTGTCACCGACGTCATCGTCGGCTTCCGCATCCCCTACATCAAGGGCAAGGACACCGAGCCGCTGGACAGCAAGATCCGCAACCTGGAGATGTTCGCCGAGAACGTGATCGCGAAACTCTAGCGGCGGTCACAAGCGCGGCCGCGGCGGTCACAAGCGCGGCGAAGCCGGGCGCAGTGGGCCGCGCATAGCCCAATGCCGGGCGCAGTGGGCCGCCGCCATCAGGCACCGTTACAGCACATCCCATTTCGGGGCGCGCTTCTCCCGGTGCGCCATGGCGGCCTCGACCGGGTTGTTGGTGAAACCGCTGAGGATCTGGGTGCGGTTCTCGATCTCGATCGCGTGGCGCAGACTCGGCGCGTCCAGCGCGGCGTTCAGACCAATCTTGGTCTGCCACACGCCATAAGCGTTGTTCTCGGCGATCTCGCGGGCTTTGCGCAGCGCGGCGGGCATCAGCTCGTCGGGGGCGACGACCTCATGCACCAGCTTGATGCGATAGGCCTCCGCCGCGTCGATGATGCGGCCGGTAAGCATGAGTTCTCGGGCCGCCCCGGCGCCGACGATCTTCGGCAGCAGGTAGCTGGTGCCCATGTCCATGGACGAAAAGCCCGCCTTGATGAACACCGAACCGAACCGGGCCTGCTCGGAGGCGACCCGGATATCGCAGACCAACGCGAAGGCCAGGCCGCCCCCGACCGCGACACCGTTCACCGCGCCGATCACCGGAATGTCCATCTCGTAGATCCGGGTGTACAGGTTGGCCAACCGGACCTGGGCGTCGTAGTTGGCCTTGAACGCCGGGGTGGCCGGCTTGTTCCTCGTCCACGGTTGCCCGGTTCCGCTCAGATCGGCGCCGGCGCAGAAGCCGCGCCCGGCGCCGGTCAGGATCGCCACCCTGAACTCGCCGGTGTCCAGCACGTCCAGGGCCTCGTGGACGCCGTCGATCAACGATCCATCGATGGCGTTGAGGCGTTCCGGCCGGTTCAGGGTGATGCAGGCGATGTTGTCTTCGAGACGTTCCAATGTCACTGCGGGCATAGGGGAACCGTAGGCGACGCGCCCCGTTCACCGATCAGGCCTACCGTGGTTTTGCCACCACAGCGAAGGAGAAGCCATGGCACGAACCGAAGGTGACACCTGGGACCTGGCCAACAGTGTGGGCGCCACCGCCACCATGGTCGCCGCGGCCCGGGCGGCCGCCACCAAACGCCCACAACCGGTCATCACCGATGAGTTCGCCGAGCCGCTGGTGCGTGCCGTCGGTTTGGACGTGTTCACCAAGTTGGCCAGCGGCGAACTCGATTCAGACGACCTCGAGCAGGGCGTCGGGTTTCACCGGATGGTGGACACTTTCGCCGCACGCGCCCGGTATTTCGACGACTATTTCGCCGCGGCCGGCCAGGCCGGGATCCTCCAGGTCGTGATCGTGGCATCGGGTCTGGATTCGCGCGCCTACCGGCTGCGGTGGCCGATCGGGACAACGGTGTACGAGATCGATCAGCCCGAGGTGATCGCGTTCAAAACGGCGACGCTGGCCGAGATCGGCGCGGCCCCCACCGCCAAGCTTCGCGAGGTGGGGATCGATCTGCGCGAGGATTGGCCGGCGGCGCTGCAGGAGGCGGGCTTCGATCCGGCCCATCCCACCGCATGGCTCGCCGAGGGGGTGCTCATCGGATGGCTACCGCCGGAGGCCGAGATTCGGCTGCTCGACTCCATCATCCCGCTGTCCGCCGAGGGCAGCCGGTTCGCCGCCGACTACGGATCGGTGACCGGGACTTCGCCAGAGGCCCTCGAGCAATCCCGGCTGATGACCGAAGGCTGGCGACGGCGGGGACTCGAGATGGACCTCACCAGCTTGACGTACCCGGGCGAGCACACCGACGTCGCCGCACACCTACACGACAACGGCTGGGAAACCACCGTATCCACGCTCACCGATTTGTTCTCCGCTGCCGCGCTGCCGGAGCTGGCGCAGGCCGCGCAGCAGGTCCCGTCCACGACGATCAAATTCGTTCGGGCCGTGCGCGTTTAGCACAGGCCGCGCCGCCGAGAGCGGGGCCTGTGCACGCTCTGCCCGCGATAACCGTGCCTAGGGCCCACACTCGGCGCCTCGTTTGGCCAGCCACTCGGCCTGCATCACCAGCAGGGTCATGACCTCCAATTGCGGTGTCTGCGGATCGAGTTCGCGGTATCGCTGATAGACGTTGACGACCACCCGCTCGGCGTCCAGCCAGGTCGCGTACTCGCCGAGGTCGATGGTGTCGGCGGCCTCGGCCCACGACAGGCCCCGGCGGTACGCGGCTTCGGCCTGCTCGGCGACGTGCACGAGATAGCCACGCACCGCACGGATTCCATCCGGGTCGGTGACCGGGCCGTGGCCGGGCACCACCGTCGGCGCGTCCAGGGCGATCATCGCGTCGCACGCCGCGACCCAGTTGGCGATCGGGCCTGCCCACACGATCGGGGTGCAGCCGATGAACAACAGGTCGCCGCCGAACAGCACCCCCGCGTCGGGCACGTGCACCACCGAGTCGGCGGCGGTGTGTGCGGGCCCCAGATTCAGCACGTCGATCCGCCGCCCACCCACTTCGACGCACAGGTTGCGCTCGAAGGTCTGGTCGGCGTTGCGCAGGGTGATGTTGCTGAAGTCGAAGTGCCCGAAGCGTTCTCGCGTGTACGGGGTTGCCACCGGCCCGAGGTTGGCGGTTTGCGCCATGGCCAGCATCTCGGGTGCCATCCCGTGCTCGATCTCCTCGGCGGTACCGTGCGCGGCGATGATGCGCACCGACGCGTCGAGCAGTTGGTTGCCGTGGGTATGGTCCCCGTTGGAGTGGGTGATCACCGCATCGGTGATCGGCGCCGATTCAGTGATGGGCCGCATCGCGGTGAGCATTTCGCGGGTCAGGGCCAGGTCGAACAGGGTGTCCACCAGCAGGGAGGCGCCCTCGCCGGCGATCAGACCGGCGTTGCTCCACCCGTAGCCCCCGTCCGGCAGCGTCCACGCCCACACCCGGTCGGCGACCTGATGCAGCCCGCGGGTGTAGGGCACCCGGGCCGGCGCCCGGTTGACCCGCGGCGCGGCGGGCGCCGCGTCCGGATTGGGTCGCGCGGCCAACGCGTGCGGCGGGCCGCTCGCCCGGACGGTTTGCCGGGTCTCCCCCAAGCCCTGGACCCGGAGGGCGACGACGTCGCCGTCGTGCAGCCAGCCGGGAAATGCTTCCAGCGCTGCGGGATTGAGATGTTCGACCAGCGTGCAGGTCGGCACGGTCCCGGAGCCGATGACGTCACCGGGATTGAGCGTGACGCCGCGCGAGGCATAGGAGATGACTTCGCCGAAGGTCCAGTCCATCTGGGCCGTCGACCCCACACCGATGACGGCGTCGTTGACCAGGGCGGTGACCTGCAAATCCAGCCTGCCGTCGCGGCGGTACGGCTCGAGCTCGTCGGGGGTCACCAGGTAGGGACCCAGGGTGACCCCGCTGTCCTTGCCCTTGCCCTGCCCGATCCCCAGTTGGCTTTCCATCTGCTGCAGGTCGCGCGCGGACCAGTCGTTGAAGATGGTGTAGCCGATGATCGCCTGTTCGGCCTGCTCGACGGTGAGGTCTTTTCCGCCGGCCCCGATCACCGCCGCGATCTCCAATTCGAAGTCCTGCCAGGCACTTCCGGGCGCAGTCGGGGCGTCATCGTAGGGACCCAGAACGGTTGCCGGACAGGCGAAGTAAAACGCGGGGATGCGATACCAGGTGTCGGCGAGCACCCGCCCCGCGCCCAGCGCGGCTTGGCAGTTGCGCATGTGGTCGAGGAAGCACAGCGAATCCCGGATCGACGGCGGGCGCGGAATCGGCGCCAGCAAGCGCACGTCCGCGAGCGGCACCGTCGCCGCCGGGGACCACTGCACCTCCTCCCCCGCCTGCCGCAATCCCGCGGAGCCGCGCGCAATCAGCTCACGCAGCGTCACTCCCGACGGCATCGCATGGATGGTGTCGCCGGAGAGTAAGCCGACGCGCTCGCCGTCATCACCTTGAAAGGTAACCCATTTCACTCGCGTACCACCTCACTCGGTTCCTTGTCCGGCCGCAGCCCCCGCCAGCTCGATTGGCGGAGCCGGTCATCCGGGGTCCACTCGCTGTAGCGCACCTCCCCCACCAGGACGGGCTCGACGTATGTCACGCCGCGCGCCTCGACCCTGGGTAGCGGTGGGCGGAAAGGGGATTCGTCGGTGTGCAGCGGTGCGAGGGTCTTCTTCAGGCTGGCCAGGTCACGATCGGTGAAACCGGTACCGACTCGCCCGGCGAAGTGCAGGCCGCCGTCGACCGGGATGCCCATCAGCAGCGAGCCGATGCCGCTGCTGCGCCCGCCCTCCCCCGCCTTCCAGCCGCCGATGACGACTTCCTGTGTGTTCCAGTGCTTGTCCTTGATCCAGGATGCCGAGCGGCGGCCAGGCTGGTACGTGGAGTCGCGCTTCTTGGCGACCACGCCCTCCCAGCCGTGCTCACCGGAGTGCTTCAACGCCTCTTTGCCGTCTCCGGGCAGCAGCTCCGGGACGATCAGCTTGCTGCCGCTGGCCAGTGTCTCCAACAACTTTCGCCGGTCCTGGTAGCGGGCCCGCAGCAGCGAGCGGCCGTCGAGATACAAAACGTCGAACGCCCAGAATTCGACGCGGCTGCCGCGGCCACGGTTCTGCATCGCGTGAAAGCTCGGCACGCCCGACGCACCCAGCACGACGGCCTCCCCGTCGAGCACCACATGGTGATCGGCGAGATCGTCTGCCAGCGACTGCAATTGGGGGTATTCGCTGGTGACCTCGCGGCCCCGACGGGACCGCACCCGCAGGGCGCCGCGGTCCATCTCGACCAGCAGCCGGTAGCCATCCCATTTGCCTTCGAACGCCCACTGGCCCGCCTTGAGCGCCGTCACCGAACCGTGGGTGGCCAGCATGGGGGCGATCGTGTCGAACTCGAAGACCTTTTGGTCCTTCATTCGGTGCGCCAGCCACTGGTCGCCGTTGGTCTGAATCAGCGCATAGCGGCCCGAGACCTTGCTGCCGTGCAGATTGACGATCACCTCGTCGTCGTGAAACTTCTCGGCCTCATAGGTTCCGGAGTCCCAGATGATCACCTTCCCCGCGCCGTATTCGCCCTTGGGGATGACGCCCTCGAACCCGCCGTACTCCAGCGGATGATCCTCGGTGTGGACCGCCAGATGGTTCACCGAGGTGGTCTCGGGCAGGTTCTTCGGCACCGCCCAGGACACCAGCACGCCGTCTCGCTCCAGCCGGAAGTCGTAGTGCAGCCGACGGGCGTGGTGCTCTTGGATGACGAAGCTGTTCCCCTGTCCGACAACGGGTTCAGACGATGGGACCGGCTCGGGGGTTTTCGCGGCGTCCCGCATGCTGCGGTACTTGGTCAGGCGGTCGGGGACCGGCGCATCCTGGTCGAGCGGTGCCAGCAGATCGCCGTCACGGGCGACCCGGTCCAGCACTTCCTCGTAACGCAGCTGGCGCAGCGACGGGTCGTCGAGTTCCTCCCAGGTGCGCGGCGCCGCGACAGTGGGGTGTTCGCGTCCGCGCAGCGAGTAGGGCGCGATGGTCGTCTTGGAGCCGTTGTTCTGGCTCCAGTCCAGGAAGATCTTGCCGGCGCGCAGGCTCTTGGTCATGGTCGACGTCACCAGCGTGGGCATCGTCTTCTCCAGCTGTTGCGCAACACGTTTGGCCAGCACCGTGGCGCCCTTGCTGCTCACCGGTTCGGCAAGCGGCGTGTAGAGGTGCAGGCCCTTGCTGCCACTGGTGAGCGGATATGTGGTCAGCCCGATTTCGGTGATCAGCTCGCGGACGGCACGGGCTACCTCGGCCAGCTGGGCCATGGTCACGCCTTCCCCGGGGTCGAGGTCGAACACCAGGCGGGTCGCCGGGCCGGGTTTGAGTTCCTCGGCCTTGCTCCGGGTCCACTCGGCGACGAACCGCCACTGCGGCACGTGGACCTCCAGCGCCGCCTGTTGCGCGATCCAGGCCAGCCCGTCGACGCTGTCGATGATCGGGTAGGTCGTCGTCCCGGAGCGGTGGGAGACACTGGCGCGGGGCAACCAGTCGGGGGCCGAGGAAGCCAGCTGCTTTTCGAAGAACGAGGACTCCTCGACGCCGTTGGGCCACCGCTTGCGGGTGGCCGGGCGTCGCGCGATGTGCGGGACCATCACCTCGGCGATCCGGGTGTAGTAGTCGAAGATGTCCCGCTTCGTGGTCCCGGTGGCGGGGTACAGCACCTTGTCAGCGTTGGTGAGCTTCACCCTCGGCGCCATGTCCTCAACCTACGCGTTTGAGCAGCGATAATGGCTTCCCACCACGGATTATGTCTCAAACGTAAAGTTCTGTGACATCGTTCACGAACGTGTTAGATCCGCCGGCGCCCCGGTTACGGAACACTGATGCGCATAATCCCCTGGCGTCCAGAATGCGGCGTCCCCCTCAGCAATGCGACCCTACGACTACATTCCCAGCGAATCGCGGTGCCCACCTATGACCGCTCGGCCCTGCGGCGCGGTGTCGTTCACATCGGTGCGGGCAACTTCCACCGCGCACATCAGGCCGTCTACTTCGACGACCTGGCCCGCTCGGGCATCTCGGGACGATGGGGAGTCACCGGCGTCAGCCTCCACTCCCCCGACCTCAAAGACCTGCTGACGGCACAAGATGGGCTGTACACCGTGGTGCAGCGTGGCCACGACCGCCAGACCGCCCGCGTGGTCGGCTCGATCGGCTCCGTGCACTACGCACCGAACGACGGCGCGGCAGTCCGTGCCGCCCTGGCCGATCCCCAAACCCGCATCGTGAGCCTGACGATCACCAGCAACGGATACTTCCTGAACCCGGTCACCGACGAGTTCGACGCCGACCACCCCGACGTGCGCGCTGACGTCGTCACGTCTAATGGCGCCTCCGGCGGGTACGCCACCGCGTGGGGATATCTGACCGAAGCGCTGGACCGGCGTCGCCGCGCCGGCATCGCACCGTTCACCGTGCTCTGCTGCGACAACATCCCCGGCGACACCCAACCGGCCAGAACGGCGCTGCTGTCGTTCGCCGCGTTGAAGGACCCCGGGCTCGCCCGGTGGATCGACACGTATGTGGCGTTCCCCTCGACGATGGTCGATCGCATCACTCCGCAGACCTCCAAGTCGGAGCGCAAGTTCGTCGAGCAGACGTTCGGCGTGGCCGACAAATGGCCGGTCGTGACCGAGCCGTACTGCCAATGGGTGATCGAGGACGCCTTCAGCAATGGGCGGCCGCCGCTCGACGAGGTCGGTGTCGAATTCGTCGCCGATGTCCGCGACCACAAACTGATCAAGACCCGTCTCCTCAACGGAACCCACATCGCGCTCGCGTGCCTGGCCACCCTGGCCGGTCACCAGCGCACCGACGAGGCGATGCGGAACCGCGCCATCTTCGATTACGTCGAGGCGCTGCTGCGCGACGAGATTCAGCCGCTGCTGCCCCCGGTCCCAGGCATGAACACACCCGAGTACCGGGAAACCTTGCTCGACCGCCTCAGCAATCCGCGGATGAGTGACCAGTTGTCCCGACTGGCTCGACGGGGAACGAGCAAGATAGCGCAGTTCGTGATGCCCTCCCTGCAGGAAGCGATCGCGCAGGGCCGGCCCCACTCGCTGCTGATGTTGGCCGTCGCCGGATGGGCCCGCTACATGCGCGGCCACGACCTGCAGGGACGCAAACTCCGCCTCGAAGACTCGCAGGCGATACCGGTGGCTAGGTTGGCCAACATGGCCAGCACCAACGCCGACCCGCTGCTCGAGCACGAGATGTTCGCCGAGGTACGCGCGGTTCCCGGTTTCGCGGAGCGGCTGGGCGAGATGATTGCCGACATCGACGAGCGCGGTGTGGTGCCCACGTTGCGGTACGCGCTGCGCAATGACGAGCGGGAGTTGGTGACGCGATGAACTCCCGCCTGACCTTTGTGCGCCCCTTCGACCCGGCGCCGATCACCACCCTGCTCTGCGACGCCGACGACAACCTGTTCGGTTCGGAGCGGCCGGCGTTCGAGGCGTCGACCGAGGTGACGAATCGCTTCCTGGCCAGGTTCGGCGTGACGGCTCCGCTCAGCTCCGAAGAGCTGCGCAAGCGGGCCGTCGGAAAGAACTTCCGCAACACCGCCCTCGACCTGGCGGTGCAGTGCGAAGTGCCGCTCGATCCGGCGTTGACCCGGGGCCGTCCCGGCGCGGTGGTCGCCTCGGCCGCCGACGTGGCCAGCGGCAACGCATTGTGCGCCGACGAACTCGAGCAATGGGTGCGCGACGAGCGCGAACGGGTCACGGCTCATCTGGCCGCCACCCTGACGCCCGATCCGGAGGTGCTGGAACCGCTGCGCGAGCTCGCCAAGCACTACGCGCTCGCGGCCGTCAGCTCCAGCGCCACCAAGCGCCTGCTGGGCTGCTTCGCCGCGACCGGTCTGGACTCGCTGATCGCGGAGGCGGTGACCTTCAGCGCGGAGGATTCGCTTCCGGTGCCGACAAGCAAGCCCGACCCGGCGGTGTACCTGCATGCCGGCCAGGCGCTGGGCGTCGCGGCCGAACAGGGGCTGGCGATCGAAGACTCCGTGGCCGGCGTGGGTTCCGCGGTCGCCGCGGGCTACGCCACCGTCGGCAACCTGATGTTCGTGCCACCTGACGAACAGGATTGCCGCCGAACGGATTTGATCAATGCCGGCGCGGTCGCGATCACGGATTCGTGGCGTGCGCTTGCTGATGTCCTGCTGACCTCGGCCGTGCCGGCCGCAGGTTCCCCGCTCACGTAGGGCATCGACAGGTCATGTGCCGCTGGGCTTCGGCCCGCGGCCGTCATACCGTCGAGAGGTGCCGCGGGCCCGGTAAAGACCGGACCGTGGCCCGGGAGGAGTTGGCCGATGGTGGCTAGCGCGATCAACCTGAACAACGCGTCGCTCGCCAAGCTGCCGATCGACGCGCCGACCTATGACCGCGGCGGCGTGAGCGTCGGCATCGCCCACATCGGGGCGGGCCACTTCCACCGGGCGCATCAAGCTGCGTACATCAACCTGTTGCTGCAGCAGGGCCTGGCCAACGACTGGGGCATCTGCGGGGTCGGGGTGATGCCCGCCGACTGGACCATGCGCGACGTCCTCAACGGTCAGGACGGGCTGTACACGCTGATCCTGGAGAATCCCAACGGCAGCCGGGACGCCCAGGTGATCGGCTCGATCGTCGACTACCGCTACGCCCCGGACGATCCCGAGTCGGCGTTGGAGGTGCTCGCCGCGCCGTCCACCCGGATCATTTCGCTGACCATCACCGAAGGCGGGTACCGCGATCCCGACGGGCCGGCGTTCTCGTTGATCACCGAGGCGCTCGGCCGGCGGCGCGATCGAGGCATCCCCGCGCCGACGATCGTCTCCTGCGACAACATCGAGAACAACGGTGAGGTCGCCAGGCGTACCGTGCTCGCCAGCGCCGAACGCATGGATCCCGAATTGGCCGAGTGGGTGGCGGAACACGCCCGATTCCCGAGTTCGATGGTCGACCGCATCACTCCGGCAACGACTTTGGAGATGGCGGCGGAGGTGCGACGCGACTTCGGCGTCAACGACCGGTGGCCCGTGGTGGCCGAGCCGTTCACCGCCTGGGTGATCGAGGACGACTTCGCCGATGGCCGGCCGCCGCTGGAGCAAGCGGGGGTACTGATGGTCGACGATGTGCGCCCCTATGAGCTGATGAAGCTGCGGCTGCTCAACGCGGGCCATCAATGCCTGGCCTACTTCGCCCATCTGTGCGGCTTCCAGTTCGTCCACGAGGCGGCGCGCGATCCCCTGTTCGCCGAGTTCCTGCTCGCCTACTTCGACACCGAGGCCATCCCCACGCTGCCGCCGGTGCCGGGAATCGACCTGCATGCCTTCGCCCGCACGCTGGTCGAGCGGTTCGCCAACCCGGCCGTGCGCGACACCGTCGCCCGGCTGTGCGCCTACTCGTCGGACCGCATCCCGAAATGGCTCTTTCCCGTCATCTGCGACAACCTCGCCAACGACGGACCGGTTCAACTGGCTGCCGCGGCGGTGGCCAGCTGGGCCCGCTACGTCGAGGGTGTCGACGAGTGGGGCAAGCCGTACGAGGTGTTGGACCAGCTGGCGGACTCGCTCATTCCAATCGCCCGGTCGCAGCACCAGAATCCCACCGCGTTCGTTGAGGTCACCGCGGTGTTCTGCGATCTGGCCCACCAACCGCGGTTTGTCGAGGCGTACTGCTGGGCGCTGGATTCGTTGCACAGCAAGGGATCTCGGGCAACGCTGGAGGCTTTGGTGCGATGACCCGCGGGCTGGTGATCGGCGAGTCGCTGATCGATATCGTCGACAGCGAGGAGCATGTCGGCGGCAGCCCGCTCAACGTCGCCGTCGGGCTCGGCCGGTTGGGCCGCGACGTCGACTTCCTCACCTGCATCGCCGACGACCCGTACGGCCGCCGGATCATCGACTACGTCGAAGCCGCAGGGGTGCAACTGGTTTCAGAAAGCCGGACAGCCGAGCGCACGGCGACCGCGCGGTCGACCATCGCCGAAGACGGGTCGGCCGACTATGTGTTCGATCTGGACTGGCACCTTTCCGGAACGCCGCCGGTGGCCCCGCCGCTTTTCGTCCATACCGGATCGATTGCCGCCGTGCAGGATCCGGGCTGCCTGGCGGTCGCCGCGATGATCGATGCCTATCGCGTCTCGGCCACGATCACCTTCGACCCCAACGTGCGGCCGTCGCTGATCGCCGACCGGGACCTGGCCGTCGCGCGCATCCAGCATCTCATCGAACGCAGCGACATCGTGAAAGTCAGCGAGGAAGACCTGCACTGGATCGACCCCACTCGCCCGCCCGACCAGATCGCGCAGACCTGGCTGCGGCTGGGCCCCGCCGTCGTGGCGGTGACGATGGCCGACCGGGGCGCGGTGGCTTTCTGCGCAGCGGGGATCGCCCGGGTGCCGACGCGCGCGCAGCGCGTGGTCGATACCGTCGGCGCCGGTGACTCCTTCATGGCCGGTCTGATCGACGCGCTATGGGGAGCGGGATCGTTGGGCGCCGACCGGCGCACCGAGTTGCACGGGATCGACGTGGACGCGCTGACGACGGCGCTGCAGGCGGCGAGCCTGTCCGCGGCACTCACCGTCGGACGCGCGGGAGCCGACCTGCCGGATCGGGCCGCGCTGGAGGCCGCCCGGCGCCGCTAGGCGCTCATCCCGACCTTGACAGCCCGGCCGGACAATCCCAGGTCGTAGCCCTGCCGTGCTGTTTTGCCACCGGGCCTACGGGCATACTGACTTGCATGCGCTCCATCTGGAAGGGTTCCATCGCGTTCGGGCTGGTGAACGTCCCGGTCAAGGTGTACAGCGCCACCCAGGACCACGACATCAAGTTCCACCAGGTACACGCCAAGGACAACGGCCGAATTCGCTACCAGCGCGTGTGCGAGGTGGACGGCGAAACCGTCGAATACCGCGACATCGCCCGGGCCTACGAATCCGACGATGGCCAGATGGTCATCATCACCGATGACGACATCGCCACCCTGCCCGAGGAACGCAGCCGCGAGATCGAAGTGCTGGAGTTCGTGCCGGCCAGCGAGGTGGACCCGATGCTGTTCGACCGCAGCTACTTCCTGGAACCCGACTCCAAGTCATCGAAATCCTATGTGCTGCTTGCCAAGACGCTTGCCGAGACGGATCGGATGGCGATCGTTCATTTCACGCTGCGCAACAAGACCCGGCTGGCGGCCTTGCGCGTCAAGGACTTCGGCAAGCGCGACGTGATGGTGGTGCACACGTTGTTGTGGCCCGACGAGATCCGCGACCCGGACTTCCCCATCCTGGACAAGAAGGTCGAGATCAAGCCGGCCGAACTCAAGATGGCCGGTCAAGTGGTGGAGTCGATGGCCGAGGACTTCAATCCCGACCGCTACCACGACACCTACCAGGAGCAGCTGCAGGAACTGGTCGACGCCAAACTCGAAGGCGGAGAAGCGTTTACCACCGAGGAGCAGCCGAAGGAGCTGGACGAGACCGAGGACGTCTCCGATCTGCTCGCCAAGCTGGAGGCCAGCGTGAAAGCGCGCTCCGGCAATGGCAAGGCACCCACGAAGAAGGTCGCGGCGAAAAAGGCTCCCGCGAAGAAGACGGCCGCCAAGAAGGCTCCGGCCAAGAAGACTGCTTCGAAAGCGTCGTCGAAGTCCTGACCCCGCCGCGGGTCAGCGCCTGCGGGTTGCCAAAAAGCGGGTCAGCGCCGCGACGACGTTGATCACGGCGACCATGATGATCAGGGTCAGCGCCGCGCCCCAGATCCGCAGGAAACCCGCGTGTTCGGGGTTGGTGAGCTCGGTGTAGATCAGCAGCGGCAGCGAAGCCATGTTGCCGTGGAAGATGTCGACGTTGATCGATCTGCTGTAGCCAACCAGCACCAGCACCGGCGCGGTTTCGCCGATCACCCGCGCGACCGACAGCAGGATGCCGGACACGATGCCGGGCATCGCGATCGGGAAGACGATCCGCACGATGGTCTTCCATTTCGACACGCCGAGCGCGTAGCTGGCTTCACGCAGGTCGTCGGGCACCAGCCTGAGCATCTCCTCGGCGGAGCGCACCACCACCGGCAACATCAGCAAGACGAGGGCCAGCGACACCGCGAACGAACTCTGCTGGAAGCCCAGGGTGGCGATCCACAGGCTGAAGATGAACAGCGCCGCCACGATGGAGGGCACCCCGGCGAGCACATCGACCATGAAGGTCGTCAACCGCACCAGCCGTCCGGACCCGTATTCCACCAGGAAGACCGCGGTCATCAAGCCCAGCGGCACGGCCAGGGCCGCGGCCACCCCCGCCTGCACCAGCGTGCCGTAAAGCGCGTGGTAGATGCCGCCGGAGAATTGCTCCGGCAGCACGCCGTGCAGTGAGTGGGTCCACCACTCCGACCGTGTGACGGCGTACCAGCCTCGTGCGATCACGATCGACAGCACCCAGATCAGCGGCACCAGCGCGATGCAGAAGGAGCCGAGGAAGAAAAGCGTCGCGGCGTTGTTGGTGATCCGGCGCCGGAAGCTCAGCGGCCTGAACACCTCGACTTTGACCGGCCGGTCAAGGGCCTCAACGGTCATGAGCGCCGCTCCTCATCATCGCTTCGCTCTGCGTCGTCGCGCCGCGCGTCATGAGCGCCGCTCCTCATCATCGCTTCGCTCTGCGTCGTCGCGCCGCGCGTCATGAACGCTCCCCATGACCGGTCATCCGTTGACCTTGCCGCCGGCGATCGCGCGAGCGAGCGCGTTGACGATGAACGTCAAGACGAAGAGTGCGAATCCCGCCGAGATGTAAGCCCCCGTGGGCAGCGGCGAACTGAACTCGGCGGCCGCCGAGGCGATCTTCGAGGCGAACGTGTAACCCCCGTCGAACAGCGACCAGTTACCCGGGCGGGCCGCCGAACGCAGAATGATCAGCACCGCCACGGTCTCGCCCAGCGCCCGGCCCAACCCCAGCATCGAGGCCGCGATCACACCGCTGCGGCCGAACGGCAGCACGGTCATCCGCACCACCTCCCATTTGGTGGCGCCCAGCGCCTGCGCCGCCTCCATTTGGATGTGCGGGGTCTGCCGAAAGACTTCGCGCGAGACGGAAGTGATGATCGGCAGGATCATCACCGAGAGCACGACCGCGGCGGTGAAGATGGTGCCGCCACCGGCCAGCGAAACGTTGCCCTGTTTGAAGAGGAAGAACCAACCCAGGTGGCGGTTGAGAAACGCGGCCACCGGCTCGATCTGGGGGGCGAGCACGAAAATCCCCCACAGCCCGAAGATGATCGACGGCACCGCGGCCAGCAGATCCACCACCGCCCCGAACGGGCGCGCCAGCCGCTTGGGCGCGTACTGCGTCAGGAACACGGCGATGCCGACCGCGACGGGAACGGCCAGCACCAGCGCGCTGAGCGAACTGAGCACCGTGACCATGAGCAGGTCGCGGATCCCGAACGCGAGCTTGTTCGGGTCGCTGGTGCTGAATTTGGCGCTGGTGAAGAAGTTCGCGTGGTTGACGCGCAACGACGGGACGGCGCGCAGCAACAGGAACAGCGCGATCAACAGGATGGCGATCACGATCGTCGAGCCCGCAGCGGCTGCGGCCAACTTGAACAGGCGATCAGCCCGCCGCCCCACGTGTGCACTCAGCGTTGTTAGTGCCGGCTTCTCCGTGGTCGACGGGCTGATTGCTGTTCCTCGTGTCACGACCACTTCAGGTTATGTGATGGCGTTGATGGACGTAGACAGCCTCGACTTGAACGCGTCGGGGATCGGGATGTAGCCGTTGTCGGCCAGACCGTTCTGCCCGGCACCGATGGTGCTCTGCAGGAACGCCTTCACCGCCGTACCGACCTGCGCGTCGGGGTACTTCGAGCAGACGATTTCATAGGTGGCCAACACGATCGGGTAGGAACCGGCCTGGGTCGGCCGGTAGAAGGACAGCGTGTCGAGCACCAGGTCGTTGCCCTGGCCGGCGATCTTGGCTCCGGCAATCGTCTTGCCCACCGAGTCCGCACTGATCGCCACCGCGTCCGGGCCGGCGGAGGTGATGACCTTGGCCATGTTCAGCTTCTGCGCCTGAGCGAACGACCATTCGTTGTAGGTGATGGATCCCTCGGTGGCCTTGATCGCCGCAGAGGTGCCGTCATTGCCCTTGGCTCCCTCGCCGACACCACCCTTGAAGGTTTTCCCGGCGCCCTTGCCCCACGCACCGTTGGAGGCGGCATCGAGGTATTTCTGGAAATTGTCCGTGGTGCCGGATTCGTCGTTGCGGAACACGACGTGAATCGGCTCGGCGGGCAACGTGGCACCCGGGTTGACGGCCTGAATCGCGGGGTCATTCCACGTCGTGATCGCGCCGTTGAAGACCTTGGCGGCCGTGGGCCCGTCCAGGCTCAGTGAATTGAGACCGTTGACGTTGTAGGTGATGGCGATCGGGCCGAAAACCACCGGCAGGTTCAACGCCGGCGAACCGCAACGCTGCTGTGCCGCGGCGTATTCGTTGGGCGCCAGCGGCGAATCCGAACCACCGAAATCGGTCTGCTTGCCGTTGAATTCACTGATTCCCGCGCCGGACCCGTTGGCGGTGTAGTTCAACGTCTGTCCGGGGCACGCCTGCTCGAACGCGTTGACGAATCGGGTCATCGCGTTGGCCTGAGCCGTCGAACCACTGGCCTTGAGGGCCTTCTTGCCGCCGCAGCTCACGTTGCCCGACGAGGAGCCGCTCGTAGCGCTCGCGCCGGTCCCGTTGTTGTCGCTTCCGCATGCCGACAACACCAGCGCGCCGGCGCTCAGGACACTCAGAACGGCGCCAAATCGGTTGAGTTTCAATTCGCTTCCTTACGGTAGGGATGAAACAGGATCGCCGCCGGTCGGAGGCACTGCGCCCCCACCAGCCCGTCTCGCAGCCACGAAGCTAACAGTAACAAGGTAAACGTTGAGCAAATTGTTCGGCGTTCGCGGCTGAACGCGATGGAACCCGGCGGCGACGTGGGCGAAATCCGCACTCGACGCCGCCCCGGGACGGCACGACAGCAAAGAAATGCGCACCCGTCTACCGCGCCCGCCGTGGCCGCGAACCCGTTCTCGAAATCAGGAGATCGAGTTGATTGAGTCCGACAGACGTGACTTGAACGACCCGGGTACCGGGATATATCCATTGTCCGCAAGACCATCCTGCCCGGCGCCAATGGTGCTCTGCAGGAACGCTTTTACCGCCGCCCCCACCTGCGGGTCGGGATACTTGGAGCACACGATCTCGTAGGTGGCCAACACGATGGGGTAGGAACCGGGCCGGGTCGGCTTGTAGAACGAGAAGGTGTCGACGACCAAATCATTGCCCGGCCCGGTGAGGGTGGCACCCGAGATCGTCTTCCCGACCGAATCCGCACTGATCGACACCGGGTCCGGTCCGGCCGAGGTGACGATCCTGGCCATGTCCAGTTTCTGCGCCGAAGCGAACGACCATTCGTTGTAGGTGATCGCGCCCTCGGTCGCTTTCACGACCGCCGACGTGCCGCCGTTGCCCTCGACGCCCTCGCCCACCCCACCGGTGAAGGTCTTCCCAATGCCTCTGTCCCAGACACCGTCGGAGGCCGAGTCCAGATATTTCTGGAAATTGTCCGTGGTGCCGGACTGGTCGCTGCGGAACGTGACGCGGATGGGCTCGGCCGGCAGCGCGGTGCCGGGATTCAGCGCCCGGATAGCGGGATCGTTCCAGACGGCGATCACGCCCTTGAAGATTTTTGCGGTGGTGGGGCCGTCGAGGATCAGCGAGGTGACGCCGCGGACGTTGTAGGTGATCGCGATCGGGCCGAATACCACCGGCAGATTCAACGCGGGCGAACCGCATCGCGTCTGGGCGGCGAAGTATTCGATCGGGGCCAGCGGCGAATCCGAGCCGCCGAAATCGGTTTGGTTGCCGGTGAATTCACCGATCCCCGCACCCGAACCGTTGGGAGTGTAATTCAGCGTCTGGCCGGGGCAGGCCCGCTCGAACGCGTTGCCGAAGCGGGTCATCGCGTTGGTCTGAGCCGTGGATCCGCTGGCCTTCAGGGCCTTCTTGCCACCGCAGCTAACCTGGCCCGACGGATTTGCCCCGTGTCCCCACGCTCGGGTGTCGTCACTCCCGCACCCCGACAGCACCAGCGCACTAGCCGTCAGGACGCTCAATGCGGCACCAAAATGCTTGCGCCTCAAGTTACTTCCTCGTGGTGTCCACACACATGATCGCCGCCGTTCAGCTAACAGCATCAAGGTTAACGGCACGCAAATGGCCGCGCAGCGCACGCGGGTGCCGGCAAGCGCAGCGCCGGGCCCGTCCGCGCCGCCGCAGCACAATCGGAAGGCCGCACCGCCCCGCCCGTATGCAAAAGTAGAACCTGTTCCAGAAATGCCCGATCCGAGACGGCGCGGCTTGCTACCGTGTCGGCTGACACCGAAAGAAGAGAGGCCGCCATGATCCTTGACAGGTTCCGTCTCGACGACAAAGTCGCCGTCATCACCGGTGCGGGCCGCGGCCTCGGGGCGGCCATCGCGCTGGCTTTCGCCGAGGCGGGTGCGGACGTTCTCATCGCCTCACGCACGCAATCCCAACTAGAAGCCGTCGCCGAACAGGTCCGCGCGGTGGGCCGCAAAGCCCACATCATCACCGCCGACCTGGCCCATCCCGAGGCCACCGCCGAGCTGGCCGGCCAGGCCGTCGAGGCGTTCGGGAAACTAGACATCGTCGTCAACAACGTCGGCGGCACCATGCCCAACACCTTGCTGACCACCTCGACCAAAGACCTCAAGGACGCGTTCACCTTCAACGTCGCCACCGCGCATGCACTCACGCTGGCCTCGGTGCCGTTGATGCTGGAGCACTCCGGCGGCGGCAACATCATCAACATCACCTCCACCATGGGCCGGCTCGCCGGGCGCGGCTTCGCCGCCTACGCCACGGCCAAGGCCGCGCTGGCTCACTACACCCGCTCGGCCGCGCTCGACCTGTGCCCACGCATCCGGGTCAACGCCATCGCACCCGGCTCGATCCTGACCTCGGCGCTCGACGTAGTGGCCTCCAACGAGGAACTGCGCAAGCCGATGGAGAAGGTGACACCCATGCGCCGTCTCGGCGACCCCGTCGATATCGCCGCTGCGGCAGTGTATTTGGCATCACCGGCCGGCGACTTCCTGACCGGCAAGACGCTGGAGGTCGACGGCGGCCTCACCTTCCCCAACCTCGACATCCCCGTCCCGGACCTGTGACCCCCGACGCCTAAGGAGCCTGTCATGCCCATCCCCGTCGTCCAGCTGGGCACCGGCAATGTCGGTATCCATGCGCTGCGGGCGCTCATCACCAATCCGGAGTTCGAACTGACCGGCGTCTGGGTGTCTTCCGACGCCAAGGCCGGCAAGGACGCGGCAGAACTTGCGGGACTTGCCGAGTCGACAGGCGTGCTTGCCAGCACCGATCTGGATGCCGTGCTCGCCACGGGGCCGCAGTGCGCCGTGTACAACGCGCTGGCCGACAACCGGTTGCCCGAGGCGCTCGAGGACTACCGGCGCGTCCTGGCGGCCGGGATCAACGTCGTCGGTAGCGGCCCGGTCTTCTTGCAGTATCCGTGGCAGGTGATTCCCGAGGAGCTCATCAAGCCGCTGGAAGATGCAGCGCGCGAAGGGAATTCAAGCCTCTACGTGAACGGTATCGATCCTGGCTTCGCCAACGATCTGCTGCCGCTGGCGCTGGCGGGCACCTGCCAGAGCATTCAGCAGATTCGCTGCATGGAGATCGTCGACTACGCCACGTACGACAGCGCCGCGGTCATGTTCGATGTGATGGGCTTCGGCAAGCCGCTGGACGAGATTCCCATGCTGCTGCAGCCCGGCGTGCTCAGCCTCGCCTGGGGGTCGGTGATCCGGCAACTCGCGGCGGGACTCGGCATTTCGCTGGACGAGGTGACCCAGAATTACGTCCGCATACCGGCACCCGAGGACTTCGACATCGCCTCGGGTCACATCGCCAAGGGCACCGCCGCAGCGCTGCGCTTCGAGGTGTTCGGCATGTTCAACGGCGAGCCCGTCGTCGTCCTCGAACATGTCACCCGCCTGCGCGAGGACCTGTGCCCCGACTGGCCGCAGCCCGCCCAGGAGGGCGGCTCCTACCGCATCGAGATCACCGGCGAACCGTCCTACGCCATGGACGTCTGCCTGAGCAGCCGCAAGGGCGATCACAACCACGCGGGCCTGGTGGCCACCGCGATGCGGGTGGTCAACGCCATCCCCGCGGTGGTGGCCGCCCCGGCTGGCATCGTGACGACGCTCGACCTGCCCCTGATCACCGGCAAGGGGCTCTACCTCCCGCAGTGAGCCAGAGAGTGGGAAACGCAGTGGCCGCTGCGGGTGCCCCCGCGATGTTCGACTAACCTCACTTTCTTATTCGGTGAAGTGAATCGAGGTCGACACGTTGGCGCAGCGCACCCAGGGCTCGCTCAAGGGCAACTGGTATTTGCTCGGGCCCGCGTTCGTCGCCGCGATCGCCTACGTCGACCCGGGAAACGTCGCGGCCAACGTCAGCGCCGGATCGCAGTACGGCTACCTGCTGCTGTGGGTCATCGTGGTGGCCAACGTGTTGGCGGGCCTGGTGCAATACCTGTCGGCGAAGCTGGGGCTGGTCACCGGGCGCTCCCTGCCCGCCATGATCGGCAAGCGGATGGGCCGACCGGCGCGGTTGGTCTACTGGGCGCAGGCCGAACTCGTGGCCATCGCAACAGATGCGGCCGAAGTCGTCGGCGGGGCCATCGCTTTGCACATTCTGTTCAATTTGCCGCTGCTGGCCGGCGGGCTGATCACCGGCCTGGTGGCGCTGCTGTTGCTGGGAATTCAGGACCGGCGCGGACAGATCATCTTCGAGCGCGTCATCACCGGCTTGCTGCTGGTCATCGCGATCGGATTCGCGGCGAGTTTCTTCGTCAAGACGGCCCCTCCGGAGGAGATGCTCAGCGGGCTGGTGCCCCGGTTCCGCGGCACCGAGAGCGTCCTGTTGGCCGCCGCCATTCTGGGCGCCACCGTGATGCCCCACGCGGTGTACATGCATTCGGGCCTGGTTCTCGACCGGCACGGGCATCCCGACGAGGGGTCACATCGCCATCTGCTGTTGCGCATCACCCGCTGGGACGTGGTGCTGGCGATGGCGGTCGCCGGCACGGTGAACGCCGTCATGCTGATCATCGCCGCGCTCAATCTGCAACACCGCAACGTGAGCGCCTCCATCGAGGGCGCCTATGCCGCGATTCACAACACGCTGGGCGCCACCATCGCGGTGCTGTTCGCCGTCGGGTTGCTTGCCTCGGGCCTGGCGTCGTCCTCGGTCGGCGCCTATGCCGGCGCCATGATCATGCAGGGGTTGTTGCACCGGTCGATCCCCATGCTGGTGCGCCGGTCGATCACCCTGGTGCCCGCGCTGGTGATCCTGGCGGTCGGATTCGATCCCACCCGCGCGCTGGTGCTTTCCCAGGTGGTGTTGTCGTTCGGAATACCTTTTGCCGTGCTGCCTTTGATCAAGCTGACCAGCAATCGCGAGCTGATGGGTGGCGACGTCAATCACCGCATCACCACGATTCTTGGCTGGGCCATCGGCGTATTGATTAGTCTGCTTAACATGGTGCTCATCTGGCTGACGGTGACCGGCTGAATGCCGGCCCGCCGGCACCTTTATTTCGCATACGGGTCGAACCTGTGCGTCAGGCAGATGGCGCGACGCTGTCCCGACGCCGCGCATCCGCGGCCAGCGGTGCTGGCCGATCACGACTGGCTGATCAACCAGCGCGGCGTGGCCACCGTCGAACCGCTCGACGGTAACCAGGTCTACGGGGTGGTGTGGCAGATCTCCGACGGCGACCTGGCGACGCTGGACAGCGCCGAGGGCGTGCCGGTGCGCTACCGGCGCGACCGGATGACCGTGCACACCGACGACGGACCGGCACGGGCCTGGGTGTACATCGACCACCGGGTGACCCCGGGCCCGCCCCGGCCGGGCTACCTGCCCAAGATCATCGACGGCGCCACGCAGCACGGGCTGCCGCAACGCTGGGTCGACTTCCTGCGTCGCTGGGATCCCGCCGGCTGGCCACGCCCGAAATCGTCGCCGGCGTCCGGGCTTGGGCCACAGTCGCTTTCGGCATTGCTGTGTGAACCCGGGGTGATCGAGAGCAGCCAATTGCGTTCACGTTTCGGGTTTTTCGCGATCCACGGCGGCGGGCTGGAAGAGATGACCGACGTGATCGCCGATCGCGCCGCCGAGGCCGCCGGCGCGTCGGTGTACGTGGTGCGCCATCCCGATCGTTACCCGCATCACCTGCCGTCGGCGCTGTTCGACCCGGCCGAGTCGGCGCGGCTCGCCGAGTTCCTCGAGCATGTCGACGTCGCGGTGTCGCTGCACGGGTACGGCCGCGATGGTCGCAGCACCCAACTGCTGGCCGGTGGCCGCAACCGGACGCTGGCCGCTCACCTGACCCGGCACATCCGGCTGCCCGGCTACCGGTTGATCACCGACCTCGACGACATCCCGCCGGAACTGCGCGGCCTGCACCCGCGCAACCCGGTGAACAGGGTGCGCGACGGCGGGACTCAGCTGGAACTGTCCGCGCGGGTCAGGGGGATCAGCCCGCGCAGCCCGCTGCCCGGTGACGACGGATTGTCGTCGGTCACCGGCGCCCTGATCCAGGGGTTGGCGGACGCCGCCCGTAGTTGGTCAATGTCGAATTGAACGGAGATTGTTGGTGGCCAAGGATTTTCGCTTCGGAATGAGCATGCGTTTCTTCAAGACGCGCGAGGCACTGCTCGACAAGGCCAAGCGCGCCGAAGACGCCGGCTTCGACATTCTTTGCGTGCCGGACCATTTGGGCGCCGCAGCACCGTTCCCGACGCTGACCGCGGTCGCGATGGTGACCACCACGCTGCGGCTGAGCATGTACGTGCTCAATTCGGCGTTCTACAAGCCGGCGCTGCTCAGCCGCGACATGCAAGCCCTCGATCTGCTCAGCGACGGCCGCCTCGAAATCGGGCTTGGCACCGGCTACGTCAAGGAGGAGTTCGAGGCCGCGGAGATCCCGTATCCCAGTGCCCGCGAGCGGGTCGACTACCTCGAACACATGACGAGCTACCTGAAGGAACACCACCCGTCGACGCCACTGATCATCGCCGGCAACGGCGACCGGGTGCTGACCATCGCCGCCCGCAACGCCGACATCATCGGGCTGACCGGCGCCAAGGTGCGCGCCGTCGATGACCCGTTCGCCGAACGCGTCGAGTTCGTCCGCAACGCGGCGGGCGACCGATTCGACTCGCTCGAGCTGAACCTCGCCATCACGGCGATGCCGCGGCTCGGGGAGACCGAGCCCGACCTCAAGCTGACCCGCACCTACTCGCCGGAGCTGTCCGATGAGGAGATCCTGTCCATGCCGTCGGTGCTCAGCGGTTCACCCCGCGAGATCGCCGACACCTTGTCCGCCTACCGCGAAAAATATGGCGTCTCGTCCTTCACCGTGCAGGACAACAACATCGACAACTTCTCCAAGGTGATCGCCGAACTGCGGTGACCGCCGCGGCGCCTTAGCGGTGGGCGTGCCGGTGAGCTCAGGCCGTCCGCCCCGGCGTGGACCGAACGGTCCGCGATTCGTGATGGTAGCCGCTCACAGGATCACCGCCATCGCTTGCCCGTACCTGGCGCGACGATGCCGACACCTGGCTGCGCGAACGAACTTCGCACCCACCGATGAGATCGCTGCGTGCTGCGGACGTCGCGGCCAACAGACTGGATGGCCAGCAGTCCTGACCTTCGGCCGCGATCGCCATGGTGCGGGAGCCTTATGGCAAGGCGCACAACGAAAGACACGATCTTCCTCTGGGTCGTGGCGGGCAGTAGCGTTGACCCATGAAGAACATGGATCGCCGCGCACTGCTGTGCGGCATCGCGATCGCCGTACTGGCCGCGGCCAGTCGGTCCCCGACTGTCCGAGGCTTTCCGACCCAGAAAATGCCGCACCCTGTCGGTGTGCTCACCCGGCTACCGGGGGCCGATAACCAGTTGGCGCTGACCATCGACGACGGCGCCAGCGGGCAGGTGGTGGGCGCATTTGCCGATTTTTGCCGCGACAGCGGGATCCGGTTGACGTTCTTCGTCAACGGCGCCAACAGTTCCTGGTCGGTCAACGCACCCGCACTGCGGCCGATGGTCGATTCCGGTCAAATCCAGATGGGAAACCACACCTGGTCGCATCCCGACATCACCCGCATCGGTTCAGCCGCAGTTGCCGGCCAGATCCGGCGCAACGCTGATTTCTTGCGCAACACCTATGGGGTTGACGGAACCCCCTATTTCCGGCCGCCCTTCGGCCGGCACACTACCGCCACGGACCGGATTGCGGCCGATCAGGGTTATGCCACCATCGCGCTGTGGAGCGGCAGTCTTGGCGATAGCGTGCCCATCAGCGACGCCGGGCTGATCACTGCGGCGCAAAAATCGTTGCTGCCCCATCAAATTGTGCTGGGCCACGCCAACCTTCCCACTGTCACCCGCTGTTTTCCCCAGCTGCTCGACATCATCCGTAGCCGTAACCTGCAAACCGTGACCCTCAACGACGTCTTCGCCTAATGAATGCTCATGCGATCGTCATCGGCGGCGCCGGAGTGCGGGCGCCTATGCCGCGATCACCGCGACACTCTTCGCTCGTCATGCCGGGATTCGCATTGGACCGCAACGTAATCGCGGCTTGCCTTCGTAGACGACCCGATCCAAAGAGCGAGCCGCCCAACACCGGCCGTCACGCCAAGCGCCCACCACGCACGCCCAAGCGTCGCGTGGCCATCGTCCTGCCCGCTACACTTGCACCCGCCGCACTCCCGACGACCAGGTCTACCGCCGGGAACGGCAACAGGACGCCGAGAACACCACGGAAACCCGCCCAGCGCTTCCACCGGCTAGGTTCTAGTCAGGTATTCAGAAGACGTCCGCGCCCCCGTAGCTCAGGGGATAGAGCACGGCTCTCCTAAAGCCGGTGTCGCAGGTTCGAATCCTGCCGGGGGCACTCGTGTTCTTGCAATGCATCTCTGTATGCGGGTCGTCAGCACATCCGTGATGCGCGCACGCGCCGCTACGGCTCGCGGGCGACGATGACCACGGTCCGCGCCGTGCGCGCAACGGCCGTGCTCACCGAACCCAGCATCATGCCCGCGAATCCGCCGCGACCGTGGCTGCCCACCACCACGAGTTGCGCGGACTCCGAGTGCTCAACGAGCTGACGCGCCGGCTGATCGCGCACCACCACACGTCGCACCGTGACATCGGGATAGCGCTCCTGCCAGCCGGCGAGCCACGTGGTCAGCGCCTCGTGTGCCGTCACCTCCATCGGCGCGAAATCCAGACCCGGCACCTCCAACATGCTGACGTCCGACCACGCATGCAGTGCCACCAAGTCCACACCCCGGCGGGAGGCCTCGTCGAAGGCGATCTCGGTCGCCCGCTCCGATGCGGAGGAACCGTCGATCCCCACCAGCACCGGCGCCTGCGCCGGCGGCGGCGAGGCCTCATCGTCATGGACAACTGCGACCGGGCAATGCGCATAATTCACCAGGCCGGTGCTGACCGAGCCGAACGACACCCGGCCAAACGCGCCTTCGCCCTGGCATCCCACGACCATCATGTCCGCGATCTTGGACTCGTTGACGAGGGTGGAAACGACCGGGCCGTGCACCACGACGCTGTACACGAACGGCGGGCCGTGGTCACCGGTGCTGTCGGCGACCGCCCTGCGCGCGTCTTCGAGAACCCGCCTCGCCTCGTCGTCCTGCTGCTCGAAATAGCCTTGAGGAATCGGAATCTCCGGCCACGGCGCGATTGCCGGCACGACCGGTGCGACAACATGCATGAGTGTCAGTGGAACGTTGCGCATTGCGGCGTCGACCGCCGCCCACTCGGCCGCGGCCATCGACGAGGCTGAGCGGTCGACGCCTACCAAGATGCCACGATGGGTTCCGGGGTCAGACATTTCAATCTCCTGCCCTGGGTCGTGTTGGCAGCTTCACGCCTGACCATAGGACGACGGTCGCAGAAGATCAGGTGGCATTGGTCACCGATTTGCCCGACCAACAGCCCTACGCCCGGCAACACCCGGAACGGCAACCAGGCGGGACGAGATCCGCTACCCCCAGGTAGCCCGCGGTGGTGTGGCCTTGGATCTGTCAGCAGAGGACAAGTGCACGGCGTGGACGCCCGGTTTCTTGGCCAACTGGTCCAAAAGACTTTCCAGATGAGCCTTATCGGTGTGCCAGTGCTGGACCGCCTCCGGCGCCTGCTGCAGTTCCGCGAGGACGGCCTTGAGCTTGTCCGGGGTCTTGCCGTCGGCGTCCGACGGGCGGCGGCCTAAACCCCGCCCGGTGCTTGCGGTGATCCCACGGGGCACCGCACCGCCCAGGGTGCTTCCGGCCAAGCCCGCCAGGGCCATTTCACCCACGAGGCCACTCGTAGCCGCCGCGACCGTCGGGGCGGCTCCCGCGGTGGTGCACTCCAGCACGGTGGCCGCCAGCTTGATCCCCGGGCTGGCGGCGGCCCAGGCCGGGGGCACGGACAACGCTCCGGCCAGGCCCGCGCTGCCGACACCCGCCGACACGGCACACGCCCCGGCCGCCGCGACCGTCTGCGTGCTCGACCCAAGCGCGGCGAACAGCGGCCCCTCGAGCTCGACCGCCGTGTCGCTCCAGGTCCGTGCCGTCACCACGAGGCCCAAGCTCAGGCTGAGCAACGTGTCGTTGACCGGACGGATCGCCTTGGTGACGAACTCGACGTTCGCGGCAATCCGGGCCAGCGGCGTGGAATTCAAATTGTTCAGCCAGGTCGCCAAGGATGACGCCGGCGACGCCGGATCCGCCGCCGAAGATGCGGCGGGCGATGCGAGGCCTTGCAGGGTTCGTGGTGTCGACGACATCAGCTGCGACAAGGCCGACTGCGCGTTGGCGGGCGCCGAGCGGGCGGCTTGGGCGACCGCGCCTGATTGGCCGGCCGTACCGCCCGGGTTGGTGGTCTGCGGCGCCGGGCTGAACGGCGTCATCTGTACGACGGACGCCGAGGAACCGGCGTAGCCGTACATGGCCGCGGCGTCTTGCGCCCACATCTGTCCATACTCCGACTCGGTGGCCGAGATCGCGGCGGTGTTCTGTCCCAGTACGTTCGTGGCCACTAGTGACGCCAGCTGACTGCGGTTTTCCGCGATCGCCACCGGGGGCACCGTCGCCATGAATGCGGTCTCGTACGCGGCGGCGGCCGCTCGCGCCTGGGCGGCGGCCTGCTCGGCTTGCGCGGCGGTGTCGCGCATCCACTTCACGTAGGGTGCGGCCGCTGTCGCCATGGCTGCCGATGACGGGCCCTGCCAACCGCTGGTCAGGTTGGAGATCACCGACTCATAGGATGCCGCCACGGAGTGCAGTTGGGCGGCCAACCCATCCCAGGCCGACGCGGCGGCCAACATTGATCCCGAGCCGGGACCTATGTACATCCGGCCGGAGTTGAGCTCCGGGGGCAGTGCTCCGAAATCCATTGGAACTCCTTGATTCTTTGCGGCTAGTTCGAAGGTGAGATGCCGGCGCCTTCTATTCCTGGGCGTCGTCGGCGTTGATGACGATGATCGTGGCGGTGGTGGCCGCCCGCCCGAATGCGCTGCCACCGAACGCCATTCCGCGAGCAGAGCCGGTCCCGGTAGCCGCAACGGCCCGGCCGGCCAGGCCCGAAGCGGCCATGTTGCCGAACAGTGGCCCCTGCCCATCCGCCGCAGCGGCCGCCGGTGCGACGGCAAGATTCGTTTGCGGCAACACCGCGGCGACCGTCCGGATTTCCGGGGCGGCCGCAGCCCATCCGGGTGGTATCGACAAGCGTCCGACGACGCCGGCGCGACCCGTGCCCGTGGACATTCCGGCTCCGCCGGGGGTCGCTGAGCGGACCACCCGCGTCTCTGAACCGAGGCCCCCGCCCAGCTCCTTCAGCTTCGATCTGTCCCTGTCGAGCCGTTGTCGCGCGCTGTTCACATTCGCCACGTTCTGGGGCACCAGGTAGTTTTCGATCCCAAGCAGGTACGGGCTGCCACCAATGCCGTACAGCGACACGGGGCCCAGCGGACCCGTGAGGGCCGAGTCCAACGCCGACAGCAGCGACGGTGGGTCAGCGGCGGCGGCGGCGGGTGCTGTCAGGCTTTGCAACGATTGCGGGACGGCCGACATCAGTTGCGGCAGAATCGATTGCGCATTGGTTGCCGCCGAGGTGCCGGTGGACTGCGCGACTGCGGCGGCTTGTCCCGCCGTCCCGGCCGGGTTGACGGTTTGCGGCGGCTGGCTGAATGGCGCCATCTGCGTGGCCGTCGCCGAGGAGCCGGCGTAGCCGTACATCGCCGCCGCATCCTGGGCCCACATCTCGGCGTACTCGGCCTCGGTGGCCATGATCGCCGAAGTGTTTTGACCGAGAAGGTTGGTCGCGACCAGCGCCATCAACCGGGCACGGTTGGCCGCGACTATCGGTGGCGGGACCGTCGCGGCGAACGTGGCCTCATAGGTGGACGCCGCCGCTCGGGCCTGATTGGCGGCTTGCTCGGCTTGGCCGGCGGTCGCACTCATCCACGCCGTGTACGGCGCTGCCGCGGCTGCCATCGTGCCCGACGAAGGACCACGCCAGTTGCCGGTCAGGTCCGCGATCACCGACTCGTACGACGCCGCCGCAGCGTGCAGCTGCGCCGCCAACCCGTCCCAAGCCGCCGCGGCCGCCAACATCGGCCCCGCACCCGGGCCGGCATACATTCGGCCGGAGTTGACCTCTGGTGGTAGAGCTCCGAAATCCATTGCTAAACCTCTGATACTGCTGCGGTCACATTCAAAGCGCCCTGCGCCGCCGCCGTGCTTGTTGACTTGATGAACCCGCATTTCCGGTATCCGCGCACCGGCGCCACGCGGCCCGGTGTGCTGCGGACGACCAAAGCTGCATGCCACCGACGGACTGGTCAGCGCGTCATGCCGCCGCGCCTATCGCGGCGGCATTGCTGTTATGGCACAAGGCATTCCGACGAACGGCAATCCGTGGCCAGCTTCCTGGCCGCGAGCGCCTCAGCAGCCCGCGGTACGTGCTAGACGGCTACGGCGGTTCTCCGCACGTTGCACATTGCGCCGCTTGCGTTGCAGAGCAACGCGTTCGCGACATGAGCTCGACCTCGAGGCTAGGATCCACGGTTGCGCCACGGGCGATGCCGCCTGCGTTGCAAATAGGATTCGACTCGGCGATTATGCGTGCTGGCAATGACTTCGATTGCGCGCCAGCTATCTTGACGTGTTTGCTCCGCACTGAGAGCTGCTACGCAGGTAGGCGCCTGCGCGAAGCGACGGATGGGCCGTGGGGTGCGACTCGGGCCACGCACACCGATTTCGGGGGCGCTGGGAGCAAACGCTGGAGGCAGACCCCCAACGAGAGACTTCATTGCAGTGCTCCCGCACGGCACCGATGCCGCAACAACTTCCCCGCTCTACCAAGTAGATGACTGAATACGATCGTACTTTTCTCTGTGACGCCCTGTCCAGCTTGCGTTCACCAATTGCGTTTACTGTATAGCGCTTTTCGATACCCCCAACAGCCTCCGGCAATCCAGGCCCCCGCCGCGCATCGGCTGCCTCCGGCCGACAAGAGAAATAAGGTCCCACCAAGCGTGAAAAACAGGACTAGCATCTATACCGTGCGTGCGAGGAAAGAAACGTAGCGCCCGTCGCTTCGTGAATGCAGACACTTAACGAGCCTGCGATGCGAAAGCTGGTCGCGACACTGATGGCCGTTGGGGCCGTGATGCTCAGCGGCGCTGTTGCCCGCGCCGAGAACCAGCCGGCACCGCCTCCTCCCGCCCCGTCTTTCTACGCGCCGAAGTGCCTGAGTTTCGACCCCAATCCGCCGGCGCACTGGAACTACCTGCCGTGCGGTTGGACGACCGACGGCAAGCGGTGGATTCCGCCGCCGCCGTAGCCGACACCCCCTGATTCACATCGGCGACGGTGGCATCGCGAAAAGCTCTCAGCCGCTGGCTAACTGGCTTTGAGGTGTCCACCTCCCCGGCAACTAACGCCGCAGACGCCCGCATCCCCCCGGGCGTCTGCGAGCGAAAGTGCCTGGTCGATCGGAACACCACTGCAATCCAGGCCGTTGACCACCAGGCCCAGGCTGATCGCACCGTCGGCGCGGGTGCCTTCGATGCACACCTCGATGTCACGGAGCCCCGGCCTACCCGCGGTCCAGAAATCCGGACGGTGACCGTCGAACACCGTGTGGGCATCCGCGTCTTCGGCACCCTCGCGCGTGGAGATCTCGCCTGCCGACGACGCGGGTACGTCGTCGGGTAACGCCGCCGCCGCGAGAGGAGTGAGCGGGTCGGCGAGACCGGAACAATTGTCGTGATACTGCAAGGCGATCATCGTCGCCCTCCTCTCACTCTGGCCATCGTGGTTCGACGGCAACGTCTTTACGGCAGGACGGTGTGCATCAGCATCACGTCGTATGCCGACCACAACGACAGGTTGAAGTACAGGTCTCGGCCCGACGACCAGGGATGGATCATCGGCGCATAGATACCACCGGGCATCTGGAACGACGACACCAGCGGTTGCTCGGGGCTCCACGGCCCCTGCGGCGTCGGCGCGGTCCGTGCCACGACGTCGTTGCTGCCGCCGTCGGTGTAGAGCACCAGGTATTGCTTGAGATAACTGTTGTACTGGGCCGACATCTCGCCGACCGGTCCGGGGAAAATCGGTGTCGCCGCGCCCGGATTGTTCGCCACCCAGTGGCCGCCGTTGTCGCCGTTCCAGTACTGGTATTTGGTCAGGTCGGGCAATTGGTTCGGTGGTACGCGCGACAGGAACGCCGCGCCGCCACGTCCCGACGGGGTGCCGAACTGGTAGAGGTAACCGTCGTTGCCCTTCATGAACGCGCCCATCTGGAAGTTTTCATTTCCCGGCGTAAACCCAGCTCCCGGAATGGCATCCGGCGAGGCCGTACGGATGGTGGTCGGGAAGATCCCCCAGTTCTGGCCATTGTCATTGGACCTGGCGATTGCCGAGTAGTTCGTCGACCATTCGCCGTCGCGGCCCCATTGGCGGATCGACATGTAGCTCATGTACTGCGTTCTGCCCATGGACATCGCCGCGGTCGGAATGATGCCCGTTTCGTGTGCCGCCTTGTGGATGGTGTTGACGACCTGCTTGGAAAGCCCGGGTGCCCAGACCGGCGACCCGGAATACCTGTCGTTCGGCACACCGTCGGCGATGTGAATTCCCTTGGACAGATCGTGATCGTTGCTGCGGAACAGCGTGTTGTAGCGCCACTGCTGGCCGTGCACCTTGCAATAGCCGAAGGTGTCACCGAAAGCCATCAAAACCTGGCGGTTGGCGGGATCACCGTTGTCCCAGGCGATCCCGAGGTCGGTACCCGAGATGCTGAAGCGTTGCAGGGTTTTGTTAGGGCCGTTCGGTCCGGTCACCCAGTCGACGAGCGACGTCGGAGCCCCCGCGATGGAAGGAGGCGGCGGCCCCGGCTCGGGCTGCGGCTGCGGCATCGGCGCGGCGTTCGGGCGCATCGGGTTGGCATTCGGCGGTAATTGGGGGACGCCGGGCGGGGGCGGGTTCGGCCCGGGCGGCAATACCTCGGCTTGCGGGTACATCGGCGCGGACGGGTCGGGTCCCTCGGCTCGCGGGTGCACCGGTGCGGAGTACTGCCGGCCCGGCGCGGCCGGCTTGAGCAAGGACGAGATCAGCGGACCCAGCCGCGGTAGCGGCGCCTGGTCATTCGTGTGGCTGGGCCTGCGCCCGGTCGGCGGCTGGACGACCGGCTGCGGCGCGGGCCTGGCCGGCGGCGCGGCGGGCGGCTCCACGTTCGCTTCGGGCGCCCCGCACGGAGTGGCGTTAGCGGTCGGCGCGGGCCCCACCACGAGGACGAATCCGATCGCGGCCGCCGACGCCATCGAGAGCGACACACTTCGCAGAAACGCCGACATGTAGCACCTTTCGGGATAGGACGCCGGTCCTTAGTTGGCTCATGTGACGATAGTTATCCGCGAGGCATATGTGACTAGTGATGCGCTGATAGGTATCCATCCGTGACCGTGTCGCAACGCGGCGATTTCCAGCACAGCGCCTCCGTCGGGTGATTAGCTGACCGCCCGTATGGGCAGATGGGAAGCGCTGACAGCTTTGCCACCGCTGCGGCCTTCCGGATTCCGCGGGCAACCGGCGCGGTGCCACGATGGTGCACGGGCCGGCGCCGCCCGAGGGGTGGGCGACGCCCCCGGCGCCTCGGCTGTCGCTACGAGGTGGGCACTCATCACACCGCTCCGCGGCAGTCCCGGCGCGGCGGGGTAAGGGGCGCCGACACTTTGCTGGGCGGCCGCCAAACGCACCGAACGTCCGCGCGGCGGGCTCGCGCGCCGAGCGGTTCGGGAGCCCCGTCGCGGCACGACCGGCCGTTGCGCCATCGACGCGCATCGGTACGAGCGCACCACATTGCCCCAGCTCAACCGTGCGGCCGGCAGCACCGTCGCAGCCGGTGCACACACCCGGACAATGCGAATCGCCATTCACCCGTCGCAACGCCTGCGACGTGTCACACTCAAATTGATTGGGTCAGCATGTTTGTCGACCGTCATCGGTGGCAATGATCCAACAGAGGCGAGCGTGTTGGCCGGCCTTCGCGCCCGTCTAGGTCCCGTCGGTTCAGCCCGAGAGCCGACGGGGCCGCCCTTTTTCGGGCCCTTTCACCCCACTCCCGCCAGTCGGCGCGGGCTCAGCGATAGCCCTCAACAACCCCGCCGCGCGGGAGTACCGTCGGCGTATGGATGGATCGACCGGTGTGTGGATTCTCGGCGGTTACCAAAGCGATTTTGCTCGCAACCTCAACAAGGAAGGCCGCGACTTCGCCGCGTTGACCGCCGAAGTCGTCGACGCCACGCTGACCGCGGCCAGAATCGACGCGACCGCGATCGGGGTGGTGCACGTGGGTAACGCCTTCGGCGAGATGTTCGCCCGCCAGGGCCACCTCGGGGCGATGCCGGCGACGGTCTGCGACGGCCTCTGGGATACCCCGGCATCGCGGCACGAAGCGGCGTGCGCCTCTGGCAGCGTGGCGGCGCTCTCGGCGATGGCCGACCTGCGATCGGGCGCGTATGACTGCGCGCTGGTGGTGGGGATCGAGTTGGAGAAGACCGTCGCGGGTGACACCGCCGCGCAGCATCTGGGTGCCGCGGCGTGGACCGGTCACGAGGGGGCCGACGCCCGCTACCTGTGGCCGTCCATGTTCGCCCAAGTTGCCGACGAATACGACCGCCGGTACGGCCTGGACGACGCGCACCTGCGGGCCATCGCACAGCTCAACTTCGCCAACGCCCGGCGTAACCCCAACGCCCAGACCCGCGAATGGACCGTGCCCGACCCGATCACCGACGATGATGCGACCAACCCGATCACCGAAGGCCGGCTACGACGATTCGACTGCAGCCAAATGACCGACGGCGGTGCGGGATTGATGCTCGTCAACGACGCCTATCTGCGTGACCATCCCGATGCCCGCCCGATCGGCCGCATCGACGGCTGGGGCCACCGCACCGTCGGGTTGGGCCTGCAACAGAAGCTGGACCGCGCCGATGGTGACCCGTACGTCCTGCCCCACGTGCGGGCGGCGGTCCTCGACGCGCTGCGCCGCGCGCAGCGCAGCCTCGACGACGTCGACGGGTTCGAAGTGCATGACTGTTTCACCCCCAGCGAGTACCTGGCCATCGACCACCTCGGGCTGACCGGGCCGGGCGAATCGTGGAAGGCCATCGAAAACGGCGAGATCGAGATCGGCGGCCGGCTGCCGATCAACCCCAGCGGCGGACTGATCGGCGGCGGACACCCGGTCGGCGCCTCCGGCGTGCGGATGCTGCTCGACGCGGCCAAGCAGGTCACCGATGCCGCCGGCGAGTATCAGATCGACGGCGCGCAGACCTTCGGCACCCTGAACTTCGGCGGCAGCACCGCCACCACAGTCAGTTTCATCGTCAGCCGCACCGAAGGCTTATGACCATGGATGTTGAGATCGTCGCAAAGTTCCTATCCACCTTGCCCGAAGACGACGACCACCCCTACCGCACCGGACCGTGGCGCCCACAGACCACCGAGTGGGACGCCGACGACCTCACCGCCGTGGAGGGCGAGATCCCTCCCGACCTGGATGGCGTCTACCTGCGCAACACCGAGAACCCGCTACACCCGGCATTGAAGACCTATCACCCGTTCGACGGCGACGGCATGCTGCACGTGGTCGGATTCCGGGACGGAAAGGCCTTCTACCGCAACCGGTTCATCCGCACCGACGGATTCCTGGCCGAGAGCGAGGCGGGCGAGCCGCTCTGGCCGGGTCTGGCCGAGCCCGTGCAGCTGGCCCGGCGCGAGCAGGGCTGGGGCGCGCGCACGAAGATGAAGGACGCGTCGAGCACGGACGTCATCGTCCACCGCGGTATCGCGCTGACCAGTTTCTACCAGTGCGGCGACCTGTATCGGATCGACCCGTACTCGGCCGCCACGCTCGGCAAGGAGTCGTGGAACGGGGGCTTCCCGGCCGACTGGGGTGTCTCCGCACATCCCAAGGTGGACAACAGAACCGGTGAACTGCTGTTCTTCAACTACAGCAAGCAAGAGCCGTACATGCATTACGGTGTGGTCGACGAGCGCAACGAGCTGGCGCACTACGTCGACATCCCGCTACCCGGTCCGCGGCTCCCCCACGACATGGCGTTCACTGAAAACTACGCCATTCTCAACGACTTTCCGTTGTTCTGGGATCCCCAGCTGCTCGAGCACGACGTACACCTGCCGCGCTTCTATCCCGACATGCCGTCGCGGTTCGCGGTGATCCCGCGTCGTGGCGGCACCGAAAACATTCGCTGGTTCGAGGCCGACCCGACGTTCGTGCTGCACTTCACCAACGCATACGAGGACGGCGACGAGATCGTGCTCGACGGCTTCTTCGAAGGTGATCCGTCCCCGCTTGACACCGGAGGAACCAAGTGGGAGAAGCTGTTTCGCTTCCTCGCCCTGGACCGCCTGCAGGCCCGGCTGCACCGGTGGCGGCTCAACATGGTCACCGGCGCGGTGCGCGAAGAGCGGCTGTCGGAGTCCATCACCGAGTTCGGCACCATCAATCCCGGCTACGCCGGCGGCGACTACCGCTACACCTATGCCGCCACCGGCAAGCCGGGCTGGTTCTTGTTCGACGGCCTGGTCAAACACGACCTGCGCGCGGGCACCGAGGAGGGGTTCTCGTTCGGTGACGGCGTCTACGGCAGCGAGACCGCGATGGCGCCGCGCGTAGGTGCCACCGGCGAAGACGACGGCTACCTGGTCACCCTCACCACCGACATGAACACCGACGCCTCCTATTGCCTGGTGTTCGACGCAGCCCGGGTCGACGACGGCCCGGTGTGCAAACTTCAACTGCCGGAACGTATTTCCAGCGGCACCCACTCGACGTGGGCACCCGGTGCACAATTGCGGCGCTGGGACACCGCCGACTCGGCCGCCGGCGCGATCGGACTGTGATGAGCACCGACCAGCACAAGCACAAGCGCCGCCACACGCACTGGCCGCCGGAGCTGGCGCCGATCGGCGCCATCCGCTTCGCGCGTCGCTCCTCGCGCTTCGCCGAAACGGTAGGGTTCTACCGCGATCTGGTGGGGCTGCCGCTTTATGAAACGTTCGGGGACAGCTACGGAAGCAACGGCGCGATCTTCGGGTTGCCCAGTTGGAATCTCACCATGGAAATCGTCGAGGCCGTCGAAGCGGTCCAGGTGGACCATCACGAGCAGCTGTGCCTGTACTTCCCCGACCCGCAGGCGCAACACGCCGCCCTGGCACGTCTGCGTGGCGCGGGCGTGGAACCCGTCGAACAGCACCCGTACTGGGCGGCCACCGGTGCAGTCACCTTCCGCGACCCGGATGGACGCGAAATCGTGTTCGCGCCGTTCGTATTCGGCGTCAACGAGCCCGAGAACAGCGGCACGTCCGGAACGCACGAATTTCCGTCGGGCTGAGGGTTCAGCGGCCGGACCGGCCGGAAGCCAAGGCGGCGATCACGGCCACCAGCGAGCACGCCACCGCGCAGACCGCGGCGCCCGCACCGACGTACAGGCCGTATTGGGCCGACACCGGCGGGTTGACGTTGAGTTTGTAGTACCACACCGTCAGCGCGACGATCAGCGACGAGATCAACAGTGCGGCAACCGAAGCGAGCTTCACCGACAGACCGCGGCCCATCATTGCGCCGACCACCAGCAGCGTCGAGGCCAACAGCACGATGAGCTGGCCCGCCCCGAACCCCCGGGGCAGTTCCAAGTTGCCGTGGGCGCCGCCGATGGCGTTGGACCAGCCTCCGCCGTTGACGGTGGTGCTCAGCCAGGGCAGCCAGGCGCTCGCCGACACCAGCACGGCGAAAAACGCCACCAGCCAACCCGGGCGCAGTCGGCGAGTCATGCTAGCGAGATTAACGGACCCCGACACCGGCCCGACGCTGACGCGCTAGGTCTGCAGCGAGGACAGGTTGAAGACCGCACCCATTGGATCGCTTGCCGCGGCCAGCCGTCCGTACGGGGTGTCCTCGGCGCCGCGCACCACCATGCCGCCGCTGCCGGCGATCACCCGCAGGGTCTCGTCGACATCCTCGGCGCCGAAGAAGATCACCCAGTTCGAGGGGATTTCCGGTGGCAGGAAGGCGGCGCCGTCCATCACGCCGAGCAATTGCTCATCGCCGAAGCGCGCTGTGCTGTAGCGGAATTCGTCGGTGTCGGAGACGGGCTCGATCTGCCATCCAAGCACGTCGCGGTAGAAGTCGAGGGCCGCGCCGTAGCCGCGCGTGGTCAGCTGGTGCCAGACCGGCGAGCCGGCGGCCCCGATCAGCTCGAACCCGCGATGCTCCAGCGGTTGCCACAACCCGAACGCGGCTCCGGCGGGGTCGGTCGCCACGGCCATGTGGCCCTTGGCGGGCACCTCCATCGCCATGCACACCGAACCACCGGCCGCGGTGACCGCGCTCAGCGTCGTGTCGATGTCGGCGGTGTGGAAATAGGTGGCCCAATGGTCGGGCACCCCGGCTTCGGGCCGATTGGCCATGATGCCGGCCACCGGATGGCCGTCCTTGGCGACATTGACGTATCCGCCGTACTCGGGTCCGGCGGACTCGAACGTCCAGCCGAAGACCGCGCCGTAGAACTCCTGGGCGCGGGCAACGTCGGACGTGGTCAGATCGATCCAGCACGGGGCGCCCAACGGAGCGCGGTCGCGGGTAGGCACGGTGACCTCCTGGTGGTGTCCTGGCCCCGGTAAAGGGCTTCACACTATCGACTGCTGCCGAGCCTAAAACTCATCGGCGCCGCCGCCCTAGCGGTGAGACCCACCGTCTCCGTTCGTGCTCGGGTCGGGTCGGGTGAACACCATCACGAAGTTCTCCAGCGACTGATTGATATCGCCGCGCAGGGCCGCGGCGACGATCATGCCGATGGGGCCGAACAGCGCCGGGCCGCCCAGGTGCACATCGAAGCTGACGATGGAACCGTCGACCGTGGGCTGAATCTTCGCCAGCAGCTTGACCTTGACCCCGCCGACGCCGTCGCCGTTGAGCGTCATGCCCTCGGGCGGCTTGTACCGCACCACCGTCCATTTGATCCGGTTGTGCATGCCCTTGACCTCGACGATCGACTCGACGACCGTGCCCTTCTCGATCTCGTCGGGCAATCTGCTGCGCCACACCCGGTGGATGGTCAGCCAGTCCTTGAACCGGGACAGGTCGGAGGCATGCCGCCAGGCCACCTCAGGTGGCAGCGGGACATCGATGGATCCGGAAAGCTTCGCCATGGCTCAGTTCTGCTGGTCGCCGGTGTCGGCGGCGCCGGTGGCCTTCCTGGCCTGCTCCTGCACCTGGTGAATGGTGTCGGTGTACTTGCCCTGCGTCTTGTCGTCGACGAACTCGCCGGCCTTGTCGATCGCCATCTCGACCTTGTCGGCGTTCTGCGACAACAGGTCCTTTGCCTTGTCCAGGAAACCCATGCGCCCTCCCTTTTTCCGGCATCGTACTTGCCCGGTGACAACCTACTGCCGGTGAGTTCGGCGCGCTCAGCGCCACAACTGCGGCTGCACCCCCAGCACTTTGGCCCGGATCCACCAGCTGGCCTCGATGGCGGCGGCACCCAACACGCCGATGCCCAGCGCGGTCGAGGTCACCGCCACATTGGACGGGTCGAGCAGAAACTCCTTGCGTGCCAGCGGCAGGCTGAAAATCACCACATAGGCCAGCCCCGAAGCGATTACCAGTCCCACCCGCCACCACTCATAGGGGCGCGCCACCACCGCCAGCACCCACAGCGCGGTCATCAGCAACGTGATCAGGGCCGCGGTCGATGCCTGATCCTGCTGGACGAAGGTCGCATGACGGCCGTGGTAGGCCAGCAGGTAGGAGGCAAAGGTCGCGGTGCCCACGATCAGTCCGGAGGGCAGCGCGGAGGTCAGCACCCGGCGCACGAAACCCGCGTGGGCGCGTTCGTTGTTGGGCGCCAGCGACAGGATGAATGACGGTATTCCGATGGTGAACCAGGCCGCGATGGTGACGTGGATGGGCTGGAACGGATACAGCAGCGGGTCGGCTTTGAGCGGTTTGGCCAGCAGGCATTCGATGCCCACCAGCAGCGCAAGCAGGACCGAGTACACGGTCTTGGTCAGGAAGAGGTTGGCGACGCGCTCGATGTTGCCGATCACCCGGCGTCCCTCGCCGACGACGTAAGGCAGTGTGGCAAACCTGTTGTCCAGCAGGACGATCTGCGCAACGGCGCGAGATGCCGGGCTGCCCGCGCCCATCGCGACACCGATATCGGCGTCCTTGAGGGCCAGCACGTCGTTGACGCCGTCTCCGGTCATCGCCACGGTGTGGCCGTGTGATTGCAGGGCACGCACGACGGCGCGCTTCTGGTCCGGCCGGACACGGCCGAAGGTGGTGTGGGTGTCCAGCGCGTCGGCCAATTGCGCGGGCTCGGAGGGGAGCCGGCGTGCGTCCATCGTCTCGCCGCGCAACCCGAGCTCGCCGGCGACGGCGCCGACCGAGACGGCGTTGTCCCCGGAGAGCACTTTGACCGAAACACCTTGGTCGGCAAAGAAATCCAGCGTCTGGCGGGCGTCCGGACGTACCTTCTGTTCGAGCACCACCAGCGCGACGGGAGTGACGCGGCCCGGCGCGTCGGGGTGGTCGACGGCCACGTCACTGGCACCGACCAGCAGGACCCGCAACCCCTGCGCACCGATGCGCTCGGCCTGGTCGGCCGCCGCCGATGCCGGCTCGAGCAGCACGTCCGGAGCTCCCATCACCCAGTTGCCGTGGTCGTCGAAAGACACACCGCTCCATTTGGTGGCCGACTTGAAAGGTGCTGTGGCCGTGGCGGTCCAGCCGGTCGGTTGGTGATAGGTCTCGGCGATCGCCCGCATGCTCGCGTTGGGCCGGGGATCGGCGGCGGCCAGCGAGGCCAGCACATCGGCGATCCGCTGGCCGGATTGGTCGAGCTCGTCCACCCGGGCGACCCGCATGCCGCTTTCGGTCAGGGTGCCCGTCTTGTCCGCGCAGACCACGTCGACCCGCGCGAGCCCCTCGATGGCGGGCAACTCCTGCACCAGGCACCGGCGTTGACCGAGCCGGACGACCCCGACCGCGAACGCGACCGACGTCAGCAGCACCAGCCCTTCGGGCACCATGGGCACCAGTGCGCCGACCGTGCGCAGCACGGCCTGCCTCCAGTCCGCGCGCGTGGTGAACAGCTGGGTGTAGATGGTGAGCAGACCGGCGGGCACCAACAGGTAGGTGATGAACTGCAGGATGCGGTTGATGCCGTTGCGCAGTTCGGATTTCACCAAGGTGAACTTGCTCGCCTCCTCGGCGAGCCTGGTCGCGTACGCGTCCGGCCCGACCCTGGTGGCGCGGTAGGCGCCGCTGCCCGCGACGACGAAACTGCCCGACATCACCGGGTCGCCGACGGCCTTGGCGATCGGGTCGGCCTCACCGGTCAGCAGGGACTCGTCGATTTCCAGGTTCGCCTCTTCGACGATCTCGCCGTCGACGACGACCTGATCCCCGGGACCGAGCTCGATGATGTCGTCGAGCACCACCTCGGCGGGCGGCACCGCCTGAGTTCCGGATTGCCTGCGCACCAAGGGTTTCGCCTGTCCGACGATCGCGAGCTTGTCCAGTGTCTGCTTGGCCCGGATCTCCTGCACCATGCCGACGACACTGTTGGCGACGATCAACAGACCGAACATTCCGTTGATCACCGAGCCCGTCGCCAGCACGATCAGCAGCAACACCCCGAGGATCGCGTTGATCCGAGTGAAGACGTTGGCCCGGACGATGTCGGTGATGCTGCGCGTGGCGCGCTCGCGCACCGCATTGCTCTTGCCGTCGGCCACCCGCTGCGCCACTTCGGCGTCGGTCAGGCCAGACGTATGGATGAGAGTCATCGGGTGAAGGTTCCCAGCTTGTTCGAGTCGTAGTACTCCAGGTTCAGCGTGTTGTCCGCGAAAACAGCTTTGGAAACCGTTCCGGGGGGCGCGTTTTCGTCGGTCAGCGGGAAGGTGAAGGTATCGCCGTCCCAGTGGGTGAGGGTGACCGTCCGGTTCTTCGGACCCATCGCCAGCTGCAGCGCGCCGTCGTGTTCGGTCACGACGGCCGGACCCCAGTAGTCGCTGGCGTAGCTGCCGGCGTAGTCGCTGAGCGGTCTGGCCGGGGCGGGGTTGGCCGGCGGCTGCTTGCCGACCAGCGAGCCCACCGGATTGTTCAGCCAGCCGATCGCCTTCTTGTACAAGGACCCCCAATCCTCGCGGATCTGACCGTACTGAACGAGATCCATGAACTCGGCGGTCAGCGTCTCCGGGATGCCGTAGGGTGCGGCGTTGGTCAGCGCGATGATCCCTAGATCCTCGGAGGGCAATGCCACGAAATTGGTCGCCGCGCCCAAATCGAAGGCGCCCGAATGGCTGTACTCGGTGCGTCCCGACGAGTCGACCGAGGAGTTGAAGCCGTATCCGTAAAACCCGGTGCGCGCCTGCGGTGTTTTCGCCGGCGTCGACACCATCTGCGGGCTGATGGCGGGCAGCAGGGCTTCCGGTGCTGTGATCCGCTGCCCGTTGTAGGTTCCGTTGCCCAGCAACATCAACAGCCAGCGGGCCATGTCGTTCACCGACGAGCTCACGCCGCCCGCGGGCGACTGGGGATCCGGGTCCCGCTGGAAACGGGCCTGCCACTTGTCGTCGATCTTGATGTGGTTGACCGCGTGATTGGGCCTGGCAATGAAGTCGGCGAACCGCGAACTGGTCGACGTCATTCCCAGCGGGCGATAGAGCACCTCGTCGGACAGGTCTTCCCATGGTTTTCCCGCCGCGGCCGCCACCGCCTCCGCACCGGCCGTGATCCCATAGTTGGTGTAGGCGTAACTGATTCGGAACGGATCCAGCGGCAGGTACTTGAGCCGCTCCAGGGTTTGCCGACGGTCGTAGCCCAGGTCTTCGAGTTTGTCACCGGCGTGGTCGGGCAGCCCGGAGCGGTGCGAATACAGGTCTCCGACGGTCACATGGCCGGTGACGTATTGATCGCTCAGCGTGAACCACGGCAGCTTGGATGCGACGGGCGTGTCCCAGGAGACGACGTTGTCGCCGACTTCGTGCGCGATCACCGTGGCGCCAACCGATTTGGACACCGAGGCCAGCTGGAAGACGGTGTCGGCGTCCACCCTGTTGTCCTGCCCCTGCCCCTTGCCCACATCCCTGACGCCGAAGCCTTTGGCGTACAACACTTTCCCGCCGTGCACCACGGCTACGGCCATCCCCGGGATGCCGCTGCTTTTCATCAGGTCGTTTACCAGCCCGTCGAGCTTGGCGACGGCTTCGTCGATGCGGCCGGCGGGGATCGCCACGCCGAAGACCTGGTTGGGCGGGACGTCGGACGGCGTGGACGGCGGGCCGGCGGTCGGCTGGGTTGAGCCGCATCCCGCCAACCCGAGTAGGGCCGCGGTGACGGCGGCCGCGACCGCACGTTTGGTCATGCGCGAACCCTAGCGCGGTGACGATGCGCGCCGCGTGAAGCTACAGCCGCCACCAGGGGCCGGGTTTCGCCAATGCCGCCGGGTCGAGGCGCTGACCGGGCAGCGGCACCGCCACGTTCACCTGCTCGGGCGCTGCGGCGGCCAGCAGGCGCTCAACCGGTTCCGCCCACGGGTGCGGGGCCAACCGGAAAGTGCCCCAATGGATCGGCACCAGCAGTCCGCCGTCGGTGACGTCCAGGTGCGCCCGCACCGCCTCCTCGGGGTTCATGTGGACGTCCGGCCACGCCGTGTTGTAGGCCCCGATGGGCAGCAGGGTCAGGTCGAACGGCCCGTGATCGGCACCGATCTGCGCGAAGCTCTTGGTGTAGCCGGTGTCGCCGCCGAAGTACGCGCGATGGGTGGGCCCGACGAAGGCCCACGATGCCCAGAGCGTCGTATTGCGGTCCAGAAAGCGTCCCGAGAAATGCCGCGCCGGCACGCAGACCACCGTGAGCTCAGCGACCTTGGCGCTTTCATGCCAGTCGAGCTCGATGATGCGGTGCTCGGGTATCCCCCACCGGCGCAGGTGGGCCCCGATGCCGAGCGGCACCACGAACGGGGCCCGCTGGGTGCGGGCCAGCGCCAGGACGGTGTCGATGTCGAGGTGGTCGTAATGGTCGTGGCTGATCACCACCGCGTCGACGGCCGGCAGCGCCTCGAGTTGGATGGGCGGCGGGTGCAGCCGCTGCGGGCCGACGACGTCCGACGGCGAGCACCGGTCGCTCCACACCGGGTCGGTGAGCACCCGGTAACCGTCGATCTCCAGCAGCGCCGTGGAGTGGCCGAACCAGCTGACGGCCAGCCGGCTCGGGTCGGCGTCGACGATCCCCGGCGAGGCCAGCGGGATCGGCCCCTTCGGCCGGCTACCGCCCCGGTTCCCGATCAGCTCCCACGCGATGAGCCGCAGTTGCTCGCGGTCCATCTTGGCGTCCGAGGCGGGCTCGAGGTTGACGAAGACACCGTCGCGGTGGTGCGGCGACGCGGCCGTCACCGCCGCAATCGAGGCGGGGTGGGCGCCGAGGGCGTCCGGCGCGCCGTGCAGCGCCCGCACCAGCCAGCCACCGGCCGCCAGCGACGCCGTTCCGGCGACCAGCCGCACCGCCCCCCGCATGATCGTCAGGCCCCCTGAAACTTCGGTGGCCGCTTCTCGATCCGGGCGACCTGAGCTTCGACGACGTCTTGGCTGCTCCAGGCCCTGTCGAAGAGTTCCTTGTGCACCGGACCGGCCTCTTCGATGGCGCCGTCGTCGTTGAGCACCCGCTTGGCGTGCTGAATCGCCAGCGGGGCCAGGCCGGCGATCTCGGCGGCCCAGGCCTGCGCGTCGGCGAGTGTCCCGATGCGGTTGGCCATCCCGGTTTGCAGCGCCACGTCGGCGGTCAGCTTCTCCGCCGTGAGCAGCATCGCCCGGGCCCGGCCGTGACCGACGAGCGAGGACAGCCGCCGGATACTCCAGTTATCCAGGGCCAGGCCGTATTTCGAGGTCGGGAACTGGAAGAATGCGTCGGGTGCGACGACGCGCAGGTCGCACTGCATGGCCAGCTGCAGGCCGGCGCCGATGGCCGGACCGTTGATGGCCCCGATCACCGGGATCAGCGTGGCGTCGAGCACCCTGTGCAGCTCGATGAGCCGGTCGGGGTAGTCGGCCGCGAAGGCGTCACCGCTGAGGTCCGCGCCGGCGCAGAACACCGTTCCCTGACCGGTCAGCACGATCGCGCGGGTCGCGCCGTCACCCGCCTTCAGTACGGCCTCGCGCAGCTCCTCGACCAGCTGGGAGTTCAGGGCGTTGCGACGTTCGGGACGCTGCAGTTCGATGGTCATCACGGCTTCGGCCTGGGTAACACCGATCATGGCAGCCACCCTATATAGCCTCGTCCCGTGAGTCGTACTACGGCCGGTCAACTACGCGATGCGGTGCTGGACGAAGATTCCTTCCTCCGCTGGGACAGCGAGCCGCTGGCCGTGCCGGTCAGCGCGTCCTACGCTCACGAGCTGGCCGACGCCCGGGCGGCGACGGGGTTGGACGAGGCGGTGTTGACGGGCGAGGGACGCATCTTCGGGCGCCGGGTCGCGGTGGTGGTCTGCGAGTTCGGCTTCCTGGGCGGCTCGATCGGGGTGGCCGCCGCCGAGCGGATCACCGCCGCGGTGCAGCGCGCGACGGCCGAGGGGTTGCCGCTGCTGGCCTCGCCGAGCTCCGGCGGCACCCGCATGCAGGAGGGCACGGTCGCGTTTCTGCAGATGGTGAAGATCGCGGCGGCCGTGCAGCTGCACAAACAGGCGCACCTTCCCTACCTGGTCTATCTGCGCAATCCGACCACCGGCGGGGTTTTTGCGTCCTGGGGCTCGCTGGGCCACGTCACGGTCGCCGAGCCCGGCGCGTTGATCGGCTTCCTGGGCCCGCGCGTGTACCAGCTCCTCTACGGCGAGCCGTTCCCCGAGGGCGTGCAGACCGCGGAGAATCTGCAGCGGCACGGCGTGATCGACGGCGTCGTCGCGCTGAACGAATTGCGCCCCATGCTGGATCGCGCGCTGACGGTGATCGCCGATGTTCCCGCGCCACTGCCAGCCCCGGCGCCTCGCGAACCGATTCCCGACGTCGCGGCGTGGGACTCGGTGGTGGCGTCGCGACGGCCAGACCGGCCCGGGGTGGGGCTGTTGCTGCGGTACGGCGCCACCGATCGGGTGCTGCTATCGGGGACCGGCCAGGGCGAGGCGGCGACCACGCTGTTGGCGCTGGCCCGATTCGCAGGCCAGCCGGTGGTGGTGCTGGGCCAGCAGCGACTGACCGGTGGCCTGGTGGGGCCCGCCTCGCTGCGCGAGGCGCGGCGCGGCATGGTGCTGGCCGCCGAGCTGCGCCTGCCGCTGGTGCTGCTGATCGACACGGCGGGGCCGGCGCTGTCGGCCGAGGCCGAACAGGGTGGTCTGGCCGGCCAGATTGCCCAATGCCTGGCCGAGCTGGTGACGCTGGATACCCCGACGGTGTCGGTGCTGCTGGGCCAGGGCAGCGGCGGGCCGGCGCTGGCGATGGTGCCCGCCGATCGGGTGCTGGCGGCGCTGCACGGCTGGCTGGCGCCGCTGCCGCCGGAAGGCGCCAGCGCGATCGTCTTCCGCGACACCGATCACGCCCCCGAACTCGCTGCGGCACAAGGCATCCGATCGGTTGACTTACTGGAGTCCGGAATCGTCGACGCGATCGTGCCGGAGCATCCCGATGCCGCCGACGAACCGGTCGAGTTCGCGCAGCGCTTGTCGCGGGCCATCGCCGCCGAGGTGCAGGCGTTGCGCGAGCTCCCCGCCGCCGAGCGGCTGACCGCCCGGTTGCGGCGGTACCGCAACATCGGTTTGCCCCGGGTTGGTCGCGACACGTAAACCACGCACAAGACACGCCGACGCAGGTGTGCATGGTTTACGTCTCGCCAAACCCCTCAGCCGCCCATCGCGTCCTACGCGCATGGGCGAAGTATTCGTCGGCAGCGAAGCCCTGCGCGAAGGGAAGCTGACCCGGTATCAGCTGCGGGCCGGGTTCCGCGCCATTTACCCCGACATCTACCTGCCGCATCACATAACGCCTTCGCCATGTATACGTTCTGAAGCGGCATGGTTATGGTCGCGGCGACGCGGCGTGCTCGCCGGGCTGTCTGCAGCGGCACTGCACGGCGCGGATTGGGTCGACGACGAAGGGCCTGTCGAGTTGATCTGGCGCAATCGACACGCCCCCCAAGGCATATCAACCCGAAATCTGCGCCTCGGGAACAACGAAGTCACGCATGTCGCAGGCCTGCCAGTGACCAGTCCCGCGCGGACGGCATTCGACTTGGCGCGGCACCTTTCCACCGGAGAGGCGGTCGCGCGACTCGACGCACTGATGCGCGCCGCACCGTTCTCCGCCGAAGACGTGCTGCTGTTGGCCAAGCGACACCACGGCGCGCGCGGCCTGCAGCGGCTACGGGCGACCCTGCCGCGGGTCGATGCGGGGTCGGCATCTCCGAAGGAGACCTGGCTGCGGTTGTTGATAGTCGACGCGGGACTGCCGACTCCCGAGACTCAGATACCCGTGGTCGTGCGGTACCGGACAGTGGCCGTGCTCGACATGGGTTGGGATCGCTTCAAAGTGGCCGTCGAGTACGACGGAGACCAACACCGCACGAGCCGACGCCAGTACGTACGCGATATCCGCCGGCTGCACGCGTTGGCGGATTGCGGGTGGATCGTCGTCCGGGTAGTCGCGGAAGACCGACCCGAAGCCGTGATCGACAGAGTTCGCGAGGCGCTGCGCCGCCGCGGATACACCGACACGTAAACCACGCACAAGACACGCCGTCCCACGTGTGCGTGGTTTACGTCTCGTCAGAGAGGCGGCCGACGATCGAGACGAGAGTCGACCCCCGGGCGAGACAGCGGTGCAGCCTCCCACAGGCGTAGTCGACAATCAGGCAAAATGGGCGGCATGGACACAGGAGCTGGCTCACCGCGGGTGTTGGTCGTCGACGACGATTCAGATGTGCTCGCATCGCTCGAACGCGGTCTGCGGCTGTCCGGATTCGAGGTGTCGACCGCTGTCGACGGCGCGGAGGCGTTGCGCAGCGCCACCGAGACGCGCCCGGACGCGATCGTGCTCGACATCAACATGCCGGTGCTGGACGGCGTCAGCGTCGTCACGGCGCTGCGCGCCATGGACAACGACGTCCCGGTCTGCGTGCTGTCCGCCCGCAGCTCGGTCGACGATCGGGTCGCGGGCCTCGAGGCGGGGGCCGACGACTACCTGGTCAAACCCTTCGTGCTGGCCGAGCTGGTCGCGCGGGTCAAGGCGCTGCTGCGCCGCCGCGGTGCCACCGCCACGTCCTCCTCGGAAACCATCACGGTCGGCCCGCTGGAAGTCGACATTCCGGGCCGGCGCGCCCGGGTCAACGGCGTCGACGTCGACCTGACCAAGCGGGAATTCGACCTGCTGGCGGTGCTGGCCGAACACAAGACCGCGGTGTTGTCCCGCGCGCAGCTGCTCGAGCTGGTGTGGGGTTACGACTTCGCCGCCGACACCAACGTCGTCGACGTGTTCATCGGATATCTGCGCCGCAAGCTGGAGGCCAACGGGGGCCCGCGGCTGCTGCACACCGTCCGCGGCGTGGGATTCGTACTGCGCATGCAGTAACCCCATCGATCGGCCATGAAGTTCTTGTCCCGGATCCTGACCCGTACGCCGTCGCTACGGGCCCGGGTCGCCGTCGCGACGGCCATCGGCACCGCGATCGTGGTGGTCATCGCGGGGGCCGTCGTGTGGTTCGGCATCACCAGCGCCTGGAAGGAACGCCTGGATCGCCGCCTCGACGAGGCGGCGGGTTTCGCCATCCCCTTCCTGCCCCGTGGACTCGACGGCATCCCGCGTACGCCGAACGATCAGGACACCGTGATCACGGTCCGCGGCGACGGCCAGGTCAAGTCCAACTCGGACGTCACGCTGCCGCCGCTGGACATCGGCTACGCCGACACCTACATCAACGGGGTGCGCTACCGGGTGCGGACCCTGGAGGTCCGCACGCCGCAGCCGGCGACGTTGGCAGTGGGTGCGACCTACGACGACACGATCGCCCAGACCAACAACCTGCATCGCCGGGTGATCCTGATTTGCGCGCTCTCGATCGGTGCGGCAGCGGTATTCGCCTGGCTCCTGGCCGCTTTCGCGGTACGACCGTTCAAACGTCTGGCGCAGCAAGCGCGCTCGATCGACGCCGACGAGCGGCCGCAGGTGGCGGTGCGCGGCGCCAGCGAGGCCGTCGAGATTGCCGAAGCCATGCGCGGCATGCTGCAACGCATCTGGACCGAACAGGACCGGACCAAGGATGCGCTCGCGTCGGCCCGCGACTTCGCCGCGGTGTCCTCGCACGAACTTCGCACTCCCCTGACCGCGATGCGCACCAACCTCGAAGTGCTGTCCACCCTGGACATGCCCGACGACCAACGCAAAGAGGTGCTGGGCGACGTCATCCGCACCCAGTCACGGATCGAGGCGACATTGACCGCCCTGGAGCGGTTGGCCCAGGGCGAATTGTCGACGGCCGACGACCACGTGCCCGTCGACATCACCGAGCTGCTGGACCGCGCCGCCCACGACGCCATCCGGATCTATCCCGGGCTCGACGTTTCGCTGGTGCCGTCACCCACCTGCATCATCGTCGGGATGCCGGCCGGGTTGCGCCTCACCGTCGACAACGCGATCGCCAACGCCGTCAAGCACGGCGGCGCCACCCAGGTCCAGCTGTCGGCGGTCAGTTCGCGCGCCGGAGTCGAGATCACCATCGACGACAACGGCAGCGGCGTGCCCGAGGATGAGCGCCGCATCGTGTTCGATCGGTTTTCCCGCGGATCGACGGCCTCCCATTCCGGGTCGGGGCTGGGGTTGGCGCTGGTGGCCCAGCAGGCCCAGCTCCACGGCGGGACCGCCACGCTGGAGAACAGCCCACTGGGTGGCGCGCGGCTGGTGCTGCGACTCCCGGCCCCCAGCTAGCGCGCTCGGGCACACTGGAGCGATGGCCAACGGCAGTAAACCCACCGACAACGAAACCCTGGCAGTCATCCGCGACCTGGTCTCGCAGGAGAAAGAGCTGCGCGCCCGGCTGCAGCGCGGGGATATCGATACGACGGAAGAACATGACCGCCTGCGGCGGGTGGAGGTCGAACTCGACCAGTGCTGGGACCTGCTGCGGCAGCGCCGGGCATTGCGCGAGAGCGGCGCTGACCCACGAGAGGCCGAGGTGCGTCCCCCCGACGAGGTCGAGGGTTACCTCAGCTGAGCGACCACGCGACCGACGTCGACGCCGTAGTCGTCGGGGGCGGCCACAACGGTCTCGTCGCGGCCGCCTACCTGGCCGGAGCGGGCCTCCGGGTGCGCCTGCTGGAACGGCTGGACCACATCGGCGGCGCCGCCGTTTCGGCGCAAGCCTTCGACGGTGTCGACGTCCGGGTCTCGCGCTACTCCTATCTGGTCAGCCTGCTGCCCGCGCGGATCCTCGCCGACCTGGGCGCCGGGGTGCGGTTGGCCCGGCGGCCGTATTCGTCGTACACGCCCGACCCCGCGACCGACGGCCGCGGCGGGCTGCTGATCGGGTCGCCCGGTGACACCTTCGCCGGCATCGGCGCCGCCGGAGACGCGCCCGGCTTCGCCGACTTCTACCGACGCGTTCGGTTGGTGACCGAACGACTGTGGCCGACATTGCTCGAACCCCTGCGCACCCGCGAGGGCGCCCGCCGGCACGTGATCGAAAGTGGCGACGACCGCGCCGCGGCGGCGTGGCGGGCCGTGATCGAGGACCCGATCGGACATGCCATCGCCGACGCGGTGCGCAACGATGTGGTTCGCGGGGTCGTCGCGACCGACGCGCTCATCGGCACCTTCGCCCGCCTCGATGACCCGTCGCTGACGCAGAATGTCTGCTTCCTGTATCACGTGCTCGGCGGGGGAACCGGCGACTGGGACGTCCCGATCGGCGGGATGGGCGCGGTGACCACGGCCCTGGCCGCGGCGGCCGTCGGCCGTGGCGCCGAAATCACCACCGGCGCAGACGTTTACGCAGTCGATCCCACCGGCGAAGTGCGCTATCGCGCCGGCGGGGACGAACATCTGGTTCGGGCCCGATTCGTCCTGGCCGGCGTGACACCGACGGTGCTGTCCGGGCTGCTCGGCGAACAACCGGCGCCGGCGGCCGCCGGCGCGCAGGTCAAGGTGAACATGGTGCTGCGCCGGCTGCCCCGGCTGCGCGACGACGCCGTCACACCCGAGCAGGCATTCGGCGGTACGTTTCACGTCAACGAGACCTGGACACAACTGGATGCGGCCTATGCGCAGGCCGCCGCCGGCCAACCGCCAAATCCGCTGCCGTGCGAAGCCTATTGCCACTCGCTGACCGACCCCAGCATCCTGTCGGCCGAGCTGCGCGACTCCGGCATCCAGACGATGACAGTGTTCGGCCTGCACACCCCGCACTCGCTATTCGGAGGCGCCGACCCCGACGCGCTGCGCAAACAACTGACCGACGACGTACTGGCGTCACTCAATTCCGTTCTGGCCGAACCGATTCAAGACTTGCTGCTGGACGACGCGCAGGGCCGGCCGTGCCTCGAGACGACGACCACGCTGGATCTGGAGCGCACCCTGGGCATGAGCGGCGGCAACATCTTCCACGGCGGCCTGTCCTGGCCGTTCGCCGAGGACGACGACCCGCTGGACACCCCGGCACGACAATGGGGAGTGGCCACCGCACACGAACGAATCATGCTGTGCGGCTCGGGAACTCGCCGCGGCGGAGCGGTGTCGGGTATCGGCGGGCACAACGCCGCGATGGCGGTGCTGGCGTCGCTGAGCTAGTTAGCTACGCGCGTCGATGGTGACGTAGTCGCGCTCGGTGTAGCCGGTGTAGATCTGGCGCGGGCGGCCGATCTTGCTGTCCCCCTCGTCGTGCATCTCGCGCCAGTGCGCGATCCACCCGGGCAGCCGCCCCAGCGCGAACAGCACGGTGAACATCCGGGTCGGGAAACCGAGGGCCCGGTAGATCAGACCGGTGTAGAAGTCGACGTTGGGGTAGAGCTTGCGCTCGATGAAGTAGTCATCGGTCAGCGCGGCCTCTTCGAGTTGCTTGGCGATGTCCAGCAGGTCGTCGTCGCCGCCGAGCTTGGCCAGGATCTTGTCGGCCTGCTCTTTGACGATGCGGGCACGCGGGTCGTAGTTCTTGTAGACGCGGTGACCGAAGCCCATCAGCTTCACGCCTTCTTCGCGGTTCTTGACCTTGCGCACGAATTCGCTGACGTCGTCGTCACTTTGGCGGATCTTCTCGAGCATCTCGAGCACCGCCTGGTTGGCGCCGCCGTGCAGCGGCCCCCACAGCGCGTTGATACCGCCGGAGATAGAGGTGAACAGGTTGGCCTGCGACGACCCGACCAGCCGGACCGTCGACGTCGAGCAGTTCTGTTCATGGTCGGCGTGCAGGATGAGCAGCATGTCCAGCGCCCGAACGATTTCGGGGTCCGCCTCATAGGGCTCCGCGGGCAGCCCGAACGTCATGCGCAGGAAGTTCTCCACCAGCGTCAGCGAGTTGTCCGGGTACAGGAACGGCTGGCCGACCGACTTCTTGTAGGCGTAGGCCGCGATGGTCGGCAGCTTGGCCAGCAACCGGATCGTCGAAAGCTCGACGTCCTCGGTGTCCATCGGGTCCAGCGAATCGGGGTAGTAAGCGGAGAGCGCGTTGACCGCACTGGACAGCACCGGCATCGGGTGGGCGTTGCGCGGGAAGCCGTCGAAGAATCGCTTGAGGTCCTCGTGCAGCATGGTGTGCAGCTGGATCCGCTTGGTGAAGTCGGCCAGCTGCTCCTTGCTCGGCAGTTCGCCGTAAATCAGGAGGTAGCTCACTTCGATGAAGGTCGACTTCTCGGCGAGCTGCTCGATCGGGATGCCGCGGTAGCGCAGGATGCCCGCGTCGCCGTCGATGTAGGTGATGGAGCTCTTGCACGACGCCGTGTTGACGAAGCCGTTGTCGAACGTGGTGTAGCCGGTCTTGGACAACAACGAGCCCAGCGCGATGCCGTCGGCGCCGTCGGTGGCGCTGACGATCTGCAGGTCGGTCTCGCCGCCCGGGTACTTCAAAGTGGCGGTGTCGTCGGTGTCTGCCACGAGAACCCCTTTGCGCTCTGGCTGATATGGCTGCTGACTTGGTGCTTACTGCTGAAGGTAGTCGTTACGACGATGAGGCGCCTGCCCGGGGTCGAGTCCGCTGGTCACGCCAGCAATCGGTCCCGTCACGCCGCCGCGCAACGTGCATCATCAGCGGGTTAGGGCTGCAGGCGCTCCACCCGGTCTCCGGTGACGCGGATGCGGTTATGCAGTCGATTTTCCCGGCCCTGCCAGAACTCAACCACGTCCGGGGCGATGAGATAGCCGCCCCAGCCCGGCGGGACCGGAACCTGCTCGCGGTCGGCGAAGCGGGCCGTCACCTCCCCCAGTTGCTCGAGCAGCGCCGCCCGGGACGCAATCGGTTGTGATTGGTGCGACGCCCAGGCACCCAGTTGCGACCCGCGCGGCCGCTTGGACCAGTAGTCCTCGGTGTCCCGCGCGGCGACCTTGCGCACCGAGCCACGGACGTGGACCTGACGGCCGAGCTGATACCAGGGAAACGTCGCCGAGGCGTACGGCGTCGCCGCCAGATCGTCACCTTTGGCTGAGTCATAGTTGGTGAAGAAAGTGATCCCGGTCTCGTCCACGCTCTTGCACAACACCGATCGGCTCGCCGGCCTGCCGTCGGCGGTGACGGTGGCCAGCACCAGCGCGTTGGGCTCGGGCACGCCCGACCGCTCGGCGTCGTCGATCCACTTGCGCAACAACGGAACCCAGCCGTCGCTGAGCCAATCCGCGTCGAGGTCCGGACTGCCGTCTTTTTCCACCGAGCCGTATTCCACCCGCATCCGTTGCAGGTGCTCGCCTTGTGGTCCTGCCATCGCGTCAACGCTACCGGCGCTTGCTACCGGCCGGTAGCGTCCACCCGATCCTGGGGTGCGAGAATTTTCCCATGACTGCTGTGGTCCCCGAAGACTTTGTCCCCGGCCTCGAGGGCGTGGTCGCCTTCACCACCGAAATTGCCGAACCGGATAAAGACGGCGGCGCGCTGCGCTATCGCGGTGTCGACATCGAAGACCTGGTGACCCAGCAGGTCACCTTCGGCGACGTGTGGGCATTGCTGGTCGACGGCAAGTTCGGCCACGGGCTGCCGCCCGCCGAGCCTTTTCCGCTGCCCATCCACACCGGCGACGTGCGCGTCGACGTGCAGGCGGGCCTGGCGATGCTGGCCCCGATCTGGGGGTACAAGCCGCTGCTGGACACCGACGACGCCACCGCCCGCGACCAGTTGGCCCGCGCATCGGTGATGGCGCTGTCCTACGTCGCGCAGTCGGCCCGCGGCATCTACCAACCCGCGGTGCCGCAGCGGATCATCGACGAATGCGAAACGGTGACTGCCCGTTTCATGACGCGATGGCAGGGCGAGCCGGACCCACGGCACATCGAAGCGATCGACGCCTACTGGGTCTCGGCCGCCGAGCACGGCATGAACGCCTCGACGTTCACCGCGCGGGTGATCGCCTCGACCGGCGCCGACGTGGCGGCGGCGTTGTCCGGGGCGATCGGGGCGATGAGCGGCCCACTGCACGGCGGGGCCCCGGCGCGGGTGCTGCCGATGCTCGAAGAGGTCGAGCGCACCGGTGACGCGCGCGGCCTGGTCAAGAAGATCCTGGACAGCGGCGACAAGCTGATGGGCTTCGGGCACCGGGTCTACCGCGCGGAGGACCCGCGGGCACGGGTGCTGCGCGCCACCGCCGAGCGGCTGGGCGCGCCGCGCCACGAGGTCGCCGTCGCGCTGGAGCAGGCGGCCCTGGCCGAGTTGCGCGAGCGCCGTCCGGACCGGGCCATCGAGACGAACGTCGAGTTCTGGGCCGCGGTGATGCTGGACTTCGCCCGAGTACCGGCCAACATGATGCCGGCGATGTTCACCTGTGGACGTACCGCCGGGTGGTGCGCCCACATCCTCGAGCAGAAGGGGCTCGGCAAGCTGGTCCGCCCGTCGGCGATCTACGTGGGCCCCGGCCCGCGCAAACCGGACGCCGTCGAGGGCTGGGACCGCAGTCTCACCAACGCCTGAGCCGCGCCGTCGGGACCCAACTTTTTGGCGATCACTCAGTAGGATCGCCCCATGCCCCTGGGGAATGGCGCCGTCTTCGCCGGCTACACCATTGAGGGTCTACTCGGTTCCGGTGCGACGGGGGACGTCTACGTGGCGCGGCATCCACGATTGCCGCGACTGGACGCGCTGAAGGTGCTGCCCGCCTCGTTGACCGGTGACGCGGACTTCCGGCAACGGTTCGACCGGGAGGCGGACTTGGCGGTCGCGCTGCGGCATCCCAATATCGTTGCGCTGCACGACCGCGGCGAATTCGACGGCCGGCTCTGGATCGCGATGGACTACGCGCAGGGCAGCGACGCCGGACGCTTGCTGCGCGAACGGCACCCCTTCGGCATGGCCCGCGCGCGACGTGCTGGAGATCGTCACGGCCGTCGCGGACGCACTCGACCATGGACACCGGCGTGGAATCCTGCACCGCGCTGTCAAACCCGGGAAAATCCTGCTGACCCAACCCGATTCGGAACCCCGCCGAATCCTGTTGGCCGACTTCGGCATTGCCCCCTACACCGATGACATCAACGGTTTGACGTCGACCGACGCCGCCGGTGCGGACAGCTACGCGGCGCCAGAACAGTTGATGGGCGGCCCCCTCGACGGGCGGGCCGATCAATACGCTCTGGCCGCCACGGCCTTTCACTTGCTGACCGGTGTCGCTCCGTACGCCGACACCAGCCCTGCGGTGGGCCTCGCCAACCATCTCAACGCGCCGGCACCGCTGCTGGCGCAGCGACGCCCCGATCTGGCGCCGCTGGACCCGGTGCTGTCAAAAGCGATGAGCAAGGATCCGGCGCAACGCTTTTCGCGGTGCCTCGACTTTGCTCAAGCCCTCGGCGAGTCGCTCAATGCCGCCGGCGCGCAGTGGAATCCGACCGCCACGCCGTGGCCGGCGGGCCCGCCGGCGATGGGCGCGCCGCCGATTCTGACGGCCGGCGCCTGGCCCGCGATGCCTCCCATGCCGCCGTATCCGGCACCTGCGCCCCGACGACGAGTGCTCGCGGCCGTGCTGGTGCCGCTGGTGCTCACCGTCCTGTTGCTGGGCGCCGCCGCGTTCACCGGGACGCAGGTGTTGCGTCCGCGGGCACAGCCGTCGACCGCCGCACCCCAGTGGCAGCCGTACGTCGACTACGCCAAGCAGTTCGCCGGCTGGCTCACCAGCCTGAGCCCGCAGTCGGCCGACAGCGACATCCAGCGCCTGCTCGACGGATCGATCGGCGAATTCCACGACGAGTTTGCGAAGTCGCGCAACGACTTCCTCAAGACCGTCGTGGATTCCAATGTGTCGACCCAAGGGAGCGTGAACGCCGCGGCACTCGAGTCGATCAGCGGCACCAAGGCGCAGGTCCTGGTCGCCGCGACCTCCAACGTCACCAACAAGGCGGGCGCGACGCAAGACCCGCGAAAGTGGCGGTTGGAGATGCGGGTCGAGCAGGTCGGTGACACCTACAAGGTGTCCAAGGTGGAATTCGTGTCATGAGGTCCGGGCTGCTGGGGCGCATCGCGTGGTGGGCGGTCGTCGTCGTCCTCACCGTCGCCACGCTGGCCGTGACGGCACTGGGCGTTTGGGAGATGGGGCTCAAGAGTCAGCAACCGCCGCCGGTGGCGGACCAATTCGCCGATCGCCAGGCGGTCACCCACGCCGCGAGCGCCGGCACGGTCAAGGTGTTGAGCTACACACCGGACACCCTCGACCAGGACTTCGACGCCGCCAGCGCGATGCTGACCGGCGACTTCCTCGCCTACTACCGGCAGTTCACCAGCCAGGTCGTCGCGCCCGCCGCGCGGCAGAAGCGGGTGACCACCAAGGCCACCGTCCCGCGCGCCGGGGTGGAAACCCTGTCCACCGACAAGGCGGCCATCCTCGTCTTCGTCACCCAGACGACGACGTCGGCGGACCAACCCGCGCCCGCGGCCACCTCCAGCTCGGTGCGGGTCGGCCTCGCCAAGGTGCAGGGACGCTGGCTGATCAACAGCTTCAACCCGGTGTGACGAACTGGTTCGGGGCGGCGCGATGAGTATTGCCGCGGCGTCCGGTCAATACTTGTGATCCCTCACGGGCAAACGCGACACAAGGAGAATCAGCATGGCGATCAACATCGAACCCGCACTGTCCCCGCACCTGGTGGTCGACGATGCCGCCGCGGCAATCGACTTCTACGTCAAGGCCTTTGGGGCCGAAGAAATAGGGCGGGTGCCGCGTCCCGACGGCAAACTGGTGCACGCCGCGGTGCGCATCAACGGATTCACGGTGATGCTCAACGACGACTTTCCGGAAGTGTGTGGCGGCAAGTCGATGACGCCGACATCGCTGGGCGGCACCCCGGTGATGATCCACCTGACGGTCACCGACGTCGACGCCAGCTTCCAGCGTGCGCTGGATGCCGGTGCCACCGTGGTGACCCCGTTGGCGGACCAGTTCTGGGGCGACCGCTACGGCATGGTCGCCGACCCGTTCGGCCACCACTGGTCGCTGGGGCAGCCGGTCCGCGAGGTCAGCATGGAAGAGATCTCGGCGGCGATGGCCGGGCAGGGAGCCGGCTAGCCGAGCAGCCGATCCAGCAGCCGGCGTCGCGGTGGCGGCGCCGGCTGTGCGGTGGCGGCGGCCGCGAGCATGGCGGAGACGTCGGTGAACTTGTTGCGAGGCCGGCCGTCGTCGGTGCCGCGCGCGATCTCGGCGGCGTCGATGGCGCGCCATCCCGCCGCGTCGATCGCGTGAGGCTGACGGGCGCGCACCAGGCTGGCCAGCGCCTCGGGTTTGGCCGCCGGATCGGTCAGCTTGCCGGCGTTGAAATCGGCGACCAGGGCCTGCACTGTCTGCAATGAGCAGGACTTGTTGGTGCCGATAAACCCGCTGGGCCCCCGCTTGATCCAGCCCGCGACGTATGCGCCCGGCACCGGTTCACCAGATGCGGGATCGACGACGCGACCCGCGTCGTTCGGCACGACGGCCGACGACTCGTCATAGGGAAGATCGCGAATCGGCTTGCCGCGGTAGCCGATCGACGTCAGCACCAGACCCGTTTCCAGCAGGCGCGTCTCGTCGGTGCCGGTGACCGAGAACTCCATGCCGGTGGCGCGCTGGTCCCCCAGCACCCTGCTCGGGGTGAGCCGATACGCCAGCCTGATCCTGGGGCGCGAGGACGGCGCCGAATCGTCGCCGAGGGTGCTCAAGATTTCCAGCTTGCGCTTGGTCAACGCGTCCGAAGCGGTCGCGAGGTCGGCGGCCACCAGCTGGCGGTCGGCCGCGCTGAGCACCACTTCGGAGCTGCCAGTGAGCCCGATCAGTTCGGGCAACGTGAACGCCGACTGGGCGGGTCCGCGCCGAGCGGCGATCACCACCTCACGCACCGCCGAGGCCCGGAAGGCCGACAGCGCGTGGTCGGCGATGTCGGTGCGGGCCAGGTCGTCGGGATCCGAGGTGAGCAGCCGGGCGACATCGAGGGCGACGTTGCCGTTGCCGACGATCACCACCCGCTCGTGGCTGAGATCGACTGGCAGATCGGTGAAATCGGGATGCCCGTTGATCCATGCGACCAATTCGGTCGCCGTTCCGGTCCCGGGCACGCCCATGCCCTCGATGTCCAGGCGGCGGTCATCGGGTGCGCCGACGGCGTACAGCACGGCGTGGTGGTGAGCCAGCAGATCGGCGTGGCTCAGCTGTTTGCCGACCTCGACGTTGAGATAGAACCGGAACCGCCGATCCCCGGCGACCCGGTCGAACAGCCGAGTGACCCGCTTGGTGTTCTGGTGATCGGGGGCCACCCCGGCGCGCACCAAACCGTAAGGGGTAGGAAGCTTCTCAAAGACGTTGACGCGCACGCCGTGCTGAGTCAGCAGTTCGTCGGCGGCATACATCGCCGCCGGCCCGGATCCGACGATGGCCACGGTCAGCGGCGTACGGCGGGCGTGCACCTCGACGGCCGGGATCACCGAGGCCAGCTTCGACGTCGGCGGCAGCTTCTCGTCCTTCGGCCGGTCCGGATAGAAGGACGCGTTGATCTCGATGAAGGGCAGCTGCTTGGCGTCCAGCCGGGTGTCGGGCGCGATCGCGCCGACGGGGCATGCGCTCACGCAGGCACCGCAGTCCACGCACGCCACCGGATCGATGTAGAGCATCTCCGAGGTGGCGAAACCGGGCTCATCGGGTGTCGGGTGAATGCAATTCACCGGGCACGCGAAAACACAGGACCCGTCGTTACAGCACGACTGGGTAATAACGTGCGGCATAAAGGAACTCGCAGTGGTTACGCGGCCGGGACCGCGGCCAGGTGCTGGCGCTGCGGCTCGCTCCGGTACCGCGACGGCTTGCCGTTGATCTTGCACAACCGCCACATCAACCGCGCGGAGCGCGTTTCCATCAGGCCGGTGTCGTAGGCCAGCATCCGCACATCACCGAACATGTCGCTGAGCCACTTACGCGATTCCGGCGACCGGAAGAACAGTTCCTTCTTGACGTCGCGCGGGATGTCGAACTCCTGCCAGAATGCCTTGGGCGGCACCACGATTGCGCGACACAGTGCCTTCATGGTCAGCGGCAGGTACAGCGCGGTCCAGAATCGTTGCCTCTTGGTCAATTCCGGCACCCGCTTGCGCAGGAATTCGTGGGCGAACGAGATGTGCCGGGCCTCCTCGGCCACGTGAATGGCCATCACCCGCTCCATGATGGGGTGCAGCGACTTGCCTTCGCGCAGAACATTTTTCTGCGTGTGATCGATCGGTTCCTCGCCGGCGAGCACCCCGATGAAGAACGCCACCGGCAGCGGGCCCGCCACCAGCGGCACCAACGGCGAGAGCCACTTGAGGATTCGCGGCATGCCCGGCACGTCGGTGCCGATGCGGTTCACCATCTCCTGGAACATCATGGTGTGGTTGCACTCTTCAACCGACTCGTGCAGGCAATACCGGTATTCCGGTGACCCGTTGGGCACCCAGAACGTGTAGTTCATCAGGCCCCGGATCAGGATGGACTCGAAGTGCAGACCCACCTTGGCCACGTTGGCCTGGCGCCACATCCCGATCTTGATCTTGCGCTCGTCCGACTGCGCCAGATACCAGGGATGGCGACCCAGCGGGTCGGTCGTCGGCAGGATCCACCGCGGATCGTTTTCCGTGACGGCGAATTCTGGTGATTCCCAATCGATATCGGTGTAGGGATTGAAGTTACGCCGCACCGACCCCTCGGACAGTGTGGCAAGCATGTTGACGTATTCGGCGTCGTCGCGCACTTCCATGTTGCTTCGCCAACGCCGGACCAATCGCGTCCTAGCCATATCCAGGCCTCCCCAACGAGGTTTACATTTGGCTGTGCTGTGTCCAGACAGTACCGCAGGTACCGGATATTTCCTAGGCCCCTTCCGGGCACTGTGACCTGACCGGTGGTCATGGAAATTTTATGCCCCAGATCACACGCGACGAAACGTCCGAGGGCAGCCGAACAGGCTTTTTGTCCCGGCGACGGGGGCCGACAGCCGGGCCTCCGCGCCGGGGCGCCGGGTCGGCTCACTACCCTGATGAGCATGGCTGACCAGCTCGAGATCCCCGCTGACATGAAACCCCGCGACGGCCGCTTCGGGTGCGGCCCGTCCAAGGTCCGACCCGAACAATTGCAGGCGCTGACCACGACAGCCGCCCCGTTGTTCGGCACCTCGCACCGGCAGGCGCCGGTCAAGAATCTGGTCGGCCGGCTGCGGTCCGGGCTCGCCGACCTGTTCTCGGTGCCCGAGGGCTATGAGGTCATTCTGGGCAACGGCGGCGCGACCGCGTTCTGGGATGCCGCGGCTTTCGGCCTGATCGACAAGCGTTCGTTGCACCTGTCCTTCGGCGAGTTCAGCTCCAAGTTCGCCTCCGCGGTCGCCAAGAACCCCTTCGTCGGCGATCCCGTCGTCATCAAGGCGGACGCCGGCAGCGCACCCGAGCCGCAGAGCGACCCCTCGGTGGATGTGATCGCCTGGGCGCACAACGAGACATCGACCGGCGTCGCGGTGCCCATCGCCCGGCCCGCCGATTCCGGCGAGGCACTGGTCGTCATCGATGCGACCTCGGGCGCCGGCGGACTGCCGGTCGACATCGCCGAGACCGATGCCTACTACTTCTCCCCGCAGAAGAATTTCGCCAGCGACGGCGGCCTGTGGCTGGCCGTCATGAGCCCCGCGGCGCTGGCCCGCGTCGAGTCCATCGCCGCCTCCGGCCGCTGGGTTCCCGACTTCCTGTCGCTGCCCATCGCCGTGGAGAACAGCCTGAAGGACCAGACCTACAACACCCCGGCGGTCGGCACCCTGGCGCTGATGGTCGAGCAGGTCGACTGGATGCTGGGCAACGGCGGGCTGGACTGGGCCGTCAAGCGCACGGCGGACTCGTCGAGCCGGCTGTACTCCTGGGCCGAGGAGCGGTCCTACACCACGCCGTTTGTCAGCGACCCCAAGCTGCGCTCGCAGGTGGTGGGCACCGTCGACTTCGCCGACGACGTCGATGCCGCGGCCGTCGCGAAGATCCTCCGGGCGAACGGCGTCGTCGACACCGAGCCGTACCGCAAACTCGGCCGCAATCAGCTACGGGTGGGGATGTTCCCGGCGGTTGACCCCGACGACGTCAGCGCCCTGACCCAATGCATCGACTGGGTCGTCGAGCGCTTGTAACCGGGCGGCAATCGACCGGCAACCACACCGCGTGTCAGCACAGGTGATGGGCGGTTGCTGGACTAGAGTGCGCACGTGACGGGTCCGTCGCTGACCTGCACGGAGCCTGCGAGGAGATAACCATGCGGGAACTCAAAGTGGTTGGGCTGGATGCCGACAGCAAATATGTCATCTGCGAGGGTGACGATCCCGCGGAGCAGTTCAAGCTGGTGGCCGACGACCGCCTGCGAACGCTGCTGCGCGAGGCGGCCCTGTCCTCTGAGCAACCGCAGCTCGAGATTGAAGTCACCAACATGCTGAGCCCCAAAGAAATTCAGGCCAAGATCCGCGCCGGCGCCTCCGTCGAGCAGGTCGCCGCGGCGTCGGGTTCGGAAGTGTCGCGGATCCGCCGCTTTGCCCATCCGGTGCTGTTGGAACGGTTCCGCGCCGCGGAGCTGGCAACCGCCGCCCATCCGATGCTGGCCGACGGCCCCGCCGTCCTGACGCTGCTGGAGACGGTCAGCGCCGCCCTGGTGACCCGGGGCCTCAGCCACGACAAACTCAGCTGGGACGCCTGGCGCAACGAAGACAACCGATGGACGGTGCAGCTCGCGTGGAAGGTCGGCCGTTCCGACAACCTCGCGCATTTCTGCTTCTCTCCGGGCGCCCACGGCGGAACGGTCACGGCCATCGACGACGCGGCCAGCGCGCTGATCGACCCCACCTTCGAACGCCCGCTGCGCCCGGTGGCCCGGGTGGCCCACGTCGACTTCGAAGAGCCGGCGAAGTCGCCCGTCGCGGAAGCACCGGTCGCGGAGCCCGACGAAAAGCCCGTGCACACCCGCCGGGGCAAGCCGGTCATCCCGGCGTGGGAGGACGTGTTGCTCGGCGTGCGCTCGGGCGGACAGCGCTAGGGCCGACGGTGGCGACCCGCTTCGCCCGGCTTTGCCGCGCTCGCGATCACCACTAGGCGCGACCCGCCGCCAAGGCGAGTAGCACAATCCACGCCCCCGCGACCCCCACCGCGGCACCGAACACGAACCAGCGCAGCACCGGCGTACGCCGCCACCCCCACAGCGTGGGCGCCAATCCCCCGGCGGCCACGACGTTGAGCCCGACGGCCAGCAGCGCGTTCACGCGCACCAGCCCCAGACTGAGCACCACGATCGCGGCGCCCGTGACCGCAGCGACGAACGCGGTCACCGTCAAACCCGTTGCCCAGGGCACGGACTCGTCTCTCATCAGCCGGAGCCTAGCCTGGCTGTCCATCGCCACCTCCCGTCACCATGCGGGCCCGCTCGTAGAACGCCAACGCCGCCGCCGTCGCGACGTTGAGCGAGTCGGTGCCCCGCGACATCGGAATACGCACCCGCACATCACTCAACCGCAGGGTGGCCGGCGTCAGCCCCGGCCCTTCGGCGCCGACCAACACCGCGACCCGTTCGTCGCGCGCGGCCGTCATCGCCTCCGACAACGCGTATGCGGTGCCCTGCGGCGTCATCGCCAGAAGTCGAAAACCGTTCTGCCGCAATGTCGCAAGCTCGGCGGGCCAACAGGTTGCGCGCGCATACGGCACCAGTAGCGCGTGGCCCATCGACACCCGGACCGCGCGACGGTACAGCGGGTCGGCACAGCCGCTACCGAAGACCACCGCGTCGACGCCGAGCCCCGCCGCGTTGCGGAAGATCGAGCCCAGGTTCTCGTGATCGTTGACCCCTTCGAGCACCGCGACGGTGCGGGCCCCGGCGATCACCTCGGCGACGCTGGGTTCGGGTACCCGCCGGGCGGCCGCCAGCACGCCGCGGTTGAGATGAAAGCCGACCACCCGGGCCATGACGTCGGCGGACGTTCGGTAGAACGGCACGGCGCTGCCGGCCAGATCATCTTTGAGCTCGGCGAGCCGGCGGTCGGTGCCCAGCAGGGCGTGCGGGTGAAACCGTGAGGCGAGCATGCGCTGCACCACCAGCACACCCTCGGCGATCACCAGCCCCTTGCCGGACGGCAGATCGGGACGGCGATCAACGCTGTTCAGGTCGCGGAAATCGTCGAGCCTAGGATCGTCGGGGTCGTCAACGTCCTGAATATTCAGGGCTTCGGTCCGGTAACTCACGGGCCTTCGTCGACCAGGGCCAACATCAGGTCGGCGGCGCTGCGCAGGGTGTCGCGTTGTTCGCTGTTCAACGTCGCCAGCCGCTTGGCGAGCCACTCCTGGCGGGCACGGCGGTTGGCCTTGACCAGCTCGGCCCCGGACTCCGAGACCGAGACGAGCACTTGGCGGCCGTCGACAGGGTGCGGCGCGCGGTCCACCAGCCCCATCTCGGCCAGCGACGCGATCACCCGGGTCATCGACGGCGGCCGGACCCGTTCGCGAATCGCCAGGGCCCCGGGCGTCATCGGGCCTTCGTTGGTCAGCATCGCCAGCGCCGACAGCTGCGAGAGGGACACCGGCGACGACGGATTGCGAAACCGCAGTTGTCGGGCCAGCCGCGTAACAGCCAGTGACAGGTCGCTGGCCAGCCGCGCATCGCTGTCAGGCATGGCGCGAGGTTACACGGCAGGCTGAGAAACCGGGACACCAACCGGTGAACGACCGGTATTGATCCCTTTCACCGTGCTGCGGGCTTTTCATCGAAACGCTTATAGCCGCGGGTATCCCGTTCGGCCGGGCCGGGTCATTCGATTCGGCTAGTGGGTGCGCCGCCCGCGGACACCGGCGGCGGGCTATGTTAAGCGCGATGTCTGCCGAACCCGGTCAGAACCCCACCGCGCCGCCGCTGCCGGCCGCGCTGCTGCAGGTGTGGCCGTTCATCGCGCTCGGCGCGCTGGGGTGGCTGTCCGCGGTGGCGGCCGCTTTCCTGGTGCCCGCCCTGCAATGTTGGCGTCCGGTCGCCCTGGCCGGGCTGGGTGTGGGGGTGCTCGGCACGAGCATCTTCCTGCTGCAGCTCGCCGCGGCCCGTCGCGGTGCCCGCGGCGCGCAGGCCGGCCTCGAAAACTATCTCGACCACAAGTAATTCGCACCACTGGAGGAGCGATGGTAGCCCCGCTGTTGCAAGCCCACGTCGACATCAACGCACCGGTCGCCACGGTGTGGGGATTGATTTCCGACCTGCGGCGAATGCCGCAGTGGAGTCCGCAGTGTCGTTGGATGAAGCCCTTCGGCCCGGTACGTCAGGGCACCCGGACCCTCAACCTCAACCGCCGCAAGCGCATGTTCTGGCCGACCACGTGCACGGTCGTCGAGGTCGTTCCCGACCGCAAGCTCGCGTTCCGCGTCGACACGAACAACACCATCTGGAGCTACGAGCTCGAGCCCAGCGGCGAGGGCACCCGGCTGATCGAGAGCCGTCACGCCGAAAACGGTGTCACCGCGTTTTCGAACCTGTCGGTGAATACGCTCTTCGGCGGCACCGCCAACTTCGAGCGTGAATTGCTCGACGGCATGAACGCCTCGCTGGCGCGCATCAAGGCCGCCGCCGAAACCGGCTAGTCCGGCGTTTCGCTCTGCGGCGGCTGCTCGCCTTCCGGCGCCTCAGCCACGGGCTCGGCTTCCGTCGTCTCGGACTCGGCTTCCGTCGTCTCGGGCTCGGCTTCGGCCGTCTCGGCCGGTGTCTCGGGCCGGGACTCCTGGGTCGCAGATTCTTGGGCCGCAGACTCTTGGGCCGCCGGTTCCTGGGCCGCAAGTTCTTGGATCGCGGACTCCTCGGTCGCGGGCTCCTGGGTCGCGGGCTCCTCCTGCGCTTCCGGCGCCTCCGCTTCCCCGGACGGCGCGGACGGCTCGACCGGTGCCTGGGTGACGTCCAGCAGGCCGTCGTCGTAGGGCTCGTACGCCGGCGACCCAGTGCCCGCCGGGGCCGGGGTGTCCGAATGAGCACCGCAGCCGTACAGCTTGTCGACGATGTGCCCGTCGGCCGACAATTCGTTGCCGCACACCCCGAACAGCGCCCCCAGGGATCCCGACAGCGGCAGGAAGAAACCGCAGTCGCGGCACACCCGCTTGGTGGATCGCGCCATCGGCGAGTCGGGGCCGTAATCGCCGGTGCGCCAGCGTTCGGCCGCCTCCGCGCGGCCCTCGGCGCTCATCACCCAACGCCGGCCCAACCCGATCTCGGCGGCGGTCTCGTCGACCTGGGGGTCCCCGCTGGCGGTGTAGCCGGGAACCAGCCGAGGATCGTCGGTGCCGGGCGCCAGCAGATCGCCGGGGCTCAGGTCCCCGGGCCGCACCCGGTGCTCCCATGGCACCCACTCGGGTGCCAGCAATGCCGTCGGCCCCGGCACCAGCACCACCTCGCTGATGGTGGCGTGCTCGGCGCCGGGATAGGCCGCCACGACGACCGCCCACTGCCACCCCTGGTAACCGGCCAGGTGCGCCAGGAACCGGTGGGTCGCGGTGTTCGGATCTTCGTAGCCGACGCCCAGGTAGTCGCCGACCATCTCCGGCCCGCTGAACTCCACGACGGCGGCCCTGGCCTGGTCTGCCGCGCCCGTGAGCACCGCCGCCAACCCCTCCGGCCAGTCGTCCACGGTTGCCACGGCGGATTCCACGGAGGGCTCCTCGCTGGGTCTGGTCACGCTGTCTTCTTTCTGCATTGCGTTTCCAATACTAGGTTGACGAGCCACACCCCGTTACCTGCAGACGCACGGAGTCGGCATAGGGGAGAATCGGGACGTGTCTGGACGGCGGCAAAACGATCCGGGCCGTGTGCCCTCTCAGCGGGGCCGCCGGCCCCGCAACGGCGCCGCCTCCCAACATCCGGGCGCGGCCAACTACCCCGCCGGCGACAGCACCGATCGGCGCACACGGCGGCCTTCGCCGATGCCGAGCGCCAACCGCTATCTGCCCCCGCTGGGCCAACAGCCGGAGCCGGAGCGCAGCAGCGGCACGGCTTCTCGCGGTCCGGTCTCCGGCGAGCGGATCACCGTCACCCGCGCCGCCGCCCTGCGCAGCCGCGAAATGGGCTCGCGGATGTACTGGATGGTGCAGCGCGCCGCGACGGCGGACGGCGCCGACAAGTCCGGCCTGACGGCGCTGACGTGGCCCGTGGTGGCCAACTTCGCCGTCGACGCCGCGATGGCCGTCGCGCTGGCCAACACGTTGTTCTTCGCCGCGGCGACCGGGGAGAGCAAGGGCCGGGTCGCGCTGTACCTGTTGATCACCATCGCGCCGTTCGCCGTCGTCGCACCGTTCATCGGTCCGGCACTGGACCGGCTGCAGCACGGCCGCCGCGTCGCGCTGGCCGCGTCGTTCGCCCTGCGCACCGCACTGGCGGTGCTGCTGATCATGAACTACGACGGCCCCACCGGCAGTTTCCCGTCGTGGGTGCTCTACCCGTGCGCGCTCGCGATGATGGTCTTCTCGAAGTCGTTCAGCGTGTTGCGCAGCGCGGTGACGCCTCGGGTGATGCCGCCGACCATCGACCTGGTGCGGGTCAACGCCCGGCTGACCACGTTCGGCCTGCTGGGCGGCACCATCGTCGGCGGTGCCATCGCCGGTGGCGTGGAATTCGCCTGCACCCACCTGTTCAAGCTGCCCGGGGCGTTGTTCGTGGTGATCGCGGTGACGATCGCCGGCGCGATGCTGTCCATGCGGATACCCCGCTGGGTCGAGGTGACCGCCGGTGAGGTTCCCGCCACGTTGAGCTACCGCCAGGACAGTGAACCGCTGCGGCGCAGCTGGCATCAGGAGGTCAGCGGGGCGCTTCGGCAACCGTTGGGCCGCAACATCATCACCTCGCTGTGGGGTAACTGCACCATCAAGGTCATGGTGGGTTTCTTGTTCCTGTATCCCGCGTTCGTCGCCAAGGCCCACCAGGCCAACGGCTGGGCCCAGATCGCAATGCTCGGCATGATCGGCGCCGCGGCGGGGATCGGCAATTTCGTCGGCAACTTCACCAGTGCGCGCCTGAAGCTGGGCAGGCCCGCCGTGCTGGTGGTGCGCTGCACGGTCGCGGTGAGCGCGGTCGCGCTGGCCGCCGCGGTGGCCGGCAACCTGATGCTGGCCGTGATCGCCACCCTGGTCACGTCGGGGTCCAGCGCCATCGCGAAGGCGTCGCTGGACGCGTCGCTGCAGAACGACCTGCCGGAGGAGTCCCGCGCGTCGGGCTTCGGGCGCTCGGAGTCGACGCTGCAATTGGCCTGGGTCCTCGGCGGCGCGCTGGGCGTGTTGGTGTACACCGAACTGTGGGTCGGCTTCACCGCGGTCACTGCGCTGCTCATCCTGGGCCTGGCGCAGACCCTTGTCAGCTTCCGCGGCAACTCACTGATTCCCGGCCTGGGAGGAAATAGACCAATCATGGTCGAGCAGGAGGGCACGCGTCGCGGTGTCGGCGCTTCGGCGGTGGTAGCCGAGTGAAACCCGGAAGCAAGCGGGGGGTGGCCGTGCTGCTCGCCTGCCTGGTGGCCCTCCTGTGCGTCGGCGCCGGCGTCGGGACCTGGCTGCTGGTCGGCCGCACCGGACCGCGGCACCCCGAAATCAGCGCGTATTCACACGGTCACCTGACCCGGGTGGGGCCCTACCTGTACTGCAACGTGCTCAACCTCGAAGACTGTGAGACGCCGCAGAATCAGGGCGAGCTGCGGGTCAGCGAGCGGTACCCGATTCAGCTGTCGGTGCCCGATGCGATTTACCGCGCGCCGTGGCGGCTGCTGCAGGTGTATGACGACCCGACGAACACCACCAGCACCATCTTCCGACCGGGCACCCGATTCGCCGTGACGATCCCCTCGGTCGACCCACAGCGCGGGCGGCTGGCCGGGATCGTGGTGCAGTTGCTGACGTTGGCCGTTGATCCGGCCGGCGAGCTTCGCGATGTCCCGCACGCGGAATGGTCGGTGCGGCTGACCTTTTGAGGATCCGCCGCGCGGCTCGCCGGTGTGGCTCAAGCCGAGTGGCCGGCGGGTACGCGTTCACCCTCGACCGGTGGCCCGGGCGGCGTTCCAGTACCAAAGGGCTTGCCTCCCAGGCTTTCTCGCCCGTGCGGGGATAGCCAGCCGGCCAGGTCGGGGCCTTTGGGCACGATCCGAGTGGGATTGATGTCGGCGTGCACGATGTAGTAGTGCTGCTTGATCTGGACGAAGTCGACGGTGTCACCGAAGCCCGGTGTCTGGAACAGGTCGCGCGCGTAGGCCCACAGCACCGGCATCTCACTCAACTTGCTGCGATTGCATTTGAAGTGCCCGTGATAGACCGGGTCGAAGCGGGCCAGGGTGGTGAACAACCGCACGTCGGCCTCGGTGATGGTGTCGCCCACCAGGAATCGCTGATTGCTCAGCCGTTCGCTCACCCAATCCAACGCGGTGAACAACCGGTCGTAGGCCGCTTCGTAGGCCTGCTGTGAGCCGGCGAACCCGCACCGGTACACACCGTTGTTGATTTCGGTGTAGACCCTCTTGCTCACCTCATCGATTTCCGCGCGCAGGTGCTCCGGGTACAAATCGGGCGCTCCGTCGCGGTGGTAGGCCGACCACTCCGTCGAGAGATCCAGCGTCATCTGCGCGAAGTCATTGGTGACCACCGCCCCGGTTGGAACATCGACGATCGCCGGGACCGTGATGCCTTTGGGATAGTCGGGAAAGCGCTTGAAGTAGGCGTCCTGCAGCCGTGGAATCTTCAATACCGGGTCGACACCGCCCGGATCGAGGTCGAACGTCCAACTGCGCTCGTCGTGGGTGGGACCGCAAAAGCCAATGGAGAGAACGCTTTCCAGGCCCAACAAGCGGCGCACGATGATGGCGCGGTTCGCCCACGGGCACGCCCGCGCGACGACCAGCCGATACCGGCCGGGCTCCACCGGGTAGCCGTCACGCCCGTCGGCAGTGATGCGGGTGGTGATGTAGTTGGTGTCGCGGGTGAATTCGCCTGCCGGAGCAACGTAGGTAGCCATGACGACAATTCTGCCCCCGCGACGGCTGTCGACGAACCCGGAGAATCGAACGCGGAGCTACAGGTTCGCCTCCGACGGCGCAGACACCGTCAAAAATCGCCGGGCCAGGTTGGTTTCGGTGGACTCGCCGGGCTCCCAGTGCGCGATCCAAGGTCCGGTGCCTTCTGACTGGTCGACGATCCCATCCTCCAGCCAGGCGTAGCGGCCCTCCAGGACGTTATGGGTCAGCTGAACATCGCTGCCGTCGGTGTTGGCCCACAACGCATGGAACAACGCTTCGACGCGGAGGGTCGCCTGCTGGCAGAACGTCTCGGCCAGCTCGTACGCCTGTTGACCGACGGTGGGATCGGCGACACGCTGGCCCTCGGCGCGCACGCACGCCGCGGACATCGCGAACAGTTCGGCACCGATATCGACGATGCGCCCGAGGAATCCCTGCCGTTGCTCCAGTTTGGCCTGCCAACGCGCCATCCCGTAAAAGGTGTTACGGGCCAGCTTGCGGGAGGAGCGTTCGACGAACCGGAGGTGCGTCGCCAGCGGGCCGAACTCGTTGTAGGCCTTCGGTCGCTGACCTTCGCCAAAGACCAGCTGTGGCAACCACTTCGCGTAGAACCCGCTCGCACCGACCGCCGCGGCGGCCTTCTGCCGCAAACCGGCGTCGGGTTTGGCCAGATCGCCGGCCGCTGCGAGGTGTGCATCGACCGCCTCGCGTGCGATGAGCAGCCTCATGATCTCACTGGATCCTTCGAAGATGCGGTTGATCCGCAGGTCCCGCACCACCTGCTCGACGGGCACCGCGCGCTCACCTCGCGCGGCCAATGACTCCGCGGTCTCATAGCCCCGCCCACCCCGGATCTGCAAAACCTCATCGCCGATGGTGCAGGCCATCTCGCTAGCCCACAATTTGGCCAACGCCGCCTCGATGCGGATGTCGTTGCGTCCCTCGTCGGCCATCTGCGAAGACAGCTCGAGCACCGCATCAAGCGCGTAATTGGTCGCGGCGATGAACGAGATTTTGCCGGCCACTGCTTCATGCTTGGCCAGCGGCTTGCCCCACTGCACACGCTCACCAGACCATTCGCGGGCGATCTTCAGCGCCCACTTAGACGCACCTGTCGCGGTTGCAGGCAGCGACAGCCGTCCGGCGTTGAGTGTGGTCAACGCGATCTTGAGCCCGTCACCTTCGCGGCCGATCAAATTTTCGCTGGGCACCCGAACCCGGTGCAGCCTGGTCACTCCGTTCTCAATGCCGCGCAGCCCCATGAACTTGTTACGCCGCTCCACGGTGATCCCCGGCGAATCGGCCTCGACCACGAATGCGCTGATTCCACCCCGGTGCCCATCGCTCTTGGGCACCCGGGCCATGACCACCAGCAGTTCGGCGACCACGCCGTTGGTGGTCCACAATTTCACACCCTCGAGTTCGTAAGCCTTCCCCTCTTCGACGGGTGTGGCCGTCGAGGCCAAGCGCGCCGGGTCTGAGCCCACATCCGGTTCGGTAAGCAAGAACGCCGATACAGCCCCAGCAGCACACCGCGGCAAGAACTTCCGCTTCTGTCCCGGGGTGCCGGCGAGCTTGAGCGGTTCGGGTACTCCGATCGACTGATGGGCCGATAGCAGTGCGCCGAGACTGGGATGAACGCTCGAAATCATCATCAGCGCGCGGTTGTAGGCAACTTGGGACATGCCCAGCCCGCCGTATTCGGACGGAATTTTCATGCCGAAACAACCCAATTCGGCCATGCCCTTCACGTACTCATCGGGAATCTGCGCGTCGCGCTCGATGACACTGCCGTCGACAGTGTCCAGAAATTGCCGCACCTTGTCGAGAAACGCGCGGGTGCGCTCCTCGTCGGCGTCAGACGGTTTGGGGAATGGGTGTATCAGCTCTAACGGAAAACGACCAAGGAATAACTCCTTGGCGAAGGATGGTTTGTCCCAACCACTTTCGCGAGATTCCTCGGCGAGCGCTCTCGCCTGCTCCTCGGTGACCTGCGCTTGCTGTGACATCGCAGCCTCCTTGCTAACGACTCACACGACGTGTGGCTAACCACTACTGACCCGAACACCACACCTACGGATGTCGAAGTTACCACCCAGTAGCTTTTGGCGCAGTCGGTTCTGAGTCACCGGCCGGTTAGGCGTCGAGCTCCCGGGCCACGGCCTTGACCACCTCGGAAACCCGACGGGCGGTCTTGCGGTCCGGGTAGCGACCCTTGCGCAACTCGGGCTGCACGGTGCTTTCCAGCAACGTGATCATGTCCTCGACCATGCCGTGCAGCTCGTCGGGGTTGTGCTTGTGTTCGGCGGGCGCCTCGCGACGAGTCTTGGTCAGGCTGGGCGGCGGCTCAATCAGCTTGAGGCTCAACGCTTGCGGTCCGCGCCGTCCGGAGGCGATGCCGAACTCCACACGCTGGCCCGCCTTGAGGCCCTCGACCCCCGCGGGCAACGCCGACGAGCGGACGTAGACGTCTTCACCGTCCTCTTGCGACAGGAAGCCGAAGCCCTTCTCAGCGTCGTACCACTTAACCTTGCCCGTCGGCACTGGTCTCACCTGCTTGTCTAGCGGATCAATTGAAATAGGCAACGCAATAAGCGTCCCGCCTGCGCAGGACGCCGTATTAGGAGTCTGATCCTACTCGGATGCCCGGGTAACGAGCACCCCCGTTATCGGGTACTCGGTACGCTTGGTAATACCTGCGGAGGAGATATGCGCCTGATCCTGAACGTCATCTGGCTAGTCTTCGGCGGCCTGTGGATGGCCGTCGGATACCTGGCTGCGGCGCTCATCAGCTTCGTGCTGATCATCACCATCCCGTTTGGCTTCGCGGCGCTGCGCATCGCCTTGTACGCCCTGTGGCCGTTCGGCCGCACCATCGTGGACAAGCCGACCGCGGGGTCCGGCGCCCTGATCGGGAACATCATCTGGGTGGTGCTGTTCGGCGTGTGGCTGGCGATCGGCCATCTGGTCAGCGCGGCGGCGATGGCGCTCACGATCGTCGGCATTCCGCTGGCGCTGGCCAACCTCAAGCTGATTCCGGTGTCATTGATGCCGTTGGGCAAGGAGATCGTGCCGGTCAGCTCGCCGCCCCACTACCTGCCGCCGGTGGCCGCATGACGCTGACGGCGTTGGGTGTCCCGACGGTGCCGAGCCGTGCCGACGGCCCGGCCGGTGACCGTGCCGTCCCGACGGACGCGCCGTCCGCCGGTCCGCTGGTGGACACCTACGGGCGGGTCGCCACCGATCTGCGGGTCTCGCTGACCGACCGCTGCAACCTGCGCTGCAACTACTGCATGCCGGCGGAGGGCCTGAACTGGCTGCCCGGTGAGCAGCTGCTCAGTGCCGCCGAGCTGGCGAGGCTGATGCATATCGCCGTCACCCGGCTGGGGGTCACCAGCGTGCGGTTCACCGGCGGCGAACCCCTGCTGGCGCGCCACCTCGAGGAGGTGGTCGCCGCGGCCGCCGCGCTGCAGCCCCGCCCCGAGATCTCGCTGACCACCAATGGCATCGGGCTGGCGCGGCGCGCCGCCGGGCTGGTTCGGGCGGGCCTGGACCGGGTCAACATCTCGCTGGACAGCGTGGACCGGCAGCATTTCGCCGCCATCACCCGGCGCGACCGGCTCGACGATGTGCTCGCCGGCCTGGCCGCCGCCAAGGGTGCCGGCCTGCGGCCGGTGAAGGTGAACGCCGTGCTCGACCCGGCCACCGGCCGCGAGGACGTGGTTGAGCTGCTGCGATTCTGCCTCGAGCACGGCTACCAATTGCGGGTCATTGAGCAGATGCCGCTGGATGCCGGGCACCAATGGCGCCGCGATGCGGCGCTGAGCGCCGACGACGTCCTGGCAGCGCTACGCCCACACTTTCGGCTGCGGCCCGACCCGGCGCCGCGCGGATCGGCACCCGCCGAGCTCTGGCTGGTCGACACCGGCCCGGGCACACCGAGCGGAAAGTTCGGCGTCATCGCCTCGGTCTCGCACGCTTTCTGCGCGGCGTGCGACCGCACCCGGTTGACGGCCGACGGCCAGATTCGCAGCTGCCTGTTCGCCGAAGAGGAGACCGACCTGCGGGGACTGCTGCGCGGCGGTGCACCCGACGACGCGATCGAGTCGGCGTGGCGCATCGCGATGTGGGGCAAGCCCGCCGGTCACGGCATCAACGACCCGAACTTCATCCAGCCCGACCGCCCGATGAGCGCGATCGGTGGCTAGCCCCATGGGACAGGCCCCTGTCCAAGCAAACGGAATCCACGTGACGGTGCGCTTTTTCGCGGCCGCCCGCGCGGCCGCCGGCGTGGACTCGGAGACGGTGGTGCTGCGCCCCGGCACGACGGTTGCCGAGCTGGTCGACCGGCTCGCCGATCGGGGGTCTCGCCTGGCCACCGTGTTGACCCGATGCTCGTACCTGCGCGACGGGATCGCCGTCCGCGACGAGACCGCGGCGTTGCAATCCGGTGACACGATCGATGTTCTGCCGCCCTTTTCTGGCGGCTGAAACTGTGAAATACATCACGTAACGGAACGATAACGGCGCGATCACGCTCCGATATCGCCCCTCATGACCTGCGCAAACACATTGTGTTCCTGCGGTTTTCGCGGATGGCCGAGAGGGAAACGCCGGGTTTCGCAGAACGTGACGCGACCAACAGAAACCGTTACCGTCTCCGAAGGCTCGCCAGCCATCCCGATTGGCGGACCTCCCCTCCCTATCGCGCCGAGCTCCATCCAATAGGCGGGGGCCACCGAACTACATGGATGGAGACGGGGGACCCACCGGTCCACCGTGATCGAACTGGGGCCGCTCGCGGCTCCTAGGGGTGAAGCCGGCGTCGTCTCGCTTTGCAGACCACGCCGGCCGGGTGGCCTCTCCAACCCGAACCCGACAGCTGACCTCGCAGGCGCGTGACGAGAGGAATAAGTCGGCGCGTATGAGTGGACGTCACCGTAAGCCCAGCAGTTCGAACATCAGCGTCGCCAAGATCGCCGTCACCGGCGCGGTTCTTGGCGGCGGCAGCATCGCCCTTGCCGGCCAAGCGGCCGCGGCCACCGACGGCGAATGGGATCAGGTAGCCCATTGCGAATCCGGCGGCAATTGGGGCATCAACACCGGCAACGGCTACCACGGCGGCGTGCAGTTCAGCGCAAGCACTTGGGCCTCGCACGGCGGCGGCCAGTATGCCCCGTCGGCCGAACTCGCCACCCGGGAACAGCAGATCGCCGTCGCCGAGCGGGTGCTCGCCACTCAGGGCCGCGGCGCGTGGCCCGTGTGCGGCGGCCCGTTGTCGGGTCCCACCCAGCGTGACGTGCCCGCGCCGGCCGGGCTGGACGCGCCCGGAATCAACGGCGCCCCGGCGCCGCTGGCCCCGCCCGCGGACGCGCCCCCGCCGGACGCCCCGCCGCCCGCGCCGGTGCAATTGGCCTCGTTTGACCGGCCCGCGCCGCCGGACGCTCCTCCGCCGCCGGCGGACCTGCCGCCCGCTCCCCCGGCGGACGCGGTTCCGCCCGCGCCTCCCGGGGACCTGCCGCCCGCACCCCCGGCCGACGCGCCGCCGCCGGCCGACGCGATGCCGCCCGTACCCCCGGCCGACGCCCCGCCGCCGGCCGACGCGATGCCGCCCGTACCCCCGGCCGACGCACCGCCCGCGGTGGACACCGACTTCCACGGTTTCGTACCGGCCGGCATGCCGCAGCATGTCGCCGACGCCGGCTACACGCAGCAACTGTGGGACGCGATCCGGGCGCAGGACGTTCAGGGGAACGACGCGCTGGACGCTCTGGCGCAGCCGTCGCCCAGCGCCTGACACCGCCACACTCCCCGCACGCCCCGAAACCCTCCTGTTCGGGGCGTGTCGGGCACGGCGGACCATTCCGGCGGCCGACCGCGCCTAGGGCGTCAGGCCGAGCCCACCCACTCCTCGGTGCCGTCGGCGAAGAATTGGTGCTTCCACACCGGTAGCCGGGCCTTGATGGTGTCCACCAGGTGCGCGCAGGTGGCGAACGCGGCCTGCCGATGATCGGCCGCGACCGCCGCCACCAACGCCGCCTCCCCGATGCGCAGCGCGCCGATCCGGTGGCTGGCGGCGACGGCGCGCACGCCGCTGGATTGCTCGGCCACGTCGGCCACCACCTCGGCGATGACCTGGTCGGCCGAAGGGTGCGCGGAGTATTCCAGCCGCACCACCCGGCGTCCGCCGTCGTGGTCGCGGATCATTCCGACGAAGCCGACGACGGCCCCGGCCGACTGATGGCCCACCAACTCCTCATGTTCAGCCAGCGAAATCGGGTGCTCGGTCATCGCTGCGCGCAGGACGAGCGTCATCGCTGGTGATCTTTACCGGCGAGTTGATCGAGCGCGTGGTCCAGCACGTCGGCGAGCACTCCAAGACCGTCGCGTACCCCGCCGGGCGAACCCGGCAGGTTGACGATCAGGGTCTGACCGGCCACCCCGCACACCCCCCGCGACAGCACCGACGTGGGCACCTTCGGCAGGCCCGACTGGCGGATCGCCTCCGCCAGCCCCGGAATCAGGTAATCGACGACGGCCACGGTCTGGTCCGGCGTGCTGTCGCTGGGCGAGATGCCGGTGCCACCGGAGGTGATGATCACGTCGACGTCGGCGTCGATCGCCGTGCGCAGCGCCTCGCCGACCGGCGGCCCATCGGCGACCACCTCGGGCTGCACGGCCGAAAAGCCCCGCTCTGCAAGCCATTCGGCGATGATGGGACCGCATCGGTCGTCGTACACACCTGACGACGCACGAGTCGAGGCGATGATGACGCGGGCTGAACGGGAGCTCATGGGCGTGCCCACTTTCCGGTTTTGCCGCCTTCCTTGCGCAGCACTCGAATGTCGTCGATCCGTGCCGCCGGGTCTACCGCCTTGATCATGTCGTAGAGCGTCAGCCCCGCGACGCTGACCGCCGTCAACGCTTCCATCTCCACCCCCGTGCGGTCGGTGCTTCGCACCGTTGCGATGATCTCGATCTCAGACTCGCCCAAGGTGAAGTCGATGTCGACCCCCGTAAGTGCGAGCTGATGACACAGCGGGATGAGGTCGCTGGTGCGCTTCGCGGCCTGAATGCCGGACACCCGCGCGGTGGCCAGCGCGTCGCCCTTGGGCAGGCCGCCAGTCGAGATCAGCGCCACCACCTGCGCCGACGTGCGCAGGACACCCGCGGCGACCGCGGTGCGCTTGGTGGCCACCTTCTCGCTGACGTCGACCATGTGCGCCGCCCCGTGGTCGTCCAGGTGTGACAGGGCGCCCGAGCCGGAATCTCCCGACGCCCAGGTCGCCGGGGCTTTCGAGGCGTCAGAGGCCCTGGCCATCCGGCGGCCTACCGATTGACGACGGTGACCGGGTGCAGATAGGGCAGATCGGTGGAGGGCAGCGGGAACACCAGCTCGCCGAAGGGCGACAGCGCACCCGTGCGATCGGTCACGAGCTCACTGACCGCATGGTCGTCGGGGTCCGTCGTCGGCCACCCGTTGTCGACGTACTTGGTCTTGCGTGCTTTGCCCTCAGCAGTGTCAGCCACGAGGTCCATTCTGACAGGTGGCCCGAGGGTATGCGGCGGCAAGGCCTCAAGTATGGGCGCCTTGAAACGTAATGCGACAGTTGACCACCGCCGAGTTACGCTGAAACGACCGTGCCAGTTGTGCTAGACGCAGCCGCGAACAGTCCGGTTTTTGCCGTGACGGCTGCTCCTTACCTGCTCCTGGATGCGAAACTCAACATCCGGGCCGTCAACGACGCCTACCTGCGGGCGACGAGTCGCGAGCGAGACGAACTCATCGGCGCGCACATGTTCGACGCTTTCCCAGATAATCCCGCCGACGCTGCGGCCACCGGTGTGCACAACCTGCAGGCGTCGCTGAGCCGGGTCCTGCGGGACGCGGCGGCGCACCAGATGCCGATCCAGCGTTACGACGTCGTGCCCAGCGGCAGCGCCGAGTTCATCCCCAAGATATGGAGTCCGGTCAACTCTCCGATCACCGACGACGAGGGCCGCGCGGTGGGATTGCTGCACCACGTCGAAGACCTCACCGAACTGATAGGCGATGGGATCGACGAGACTACCGAGGTCCGCGCCCTTGCCGTGACGGCATTGCGCTATCGGAGTGTTCACGATCTCCTGCTGGAGGAGAACTCGCGGTTGACTGATGCGCTGATCGCGGTAGGCACCTCGCGCGGGCCGGCCGGCCGTACGGCGTCAAGCCAACGACGTCGCCGGCTCTGGCGGCTGCTCGCGGCGCGCACCGGCGAAAAGTCCCGGCGCGGGTGGTCGGCGTCGTTATGCGCGCTCGCCGTGGAAGCATTCGACACCGTCGTTGGTGCTGCCATTTCGGTGCGGAACGCGCCTGGGCAGCTCGCACTCCTGACCGCCAGCGATGCGCGCGCAAGCAAGATGGAAGAATTGGGCGCCGTGCTGGGGGAAGGCCCCCTACATGCGGCGCTGCTCAGCGGTGTTCCGGTGCACGTCGCCGACATAGCGAGCGACCGTGCCCTCTGGCCTGGCTACGCCACGGCCGCCCTCGACCTCGGCATCGTCGGAGTGTCGGCATTCCCGATGCCGCTTAGCAGCGACACGGCGGGAACGTTCACCGTCTACCGCAGCCAGCGCGGGCAAGCTCCCGACGACGCCGAGTGGATTGACACCGCGATCGCGGCCGATCTGGCTGTATCGGCTCTGCTCGCGGACGGAGTGCATATCGAATCGCAACTAGGCATCGACGACCCCTACCTCAACGTGACCATCGCCGCCGGGATGCTCAGCTCCCGACTCGACATTTCCCTGGACGACGCCGTGAATGAGTTGCGCCGCCATGCTGGTCGTACGAACGTCCCGGTGCGCCACTTCGCCGCAGAGGCGATCCGACGCTGGAGCGGCCACCCTCACCGCTAGGCGCCGTTCAACCGAACGATTCCGGCGACCAGAGCGTCTGCTGGGCGCCCGCAACCTGCTTTACGCTGGTCAGCAATGACCGAGAACACCCCGGATATCCCGCTGGGGTCGTGGCTGGCCGAGTTGTCCGATGAGCGGCTGATCCGACTGTTGGAATTGCGGCCGGACCTCGCCCAGCCCCCACCCGGCAGCATCGCCGCGCTGGCCGCGCGCGCCCAGGCCCGCCAGTCGATCAAGGCCGGCACCGACGACCTCGACTTCCTGCGGCTGGCCGTACTCGACGCGCTGCTGGTGCTACAGGCCGACGCCGAGCCGGTGCCGACCGCCAAGCTGCTGGCGCTGATCGGCGACCGCGCCCCCGAAACCGGCGTTGTGGACGCGGTCGACGACCTCCGGCAACGCGCCCTGGTCTGGGGAGAGGCCGCGCTGCGGGTGGCCGCCGACGCCGGGACGGGAATGCCGTGGCATCCGGGCCAGGTCATGCTCGAGGATTCCTCCCGCAGCGCCGAGCAGATCGCCGCCCTGATCGACGACCTCGACCAGGCGCAGCTCGACGTTCTACAGAAACTTCTCGAGGGCTCCCCGATGGGCCGCACCCGCGACGCGGCGCCCGGCGCCCCCGCCGACCGGCCGGTGCCCCAGCTGCTGGCCCTGGGCCTGCTGCGGCGCATCGACGCCGAGACGGTGATCCTGCCCCGCCACGTCGGGCAGGTGCTGCGCGGCGAGCAGCCCGGCCCCATGCGGCTGACCGCGCCCGACCCGGTGGTGTCGACCACCACGCCCGGCGACGCCGACGCCGCGGCCGCCGGGGCCGTCATCGACTTGCTGCGCGAGGTCGATGTCCTGCTCGAAACCCTTTCCACCGCACCGGTTTCCGAGCTGCGCAGCGGCGGCCTGGGCATTCGCGACGTCAAGCGGCTGAGCAAGGTGACCGGCATCGAAGAGCCGCGGCTGGGGTTGATCCTCGAAGTCGCGGCGGCGGCCGGACTGATCGCCAGCGGCATGCCCGATCCCGAGCCGGTCACCGGCGAGGCACCGTATTGGGCGCCGACGAACGCCACCGACCGGTACGCCGCGATGTCGGCCGCGGAGCGCTGGCAGCTGTTGGCGAGCAGCTGGCTCGACCTGCCCGGCCGGCCGGCGCTGATCGGCAGTCGCGGCCCCGACGCCAAGCCCTACGGGGCCCTCACCGACGGCCTGTACTCCACGGCCGCCCCGCTGGACCGCCGGCTGTTGCTCGGCATGCTGGCCGAGTTGCCCCCGGGTGCCGGCGTCAACGCGGCGGAAGCCTCGGCCGCGCTGATCTGGCGGCGTCCGCGGTGGTCCAAGCGATTGCAGCCCGGGCCCGTCGGTGATCTGCTCGCCGAGAGCAACGCCCTGGGCCTGGTGGGCCGCGGCGCGATCAGCACGCCCGGCCGCGCGCTGCTGGACGACGACGGCGATCCGCAGGTCGCGATCGAGGCGATGAACCGGTCGTTGCCCCAACCGGTCGACCATTTCCTGGTACAGGCGGACCTGACCGTGGTCGTGCCCGGGCCGCTGGAACGCGACCTGGCCGAGCAGCTGGCCGTCGTGGCCACCGTCGAATCGGCCGGCACCGCGATGGTGTACCGGGTCAGCGAGCAGTCGATCCGGCATGCACTCGATGTCGGCAAGACCCGCGACTGGATGCATTCCCTGTTTGCCAAGCATTCCAAAACGCCGGTGCCTCAAGGGCTTACCTACCTCATCGACGATGTTGCGCGACGGCATGGGCAGCTGCGAATCGGCATGGCCACGTCGTTCGTGCGCTGCGAGGACCCGGCGCTGCTGGCCCAGGCAGTGGCCGCACCGGCGACGGAAGAGGTGCAGTTGCGGGCCCTGGCGCCGACGGTCGCGGTGTCGCCGGCGCCGATCGGCGAGGTGCTCGTCGCGTTGCGGGCCGCGGGCTTCGCTCCGGCGGCCGAGGATTCCTCGGGCGCCATCGTCGACGTCCGTCCGCGCGGCGCCCGGGTGGCCACACCGCAGCAGCGCCGGCCGTATCGCCCGGTCCGGCGTCCCAACAGCGAGAGCCTCAACGCGGTGGTGGCGGTGCTGCGCAAGGTGACCGCCGCCCCGTTCGGCAATATCCGCGTCGATCCGGCGGTCACCATGACGCTGTTGCAGCGCGCGGCCAAGGAACAAGACACCCTGGTGATCGGTTATCTGGATGCGGCGGGCGTGGCCACCCAGCGGGTGGTGTCGCCCATCACCATCAAGGGTGGCCAGCTGGTGGCCTTCGACTCCGCGTCCGGACGGCTGCGGGACTTCGCCGTCCACCGCATCACGTCGGTCGTGTCGGCCACCGCCCGATAATGGTTGGCATGCCCGCCGAGACGAACACAGCTCAGGAGGAGTGGCGCCATTGACTGACGGACCGTTGATCGTGCAGTCCGACAAGACGGTGCTGCTCGAGGTGGACCACGAGCAGGCCGGCGCGGCGCGCGCCGCCATCGCGCCGTTCGCCGAGCTGGAACGCGCGCCCGAACACGTGCACACCTACCGCATCACCCCGTTGGCGCTGTGGAACGCGCGCGCCGCCGGTCATGACGCTGAACAGGTGGTCGACGCGCTGGTCAGCTTCTCGCGCTACGCCGTGCCCCAACCGCTGCTGGTCGACATCGTCGACACCATGGCCCGCTACGGCCGCCTGCAGTTGGTGAAGAACCCCGCGCACGGGCTGACACTGGTGAGCCTGGATCGCGCGGTGCTCGAAGAGGTGTTGCGCAACAAGAAGATTGCCCCGATGCTCGGCGCCCGGATCGACGACGACACCGTCATCGTCCACCCCAGCGAGCGCGGCCGCGTCAAGCAGATGCTGCTCAAGATCGGTTGGCCCGCCGAGGATCTCGCGGGCTATGTCGATGGCGAGGCGCATCCGATCAGCCTGGCCCAGGACGGCTGGCACCTGCGCGACTATCAGCAGATGGCCACCGACTCGTTCTGGTCCGGCGGGTCGGGCGTGGTGGTGCTTCCGTGCGGCGCCGGTAAGACGCTGGTTGGGGCGGCCGCGATGGCGAAAGCCGGTGCAACAACGCTGATTCTGGTCACGAATATCGTCGCGGCGCGGCAATGGAAACGCGAGCTGATCGCCCGCACGTCGCTCACCGAGGACGAGATCGGCGAATACTCCGGCGAACGCAAGGAGATCCGGCCGGTCACCATCTCGACCTACCAGATGATCACCCGCCGCACCAAGGGCGAGTACCGGCACCTGGAGCTCTTCGACAGCCGCGACTGGGGACTGATCATCTACGACGAGGTCCACCTGCTGCCGGCGCCGGTGTTCCGGATGACCGCCGACCTGCAGTCCAAGCGGCGCCTGGGCCTGACCGCCACGCTGGTCCGCGAGGACGGCCGCGAGGGCGACGTGTTCTCCCTGATCGGCCCGAAACGCTATGACGCGCCGTGGAAGGACATCGAGGCGCAGGGGTGGATCGCGCCCGCCGAGTGTGTCGAGGTGCGGGTCACCATGACCGACAACGAGCGGATGATCTACGCCACCGCCGAACCCGACGAGCGCTACAAGCTGTGCTCGACGGTGCACACCAAAATCGCTGTGGTCAAATCAATCCTGGCGAAGCATCCCGGCGAACAGACCCTGGTGATCGGCGCCTATCTCGATCAGCTCGACGAACTCGGTGCCGAGCTGAATGCCCCGGTGATCCAGGGATCCACCCGGACCAAGGAACGCGAGGAACTCTTCGACGCCTTCCGCCGCGGCGAGCTGTCCACCCTGGTGGTGTCCAAGGTCGCCAACTTCTCCATCGATTTGCCGGAAGCCTCTGTGGCAGTGCAGGTCTCGGGAACGTTCGGATCACGCCAGGAGGAGGCGCAACGGCTGGGCCGGCTGCTGCGGCCCAAGTCCGACGGTGGCGGCGCCATCTTCTATTCCGTGGTGGCGCGCGACAGCCTGGACGCCGAGTACGCCGCGCACCGGCAGCGCTTCCTGGCCGAGCAGGGCTACGGCTACATCATCCGCGACGCGGACGATCTTCTGGGCCCGGCGATTTAGCCTGGGGCTCAGGGCCGCCGCTCAGCCCAGCGGCCGCGATATCGTCGACACCCCCGTCAGCAACGAATGCTATTGCGCTTCTTGGCATCCTTCGAAACGACGAACCGACCGAGGCTGACGAGACCAGCACCGACTCCACCGATGTAGGCCTTGGCCATATCGCGGACGGACACGTTAGCGCCTTCCGATAGCGAGGCTAGCCATGCGACGGCGTCATCGCGTTCATCGTTGCCGTACACCCGAAGCGGGCATGGCATCCAGGTACCGATGGCGCGGCTTGGTGCCCGAATCCAGCGGATATCACTCACGACGGCACAGCCGTCTAGCAGGCGCAGATAGGCCGACCCGAGTCGCGCGTCCGCCAACAGCGCTCCCGCCGTGATGCGCTGGAATTCCGGTCCGAACGCGTACAGCAGCCGCATCCGAGCCCCTGCGCGCCCTGCATTTTCGATCATCGGCGCGAAGACCCGCTCGTAATCTGCTGCGGTCACTGTTCCGACGGCCTCCAGTCCTTGCATGCCGGCGGGCATACCCAGAAGTTCCTTCAGCACCGCGGTCTCCTCTCCGTCGTCGACGGGCAAATCGACGCGCTCGCCCAGGCCACTCCAACGTCTAGAATAATAGCCCAGCGCAACTATTGCATAGTGCTATGATAGTCCGGACCGTGCTCGCCGCGGAGGTACGCCTATGAAGATCGCCATTGTCGGTGCTGGCATCGCCGGTCCAACACTTGCGTATTGGCTCTGGCGCCATGGCCACGAGCCCACCCTGATCGAGAGGGCGGCGCATCTTCGCACCGGCGGCTACGCAGTGGACTTTTGGGGCGGCGGGTATGCCGTTGCCGAACGTATGGGTCTTACCGCCGAATTGCACGCCGCCGGATACGCGGTCCAGGAGGTGCGAATCGTGGACCGGAATTCGCGCAAGGTAGGCGGCTTTTCGGCTGAAGCGTTCCGGCGCAACGTCGATGGCCGGTTCGTGACTGTCCCCCGCGGTGATTTGGCGGCCATGGTCTATCGCTCCATCGACAACCATGCCGAAACTCTGTTCGATGAAAGCGTTTCGGCCATCGAACAACACGACTCGGGGGTGCACGTGACCCTCGATCGCGGCGGGTCACGGCAATTCGACCTGCTCGTTGGCGCAGGTGGTATCCATTCGCCTGTGCGGGATTTGGTATTCGGCCCGCAACCCCAATACGAGGTCGACCTCGGCTACCGAGTCGCGGCGTTCGAGGCCGAGGGCTATCAACCGCGTGATGAACTCGTCTACCTCGCGCACACCATGCCCGGCCGCATGGTCGCACGATTCACGATGCGCGGCGATAAAACGATGTTCCTTTTTGTTTTCACCTCTGATCACATGAGCGGCCCCGATCCACAGGATGTGCCACAGGCCAAGACGACCCTGCGTGAGGCTTTCGGCAACGTGGGCTGGGAATGTCCGGAGATCTTGCGCAAACTCGACGAGACCTCCGATCTGTACTTCGATCGCGTCAGCCAAATCGTCATGGACCGCTGGTCGAAGGGACGTGTAGCGCTCATCGGTGACGCCGCGGCCGCGGTCTCGCTGCTGGCCGGTGAGGGAACGGGTCTCGCGATGGTGCAGGCCTACATACTGGCCGGCGAACTCAATCGCGCAGCAGCCAATCACCAGGATGCGTTTCGTCGCTATGAGCGGCGGCTGCGTCCGATCGTTGAGGCCAGGCAGCGGTCGGCGCGGGCATTCGCCACGATGTTCGCGCCGAAGACGGCGCTGGGCGTGTGGACCCGCAACCAGGCGTCGAAACTGCTGAACATTCCGCGGCTGGCCGATTGGGCCGTCCGCAGCGAATTCCGCGACGACATCGCATTACCCGACTATGCCGCATAGCCGGGCCGACCGCTTGACCTGAGAAGCGTTGCGAATCGGGCGATTCAGAGTGACAAAATGGTCGCCGATGCGGTGCCGGGCGCGCCGTACACCTGGGCCAGGCCGACGCGCGGGTTGCCGGGTACCTGACGCTCCCCCGCCTCGCCGCGCAACTGCCGCACCAGTTCGTGCATCTGCCGCAGCCCCGACGCGCCAATCGGCTCGCCGTTGGCGATCAGCCCGCCGTCGGTGTTGACCGGCATCGAGCCGTGGATCTCGGTGGCGCCGTCGGCCAGCAGCTTCTCCTGCTCGCCGTCGGCGCACAGACCGGTCTCGGCCATGTGGATCACTTCGTTGCCGGCGTCGGTGTCCTGCAGCTGGGCGACGTCCACATCCTCTGGGCCGATGCCTGCGGCTTCGTAGGCCGCCTTGGACGCGTATACCGTCGGAGAAACGTCCTCGTCCAACGGGGCGAACGTGGCATGCACCTCGTATGCGCCGAACGTGCGGGTGCGTATCTCGCAGGCGCGCACATAGACCGGCTTGTCGGTGTACTTGTGCGCGATGTCGGCGCGGCACATGATGACGGCCGCGGCGCCTTCGTCGGGCGCGCAGAACATGTATTGCGTCAGCGGGTAGTTGAGCACGTTCGAGTTGAGGATCTCCTCGACGGAGATCTCCTTGCGCCGGAACGCATTCGGGTTCAGCGCGCCATTGCGGAAGTTCTTGTTGGCCACTCGCGCCAGCGTCTCCTGCGAGATGTTGTGGTCGTGCAGGTACTTGTTGGCCTTCATCCCGAAGAACTTGGTGGTGACGAACTGGCCGTTCTGCGCGTACCACTGGGGCAGCGCCAGCTTGGCGGGGTCATCGGTGAACGCGCCGCGCGGGTGCTTGTCCAAACCGATGGCGATGCCGATGTCGTACTTGCCCAGCCGGATGGTGTCGGCGGTCTGCTGGATCGCGCTGGCCGCGGTGGCGCAGGCGTTGAACACGTTGGTGAACGTGATGCCGGTCAACCCGACCAGGCGCGTCACCGCGTCGGGGTTGGACACTTCGTGGCTGCCGCCGAAGCCGAACTGGATGTCTTTCCACTGCAGACCGGCATCGGTGAGCGCGCTTTGGATGGCCTCGGCGCCCATCTGCATCGCGGTCTTCTCGAACCTGCCGAACGGGTGGAGGCCCACGCCGATGATGGCGACGTCGTTGGTCATCTCAAATCCTCCCTGGATAGATGGCGGCGACCCGCTTCGCCCGGCTGCGCCGCCCTCGTGATCGCCATGAGTCCGCCTAGACCGGCTGGAACGCGAAGGTGATGATTTCGGCGCCCTCGGCGTCGGTGGTGAGCGGCACCATGGTGAGCTCGACTTCCTGCCCGAACTGCAATTTGGCCGGGTCGTTCTCGGTCAGCCGGCCCTCGACGCGGATGACGTCACCGAGCTGGACCAACCCGACACCGAACGGCACGAAGTCCTTGCCGGTCGGGCCGGCATAGGGGGCTCCGGGCGGGAAGCCCTGGGTGGTCCACGCCACCAGCGTCCCGCGGCGGGGCAACAGCACGTCGGACATCTCGCCGGCGCTGCACCGCGGGCACCACTGCTGCACCGGGAAGGTGGTGGCATCACAGCTGCCGCATCGGCTGCCGATCAGCTGCGGGCTCTCATCGGGCCAGGTAGAGATCTCGGGGGCAAGTGCCTTCTGCATCGAGGGATCCTCCAGGATCGTGCACAATCCGCCAACAGAATATTGCTCACTGAACCGTATAACAGGTTTCCGAAAAGTGGAAACCGCATTCTCGGAAGCGACCGGGAGCCTGGGGGCGCGCCCGCGCGCAAGCATCGGTTCACCGACGGCGATTCCGCGGCCGGCTGAGCCACTGGGTGGTTGGCCCCGGTCGTGGAACACCATCCGTTCGGAAGCCGTAGCAATCAGGTATTCACGACGCGGGGCGGGCCGCCGGGCCCATATTTTGGGGTATACCAAGAGTTCTCAACTGGGCCTGATGAGCCGGTACGCTTAAAAGCCATCGTGCGCGCTTGCCGATCAACCTGGAGAGCGATATGGACGTAGGCCGTGTTGGCAGCTTGCTCATCCACGCACTGGAGCCGGTACTGCGTGGCGAAGACATCGCATTCGTGGTCACATTTCGCGAAGGCTACGATCCCGATCGCTTGTGGGCTTCGTACGAATCTCTGGTGCGCCGAAACCCTGCCTTACAAGTAGCCCTCAAACCTGTTGGCAATTCCTATTCGTGGGAATCCATCGATTCTGCGGAGCTCACCGCCGCCCTCGACCAACAGCGCGCACACTTCTCACAGCCATTCTCCTTCGAGGAATTACTTTTGCCCGCTCATGCGCTGCGGCCCCCGCTACCCATTCAGATCTCGCGGGTCGGCGACAGGGAAGTCTGCTTCCAGATGAGCCACGCGTTCACCAGCGGTCGCGGCGCCCTGCAATGGATTGAATATTGGCTCGCTGCCACCGATGGTGAATGCGCCGCTGTCGACCAGAAAGTGGACCATCCGGCGGGCCGCTTCCGCTCCACCGCCCCTTTAGTCGGACTGGCTCTGTTGCCGTTTTATTTCCTCAGCTTTCTCGCCAGGGCGGGTCTGAAGCAAGCCCGCAAAACAGTCGACCTCACCCATGGCAAGACGCCGATTCCCCACGATAAGGGCTACGCGTCCCGCACCTATCGATTCTCTGAGCAGGAGACGACTCGGATCCTGGACAAGGCCCACGCCCTCGGTCTCTCGCTGCACCAATACGTTTGCCTCGCGGTCGGCGAAGCAATGCTTTCCGCCCACCCCGAGAAATCGCGCGTCTGTATCGCCGTCCCCACCGATCTCGCCCGCTATGCACCCGGTTTGCCACATACCGTACCCGGCAATTTCACCGGCAGCCTGTCGGTGCAATTGCGCCGGGGAGCGCCACTGCATTCGCAGGTGGCCCGGCAATTTCGCTGGTTTCGCTGGGGAATCGATTACTGGCTCACCCGGGTCATCGGTTTCTTGTCCGCGAACCAGCAGAAACTTTTGAAAACCGGCGCCCGTGCTGCGTCGCTTCCTGTCCTGCACCGCGGACCGTTTCAGGACGTTTCCTGCGCCGTGACAAACATCGGTAGCATCAAATCTCCGGCAATCTGCGCTCAAGTCGAGTCCGGCACCGGCACCACCAAATCCCAAACGGTTCTTTTCACCGTATTCAGGTTGCACGGCCGCCTGACCGGCAATGTCACGTTCGCCAGGGACCTCTATGACACCGATGAAGTGTTCGCCATTGCCGATGCCGCTCTGGCGAAGCTTGATTCGTGACGCGAAATAGCCGTTTGCGAACGTTCCTCAAGCGGCCTAAAGCAATCCGAGCCGCTGCAGGTCGGTCACATATTTGATGATGATCGGTGCCGAGACGTGCGGGATGTCTGGGCTGTCCTTATCAGGGCCTACTTTCGCCTCTTGCACCGCGGCACGGAATCGGTCGGCCGAGGCGAGGAAGCCGCGCACCGGCCTTGCCGGCTGAAAATCGATCGAATGATTGGAGTTTCGCGACGGCAACGCCGACAGCGGCGAATGCTGACGCTGCCGCTCCGGCAGGGCACGCAGGGCGGTCTCAAACCGCTCTAACCACTCCCCGAAGTCATCGATGCGTTCGATCGGGTAACCGGCCTCGATCAACCAGTCGACGTACTCGTCGACTCCAATGCCGTCGTCATGCGGATTCATCACGTGATAGGTCTCGAACCCATCGATTGCCCCATTACCCAGCGTGGTGATCGCCTCGGCAACGAATTCGACGGGCAACCCGTCAAAGTGTTCCCGTCGCCGATTACCTTGGGCGCCAACGGGGTAGAACGAAGCCGGCGCTATGCCGGTGGCTACCAGGCCCAGCACCATCCGAGTGAATATGTCCGACACGTTCAGCTGACCCGCATAAGTGGTGCCGGCCAGGATCATGCCGCAACGGAACACTGTGACCGGCAGCCCGCACAGGTCGTTGGCCTCGCGCAGCAACACCTCGCCGGCCCATTTGCTTGTTCCGTAGCCGTTGACGTTGCCGCCGTTGTTGATTCGCGCGGGACTGATGACGCGGATGTCCGCATCCTCGGTGAACGCCGACGGCTCAATCTGGTCGCCCACGTTGGCCGTCGACACGTAGATGTACGGCTTGAGCTTCGTGGTGAGAGCGCACCGGATCAGTTCGGCGGTCCCCACCACGTTGGGCCCGAACAGCTCGGCGTAGGGCAGAACGCTGCTGACCACCGCCGCGGGATCGACGATCAGATCGACGGTGGCGGCCAGCCGCTGCCAGGTCTGCTCGTCCACGCCCAGGTTCGCCTCGCTTTTGTCGCCGGCAATGACCTGCAGATGATCGGCGGCCAAATCCTGGAAGTGGCGTAGTAGCTTCGGGTCGCCACTGTCGAACGTCTTTTCCAGACGCCGCCGCGCATCTTCGTTGGACTGGGCTCGCACCAGGCAGACCAGGGTGCCACCGACCGATTCCATGCGCTCGAGCCACTGCAGGGCCAGGTAGCGCCCAAGGAATCCGGTCGACCCGGTCAGCAAGACCGTCCGCACCTCGGCGCTCGGTCCGGGCAGCGCCGGGGCGCCGTTCAGGGTTGCGGCGTCGATGAACTTGTCCAACGTGAGGTCGCCCGCGTAGACCTCAAAGGCGTTGCGGCCGTGCACGGACGCAAAGCTGGGCCCGGTCAGCGGGGTTGCTCCCATCGAGCCGCCATCGCTCTCCAACTGCTGACTCAGGCTTGACACCGACGGCGCGCGGAACACGGTTGACACCGCCAGGTCCGCATCCAGGCTGGTGTTGATGGCGGCGATCAGGCGCATCGCCGACAGCGAGTCGCCACCGAGATCGAAGAAGGAGTCGTCGACCCCGACGCGCTCGAGCCCGAGTACCTGGGCGTAGATGCCGGCCAGGGTTTCCTCGAGAGGACCGGCCGGGGCGCGGTAGCGGTTGGCATCCTGGTATTCGGGTGCCGGTAGGGCGCGGGTGTCGAGTTTGCCGTTGGGTGTCAGCGGCAGTGTCTGAAGCACCATTACCGCGGTCGGGATCATGTAGGACGGGAGCCGTTCGATCAGCTGAGCCCGGATCTCGGCGGAGTCAGCGGTCCCGGTGATGTAGCCCACCAGCCGTTTGTCGCCGGGCCTGTCTTCGCGGGCGATCACCACCGCCTGGTCGATCCCCTGCAGCGCAAGCAATGCCGCCTGCACCTCGCCGAGTTCGATGCGGTAACCGCGAATCTTGACCTGCTTATCGGCCCGCCCAACGTATTGCACCTGCCCGTCAGCACCCCACCGACCCAGGTCGCCGGTGCGATACATCCGTGTTCCCAACCCGCCGAACGGACAGGCCACAAATCGCGACGCCGTCAACCCGGCCCGACGCACGTACCCTACAGACACGCCACGACCGGCCAAATACAATTCTCCGACTACGCCGGACGGCACCGGCTGTAACCACTTGTCCAGCAAGAATATTGCGGCACCCGGCATCGGCGAACCGATCGGCACCGCTGATCCCGGGACCAGGGGCGTACTGATCGAGGCACATACCGTAGTTTCCGTCGGTCCGTAGGCATCGACCATCACCCGACCCGGCGCCGCCCACCGCTCCACCACCTCAGTCGGGCAGGCCTCCCCGGCCACCACCAACGCAACCGACTCCAACCCCTCCGCCGGCAGCATCGCCACCGACGACGGGGTCTGGGTCAACACGCTGACCTTTTCTGCGGCCAGCAACGCGCGGAAGTCCTCCGGCGAGGCGGCCACCGGCTCCGGCACCACCACCAACCGCCGGCCCTGCAGCAGCGCACCCCAGATCTCCCAGACCGAGAAGTCGAAGGCGGAGGAATGACACTGCGTCCACACGCGCCCCGGCGGCAGTGCTTGGTCCAGTGACTCGATCAGCCAGGCGACGTTGTAGTGAGGAATGGCAACACCTTTCGGGACTCCCGTGGTGCCCGACGTGTAGATGATGTAGGCGATGTTCTCCGCCGCCGGCACCGCGAGGGCGGTACGGGGCTGAGCCTCGAGGGCGCCATCGTCGGCATCCACCACCGGCACATCCCAGCTGTCGAGCCGCTGGGCCAGATCGGTGGTGGTGATGGCGGCGATCGGCGCGGCGTCGGTGAGCATGAAATCGATCCGGGCATCGGGCAGGGCTGAGTCGATCGGCAGGTAGGCGGCCCCGGTTTTGAGCACGGCCAGCATCGCCACGATGGCCTGCGGGCATCGCGGGAATAGCAGGGCCACGCATTGTCCCGGGGCGGCGCCATAGTCGCACAGCAAGTGCGCCAACCGGTTTGAGGACTCATCGAGCTCGTGGTAGCTCCACGAGTGACCCTGGAAGGTGACCGCGATCGCCTCGGGTGAGCGCGCCACTTGGTCGGCGAACAATTCCGGGATCGATACCCGTGCGGGTGCGGGCTGGGTCAACACCGTCCGGTTGCCCCACTCGTTGAGGCGGGCGTGCTCGGATGCGCCGAGCAGATCGATCGACGACAGCCGCCGGGTGGTGTCGGCGGTCATTGCGTGCAGTACCCGCTCGAACCGCTCGATGAGTGTGTGGATGCTGGCCGGGTCGAACACGTCGGTGCGGAATTCCACCGTCCCGCCGATCCCCGCCGGTGCACCCTCTGGGGCCCATTGCTCGGTCAGGGAGAACGCCAAATCCATTCGGGCGGTATGGGTATCAGTCGGCAACGGTGTGACGTGCACATCACCCAAGTCCAGTTCTGGGGTGTCGTTGTTCTGCCAAGCCAACAACACCTGCACCAGCGGATGATGGGTCAACGACCGCGTCGGATTGAGCCGCTCCACCAGCACCTCAAAAGGCACATCCTGGTGCTCGTAGGCGGCCAGGCTGCGCCGGCGCACCTGACCCAACACCTCGGCCATGCTGGGATCACCGGCCAAATCGACCCGCAACACCAGCGTGTTGACGAAAAACCCCACCAGCTCATCGAGCGCCGGATCACCGCGTCCCGCGATCGGGAACCCCACCGCCACATCGCAACTGGCACTGAGCTTAGACAGCAACACCGCCAGGCCGGCCTGGATCACCATGAAACTGGTCGCGTTGTGCTCCCGGGCCACCCGTGCCACCCGCTG
>NZ_LZJP01000012.1:0-157074 GCF_001667865.1 Mycobacterium mantenii | reverse complement strand
CGCCGGCTCCGGGGCCGGGGGTTACCACCTGCTCGAACAGCAGGAACCGCTGCCCTACGTCCAGCCGCATGCGGCGGCCCGGCACGCGGCACCCGAGTCCACCGAGGTCGACGACGACGACGAACACCACGACCGGTTGCACGACGTGGGCCGGCGCGGGACGCAGCATCTCGGTTTGCTGCTGCTGCGCGTCGGGCTCGGTGTGGTGCTCGGCGCCCACGGGCTGCAGAAGCTGTTCGGCTGGTGGGGCGGCTCGGGGGTCACCGGGTTCAAGAACTCGCTGTCCGACGTCGGTTACCAGCACGCCGACATCCTGGCCTACGTGAGCGCCGGCGGCGAGGTCGTCGCTGGTGTGCTGCTGATACTGGGCCTGTTCACCCCGGTGGCCGCGGCCGGTGCGCTTGCCTTCCTGATCAACGGCCTGCTGGCCAGCATCTCTACCCGGCCGCACACGCACAACTTCTCGTTCTTCCTGCCCGACGGCCACGAATACCAGATCACCCTGATCGTGATGGCCGCCGCGGTCGTCCTGTGCGGACCCGGCCGGTACGGCCTGGACGCGCGCCGCGGTTGGGCGCACCGACCCTTCATCGGCTCCTTTGTCGCCCTGCTGGCCGGCATCGCGGCCGGCGTCGGGGTGTGGGTGGCCCTCAACGGCGTGAATCCGATCGGCTGACCGGCTCGATTCACTGGTAGGGGTTGGGCACCCGCCCCGCGCTGGCCTCGGTCAGCTCCGGAAGGGTGGAGAACGTGACCGCGGGCAACCGCAGCTCGCCGCCGCTCTTGAGCTGCGCGCGTCCCCACGACCCGCGGTGGAAACGCAGTCCGTCGATGTCGTCCCAGGGCACGTGCCGGCTGCCCAGCAGCGTCCGCACGGTCACGCCCTGGTCGTCGGCGACGGTGCGCAACCGGATGATCATGGCCGACAGCAGCACCGGAAGGATCAGCAGCGGCAGCGACGGTGGCCACAACATCACCGGTATCAGCAACCCCAAGGTCAAGAACCCTACGGCCAGATGCGCTACCGGCGACACCTTGATCACGACGGGCGCGGCGGACGGTGTTTGGGGAGACGAGCCAGTAGCCACCCCACCATCATTTCACCCGGCACACTGGACCGATTGCGGGAGCGCTCGCCCGGCGGCGCCGCGGACCACCGGGCGCCCCGGGCGCCCCGGGCGCCGACGGTCACAGATTTGACTCCTGAGCTGTGCGAAGGCTACCGTCGGACGTTATGGATACCGCCGGAAAGTCCGGGATGCTCGTAGTACTTAGTCGGCGCGTTGGTGGCTGACTTGCCCTTCAGCATTTAAAGCAATCCAGCACCAGCGCGCAACCCTCGTGCAGCAGAATGAGCTGTCGGGGGTTTTTTGTTGCCCCCAGCGAGATTCCCGGAATGAATAAGGACTGAACGACAGTGAGCGCTCCCATCAGGCAGCACGCCTCCGAGGCAGTGGACGCTGCCGACATCGCCACGGACGCGGCCAAGCCCGCGAAGTCTGCGCCAGCCAAGCCGAAACGTATTGGGCCCGAGCAACTTACCGGTGCCCAGTCGGTGATCCGTTCGCTGGAGGAACTCGGCGTAGAGGTCATCTTCGGCATCCCCGGCGGTGCGGTGCTGCCGGTCTACGACCCGCTGTTCGACTCGAAAAAGCTGCGCCACGTCCTGGTCCGCCACGAGCAGGGCGCCGGCCACGCCGCCAGTGGCTACGCGCACGCCACCGGCAAGGTCGGTGTGTGCATGGCGACGTCGGGCCCCGGCGCCACCAACCTGGTGACCCCGCTGGCCGACGCCCAGATGGACTCGATACCGGTCGTCGCCGTCACCGGGCAGGTGGGACGCTCGCTGATCGGCACCGACGCCTTCCAGGAAGCCGACATCTCGGGCATCACCATGCCGATCACCAAGCACAACTTCCTGGTTCGCTCGGGTAACGAAATCCCGCAGGTGCTGGCCGAGGCGTTCCACATCGCCTCCTCGGGCCGCCCCGGCGCGGTGCTCGTCGACATCCCCAAAGACGTGCTGCAGGGCCAGTGCACGTTCAGCTGGCCGCCGCGCCTCGACCTGCCCGGATACAAGCCGAACACCAAACCGCACAGTCGGCAGATCCGCGAAGCCGCCAAGCTGATCGCGGCCGCCCGCAAGCCGGTGCTCTACGTGGGCGGCGGGGTCATCCGCGGTGAAGCGACGAACGAGCTGCGCGAGCTGGCCGAGCTGACCGGCATCCCGTTGGTGACCACGCTGATGGCGCGCGGCGCGTTCCCGGACAGCCATCCGCAGCACCTGGGCATGCCCGGCATGCATGGCACCGTCGCCGCGGTGGCGGCCCTGCAGCGTAGCGACCTGCTGATCGCGCTGGGCACCCGATTCGACGACCGGGTGACCGGCAAGCTGGACACCTTCGCCCCGGAAGCCAAGGTCATCCACGCCGACATCGACCCGGCCGAGATCGGCAAGAACCGTCACGCCGACGTGCCGATCGTCGGCGACGTCAAGGCCGTCATCATCGAGCTGCTCGAGTTGCTGCGCCAAGACGGGCTACTCGCCAAGCTCGACATGACCGAATGGTGGGCCTACCTGAACCAAGTTCAGTCCACCTATCCGCTGAGCTACGGGCCGCAGAGCGACGGCAGCCTCGGCCCGGAATACGTCATCGAGAAGCTGGGCCAGATCGCCGGCCCGGACGCCCTGTACGTCGCGGGCGTCGGCCAGCACCAGATGTGGGCGGCCCAATTCATCTCGTACGAGAAGCCGCGCACCTGGCTCAACTCCGGTGGGCTGGGCACCATGGGGTACGCCATTCCGGCCGCCATGGGCGCCAAGATGGGTCGCCCGGACGCGGAGGTGTGGGCGATCGACGGCGACGGCTGCTTCCAGATGACCAACCAGGAGCTGGCGACCTGCGCGATCGAAGGCGTGCCGATCAAGGTGGCGCTGATCAACAACGGCAACCTGGGCATGGTGCGCCAATGGCAGACACTGTTTTACCAGGAGCGCTACTCGCAGACGGATCTGGCGACGCATTCGCATCGAATCCCGGACTTCGTGAAACTGGCCGAGGCATTGGGTTGCGTCGGATTGCGTTGCGAGCGTGAGGAAGACGTCGACGACGTGATCAACCAGGCGCGGGCGATCAACGACCGCCCGGTGGTGATCGACTTCCTCGTCGGCGCCGACGCGCAGGTCTGGCCGATGGTGGCCGCCGGCACCAGCAATGACGAGATCCAGGCGGCCCGCGGAATCCGCCCGCTGTTCGACGACGAAACCGAAGGACACGCCTGATGCACACGCACACCCTGTCGGTGTTGGTCGAGGACACACCCGGCGTGCTCGCCCGCGTGGCGGCGCTGTTCTCCCGGCGCGGTTTCAACATCGAATCGCTGGCCGTCGGCGCCACCGAGCAAAAGGACATGTCGCGGATGACCATTGTGGTCTCCGCCGAGGAGACCCCGCTCGAACAGATCACCAAACAGCTCAACAAGCTGATCAACGTCATCAAGATCGTCGAGCTCGACGACGACAACTCGGTGTCGCGCGAACTCGCGCTGATCAAGGTGCGCGCCGACGCCGGTATCCGCAGTCAGGTGATCGAGGCGGTGAACCTGTTCCGCGCCAAGGTGATTGACGTGTCGCCCGAGTCGCTGACGATTGAGGCGACGGGTGACCGCGGCAAGATCGAGGCGCTGCTGCGGGTCCTGGAGCCCTTCGGGATCCGTGAAATCGTCCAATCCGGAGTGGTGTCGTTGGCTCGCGGTCCACGCGGAATCGGCACGGCCAAGTAAGTTTTCAGCGCAAACAAAAAGGAGATAGTGAAGTGGCTAACCCGTCTGGGGAGACATTGCCGATGTTCTACGACGACGATGCGGACCTGACGATCATCCAGGGTCGCAAGGTCGGTGTCATCGGATACGGCAGCCAAGGACACGCGCATTCGCTGAGCCTGCGTGACTCCGGCGTGCAGGTGAAGGTCGGCTTGAAGGAGGGGTCGAAGTCCCGGGCCAAGGTCGAAGAGCAGGGCCTTGAGGTCGACACCCCGGCCGAGGTGGCCAAGTGGGCCGACGTCATCATGCTGCTGGCGCCCGACACCGCGCAGGCCGACATCTTCAAGAACGACATCGAACCCAACCTGAAGGATGGGGACGCGTTGTTCTTCGGTCACGGGCTCAACATCCACTTCGACCTGATCAAGCCGCCCGCCAACGTCACCGTCGCCATGGTGGCGCCGAAGGGCCCGGGGCACCTGGTGCGTCGGCAGTTCGTCGACGGCAAGGGCGTGCCCTGCCTCATCGCGGTGGACCAGGACCCCACCGGCGAGGGCGAGGCGCTGGCCCTGTCCTACGCCAAGGCGATCGGCGGCACCCGCGCCGGTGTCATCAAGACCACCTTCAAGGACGAGACCGAAACCGACCTGTTCGGTGAGCAGGCCGTGTTGTGCGGTGGCACAGAGGAATTGGTCAAGACCGGTTTCGATGTGATGGTCGAGGCGGGTTATCCGCCGGAGATGGCCTACTTCGAGGTGCTGCACGAGCTCAAGCTGATCGTCGACCTGATGTACGAGGGCGGCATCGCGCGGATGAACTACTCGGTGTCCGACACCGCGGAGTTCGGCGGCTACCTGTCGGGCCCGCGGGTGATCGACGCCGGCACCAAGGAGCGGATGCGCGAGATCTTGCGCGACATTCAGAGCGGCGAGTTCACCAAGAAGCTGGTCGCCAACGTCGAGGGCGGTAACAAGCAACTCGAGCAGCTGCGCAAGGAGAACGCCGAGCATCCCATCGAGGTCGTCGGCAAGAGGTTGCGTGACCTGATGAGCTGGGTCGACCGGCCGATCACCGAGACCGCTTAGGGCCTTCTGCCGCGACACTTAAACCATGGCGACCGTTTACGGCGTGTCGTGTGCGTGGTTTAAGTGTCGCGGAGCCGGCCGGCCGTCTCGACCACCCGTCGGGCCAGGTGGTCCAGCGCGTTCTGGGTGGCTTCGTCGAACTCGGCGATGTTGTCGTGCGTGGAGACCAGGCTCACCCCGTACGGATTGCCGTCGACGAACTTGCACGGATCGGTGTATCCCGGCGGCACGATGATGCCGCCGAAATGCATCAGCGTGATGTACAGCGAGAGCAGGGTGGATTCCTGACCGCCGTGCAGGGTGTTGGACGAGGTGAAGCCGGCGTAGACCTTGTCCGCAAGCTTGCCCTGTGCCCACAGCCCGCCCAGCGAGTCGAGGAATGCGCGCAACTGCGCTGCGGGAGAGCCGAATCGGGTCGGTGAACCGAAGATCACCGCATCGGCCCAGACGATGTCGTCGCCGGTGGCCGCCGGAAGGTCTTTGGTGGCCTCATAGTTCGCCGTCCAGGCCGGGTTGTGGGCGAACGATTCGGGATCCTGTGTTTCGGCGACGTGCCGCAGCCGGACGTCGGCCCCCGCCGCCTCGGCCGCGGCGGCAACGCGCCGCGCCATCGTGGTGTTATGGCCGGTGGCCGAGTAGTAGATGATCGCAAGTTTCGTCACGGCGTCATCCTAGGCCGCAGATCCGGAAGCGTGTCGATGCCGAATTCCCGGCGCAGCAACGTGCGTGCGGCGTAGTAGCCGGCCATGCCGTGCACACCGCCCCCGGGCGGGGTGGCCGCAGAACACAGATACACCTTGGGAATGGGTGTGCGCCAAGGGTTTAACCGCGGTGTTGGGCCGGCGATGGCCCGCCACGCGGAATTGCCGCCCATCCCGATGTCACCGCCCACGTAGTTGGCGTTGTGGTCGCACAGCCGCGCGGCCGGCACCGCGCGCGCCGCGACCACGACGTCGCGGAAGCCGGGGGCGAACCGCTCGACCACCGCGGTCACCGCCTCGGTCGCGTCGACGGTGGAACCCGACGGCACGTGGGCATAGGTCCAGAAGGGACGGTGTCCGGCGGCGACGCGGCCCGGGTCGGCGACGTGCGGGGACGCGGCCAGCACCATGGGCCATTGCGCGTGACGGCCCGCGGCGATGTCGGCCTCGGCGCGAGCCATCTGCGCCCGGGTGCCGCCGAGATGCAGGGTCGGGGCCTGCCGCAGCCGGGGGTCCGACCACGGAATCTCGTCGTTGAGCACGAAGTCGACCTTGGCGACTCCGGGTCCAAACGTGTAGCGCCGCAATGCTTTAGCGTATCGGGACGGAAGGGCCTCGCCGTAGATCCGCAGCAGCGCGGTCGGCGCGGCGTCGAAGGCGACGACTCCGCCCGGTGGTGCGGTGACCTCGGCGCCCGCCGTGAGCTCGCCACCGTGGGCGCGTAGGTCGGCGATCAGGGCGTCGGTGATCGCCTGACTGCCGCCCACCGGAATCGGCCAGCCGACCGAATGCGCGAGGGTGGCCAGCATCATCCCCGCGCCCGCCGCGGTCAGCGACGGCATCCGCGAAATGATGTGGGCGGCAACGCCGGTGAATAGTGCGCGGGCGTCCTCGCCGGCCAGCGACCCCCACGCCGGGGTGCCTTGGGCCAGCATCCGTAGCCCCAGCCGCACCGCCGACGGCAGCGAGTTCGGCACCGACCGTTTGTCGCCCAGCAGCAGGGCCACCACGTCGTCGGAACGCTCGACCAGCGGGCCGAGCAGTCGTCTGAACGACGTGCCGTGCTCCAGTTCGGCACAGGTGCGGTCCAGATCGCGGTAGGCGATGGCCGCCGGGCGCCCGGGCAGCGGGTTGGCGTACGAAATCTCGGGCACCGCCAACCGCACGCCGCGCGCGGGCAGGTCGAACTCCTTGAAGAACGGCGACGCCAGTGCCAACGGGTGCACCGCCGAGCAGATGTCGTGCAAAACTCCCGCGGAATCTGGGTCGGGTGCGGTGCGCGCACCCCCGCCGAAGGTCGGCTGAGCTTCCACGACCTGCACTTTCAGGCCGGCTCGGGCGCAGATTACGGCAGCGGTCAGCCCGTTGGGTCCGCTGCCGACGATGGTGACGTCCACGCGTCAATTACAGCCGATAGGCTGGCCGGGTGAATCTGCCTGTTGTACTCATTGCCGACAAGCTCGCCGAATCCACCGTCGCCGCCCTGGGCGACCAGGTCGAGGTGCGTTGGGTAGACGGCCCCGATCGGGAGAAGCTGCTGGCCGCCGTGCCGGAGGCCGATGCACTGCTGGTGCGTTCGGCCACCACCGTCGACGCCGAGGTGCTGGCGGCGGCGCCCAAGCTGAAGATCGTCGCCCGCGCCGGGGTGGGCCTGGACAACGTGGATGTCGATGCGGCCACCGAACGCGGTGTGCTGGTGGTCAACGCGCCGACGTCGAACATTCACAGTGCCGCCGAGCACGCGCTGGCGCTGCTGCTGTCGGCGGCCCGCCAGGTCCCCGCCGCCGACGCCTCGCTGCGCGAGCACGCGTGGAAGCGGTCGTCCTTCTCGGGCACCGAGATCTTCGGCAAGACGGTCGGCGTGGTGGGCCTGGGCCGGATCGGTCAGCTGGTCGCCCAGCGGCTCAGCGCCTTCGGCACCCACATCATCGCCTACGACCCCTACGTGTCGCCGGCGCGCGCCGCCCAGTTGGGCATCGAACTGCTGACGCTGGACGACCTGCTGGCCCGCGCCGACTTCATCTCGGTGCACCTGCCCAAGACGCCCGAAACCGCGGGCCTGATCGACAAGGACGCGCTGGCGAAGACCAAGCCGGGCGTCATCATCGTCAACGCCGCCCGCGGCGGCCTGGTGGACGAGGCGGCGCTGGCCGACGCCGTGCGCAGCGGGCACGTGCGCGCTGCCGGTCTTGACGTCTTCTCCAAAGAGCCCTGCACCGACAGCCCGCTGTTCGAGCTGCCGCAGGTGGTGGTCACACCGCATCTGGGCGCGTCGACCGAAGAGGCGCAGGACCGCGCGGGCACCGATGTCGCGGCAAGCGTGAAACTCGCTCTGGCCGGGGAATTCGTTCCCGACGCGGTCAACGTCGGCGGCGGGGTGGTCAACGAGGAGGTGGCGCCCTGGCTGGACCTGGTGCGCAAGCTCGGGGTGCTGACCGCCACGCTGTCCGACGGGCCTCCGGTGTCGTTGTCGGTGCAGGTGCGCGGCGAGATCGCCTCCGAAGATGTTGAGGTGCTTAAACTTTCGGCCCTGCGCGGATTGTTCTCGGCCGTCGTCGAGGGGCCGGTGACGTTCGTCAACGCCCCGGCGCTGGCCGAAGAACGCGGCATCACCGCCGAAATCAGCACCGCATCGGAAAGCCCGAACCACCGCAGCGTGGTCGACGTGCGCGCGGTGTCCCACGACGGCACCGCCGTCAATGTCGCCGGCACGCTGTCCGGGCCGCAGCTGGTGGAGAAGATCGTCCAGATCAACGGCCGTAACTTCGATCTGCGCGCCCGCGGCACCAACCTGGTGATCAACTATGTCGACCAGCCCGGCGCGCTGGGCAAGATCGGCACCCTGCTGGGTTCGGCCGGGGTGAACATCGAAGCCGCGCAACTCTCCGAGGACGCCGAGGGCCCGGGTGCGACGATTCTGCTGCGCCTGGACCGGGACGTGCCGGGCGACGTGCGGGCCGAAATCGGCGCGGCCGTCGGCGCCAACAAGCTTGAGGTGGTTGATCTCTCGTGATCGCCGACGATGCACACCGAAGCGATGGGGAGCCGCACCGATGAAGCTGGCGGTGATCGAGGGCGACGGCATCGGGCCCGAAGTCGTTTCCGAGGCCATCAAAGTACTGGACGTGGTGCTGCCCGGGGTGGACAAGACCAGCTACGACCTGGGCGCGCGGCGATACCACGCCACCGGTGAGCTACTGCCGGACTCGGTCATCGACGAGCTGCGCGCGCATGACGCCATCCTGCTCGGGGCGATCGGTGACCCGTCGGTGCCCAGCGGCGTGCTGGAGCGAGGCTTGTTGCTGCGCTTGCGTTTTGAGCTGGATCATCACATCAACTTGCGGCCGGGCCGGCTGTATCCGGGGGTGAACAGCCCGCTGGCCGGCAACCCCGAGATCGACTTCGTGGTGGTGCGCGAGGGAACGGAAGGTCCCTACACCGGCACCGGCGGTGCCATCCGCGTCGGAACACCCAACGAGGTCGCCACCGAGGTGAGTCAGAACACCGCGTTCGGAGTGCGTCGAGTGGTGGTCGACGCGTTCGAGCGGGCTCAGCGACGCCGAAAGCACTTGACACTGGTGCACAAAACGAACGTGCTGACGTTCGCCGGCAGGCTGTGGTCGCGCATCGTGGCCGAGGTCGGCCGGGACTACCCCGACGTCGAGGTGGCGTATCAACACATCGACGCCGCGACCATCTTCATGGTCACCGACCCCGGTCGCTTCGACGTGATCGTCACCGACAACTTGTTCGGCGACATCATCACCGACCTGTCGGCGGCGGTGTGCGGCGGAATTGGCTTGGCCGCCAGCGGAAATATCGACGGCACCCGGACCAATCCCTCGATGTTCGAGCCCGTCCACGGCAGCGCGCCGGACATCGCCGGGCAGGGCATCGCCGATCCGACCGCCGCCATCATGTCGGTGGCGCTGCTGCTCGCACATCTCGGCGAGGACGCCGCCGCTACCCGGGTGGATCGGGCCGTCGAGCAGTATCTGGCAACGCGTGGGAACGAACGGCGCGCCACCGCCGAAGTCGGCGAACGGATTGCTGCCGCGCTCTAGGTTCCAGGCCGGGTGGGAGCAACCGCGCCGGAACCAGCGGCACCGCCGCCAGTGGGAACAGCGCGCACAACATCCACGCCGGTGGATATTTCGCGGCCGAGATCAAGGCACCGAACAGTGGGGGCCCGGCGGCCGCCATCATCCGCTGGGTGGTGTTCTGAATGCCCAGGGCGCGTCCGCTCCAGAACGGCCCGGCGAATTCGGTGATGGCGGTGGCCTCCAGCCCGTTGTCGAGCACCGCGACCACCGCGATGACGACCATCAGCCCCGCCTGCCACCGGGAATTCATGTAGTCGGCCCACGCCAGCAACAGCAGAACCAGCACGGCGGCGGCGGCGATGTAGCGCACGGGCCGCATGCGTGAGCCGAGTCGATCCGACCAGCGGCCCACGGCCACCCGGCCGAGCGCGCCGAGCACCTGCGAAAGAGTGACCAACCCGCCGGCCGCCGCGACCGACCAGTGCAGGTTCCTGATCAGCCACACCAGCATGAACGTCACGGTCACCGTTTGCGGCATCATCATCAGGCCCGCCACCGCGTGAATTCGCCATAGCGTCAACGACCCTCGATACGGGCTGGCGAGTTCCTGTTCGCTGGCACTGGCGCGGGGTTTGCGCGGCGGGTCGACGATTCCGACCGCGCTGACTATCGCCCCGAGCGTGCACGCCAGCGCGGCGAACCTGAGCCCGGCCTGCGGTCCGTGCTCGGCGAGTTCGGGAATTATCAACGCGCCCAACGCGATTCCCAAGGGTTGCGCGGTTTGACGGATGCCCATGGCCAGTCCGCGCTGATGCGGCGGGAACCAGGCGGATACCAGCCGCCCGCCGGCCGTGTTGCAACTGGCGGCGGCCATACCGCCGAGAAACAGATACACGGCGATCAGCACCATCGAATGCGCCGACGCCGCCGCATAGGCCGCCGCTGCGGTAAGCGCCGAGCCCGTGGTCATCACCACCCGCTCGCCGACGCGGTCCAGCACGTACCCCCACAGCACAAGCGTGACCACCATGCCCCAGCTGGGCATCGACGCGAGCAGACCGGCCTCGTCGAGCCGGATTCCGCGCGCGCTTTGCAGCGCCGGGATGAGGAAGGCGACGCCGTTGATGAAGAGGAACGAACTTGCCGTTGCCAGCAGCGAAACGACCATGATCGACCAGCGCGCGCCCGCGCCGATTTCGGGCGTCGTGGCGTGGTCGCTCTGCATTCCCCATGCTTGCATATCGGCGCGAAATTTATGGTTAGGACTTGTTCACGGGTCCGTTAGGTGACGGCCCGCCACGCCCGGCTGCGCCGCGCTCGCGACCGTCACTGTGCTGAATCGTGACGGCCCGCCACGCCCGGCTGCGCCGCGCTCGCGACCGTCACTAGGCTCAACCGAATGCGCCTTGGTCGAATCGCCAGCCCGGACGGTGTCGCCTTCGTCAGTATCGAAGGCGAACTCGACAACCCAGCCGAGATGATCGCGCGCGAGATCGCCGAACATCCGTTCGGCACGCCGAACTTCACCGGCCGGTCGTGGCCGTTGGCCGACGTCCGGCTGCTCGCCCCGATCCTGGCCAGCAAGGTGGTGTGTGTCGGAAAGAACTACGCCGACCACATCGCCGAGATGAAGGAGATGACCGGTCCCGCGCCGGTGGACCCGGTGATTTTCCTCAAGCCCAACACCGCGATCATCGGGCCGAACGTACCGATTCGGTTGCCGGCCAACGCATCACCGGTGCACTTCGAGGGTGAGCTGGCGGTGGTCATCGGCCGGCCATGCAAGGATGTCTCGGCCGCCCAGGCGGCGGAGAACATCCTTGGCTACACCATCGGCAACGACGTGTCGGCGCGCGATCAACAAAAGTCCGATGGCCAGTGGACCAGGGCCAAGGGCCATGACACCTTCTGTCCGGTCGGGCCGTGGATCGTCACCGACCTCACACCGCTGGACCCGGGCGATCTGGAATTGCGCACCGAGGTCAACGGCGACGTCAAGCAGCACAGCCGTACCTCGCTGCTGATCCATGACATCGGTTCCATCGTCGAGTGGATTTCGGCCGTGATGACGTTGTTGCCCGGCGATATCATCCTGACCGGAACGCCGGCGGGCGTCGGCCCCATCGAAGATGGCGACACCGTCTCCATCACCATCGAGGGCATCGGCACCCTCACCAATCCCGTAGTCCGTAAAGGAAAATCGTGACCGCACCCGCGCAAGCACACCTGGTCCGTGTCCGGTTCTGTCCGTCGCCCACCGGCACCCCGCACGTCGGAATGGTCCGTACGGCGCTGTTCAACTGGGCCTACGCCCGACACACCGGGGGCACCTTCGTCTTTCGCATCGAGGACACCGATGCGCAGCGCGACAGCGAGGAAAGCTATCTGGCGCTGCTGGACGCGCTGCGCTGGCTCGGCCTGGATTGGGACGAGGGTCCCGAGGTCGGCGGACCCTATGGCCCCTACCGTCAGTCAGAGCGCAGTGAGATCTATCACGATGTGGTGGCCAAGCTGCTCGAAGCGGGGGAGGCCTATTACGCGTTTTCGACCCCGGAGGAGGTCGAGGCGCGCCATGTCGCCGCGGGCCGTAATCCCAAGCTGGGCTACGACAATTTCGACCGGCAGCTGACCGATTCCCAGCGCGCGGCGTTTCTGGCCGAGGGCCGCAAACCCGTGGTGCGGCTGCGGATGCCCGACGAAGACCTCGCGTGGGACGACCTGGTTCGCGGCACCACCAGCTTCGCGGCCGGGTCGGTGCCCGATTTCGCGTTGACCCGCGCCAACGGAGATCCGTTGTACACCTTGGTCAACCCGTGCGACGACGCGTTGATGAAGATCACCCATGTGCTGCGCGGCGAGGACCTGCTGCCGTCGACCCCGCGCCAGCTCGCGCTGTATCAGGCGCTGATCCGGATCGGCGTCGCCGAGCGCACTCCGCAGTTCGCGCACCTTCCAACGGTATTGGGGGAGGGAACCAAGAAGCTCTCCAAGCGCGACCCGCAGTCCAACCTGTTCGCCCACCGCGACCGGGGCTTCATCCCCGAAGGTCTGCTCAACTATCTCGCGTTGCTCGGCTGGGCCATCGCCGACGACCACGACGTGTTCAGCCTCGAGGAGATGGTGGCCGCGTTCGATGTGGTCAACGTCAACTCCAATCCCGCGCGATTCGACCAGAAGAAGGCCGACGCGCTCAACGCCGAGCACATCCGGATGCTCACGGTCGAGGACTTCACCGCCAGGCTGCGCGACTACCTCAACGTCCACGGTCATCGCCTCGAACTCGACGACGCCAGCTTCGCCGTCGCCGCCGACTTGGTGCAGACCCGGATCGTGGTGCTCGGCGACGCCTGGGAGCTGCTGAAGTTCCTCAACGACGACGAGTACGCCATCGACCCGAAGGCCGCCGCCAAGGAGCTGGGGCCGGACGGCGCCGCGGTTCTGAACGCGGCGCTGGCCGCGCTGGACGACGTGGCGGACTGGACGGCGCCGGCCCTCGAAGCGGCGCTCAAGGCCGCGCTCATCGACGAGATGGGCCTCAAACCGCGCAAGGCGTTCGGTCCGATCCGGGTGGGGGCCACCGGGACGACGGTCAGCCCGCCGTTGTTCGAGTCACTGGAGCTCCTGGGCCGCGACCGCAGCCTGCAGCGGCTGCGCGCGGCGCGGCAGACGGCCGGGCGGGACCCCGCCTGAGCGACCCGGCACCACGCGTGCGGAGTGTCCGCCGAGACTTTGGTAGTCTGCACTGCGGTTTACAAAGGCCGACAACGGCTGGCGGCGGCGGACTCCAAAGAGCTTAGGAAAGCCCGCAATCGACGCTGACCAGCGGTTTTAGGCAGCCAATGGGGTATGGTGTAATTGGCAACACAGCTGATTCTGGTTCAGCCATTCTAGGTTCGAGTCCTGGTACCCCAGCAAAACTCTCTCCGCTCAAGCGATTAGGTGGGCTTAGCGGGTTGAGCTATGCTGACTCTCCGGATCGTCTCTGGATCGTTTCTGGCCCCGTCGTCTAGCGGCCTAGGACGCCGCCCTCTCACGGCGGTAGCGTGGGTTCGAATCCCATCGGGGCTACAAATAACGCACTTACTGGTCGGTCCCCAGGACCGCGGGTGCTGTCGATCCACCCACCGGCATCGTCGGTAGACCGAGTTTGCGGTGATCCCACGAGCGGGCCCGCCGGGCCACGATGCGAACGCAGACCCGCTTGTTCATCATCTGCTCAACGAACGGCTTCATGTCGTCGGTGTAGGGACCGGTGTAGCGCTCCCAGACGCTGACCCCCACCCGATGTGAGACGTCGGGATCGTCGACGATCTCGGCGACGCCCTCGAAGGACACCCCGCGCAGCGTGTCGTAAGTGTCGCCGTCCTCGATCAGGAAGCTCACCCGCGGATTGCGCTTGAGGTTGACGGCCTTCTGCGACTTGGCCTTGGTCTCCAGCCAGACCTCGCCGTCGACGACGGCGTACCACATGGCGGTCAAGTGCGGCTGGCCGTCGGCGCCGATGGTGGCCAGCGTGCCGGTGCGGCTTTTCACGACGAAATCGGCGATCTCGTCTTCGGACATGACGATGCTCGCGCGCTGATTGGTTCCCATGCCGGTCAGTCTGTCAGGCCAGGCGCGATGCGGTGTGCGCCGGTGGCTTTCTACAGGCGACGGGTGAGTGCGTCGGCGGCGGACAACAGGTCGGCGGCCCAACGTGCCCCCGGCCGCCGGCCGATGCGGTCGATGGGGCCCGACACCGAGATTGCCGCGATGACGGCACCGCGGCTGTCGCGCACCGGCGCCGAGACACTCGCCACGCCCGGCTCGCGCTCGGCGACGCTTTGGGCCCAGCCCCGCTTCCGCACTTCGGCGAGCGTTCGTTCGGTGAACTTCGCCGATGCGAGCACCGCTTTCTGGGTGGCAGCGTCGCTATGGGCCAGTAGCACTTTGGCGCCGGACCCGGCCGTCATCGGCAGGCGCGCGCCGATCGGAACCGTATCGCGAAGGCCCGCAGCGGGTTCCAGCGCGGCCACGCAGACCCGGTCGGTGCCCTCACGTCGGTACAGCTGCACGCTTTCGCCTGTGCTTTCGCGCAGCAGCGGGAGCACCGCGCTACTTGCGGCCAGCAGCGGATCGTTGACATGGGCCGCGAGTTCGGTGACGGCGGGACCAAGCAGCCATCGTCCTTCGTCGTCGCGCGCCAGCAGTCGATGGACTTCCAGGGCGGCGGCCAGCCGGTATGCCGTGGCGCGGGGTAGCGACGTCCGCTCACACAGTTCGGCTAATCCACAGGGTGATTGGGCAATCGTCTGCAGGATGCCCACGGCTTTGTCCAGGACGCCGATACCGCTATGCTGTCTCACAAGGAGATACTAGCGTCTCGCATTATGAGATCACAGCCCGAATGATCGACGAGTCGCTGACGAGGTGAATTGAGGCGAGTTCGAGATGGGAATCGACCAAGGGGCGGCGGGGGCCGCCACCAAACCGCGCACTCTGGCCGAAAAAGTTTGGGAAGACCACGTTGTGGTATCTGGCGGCGCCAGCGAGCCCGACCTGATCTACATCGATTTGCACCTGGTGCACGAAGTCACCAGCCCGCAGGCTTTCGACGGCCTACGCCTGGCCGGCCGGCCGGTGCGCCGCCCCGATTTGACGCTGGCCACTGAGGATCACAACGTCCCGACCATCGATATCGACAAGCCGATCGCCGACCCGGTGTCGCGGACGCAGGTCGAGACATTGCGGCGAAATTGTGCCGAATTCGGTGTGCGGCTATATCCAATGGGCGACGTCGAGCAGGGCATCGTGCACGTGGTCGGGCCCCAGTTGGGCCTCACGCAGCCCGGAATGACGGTGGTCTGTGGGGATAGTCACACCTCGACGCACGGCGCATTCGGCGCGCTGGCCATGGGAATTGGCACCTCCGAGGTCGAGCACGTGCTGGCCACCCAGACCTTGCCGCTGCGGCCGTTCAAGACGATGGCGGTCAATGTCGATGGCGAGCTGCCCGCCGGGGTGACGGCCAAGGACATCATTCTCGCCCTGATCGCCAAGATCGGTACCGGCGGCGGGCAGGGGCATGTCATCGAATATCGCGGCAGCGCCATCGAATCGCTATCGATGGAAGGCCGGATGACCGTCTGCAATATGAGCATCGAAGCCGGTGCCCGGGCGGGAATGGTGGCTCCGGACGAAACCACGTTTGAGTTCTTGCGTGGGCGCCCGCACGCCCCCCAAGGGGCGCAATGGGATGCGGCGATGCGTTATTGGCAGCAGCTGCACACCGACCCCGGCGCCGAATTCGACACCGAGGTCCACCTCGACGCAGCGTCGCTGAGCCCGTTCGTGACGTGGGGCACCAATCCCGGCCAGGGTGTGCCGTTGGCCGGCGCGGTGCCCGATCCCGAGCTGATGACCGACGACGCGCAGCGGCAGGCGGCGGAGAAAGCGTTGGCGTATATGGACCTTCGGCCGGGCACGCCGATGCGCGACGTCGCCGTCGACACGGTATTCGTGGGCTCTTGTACCAACGGTCGTATCGAAGATCTGCGGGTCGTCGCCGACGTGCTGCGTGACCGCAAGGTCGCACCCGGGGTGCGGATGCTCGTCGTGCCGGGTTCGATGCGGGTGCGCGCGCAGGCCGAAGCCGAAGGACTGGGCGAAGTTTTCACCGCTGCCGGTGCCGAGTGGCGACAGGCGGGCTGTTCAATGTGCCTGGGGATGAATCCTGACCAGCTTGCGCCGGGGGAGCGGTGCGCAGCGACGTCCAACCGCAACTTCGAAGGGCGCCAGGGTAAAGGCGGTCGCACGCATTTGGTGTCTCCGGCGGTTGCCGCGGCGACAGCGGTTCGCGGCACATTGTCTGCTCCCGCCGATTTGAGCTGACGTATTCGACTGTTGAAGGGATGAGCATGGAAGCATTTCACACCCACACCGGCATCGGTGTGCCGCTGCGGCGCTCCAATGTCGACACCGATCAGATCATTCCCGCGGTGTATTTGAAGCGTGTCACCCGAACCGGTTTCGAGGACGGCTTGTTCGCCAGCTGGCGGTCGGATCCGTCATTCGTGCTCAACCTCAGCCCCTTTGACCGGGGGTCAGTGCTAGTCGCGGGACCCGATTTTGGGACGGGGTCGTCGCGTGAGCATGCGGTGTGGGCACTGATGGACTACGGGTTCCGGGTGGTCATCTCGTCTCGATTCGGTGACATTTTCCGGGGCAACGCCGGCAAGGCGGGGCTGCTGGCGGCCGAAGTTTCTCAGGACGGTGTGGAGCTGCTCTGGAAGCTCATCGAGCAGAGCCCGGGTTTGGAAATCACTGTCAATCTTCAAGATCGAAATATCACCGCGGGAACGACGGTGCTGCCGTTCAAGATTGACGACCACACCGCGTGGCGACTACTCGAAGGACTCGACGATATCGCCCTTACGCTGCGGAAACTCGACAAGATCGAGTCATTCGAGACGGGGTATCCGGACTGGAAACCGCGTACGTTGCCCACCTCTTGAACGGCCGACCGAAGCCGATTTTCTGCTTGATCGGCTAACTAAACCGAGCCGATTTTTAGGCCCTCCACCGGTCAAGGGCGGCAACCGGATTGCGAAAATGCCGTACGCCTTGCGGTGAAATTGCGCGTGGCTCTTGGAAATTTGCTGGGTGAGGGTTTACCGTGTCCACTAGTCGGTTCAAATCGAGGACCACTAGTGTCGGAGGGATTGATGAACAAGGCAGAGCTCATTGATGTGCTCACAACTAAATTGAACACGGACCGTCGACAGGCGACCGCAGCGGTCGAGAATGTTGTCGACACCATTGTGCGTGCGGTACACAAGGGCGACAGCGTCACCATCACCGGGTTCGGCGTGTTCGAGCAGCGGCGCCGCGCAGCGCGGGTGGCCCGCAACCCGCGGACCGGTGAGACGGTGAAGGTGAAGCCGACGTCCGTCCCGGCGTTCCGCCCCGGTGCACAGTTCAAAGCGGTTGTGTCTGGCGCACAGCGCCTCCCGTCGGACGGCCCGGCCGTCAAGCGCGGTGTGGTATCGGGTGGTGGTGCGGCCAAGAAGACCGCCGCCAAGAAGGCACCGGCCAAGAAGGCCGCAGCCAAGAAGGCTCCGGCCAAGAAGGCCGCGGCTAAGAAGGCTCCGGTTCGCAAGGCGGCGACCAAGGCTCCGGCCAAGAAGGCCGCGACCAAGGCTCCGGTTCGCAAGGCGGCGACCAAGGCTCCGGCCAAGAAAGCCGTCACCAAGGCCCCGGCCAAGAAGGCGGCGACCAAGGCCCCGGCCAAGAAGGCCGCGAGCAAGTCTCCGGCCCGCAAGGCTCCGGCCAAGAAGACGACCGCGCGTCGCGGTCGCAAGTAAGCGGAGTCAAGTTCTAGACACGAGTACCCTTCGGGCGGCGTTGGTGCCCCCGAAGGGTATTCGTGCGCTCTAGGGGCGGTCGCAAGCGCGGCGGAGCCGCGTGCGGCGGGCCGCCCCCATCACGTTAGGGCGGTCGCAAGCGCGGCGGAGCCGCGTGCGGCGGGCCGCCCCCATCACGTTAGGGCGGTCGCAAGCGCGGCGGAGCCGCGTGCGGCGGGTGGCCACTACACGTCGAGCCGGGCGCAGCGGGTGGGCGGGCCGCCCCGATCAGGCTAGGCCCGGACGTTGGCGGCCAGCGCGCCGCCGATGTGGTCGGCGGCCACCAACCGCCCGTCGAATAAGGACAGCACCCAGGTGCTGCCCTTGTGGTTGCGCGACTTGTCGGGTCGCACGTCATCGCGCTCACACCACCAGGCGATCAAATCCGGAATCACCTTGCCCTGAGTGCAGACAACCGGCGTGCCGTCCTGCTCGGCGATATCCAGCATTCGGTGGCGTCCGCGTTTCGCATTCTTGGCGTAGGCCTCCTCGGTGAGGGTGGGCTCGTTGTGTACGGCCACGCCCAAGTCCTCGGCAAGGGGTTCCACGGTCTGATGGCAGCGCACGCGGTCGGCCGCATACACCTGTGACGCACCGAAGGCGAGTAGCTGGGGAACCAGGGCCTCGGCCTGTGCACGTCCACGTTTGTCCAGCGGCCGCTTGGCGTCGTCGCCGGAGAAACGCGATTTGCGGCCGGCGGTGCCGTGCCGGACCACCAACAGGGTGTGGGTATCGGCGGGCTTTTTGTTGAAGTGGCGCAACACTTTTCGGTCTTGTGTATAGTCGAGCTTCTGCATCGCCTCGGCGATCGGCAGCCACAGCAACCTGTCCACCTCGCTGCCGGGCACGAATTCGCCCCCGGTGGCGCGCGCCGCCCAGTAATAGACCTTTTTGACGCCCTGGTCGATCGGATAGCTCACCAAGTCCAGGCGCCTGCCAAGGATGGCGTGCTGACCCGTCTCCTCGTACACCTCGCGCACGGCGGCCACCGGAGCCGTCTCGCCGGGGTCCACCTTGCCTTTGGGCAGTGACCAATCGTCGTAGCGGGGGCGGTGAATGACGGCGATCTCGACGTCATCGTCGTCTGCGTCACCCTGGCCGTGTCGCCACAACACCGCGCCGGCGGCGTAGACGACTCGGCTTCCGGAGCGCCTAGCGGTGGACGAGTTCTGGGTCGGCACCTCAACTCCTGCAGGTCAATTCGGTCAGGGTCGCACGCTCAATCAGGATGCGGCCCGGCGAGACAACCGGAATTCACCGCACAGAGCTAGGGACTGCGATGGCGCTCCATCAACGATACTTGGTGGTCGCGCACGGTATGTCCCTCCTGGGGCGACGGGGTCCACTGCCCGTCGGGCCCCAATTCCCAGCAGCGGGTGGACGGATCCAGAGCGGATTCGAACAACTCGTCCAGTTGCGCGGTGAGCTTGGGGTCCTTGACCTGAGCCAGCACCTCCACCCGCCGATCTAGGTTGCGGTGCATCATGTCCGCGCTGCCGATCCAGAATTCGTTGATGTTGCGGAAATGGATGATCCGCGAGTGCTCCAGGAAGCGGCCGAGAATCGAGCGGACGACGATGTTTTCGGAGTAGCCCTCGGCGCCCGGGCGCAGCGCGCAGATGCCGCGCACCACGACCTCGACCCGCACCCCCGCCTGTGACGCCCGGTAGAGGGCATCGATCACCTGCTCGTCCACGAGCGCATTCATCTTGAGGCGGATTCGCCCGTTGCCGCGTTCGTGGTGCGCGGCGATCTCGCGTTCGACGCGTTCGATGATGCCGGCGCGAATTCCGTGCGGCGCCACCAGCAGATTGCGGTAGGAGACCTTACGCGAATAGCCGGTAAGCGAATTGAACAAATCCGTGAGGTCCGCCCCGATATCGGGATTCGCCGTCAGCAGGCCGACGTCCTCATAGAGCCGGGCGGTCTTGCTGTTGTAGTTGCCGGTTCCGATGTGGCAGTACCGCCGGATCGCAGAACCTTCGCGACGCACCACCAAGCAGGTCTTGCAGTGCGTCTTGAGGCCGACCAGCCCGTAGACGACATGCACGCCCGCTTGCTCGAGTGCGCGCGCCCAACGGATGTTGGCCTGTTCGTCGAAGCGCGCCTTGATCTCTACGAGTGCCACGGCCTGCTTTCCGGCCTCCGCCGCTTCGATCAAAGCCCGAACGATCGGCGAATCACCGGAGGTGCGGTACAGCGTTTGTTTGATCGCCAGCACGTTGGGGTCCGCCGCGGCCTGCTGAATGAAGCGCTGCACGCTGGTGGAGAACGAGTCGTAGGGGTGGTGCACCAAAACGTCGCCCTCGCGCAGCGTGGCGAAGATGCTCTTGGGGGACTCGCGGTCGGCGAACGCGGGGTGGGTATCCGGGACGAACGCCGCGTCCTTGAGCGCCGGTCGATCCAGGTCGTAGACCTGCCACAGCGACGAAAGGTCGAGCAGGCCGGGGACTTCGATGACGTCACCGGGATGCACGTCGAGTTCGCGCAGCAACAGTTCCAGCATGCCCTCGGTCATGTCGTCGGCGATCTCGAGCCGAACCGGCGGGCCGAACCGCCGGCGCGCCAATTCCCGTTCCAGCGCCTGCAGCAGATCCTCGTCGCGGTCTTCTTCGACTTCCATGTCGGCGTTGCGGGTGATGCGGAAAGCGTGATGCTCCACGATTTCCATGCCCGGGAAGAGAAGAGGAAGGAAGGCCGCGATCAGTTCTTCCATCGGCAGGTAGCGCACGATGGTCCGCCCGGAGCCGTCGGCGCTGTTGATGGCGGCGAGTTCGACGAAGCGATCGACGTTGTTGGGCACCTTGACTCGAGCGAAGTGCTGGCCGCCGTCCTCGGTCTGACGCACCATGACCGCCAGGTTCAGGCTCAGCCCGCTGACGAACGGGAACGGGTGCGCGGGATCGACGGCCAGTGGCGTCAGGACGGGGAAGACCTGCTCGGTGAAATAGCTCGACAATTCGTCGCGCTCGGCCTGATCGAGATCGGCCCACGTGACGATGTGGATGCCTTCTTCGGCGAGCGCCGGCCGCACCGAATCGAGGAACACCCGCGCGTGCCGGGTGGCGATCCGCTGAGTCTGTTCCCCGATGAGGGCAAGTTGCTTGCGCGGCGTCAAACCGTCGGCGGAGCGGACCGACAATCCCATCTCGTCACGGCGTTTGAGGCCGGCGACCCGCACCATATAGAACTCGTCGAGATTGGAGGCGAAGATCGCCAGGAACTTGGCGCGTTCCAGCAGCGGCAGCGAGCTGTCGTCGGCCAGCGCCAGCACGCGGGCGTTGAAGTCCAGCCAGCTCAGTTCCCGGTTGAGGTAACGGTCCTCCGGCAGATCGGTCAGCGCGGCCTGGGTCGCAGCCGGTGGTGCTGCCACGGCCGAGTCGCCTGAATGCCACAAATTCTCGTCGGGTCGCGCCTCAGCTTCGATTTCGGTCACCTTGCGATCATTGCTCATCACGCGCTGGTGCTGCTAGCGCTCGGGGGACATCCATTCGCCGTTGGGATGACGTTAACCCACCGGACAGCTTGCCCGCGGTGGTCGAAATCAGTGAATCGCGATGGCCCGGGCGGTTGCCGGCCCAACCCCGAGGCGACGGGCGGCGGCGAGGTCGGTCGGAGTGTCGACATCGCACCGCAGGCCGGGCCAGGCGCCGGTCAGCTCGATCGCGCCCGAACTGCGGTGCCGCGCCGAGGAATCGGATCCGAATCGCGGGTCGAGCGGGCTCCCGAACGCGAACAGCGCCGCGGTGCCCGTCGCCAGCCGGTCGGCGACGAAGCTGCGCCGGTGCTGGCGTGCGGCGGTGATCGCCTCGTTCAGCTCCTGAGTCTGCAGCGCGGGCAAATCACCTTGCAGCGCAACGACATTGGTGAAGGAACCACCCACCGCGCGTTCCGCTGAGGCGATGGCGTTGTTCAGCGGATCGGGGTGGCCCTCGGGCGTCGGGTCGGTCAGCACGTCGGCGCCCAGCTCGGCGGCCGCGGCGGCCGCGGCGTCGTCGGGCGTGATCACGGTGATCGAACCCAGCGACCGGACACGTCCGGCGGCGGTCAGGGTGTCCATCAACATCGCCAGCACCACGCTTTCCCGGGTGCGCGCCGAGAAGACCGGGGCCAGCCTGGTCTTGGCCGCGGCCAACCTCTTGACGGCGATGATCAGCGCCACATCGCCTCCGCCGTCGGCCGCGCCCTCGGCTCGAATGCCGCTCATGCAATGTCATCCTGCCAGCGAGGCTGTGCCGATCGCGCGCGAGCCAGGGGCGATCGCGCCGTGCGCGCCGCACACGCTGGCTCGCGTGACGCCCGGTCCGTCGCTGATCTAGGGTGTAGCGGCTGCACGCGCCGCGTGAACAACACCGACCACGGAGGGGGTGGCACATGACCAGCACGTCATCGGGTGCCGTCACGGTCATGGGTGCCGGCGCGTGGGGCACGGCGCTGGCCAAGGTGCTGGTCGACGCGGGCGGGCCGGACACGGCCGTCACGCTGTGGGCCCGCAGGCCCGAGCTCGCCGAGCGCATCAACTCCACCCGATACAACCCCGACTACCTGCCCGGCACGCTGCTGCCGCCGGGCATCCGCGCCACCGCCGACGCCGCCGACGCCCTGCGCGACGCGTCAACGGTGCTGCTGGGCGTGCCGGCGCAGACGATGCGCGGCAACCTCGAGCGCTGGGCGCCGCTGCTTCGTGCGGGCGCGACCCTGGTCAGCCTGGCCAAGGGCATCGAGCTCGGCACGTTGATGCGGATGAGTCAGGTCATCGTCTCGGTCACCGGCGTCGACTCGTCTCAGGTCGCGGTGATCTCGGGGCCGAACCTGGCCAGCGAGATCGCCGCATGCCAGCCCGCCGCCACCGTGGTCGCGTGCAGCGACTCGGGCCGGGCCGTCGCCCTGCAGCGCATGCTGAACAGCGGATACTTCCGGCCCTACACCAACAGCGACGTGGTCGGCACCGAGATCGGCGGGGCCTGCAAGAACGTCATCGCCCTGGCCTGCGGGATGGCGGTCGGTGTCGGGCTGGGCGAGAACACCACGGCGGCGATCATCACCCGCGGCCTGGCCGAGATCATGCGGCTGGGCATCGCGCTCGGCGCCAAGGGTGCGACGCTGGCCGGGCTGGCCGGGGTGGGCGACCTGGTGGCGACCTGCAGCTCGCCGCATTCGCGCAACCGGTCCCTGGGCGAACGGCTGGGCCGGGGAGCGACCATCCAGGCGGTGCTGGCCGGCACGCCCGACGGCGGCGACGGGCACGTGGTCGAGGGCGTGACGTCCTGCGAGTCGGTGCTGGCGCTGGCCGCCAGCTACGACGTCGAAATGCCCCTCACCGACGCCGTGCACCGGGTCTGCCACAAGGGGCTGTCGGTCGACGAGGCGATAGCCCTGCTCCTGGGCCGCAGCACCAAGCCCGAGTGACTCGCGCCTACACGTGAAAAGGCCAGGCGAAGGCCCGCCACCCGACCGGACCGGGTGCCACCCGGTAGCCTCTTGAGATTGTGAACGCCAGCAAACCGTCGGCGCCGGGCCCCAGCTCACGGGGCGGCGATCGGGTGCGCGTCGCCGTCGTTTTCGGCGGGCGCAGCAACGAGCACGCCATCTCGTGCGTGTCGGCGGGCAGCATCCTGCGCAACCTGGACGCGGCGCGCTTCGAGGTGGTGTCGATCGGCATCACTCCGGAGGGTTCGTGGGTGCTCACCGACGGCGACCCGGCCGCGCTGGCGATCACCGACCGGCGGCTGCCCGAGGTGACCGCCGACTCGGGAACCGAACTGGCGCTGCCGGCCGACCCGCGGCGCAGCGGCCAGTTGGTGTCGCTCGCGCCCGGGGCCAGCGAGGTCCTGGCGTCGGTCGACGTGGTGTTTCCGGTGCTGCACGGACCCTATGGGGAGGACGGCACGATCCAGGGTCTGCTGGAACTCGCCGGTGTGCCCTATGTGGGGGCGGGTGTGCTGGCCAGCGCGGCGGGAATGGACAAGGAGTTCACCAAGAAACTGTTCGCGGCCGAAGGCCTGCCGGTCGGTGACTACGCGGTGCTGCGCCCGTCGCGCTCGAGGCTGCGGCCGCAGGAGTGCGAGCGGCTGGGACTGCCGGTGTTCGTCAAACCCGCGCGGGGCGGCTCCTCGATCGGCGTGAGCCGGGTGTCGAGCTGGGACGAGCTGGACGCCGCCGTCGCCACCGCGCGCCGCCATGACCCGAAAGTCATTGTCGAGGCGGCGATCGTCGGCCGTGAGCTGGAGTGCGGCGTGCTCGAAATGCCAGACGGCACAGTGAAAGCCAGCACGGTGGGTGAGATTCGGGTGGCCGGGGTGCGCGGGCGTGAGGACTCGTTCTACGACTTTTCCACCAAATACCTCGATGACGCAGCCGAGTTGGATGTGCCGGCCAAGGTGGACGACGAAATCGCCGATGCGGTACGCGAATTGGCGGTCCGGGCCTTCAAGGCCATTGACTGCCAAGGGCTGGCCCGGGTGGACTTCTTCCTCACCGAGGCCGGGCCGGTGCTCAACGAGATCAACACGATGCCGGGGTTCACCACGATCTCGATGTATCCGCGGATGTGGGCGGCCAGCGGCGTGGATTACGCGACCTTGCTGGCGACGATGGTCGAGACCGCGATGGCCCGCGGCGTGGGCCTGCGTTAGTGGCGATCGCAAGCGCGGCGTAGCCGGGCGCAGCGGGTCGCCGCCATGGGAACTGGTGGCGATCGCAAGCGCGGCGTAGCCGGGCGCAGCGGGTCGCCGGGCCGCTAACGGGGCCGGCCGGGGTCGACGGGTGCGGCCGGGATGCTGTGGTCGATCGCTTCGGAGAGCTGCTGAATCGGCGTCGGGCCCGACCCGGTCGGCAGGGTGAGCGCGACGTACACCGGGCGGTCGACCGTGTACCAGGTGGATCTGCCCGCGTCACCGGCGGATTGCTGTTCGGAACGCACCTGGAACCACTGCACCCGATCGACGACCTGGATCGGCGAGCCGAGGACGAACTCGGCCGGGCGGTCCAGCCCGCAGCGCAGTACCACCGGGTCACTGTCCGGCCCGGTCCGCCAGGCGGCGGCGCCGTGCGGTGCCGGCTGCTCGAGGGGCGCGCGCTGGTAGTCCCCGAGCCGCTGCGGCAGCGCGCCCATCAGCGCACGGCATCCGGCGCCGTCGGCCTGCGGCGCCGGCACCTCGGGCACCGCGACCGAGTGCGGGTGCGCCTCGCGGGTTGCCGCGATGACCAGGATCGCGCCGATCGTCGCGACGGCCAGCGCGATCGCGACGATGATCAGTACACGCGGCGGCCCGCCGTCAACGTCCGATTCGGTAGCCACTGCCGCGCACCTCCCTTCTCCGCTAATTACTATCGCCCTCCTTTACCCGGGTGCCAATTTTTTTCGCGGGCCGAAAAGGGCTCGCACCGCCGCAGGGTTCTACACTGACGCGGTCCGTTGCGCGGGCGTGAACCTATCGTGGGCTGCCGGGGGCGTACCGCGCCGGCCCGTGGCCCACACCGGTCCACGGCGCGCCGAAGGAGGTGGCGTGCAAGACGAATCGGGTGAGACGCCGTCGCTACGGCAACTCGGTGAGTTCGCCGTGATCGATCGCCTGGTGCGGGGTCGCGAGCAGCCTTCCGCCGTCGTGGTCGGCCCGGGCGACGACGCGGCTCTGGTGTCGGCCGGCGACGGCCGCGCCCTGGTGTCGACCGACATGCTCGTGCAGGATCGGCACTTCCGGCTGGACTGGTCGACGCCGCACGACGTCGGCCGCAAGGCGATCGCCCAGAACGCCGCGGATGTCGAGGCGATGGGCGGGCGGCCGACGGCATTCGTGGTTGCCTTTGGTGCGCCCGGGGATACGCCGGCGCCGGCGGTGGACGCGCTGGTCGACGGAATGTGGGACGAGGCGCACCGGGTCGGCGCCGGCATCGCCGGCGGTGACCTGGTCCACTGCCCCCAGTGGGTCATCTCGGTGACGGTGCTGGGCGACCTGGACGGGCGCGCACCGGTGCGGCGATCGGGCGCGAAGCCCGGCGGGCTGATCGCCGTCGCGGGGCAGCTGGGTCGCTCGGCGGCCGGTTTTTCGCTGTGGCGCAACGGGATTGCCGGCTTCGATGAGCTGCGCCGCCGGCATGTGGTGCCGGAGCCGCCCTATGGTCAGGGTGCTGTCGCGGCGGCCGGGGGCGCGCAGGCGATGATCGACGTCTCCGACGGCCTGATCGCCGACCTGCGCCATGTCGCCGAGGCGTCCGGGGTGGGCATGGATCTGTCCACGGCCGCGCTGGGCGCGGACCGCGATGCGCTTGCCGCGGCCGCGGCGGCCGTGGGCGCCGATCCCTGGCCGTGGGTGCTGGGCGGTGGGGAGGACCACGCCCTGGTGGCGTGTTTCGCCGGTCCCGCGCCGCCCGGATGGCGCATCATCGGGCGGGTTCTCGACGGGCCCGCCCGGGTGCTCGTCGACGATCGGGAGTGGAACGGCTACGCGGGCTGGCAGTCGTATTAGGGTGACGCGGTGACCGTTTACGCGATCGCGAAGAGCCGATGATGACCGCGCGTCCGTTGGGTGAACTGGTCGAGCCGGGTTGGGCGGGTGCGCTGCAGCCGGTGGCCGGCCAGGTGGCAGACATGGGGCAGTTCCTGCGCGAGGAGATCGCGGCCGGGCGCCGGTATTTGCCGGCGGGGCCGAACGTGTTGCGCGCCTTCACCTATCCCTTCGACGACGTCAGGGTGCTGATCGTCGGGCAAGACCCATACCCGACGCCCGGACACGCTGTGGGCCTGAGTTTTTCGGTGGCGCCCGAGGTCCAGCCGCTGCCGCGCAGCCTGGCCAACATTTTTCAGGAATACGCCGCCGACCTGGGCCATCCCCAGCCCTCGTGCGGTGACCTGACGCCGTGGGCGCAGCGCGGCGTGCTGTTGCTGAACAGGGTGCTCACGGTGCGCCCGAGTAATCCCGCCTCGCATCGCGGCAAGGGCTGGGAGGCGGTGACCGAGTGCGCGATCCGGGCGTTGACACAGCGGTCGCGCCCCCTGGTGGCGATCCTGTGGGGCCGTGACGCATCGACACTCAAACCGATTCTTGCCCAAGGGAATTGCGTCGCCATCGAGTCGCCGCACCCGTCGCCGCTGTCGGCGTCGCGCGGATTCTTCGGTTCGCGCCCGTTCAGCCGCGCCAACGACCTGCTGGCCGGAATGGGGGCCGACGGGATCGATTGGCGCCTGCCGTGACCGAGATGATGACCGCGTTGCGGGCGCACCGGCGGGGCGGCCCGGAGCAGCTGGTGCTCGAACGGGCGCCGCGGCCGGTGCCGGCCGCGGGTGAGGTCTTGGTGGCCGTGCACGCGGCCGGGATTACCTTCGACGAGCTGACGTGGGAGGAGACCTGGACCCGCGACGGTGCGAGCCGCGTCCCGGTGATTCCGTCACACGAGGTATCGGGTGTGGTCACAGCGGTTGCCGGCGACGTCATGGATTTCGCGCCCGGCGCCGAGGTGTACGGGTTGATCGGGTTCGACCGCGACGGCGCGGCGGCCGATTTCGTGGCGGTACCGGCGGCCGACCTGGCGACCAAACCCGCGACCGTTTCGCACGCCGCCGCCGCCGCGCTGCCGCTGGCCGGTCTGACCGCCCTGCAGGCCCTGGTCGACCACGCCGCCGTGCAACCGGGTGAGACCGTGCTGGTGCATGGGGGTGCCGGGGGTGTGGGCCTGTTGACGGTTCAGCTGGCTGCGCTGCTGGGCGCCCACGTGACCGCCACCGTGCGCAGCGACACCGCCAACCTTCTTCGCGGGTGCGGCGCGCAGCGGGTGATCGACGTGCGCGCCGAAGCGTTCGACGAAACGGGTGCCGGCTACGACGTCGTCATCGACACGGTCGGCGGCCAGACGTTGGAACGGTCCTACGGCGTGCTGCGCCGCGGCGGCCGCCTTGTCACCCTGTCGGAACCGCCTCCCGCCGGCAGGGCCGACGAGTTCGGCGTCAGCGCAACCTTCTTCATCGTCACGCCGAACCGGGAACAGCTTGACGAACTTGCCGCGCTGGTCGACAGCGACCGATTGCACGTCGCGATCGCCCAGACGTTCGCGCTCGACGAGGGTCGGGAAGCATTCGAAAGCCGGGACAGCGGCAGGCGCGCCGGCAAGACGGTCCTCATCGTGCGGGAGTGACGGGCTTACCGCCCTCGAGACGTAAACCTGGCACATGCCCCGCGGCGTGTCGTGTGCGTCGGTTACGTGTCGCGGCAACCGCCGTCACGACTCCGGGAAATTGACGTCCTTCGTGACGGCCTTCCACTCTTCGATCGAGGCCGACATCGCAGCGATCTTGTCCCGCATGGCCTTCAGCACGTCCCGACCCAGCAGCAGTCGCAGTGGCGGTTCGTCGAGCGTGGTCACCATGAGCACCGCTTCGGCGACCTTGCGCGGGTCCCCGGGCAGGTGGTCGGCGAACTGCTTGATCAGGTCCTTGCGCGCCGCCACGTCAGCGTAATCGGCGATCGGGCTGCCGGATTCCTTCATCGACCGCGTCGCCCAATCGGTGCGGAAGGCGCCCGGCTCGATCGCGGTCACCTTGATGCCCAGCGGGCGCACTTCGGCGGCCAGCGCTTCGGTCACCGCCTCCAGCGCGAACTTGGTCGACGAGTAATAGGCGTTGGGCGGGTTGGCCACCAGACCGGTCATCGACGAAATGTTGATGATGTGCCCCGACCCGCGGGCGCGCATGGCCGGCAGCACCGCCTTGATCATGTCGACCGCACCGAAATAGTTGACGTCGAACAACTTTCGCACCTCGGCGTCCTCGCCCTCTTCGACCGAGGACAGGTAACCATGACCGGCGTTGTTCACCAGGACGTCGATGCCGCCGAATGCCTCGTCGGCCGCGGCCACCGCCGCCGCGATCTGCGCGGCGTCGGTCACGTCGAGGGCGACGGGCAGGGCCCGATCCCCGAATTCGTCGGCGATATCGGTGACCGCCTCGGCCCGCCGCGCGGTCACCACCACGCTGTGGCCGGCTTCCAGTGCGGCGCGCGCGATCTCGCGGCCAAAACCCGTGGAGCAGCCCGTGATCAGCCAGCGCGACATCGTCAGATCGTCCCTTCCGGCAGGCGGCGCAGATAGGCCGTGCGCCGCTCGGCCAGCTCGGTCGCGCGCTGCTGTGAGCTGACCCGCGGCAGGTGCGCCACCTCGGCGTCGAGCCGGTCCAGCTTGACCACCCTGCCGTGCGCCCCGAGGTCTTCCCGCGGACCGCCCTCGCCGAATTCCGCCATGCGCAGGGTCAAAATGGCCTCCCGCAAGCCGTCGGAGTCGATCCAGTTCGCGACGCCGGGATCGACGGGCGAGATCACGTAGGTGTAGGTGCCGTCCTCGTTGGCCATCGACTGCGCCTTATTGAGGCTGCCGGTGCGGTCGACCAGATCGAGCGTCGTGCCCCAGATGTTGCTCAGCGGCACCGTGAAGTATTCGGCGCCACCGTCATTCAGGTCGACGACGAACGCCTCGTCGGGGGCGAGGTCGAACCGCCCCATCACGTAGACCTGGTTGCGCATCGCGCCGACCTTATCGGCCGACCAGGCCAGGTTGAAGTGGTTGGCGGGCATCTTGTACACGCCGTGACTGAGCTTGCCGGTGAAGTTGGCGAAGTAGTCCATCATCGCCGCGGTCGCCTCGGCCTGCTCGTCGAGCGTGCGCGCCGGGGTGGCCGGCGGGCCGCCAAGCCGTTGCACCTCAATGTAATTGGGGTCGTCGCGGCCCCAGTCCAACAGCACGTCGCGGATGTAGAATTCGTGGGCCTCCGGCGAGGTTTGCACGTGGTTGGGCCGCCCGTTGGCCGGGTCGGCGTCGACGGTGATGGTGTAGCCGCCGTCGGAGTCGACCCGCATGGTCCGGCCGTTGAGCACGGCGACCGTGCCCATGTTCGCATCCCACAGCGTGAAGTAGTTCTCGGTCATGCGGTGCTCGCCGACCCGGCCGTGGATCTCGTACCGTTCGTCACCGGAGATCGGGATCACCCTGTACACGCTGTCGGGATTGTCGATGCCCCAACGTGATCCGGGGATCCGGCGGCCGTCCACCGGGTGCGCGAGCCGGGTGATGCAGCTGACCTTGGGCCGCAGCTTGTCCTGATTGGACGACCACACCGCCGCCGAGAACATCACCTCGGCGAACGCGTCGTCGAACCGCTCCCGCATCGCGTCGGATGCCTTGGCGCGACCGAGCCACGTCTCGGCGACCGTGCGGTAGGCGGCCTTGACGGTCGGGTGTTCGATCAGGTCGAGGGCCGCCAGCTCCTGCTCGTGCTGGGACGCCGTCGCGACCGGGTCATCAGGCATGCGCTGTTCCTCCGATGTGCTGTCCGAAACGCTTGTTGTACAACGTGAATCGCTCGTCGACCTGCTCGGGCCGCAGGCCGAAATCCGCCAGCCCGTAGGGCGGGCGCGCCGCCTCGCGGGGACGGTGCGCCAGCCAGCGCCGCATCGCCTGTTCGGCCTGCGCGGTCAGCGGTATCCCGATGGCGTCGTAGACGCGGGCCACCTGACCGATCGGGTCGGCCACCGCCTCGTCGAACCCGATGTCGGTGACCCGGGCGCCGTCATCGGACCAGCGGTCGCGGATCCTCATCGCCCGATCGTTGGTCCAACCCATCCGCTCCAGCCATTGCGCACCGACGCGGTGCGCATCGACGGTGTCGGCGTACATCGCATGCAGGGTCGCGTTCAGGCCGGCGCCCGACGCGATCGTGGTGCGCGGGTCACGATGCATGTGCACCAGGTGCAGATCGGGAAACTCGGCCCGCAGGAGATCCAAATACCCAAGGTGCGCAGGCGATTTAAGCACCCATCGCCGAGGCTGGCTGCCCGACTCGGGCAGGCTTTGCCGCTTCTGCCACTGCAGGAACTGCAGCATGCGGTGCAGGTAGCGGTAGGCGGGGGAGAAGTTCTGGTCGTCGAGCCAGGACCGGTACCGCGGCAGATGCGCGCCGGACTCGGGGACATGCGACAGGAACGCGTCGGCCAGGAAGACGATCTCCTCCTCGGCTTCGGTGGCGTACATCGGGTGGATCGAGAACAATTCCGGTGCCAGTTCGCGGGATTTCGCTTCGCGCGCCTGGCTGATCGCGATCCGGGGATCCACCCCGCCGAACCGATGGCCGAGCCGCGGCGCGACCTCGACGACCTCCCAGCCGTACGCGCAGACGAAGCGCGGGTCGGCGGCCAGCAGCCGCTGCAGCAGCGTGGTCCCGCTGCGCATCATCCCGACGACGACGATCGGCGCGGCCACCCGCTCGTCGAGAATCTCCGGATGGCGGGCTATCCACTCCTGCGCGCGCAGCCGCATCCGCAGGCTGTGCACGATGCCCGACCGCAGGATGTGCACGCCGATGGCGTTGAGATCGGCGCGCGCATATTCGTCCAGCAAGACGCCCAGCGGCGCGTCGAATTTGCCGGGGCCCCAATCGGTGAGCGCCTCCTTGCGCTGGGCGTCGGCCTTGACGGCGGCCGGGTCGAACGGGCTCGGGGCTGCCACGCGCTCAGAACTTCAGATGCTTGCTGACGTCGCCGACCTGGTCGACGAACATGGTGCGGCTGTCGAAGCACCAGGCGCCGTCGACCCGGTGAAAGGTGTCCTTGTAGTGCCCGGTCACGATGACCTGCAGCGGCAGCTCGGCGGTGGCCTGCGTGACGCAGTAATACGACGTGCTGTGCGCGGTCCCCGCCGCCTCGTCGATGTGGAGCTGCACGTTGGTGGTGTTGTGTTTGGTTTTCGGGGTGCCGTCGTCGTAGATCCGCGTGGCCATCTCATACATCGCCCGCACCCGGGCGGCACCGGCGAACACCGTCTCCGGCGGGCCGTCCTCCATTCCGCAGATGCGGCCGTGCTCGAAGAGCCGGGCCACCCCGTCAAGGTCGCCGCCGTCGAGCAGCTGCGCATAGGTGTAGATGAGGTTGGTGATCTCGGTGGCGCTGTCACTCATGTCGAACCGCCTCGGGAGTCTTCCGCTCTGTTCCGCCATGTTGGCAGAACCGGTCCAATTTACATAGAACCGACGATTACTCTTGATCGCCGTGACCCTACCGTGGACGCCGAGCCGGCTCGGCAACCTCACCGGCAAGCGCGTGATCGTGACCGGAGCGACCAACGGCGTCGGGCTCGGCACCTCGCGGGCGCTCGCCAAAGCCGGCGCGCACGTGATCCTGGCCGTGCGCAACACCGAACTCGGCGAGCAACGCGCCACCGAAATGGGTGGCTCGACCAGCGTGGTCAAGCTCGACCTCGCCGACCTGTCGTCGGTGCGCGCCTTCGCGGCCCTGATCGACGAGCCGGTGGACATCCTGATCAACAACGCCGGCGCCCTGACCGACCGGCGCACCGAGACCGTCGACGGCTTCGAGATGACGCTGGGCACCAACCTGCTCGGGCCGTTCGCCCTGACCAACCTGCTGTTGGCCAAGGTGCGCTCGCAGATCATCAACGTCGGCTCCGACGCGCACCGGTCGGCGACGCTGCGGCTCGACGATCTGCACCTGCGCCGGCACAAGTGGACCCGGTTGGGCGCCTACGCGCAGTCGAAGCTCGCGGTCATGTTGTGGGGGCTGGAGCTGGACCGCAGACTGCGCGCGGCCGGATCGCCGATCGTCACGCAGCTCACCCACCCCGGCTGGGTGGCCTCGAACCTGTCGAACCTGGGCGACTCGCCGCTGATGTCGCTGGCCCACAAGGGGGTCAAAGCGGTGGCCGACCGGTTGGCCAACGACATCGACGAAGGCGCGGCGCCCACCCTCTACTGCATCAGCGAGCCGATTCCGCCGGGCAGCTACGTCGGGGTCAGCGGCAGGTTCGGGCTGCGCGGCGGCCCGGTGCTCATCGGCCGCACGCCGCTCGCCTGCGATTACGACACGGCCGCGCGGCTGGTGGCCTTCGCCGAACACGAGACCGGCACGAAATTGGAGGTGTAGTCATGGGCGAATTCGAGAACATGGTCGCCGTCATCACCGGCGCCGCGCGCGGCCAGGGCCGCAGCCACGCCGTGGCGCTGGCCGAGCGGGGCGCCGACATCATCGCCGTCGACATCTGCGCCGATCTCGAGGCGATCCCCTACGCGTTGGGGACCAAGGCCGATCTCGAGGAGACCGTACGGCTGGTCGAAGCCGCGGGCCGCAAGGCCGTGCCCGTTGTCGCCGACGTACGCGACCTGGCACAGCTGGAGGCCGGGGTGCAGGGCGCGATCGACACCATCGGCGAGGTGGACATCGTCATCGCCAACGCGGGAGTGGTCGCGATCGGTGACACCGACGCCCATTCCGAGCCGGTGTTCAACTCGATCGTGGACACGAATCTGAAGGGGGTCTGGCACACGCTGCTCGCGACGGTGCCGTCGATCATCCGCAAGGGCCGGGGCGGCTCGATCGTGATGATCAGCTCGTCGCAGGGTTTGACGGGCCGGGGCGGCGACGGCAGTTCCGCGATGTTCGCCTACGCCGCGTCCAAGCACGGCGTGGTGGGGTTGATGCGTTCGGCCGCCAATGCCTATGCGCCGCACAAGATTCGGGTCAACTCGATCCACCCGGCCGGGGTGATGACGCCGATGATCCTCAACGACTTCGTCGTCAACCGGATGCTGGAGAACCCGAATCCTGCCGTCTCCCAGATGCTGCTGCCGGACGTGCCGCTGGTCGAATCGCAGGACGTTACGGAGGCGGTGCTGTGGCTGGCCGGCCCGAAAGCCCGCTATGTGACGGGCGTGTCGGTGCCCGTCGACGCCGGGCACGTCGTGATGTAGCTGCGGCCCCTAGCCGCGGACGACCTTGCCGGCCTTGATGCAGGACGTGCACACGTTCAGCCGCTGCTTGTTGCCGCCCGGGCGGGTGACGACGTGCACGGTCTGGACGTTGGGGTCCCACCGGCGGCTGGTGCGGCGGTGGGAGTGCGACACCGACTTACCGAAGCCGGGGCCTTTCCCGCAGATGTCGCACACAGCGGCCATTGTTCAAGCTCCTCAAATCTCGGGGGTCCGGCAATCTGGCCGGGACAGCCCAGGTTCACCCGGGCCCGACCAGAATACCGACTGTCGTGGTAACCACCAAAACCGTCGACGGCCGACCCTGGGCCCGCCGGGGCGGATTGTGCGCCAGGACCCCCTGGGCCACGAACATGTAGTCGCTCACAGTACCGCCGCGAACCCGGGTTACCTGCGTGCATGGCCGTTAGGATGGCGGCGCCGCCGATGTTCGGCGCGGTCGCTGCCTTCGTTGGCACTTTGACCCTGCGCCGGGCTGGCTGAAGGCCTTTTCCGGCGGCGCCGGCCTGCGCGGAGCTGCGGATGAGGCTGGGAGCAACATCGGCAGGCTTGAGGGGAGTGCGCGGGGTGGATGCGCGCGCCGAAGACACCGCCGGGTGTACCCGCGTCGACGATCGACGGGGCGCTCGGGCGGGGATACGACGGTTGGTCTCGCGGGTGCGCCGCGTCGCGGTGGCCTATCTGGTGGTGGCGGCGCTGGGCGGCGTCGCAATAGGCAGTACCTCGGGTAACAGCCCGACGGGTCAGGGCGGGCTGGGCCCGAAGGCGTCGTGGCCCGGGCAAGCCGGTGCTGCGGCCTCGTGGTGGCAGCCCGGCGGTCCTCCCGTCGCGGTGCCCGCGGCCGCCGCAGTGCGACCCGGGATCCAGCTGCCCGAGGTGGCCTTCGATGGTCGGGGAGCGTGGCCGGATGGACCGGAGGCGACCCGCGGCTACCTCGAGGAGGCGCTGACGCGGATAGGGATCACCGACGCGCCGGCTCGTGGCCGTTGGATCGAGGGGATGATGACCATCGCCGATCACGAGACCCAGTTCCACTCGGACGCGATCAACCTCTCAGACAGCAACGCCTACGGGCCATCCCAGCTCGACGGCGGCCCGCTGCACGCGACGCGGGGCCCATGGCAGATGATGCCGGATACGTTCGCGGCGTTTCACCAGGCCGGGACGTCGAACTCGGCGTGGGATCCGGTGGCGGCGGCCTGCGCGTCGATCAACTACCAGATGAGCCGCTATGGGGTGAGCCGCGACGGCAGCAATCAGCGCATGCTTGTGGGGCAGGCCAATCCCGGTATCCGGCAGGGCTATTAAGCACTCCCGCGGTTTATTCTTGCGGGGGTGAATGGCGTCGAGGACTACCTCGATCAGGTGGATCTGATGCTCGCTGCTCAATCATTCTCAACGGCGCGGAGCAACTGAACACAGCGGCTCCGTCGCCGGGCTACGCTGGCGCCCACCGCGGGACTGGTGCGGAGGAGGTGGGTCACCCTGGGCATTGCCGATACGTCGCAGGAACGTCTCCTGGACGCGATCACCCTGCGCGACTGGGCGCACACCGCCGTCAGCGACCTGATCACGCACATCGACGAGATCAACCGGCTCAACGTCTTCCCCGTCGCCGACTCCGATACCGGCGCCAACATGCTGTTCACGATGCGTTCGGCGCTGGCCGAGGCCAATCTGGGCGCCGGTGCCGAGGGCGGCTCACCCTGCTGCGCCCGCGCCGCGGCCGCGCTGTCGGCCGGCGCGCTGAACGGCGCCCGCGGCAATTCCGGGGTGATCCTGTCCCAGATCCTGCGCGGCGTCGCCGACGTCACCGCGGCCGCGGCCGCCGACGCGGGCGGTGAGCTGCCCCACATCGACGCCGTCATCCTGGCTGCGGCGCTGCACCGCGGCGTGGAGCTGGTCATCAGCTCGATGGGGGGTGAGGAGATCCCCGGGACCATCGTCTCGGTGCTGCGGGCTGCCGCGAACGCCGTTGCGCAGTGCGCCCGGGCCGGGGACGGGCTGGCGCCGGCCGTCATCGCCGCCGGCGACGCGGCGGTGGTCGCGCTGGAAAAGACCCCCGAGCAACTCGACGTGCTGGCCGACGCCGGCGCCGTGGACGCCGGCGGACGCGGCCTGCTGGTCCTGCTGGACGCGTTGCGCTCCACCATCGCCGGGCCCGCGCCGGCCCGCGCGGTGTACGAGCTGTCGCCGCGGGCGCCCCAGCCGGATGCGTCCCCGCAGCGTCCGGCGCCCCAGTTCGAGGTGATGTACCGGCTGGACGACTGCGAGCCTCCGGCGGCGGACGCGCTGCGGGACCGGCTGGGGGAGCTGGGCGACTCGGTGGGCATCGCCTCCGCGCCGTCGTCCACGCGGCACACGTACTCGGTCCACGTGCACACCGACGACGCCGGCGCCGCCGTGGAGGCCGGGCTGGCGGCCGGGCGGCTCAGCCGGATCGTCATCTCGGCGTTGAGCTCCGGCACCCCCGGGCTGCCCGCCGGCGGCTGGACGCGGGAGCGCGCCGTGCTGGCGGTGGTCGACGGCGACGGCGCCGCCGACCTGTTCGCGGGCGAGGGCGCATGCGTGCTGAAGCGCGACGCGGCCGCGCACGATGGCGCCACCAGCATCAGCGCGCACCAGCTGATGCGGGCCGTCGTCGACACCGGCGCCGCCCAGGTCATGCTGCTGCCCAACGGTTATGTGGCGGCCGAGGAGCTGGTGGCCGGCTGCACCGCCGCCATCGGCTGGGGGATCGACGTGGTGCCGATCCCGACGGGGTCGATGGTGCAGGGGCTGGCCGCGCTGGCCGTGCACGAAACCGACCGGCAGGCGGTGGACGACGGCTACACCATGGCCCGCGCCGCCGGCTCGGCGCGGCACGGCTCGGTGCGCATCGCCACGGAGAGCGCGTTGACCTGGGCGGGTCGCTGCCGCCCCGGCGACGGCTTGGGCATCGCGGGCGACGAGGTGCTGATCGTGGCCGCCGACGCGGTCGGGGCGGCGATCGGTCTGCTCGATCTGCTGCTGGCCTCAGGCGGCGATCTGGTGACGGTGCTGCTGGGCGCCGGCGTCGACACCGACGATGACGCCGGCGCCGTCAGCGACATCCTGGAAGAACACATGCACGATCACCACCCCGGGACCGAACTGGTCACCTACCGCACCGGCCACCACGGCGACACCCTGCTGATCGGGGTCGAGTAGCGATGGTGTCGCTGAGCGACCGGCTGGACTTCGTGGTGGGCGCCAAAGTTGCGGGCCCGCTCGACGAGGTGTTCGGCATCCGCACCGTCGACGACCTGTTGCGGCACTACCCGCGCAGCTACACCGAGGGGGCCAGCCGCTGGGGCGCCGACGACGAACGGCCGCCGGCCGGTGAGCACGTCACGATCATCGACACGATCGCCGAGACCGAGACGTTTCCGATGAAGAAGACCCCGAACAAGGTGTGTCACCGCATCACCCTCGGCTCGGGCCGCAGCAAGGTGACCGCCACCTTCTTCAACGCGAACTACCTGAAAAAGGACCTGACAAAAGGCACCAAGGTAATGCTCTCGGGAGAGGTCGGGTTCTTCAGGAACGTCATGCAGCTGACCCACCCGGCGTTTCTGCTGCTCGACCGGCAGGACGGTAAGAATCGCGGTACCGCATCGCTGAAGAGCATCGCTGACGTCTCGCACGCCACCTCCGGCGAAGACATCGCCGACGCTTACCAACGCCACTTCTTCCCGATTTATCCGGCCAGCGCCAAATTACAGAGCTGGACCATCTTCTCCTCGGTGCGCCAGGTGCTCGACGTGCTCGACCCGGTGCCGGATCCGCTGCCCGAGGAACTGCGCGAAAGGTTCGGCCTGGTTTCCGAAGACCAGGCGTTGCGCGACATCCACCTCGCCGAGAGCGAGCCGCGGCGGCAGCGGGCCCGGGAACGTCTGACCTTCGACGAAGCCGTCGGCCTGCAGTGGGCGCTGGTGGCCCGCCGCCACGGCGAGCTGTCGGAGTCGGGGCCGCCGGCGCCGCCGCGCCCGGACGGTCTGGCCGCGGAACTGTTGGGCCGCTTGCCCTTCGAGCTGACCGCGGGGCAGCGCGAAGTCCTCGGCGTGCTGTCCGACGGGTTGGCGGCGAGCCGACCGCTGAATCGCCTGCTGCAGGGCGAGGTCGGCTCCGGCAAGACGATCGTCTCGGTGCTGGCGATGCTGCAGATGGTCGACGCCGGATATCAGTGCGCGCTGCTTGCTCCGACGGAAGTGCTTGCCGCACAACATCTTCGATCGATTCGCGACGTGCTCGGCCCCTTGGCGATGGCGGGGCAGCTCGGTGGTGCCGAAACCGGCACGCGGCTGGCGCTGCTGAGCGGTTCGATGACCGCCGCGCAGAAGAAGCAGATCCGGGCCGAGATCGCCGGCGGTGAGGTGGGCATCGTCGTCGGCACGCACGCGCTGCTGCAGGACGCGGTGGAATTCGACAACCTGGGCATGGTGGTGGTCGACGAACAACACCGCTTCGGCGTCGAACAGCGAGATCAGTTGCGGGCCAAAGCTCGTCCCGGCGTGACACCGCACCTGCTGGTGATGACGGCCACGCCGATTCCGCGCACCGTCGCGCTCACCGTGTACGGGGACCTGGAAACCTCGACGCTGCGCGAACTTCCGCGCGGGCGCCAGCCGATCACCAGCAACGTCATCTTCGTCAAGGACAAGCCGGCGTGGCTGGGCCGGGCCTGGCAGCGCATCATCGAGGAGGTCACCGCCGGCCGCCAGGCCTACGTGGTAGCGCCGCGCATCGACGAAAGCGACGACCCGGGTGAGCAGGAGCAGAACGCCAAGGCGCCCGAAACCGCCGAGGGCCTCTACGCCCGGCTGCGCTCCGGCGAGCTGGCGAACCTGCGGCTGGGCCTGATGCACGGGCGCCTGTCGGCCGAGGAGAAAGACGCCGCCATGGCGGCCTTTCGGGCCGGCGACCTCGACGTGCTGGTGTGCACCACCGTGATCGAGGTGGGCGTCGACGTCCCCAACGCCACCGTGATGCTGGTGATGGACGCCGACCGGTTCGGGATCAGCCAGTTGCATCAACTGCGCGGCCGGATCGGCCGCGGCCGGCATCCGAGCCTGTGCCTGTTCGCCAGCTGGTCCGCGCCGAATTCGCCGGCCGGCCGGCGGCTCTGTGCGGTGGCCGAGACGCTGGACGGCTTCGCCCTGGCCGATCTCGACCTCAAGGAGCGCCGGGAAGGAGATGTGTTGGGCCGCAACCAGTCCGGCAAGGCGATCACGCTGAGGCTGCTGTCGTTGGCGGAGCATCAGGAGTACATCGAGGCCGCCCGGGACTTCTGCGTCCAGGCCTACACCGACGACCGCACCAACCCCGGATTGGCCGTGCTGGCCGCGCGATTCACCGATACCGACCGGATCGAATACCTGGATAAGTCGTGAACCGCAAGGTGCTGCTGTGGCTGGCCGCGGCGGCCGCGATCGCGTTGCTGGTGGCCTATCAGACGGTTGGGTCCTCGACCGCCCGGCATTCCGCCGAATACGCCGCGCGCGCCGATGTTCCGACGGTGCAGCCCGGCACCGATGTGCTCGGAGGCATCGCCGTCCTACCCCTGCGCATGCACCGCTACGACTACCTGCGGTCGGCGTTCGGCGACGCCTGGGACGACGACAACGATGCGCCCCTGGGGCACAACGGATGCGACACCCGCGACGACATCCTCAACCGCGATCTCGTCGACAAGACCTACGTCTCGGTCAAGCGGTGTCCGGACGCCGTGGCCACCGGCACGCTGCACGACCCGTACACCAACAAGACCATCGCGTTCCAGCGCGGCCCCAAGGTCGGCGAATCCGTCCAGATCGACCACATCGTCCCGCTCGCCTACGCCTGGGACATGGGTGCCTACGGCTGGCCCGCCCCCGAGCGGCTGCGTTTCGCCAACGATCCCGCCAACCTGCTGGCCGTCGACGGGCAGGCAAACCAGGACAAGGGCGATTCGGCGCCGGCGCAGTGGATGCCGCCGAACGCGGCGTTCGCGTGTCAGTACGCCATGCAGTTCATCGCCGTGCTACGCGGGTACGCGCTGCCGGTGGACCAGGCGTCGACCGGGGTGTTGCGCCAGGCCGCGGCGACCTGCCCGACGGGCTAGCCGCCGGTTATGAGCCCGTGTAGGTCTCCGGGTCGGGGCGCAGCCGGGTGCCGTCGTTGAGCCCGTTGATCGCGTCCATGTGCTCCTCGGCCAACTCGAAGTCGAACACGTCCAGGTTGGAGGCGATGTGCTCGGCCTTGGCCGACCGGAAGACGACCGCGTTGCCCAGCTGCACGTTCCATCGCAGCAGCACCTGCGAGGCGGTCTTGCCGTATTCGCCGGCCACCGAGTTCACCGTCGGGTTGTCGTTCAGCTTGCCCAGCGCCAGCGGTGTGTAGGACTGGGTGAGGACGTTGTGCTCGGCGTTGGTCTTGCGCAGCGCTTCCTGATTGAGCAGCGGGTGCAGCTCGATCTGGTTGACGGCCGGGGTGACGAAGGTGAGGTCGATGACCGTCGTCAGGTGCTCCTCGGTGAAGTTGGAGACACCGATCGAGCGGGCAAGACCATCCCCGCGCGACTGGATCAGGCCGCCGAACGAGTTCACATAGGTGCCCAGCGACGCGGCCGGCCAGTGAATCAGGTAGAGGTCGACGTAATCCAGCCCCAGGCGCTCCAGACTCGCGGCGCAGGCGTCCATCGCCCCCTTGAAACCCTGGTCGGCGGTGGCCAGCTTGGTGGTGACGAACAGCTCGGCGCGGGGAATGCCGGAGGCGGCGATGGCACGCCCGACGGCGGCTTCATTCCCGTAGACGGCGGCGGTGTCGATCAGCCGGCAGCCGATTTCCAGTGCCGCCGACACTGCGCGTTCGGTCTCGTCATCCGACAATTCCGCGACGCCCAGGCCGAGGGCCGGAATCGTGTTCTCGTCGTTGAGAGCGATTGAGGGTACGGCGGAGCCCGACTCGCCAGTCAATGCATTCACCTGCCTGTGAAATTGAAGGTTCGAGATTGTGCGCCGAGCCGGACTCCGTCATCGAGCGAGAAGATCAGCGCCGTATGGGCGCCGAATTCGAAGCGCTCAGTTCGATATCGAACACGTCGAAGTTGCTCGCAATCCGATGAAGGCTCACCGACTTGGGGACCACGATATTACCGAGCCAGTAAAAGCAACGTAATCAACACCTGGGCAGGTGTCCATCCGCGCCGTCGGCGCCGGGGACGCACCACGTACAGTGAGACGCGCGGCACACCGGAACCGGCAGCCGCTCGGCCGTTCTCCCGCGTGGCGCGGCGACGTCGATCCGCCGGTAGACCGTGGTTTTGACCGCCTGTTGGTGGCCGCGCGGCCGGCACGACGCCGAGGCGACGGGCGGCCGGGGCGAATAACCGTTCGCCGGCGAGCGTTAGCACGTGTTGTTTAAGGGGGTTACCCATGACCAGGCCCATGTCTGGCGCGCCGGAGCTGGAATTCGAAGCCGACCGCGCCTCGGTGCGGCTGGCCACTCGCATCCAGGGCGCCGTCACCAACGCAGGGGCCAAGGTCATCCCGTGGATCCCCACCGCCATCAGGCGGGGACTGGTCCGCGGTCGGTCGGTCATGATCGACGGCAACACGCTGGATCCGACCTTGCAGCTGATGCTGTCGGGTCTGCGCGCCGTCGGCATCGACGGGCTGGTCGTCGACGACGACCCGCAAACCTCGCGCGCCCAGATGCGCGAGTCGACCGTGGGGTTCCCCGGCCCGCAGATTCACGTGGACGTGGCCGAGCTGTCGCTGCCCGGCCCGGCCGGCGAGATCCCGGCCCGGCACTACCGTCCGGCCGGCGGCGAGGCGGCACCGCTGCTGGTCTTCTACCACGGCGGCGGCTGGTCGATCGGCGACCTGGACACCCACGACGCCTTGTGCAGGCTGACCTGCCGCGACGCCGGCATCCACGTGCTGTCGATCGACTACCGGCTGGCCCCCGAGCACCCGGCGCCGGCCGCGATCGAGGACGCCTACGCGGCCTTCACCTGGGCCTACGAGCACGCCGGTGAGCTGGGCGCGACGCCGGGACGGGTCGCCGTCGGCGGGGACAGCGCCGGCGGTAACCTCGCCGCCGTCGTCAGCCAGATCGCGCGCGACGAGGGCGCCCCGGCGCCGGTGCTGCAGTGGCTGATCTATCCGCGGACCGACTTCACCGCGCAGAACCGGTCGCTGACCCTGTTCTCGCGCGGCTTCCTACTCACCAAGCGGGACATCGACTGGTTCGAATCGCAGTACCTGCGGCGTTCGAACCTCGACCGCACCGATCCGCGGATATCGCCGGCGCTGGCCGAATCGCTGACCGGCCTGGCGCCCGCGCTGGTCGCGGTCGCGGGTTTCGACCCGCTGCGCGACGAGGGCGAGAGCTACGCCGACGCGCTGCGCGCGGCCGGCGTCGCGGTCGACCTGCGGTACCTGGGCTCGCTGACCCACGGCTTCGCCAACCTGTTCCAACTCGGTGGCGACAGCATGGTCGCGACCAGCGAGCTGATTTCGGCCCTGCGCGCACACCTGAGCCGGGTCTGAATCCGTGAGCGGTCGGCGCCGGTAATCTAGAGGCGCCTTGTCCGATCGCTTTGTCCGCCCCGGGCAGACCGACAACTCGTACCGAAAGATCAGGGAACCTGTGGCCGACAAACCCAAACGTCCCCCGCGATTCGACATGAAGTCGGCCTCCGGCGGTAAGTCGAGCCGGCTCGTCCAGATCGGCGGCACCGCCTTCGTGGTGATCTTCGCGGTCGCCCTCGTCTTCTACATCGTGACGTCGCACCACAAGAAGACCGGCCCCACCGGTGCGGGCGACACGGTCCGGGTGACCTCGAGCAAACTGATCACCCAGCCCGGCAGCAGCAACCCCAAGGCCGTCGTGACGTTCTACGAGGACTTCCTGTGCCCGGCCTGCGGCAACTTCGAGCGCACCTTCGGCCCGACGGTGTCCAGGCTCATCGACCTCGGCGCCATCGCGGCCGACTACAACATGGTGTCGATCCTCGACAGCTCGCGGAACCAGAACTATTCGTCGCGCGCGGGTGCCGCGGCCCTGTGCGTCGCCGACGAGTCCCAGGACGCGTTCCGGCGGTTCCACACCGCGCTGTTCAGCACCGACATTCAGCCCAGCGAAACCGGCAAGAGTTTCCCGGACAACGCGCGGCTGATCGAGCTCGCCCGCGAGGCCGGTGTGGTGGGCAAGGTGCCGGACTGCATCAACAGCGGCAAGTACCTGTCCAAGGTCACCGGCGAAGCGGCGGCCGGGCACATCAACGCCACGCCCACCATCAAGATCAACGGCGATGACTACGACCCGTCGACACCCGATGCGCTGGTCAGCAAGATCAAGGCGATCGTGGGCAACATTCCGGGCATCGACGGCGCGGTGGCGCCGGCCTCCATGTGACCAGTGCGGTGACGACAAAAGCCGCCGATCTCACCGGCGACCTGACACCGGATGCGCTTCCGGCGGCGCGAGTGCCTGCGCTCAGCGCCTGGTGGGTGCTGATCGCCGGCCTGATCGGGTTGGTCGCGTCGATGACGCTGACGGTCGAGAAGATCGACCTGCTGCTCAACCCGGCGTACGTGCCGTCGTGCAACCTCAACCCGATCCTGTCCTGCGGCTCGGTGATGGTCACGCCGCAGGCATCGCTGCTGGGCTTCCCCAATCCGCTACTGGGGTTGATGGCCTTCACCGTGGTGGTCGTCACCGGGCTGCTGGCGCTGACGAAAGTGGCTCTGCCCCAATGGTATTGGGTGGGGCTGACGATCGGGCTGGTGGTCGGCGCGGCGTTCGTGCACTGGCTGATCTTCCAGAGCCTGTATCGCATCGGCGCGCTGTGCCCGTACTGCATGGTGGTGTGGGTGGTGACCATCTCGCTGCTGGTGGTGGTCGCCGCGATCGCTTATCGCCCGGTGTTGCAGCGCCGGCAAACCGGTGTGGCGGCGGTGCTTTTCCAGTGGCGATGGTCGATCGCCGCGCTCTGGTTCACCGCGGTGTTTTTGATGATCATGGCGCGGTTCTGGGACTACTGGTCGACGCTGCTGTAGGTAGCTGCACGTGACCCGGATCATTGGCGGCGCGGCCGGGGGCCGTCGCATCGCGGTCCCGCCACGAGGTGCCAGGCCCACCACCGACCGGGTGCGCGAGTCGCTGTTCAACATCCTGACCGCCCGCCTGGAGCTGGCCGGGCGCAGGGTGTTGGACCTCTACGCCGGATCGGGCGCGCTGGGATTGGAGGCGCTCTCCCGCGGCGCCGCCGCGGCGCTGTTGGTGGAGTCGGACCCGCGCACCGGATCGGTGATCGCCCGCAACATCGAAACCGTGGGTCTGCCCGGTGCGACGCTGCGCCGGGGAGCGGTGGCGACCGTGCTGGCGGCCGGAACCGCGACCGCGTTCGATCTGGTGCTGGCCGACCCGCCCTACGACGTGGACGCCGCGGAGGTCGAGGCGGTGCTGGAGGCGCTGCCCGCGCACGGCTGGGTGCGCGAAGGCAGCGTCGTGGTGGTGGAGCGGGCGGCCGGCGGTGCACCGCTGAAGTGGCCGGCGGGTTGGTCGGTGTGGCCGCACAGGGTTTATGGCGACACCCGTCTGGAGCTGGCCGAGCGGCTTTGACGTGGCGTGTAACGTCGTCCGGCATGGCGCCGCTCCTCAGCATCGCTTCGCTCTGCATCGTCTCGGCGCGCGGCATGGCGCCGCTCCTCAGCATCGCTTCGCTCTGCATCGTCTCGGCGCGCGGCAGTTGCGCCGCTCCGCATCACGTCGTTGGATCGCCCGCGTGACGGGCGCGGTGTGCCCCGGGTCGTTCGACCCGGTGACGTTGGGCCACATCGACGTCTTCGAGCGCGCGTCGGCTCAGTTCGACGAGGTCGTGGTGGCCATCCTGACCAACCCCGCCAAGAAGGGCATGTTCGACCTCGACGAGCGGATCGCGATGATCAACGAATCGACGACGCACCTGCCCAACCTGCGGGTGGAAGCCGGGCAAGGTCTGGTCGTCGACTTCGCCCGGTCCCGCGGGGTGACCGCCATCGTGAAGGGGCTGCGCACCGGCACCGACTTCGAATACGAGCTGCAGATGGCGCAGATGAACAAACACGTCGCCGGCGTGGACACGTTTTTCGTCGCGACCGCCCCGCGCTACTCGTTCGTGTCCTCATCGCTGGCCAAAGAGGTCGCGATGCTCGGTGGCGACGTGTCGGAACTGCTGCCCGAACCCGTCAATCGCCGCTTGCGCGAACGGCTTTCGGGCCGGTCCTGAGGCGGTCGATCGTCGCCCCGAAAGCCTTGGGCGGCAATCGCATTGACGAAGCCGACCGCGGCCTGGAATAAGCGGCCGCGTGACGGGTACCCGATGATGTCCGAGTTCTCCGTCGATTACCCATGAGTCCCTCGCAAAGGGCGGTCGACGGGTTGGAGCGCGCCACGCCGAACCCAGTCAACCGGAAAAGATCGCAGACGCCCACGCGGAACGTATCTTGTAGATCTGGTCCTGAGGAGGGGGTACGCGAGGTCGCCGACGTCGATAGGAGAACGGCAGCCATGACGGTAGACAATCTGTTCGACGTACCCGAGGCCGCGGCCGATCTGGTCGCGCTGCTCGCCGACGAAGGGGTCGCGCACTTCTTCATCAACCCCGGAACCGATTCCGCACCGATCCAGGAGGCGCTGGCGGCGGCGCGCGCATCCGGCACGCCGAGCCCGCAGGCGGTGTTGTGCGTGCACGAGAGCATCGCGCTGGCGGCGGCCATCGGCCACCACATGGCCAGTGGCCGCCCGCAGGCGGTCATGGTGCACGTCGACGCCGGCACGCTGAATCTGGGCTGCCAGCTGCACAACGCGCAGCGCAACGGAACTCCGGTGGTGGTGTTCGCCGGGCGGACTCCCTACAGTTCCGCGCCGCAGGTGCGCGGTCACCGTGATACCTACATCCATTGGCAGCAGGAGCAACTCGACCAGCCGGGTGTCGTGCGCAACTATGTCAAGTGGCACATGGAGGTTCCCCGCGGCCGCGAGCTCGCCCCGATCGTCCGTCGGGCATTCCAGGTCGCCCAATCCTGCCAGTCCGGACCCGCGTACGTGATGCTGCCCCGAGAAGCGTTGATGGAGCACGGCGTCGGCGCCCTGCCGCGCAGGCTGCCGCCCGCCGTGCCGCCCGGCCCGGATCCGGGTGCGCTGGGACGCCTGGCGGGAATCCTGGTGGCGGGCAAGCGGGTTGTCATCGTCACGGCCAGGACCGCCGCCGACCCGGGGACCGCGACCGTGCTGGGCCGCATCGCCGAGTTGCTCGGTGCGCCGGTGATCGATCAGGGTGACCGCGCCAACCTGCCGCCGGGACATCCGCTGCACGTGGTGGGCGACGCGGGGCCGCTGGAAAGCGCCGACACCGTGCTGCTGTTGGACTGCGAAGTGCCCTGGGTGCCCGCGCAGCTGGCCCCGCCCGCGGACGCCCGCGTGGTGCAGATCGACGGGGATCCGGTCAAACCGAGCATGCCGCTGTGGACCTATCCGGTCGAGATCGCGTTGACCGCGGACACCCGCGTGGCGCTGCTGCTGCTCGAGCAGACCCTGTTGCGGCTGGCCACCGACGAGCTACGGGAGAAGTGGGCCGCACGCCGACAGGAGGCCGAGGCCGGCGCCGAGCAATGCCGGCAGGAGGCGGCTCGCCGGGCCGCCTCCGACCTCCCGGCGGACGTCCCCGATGCGATGCTGGGTGCGCTGGGCCGCGCCCTGCCCGACGACGCGGTGGTGGTCCAGGAGGCCGTGACCAACCGGGCCGCCATGGCCCGACAGGTGCGGCGGTCCCCCGGGCGCCTCTTCGACACGGGCGCACCGGCATTGGGCTGGGCGCTCGGCGGCGCCTTCGGGGTGAAGCTCGCGCGGCCGGAGGCGCCCGTCGTGGCCATCTGCGGTGACGGTTCGTTCAACTTCGGGGTGCCCACCGCCGCGCTGTGGTCGGCCCACCGCTACGGCGCGCCCTTCGTGACGGTCGTCTTGAACAACCAGTCGTACCTGGCCTCCAAGCTGCCGGTGATGGGGTTGTATCCCGATGGAGTCTCGGTGCGGGAGAACGACTTCTGCGAAACTCGGCTCACCCCGGACACCGACTACGCCGCCCTCGCCAAGGCCTGCGGAGGCAGCGGACGTACCGTGCACACGCCGGCGGAGATGAGCGAGGCCCTCGGTTGGGCGCTCGGCGAGGCCGACCAAGGGCGGTGCGCGGTGCTGGACGTGCGGTTGCCGCGGCCCTGAGGTCAGTGACGATGCTGGGCGTCGCCGGCTTCGGGGGAGCCGCCCATCATGCGCGCCATCGGTAAACCCCCGGAGGTGACGAACCGGACGACCAGGATGGCAGCGAGCGCCATAAACGCGATGTTGAGCCAGGTCGTGTAGTTCCAGGAGATCGACGCCTCGATCACCGTGGCGTTACGCTGTGTGGGAATGAGATGTGTTGTGCTGAAGATCAATTCGACCAGATAACCGGCGGCGACCATCGCGGCGTAGAAGGTGCCCAGCAGCGTCAGCATCATCTTGGTGCCGTAGTACTTGCGGTAGATGTTCAAGATCGGAAGGATCAGCAGGTCGGCGTAGATGAACGCGATGACGCCGCCGAAGCTGATGCCTCCGTTCCACAACACCGCGGCCAGCGGGACGTTGCCGATGGAGCACACGAAGGACACGATCGCCACGATGGGCCCGACGATCGGTCCCCACAGCGCCGAGAGGCCCGGGTGATCGGCCAAAAAGAAGATCTGCCAGAACTTTTCGGGAACCCAGGCCGCGACGGCACCCGCGATCAGCAGGCCCAGGACGAGGTCGCGCAGGATCGCCAGCCACTCCATCACGAACACGTGCGAAACCGAGGTGAAACCGTCCGGGGAGAACAGCCGTCGTGCAAACGAGCCTTCGCCTTTGATCGACATGTCCATGGCGGCATGGCCTTCCATCGAGCCGGCGATTCCCCGCTCGGCCTGCTCTCGGGCGGCGTCGACGAGGCGCGACCGCACGAACAGCCGGAACAAGACGGCCAGCACGACGATCATCAGTGGGCCGCCGACGAATTCGGCGGCGGTGAATTGCCAGCCCATCAGCAGGGCCAGGATGATGCCCAGCTCCACCACCAGGTTGGTGGAACCGATTTCGAACGCCATCGCGGCGGTGAAGTTGGCGCCCTTGCGAAACAGCGATCGCGCCAGCGCCACCGCGGCGTACGAGCACGACGACGATGCCGCTCCCAGCCCGGCGGAGATCGCCAGGGTGCGCGGGCGATCGTCACCCATCAGCGCCACGATCGTTGAGCGTCGCACCACGGCCTGCACCACCGCCGAAAGGGCGAAGCCCAAAATCAGCGCCCACAGGATTTCCCACGTCATCGACGCCGCGAGCGTCAACGCGTGCCCGACCGCTGATAGCACCGTCACTGTGTCCTCCTGCGGTAGACCCACTGGCTTCGGAGGGAGCCCGCACCCATCCCCGGGACTATACCCCTCAGGGGTATATGACGCCATCGCGCCGTGGCTGCAAGACGCCACCCGTGGGTTATCCGGCTGCGCGGCGCCTAAGCATCCGCTCGGCAAGATCGTCACCTACGTTAAGGCGCTCGACGCGTCGCGCCCCCGCGCACATGGCGGTCCGGATAGTGCCCCGGCCGCCGGGCACCTAGAATCGCGGGCAAATAGCCGGGCCTCGGCGCGTCGACGCAAACCCCGGGCCTGCGCCCGTCCCGCATCGACGGGGCTCGGCAACGAATATGGATGAACCACCGCACGCGGCCGTCGCGGCCGCGGTAACAGCGTGAACAGGCGCTTTTCGATGAATCTCACTTCCAACGGCCAGGCCGGCAGCGGCGCGACGGGGCGTTTGACGCGGCCCGAGCGGGCAAATACCCGACACACCGGTGTCGCCACCGCTGTCACAGGGACAACACCAGGCACACTGGTAACAACAGGATCTTTGGAAACGCCAGGAGGGTGTGGCCGTGTATCGAGTCTTTGAGGCGCTGGACGAACTCAGCGCCATCGTGGAAGAAGCCCGTGGCGTTCCGATGACGGCCGGCTGCGTGGTGCCCCGCGGCGACGTGCTGGAGCTGATCGACGACATCAAGGACGCCATCCCGGGCGAACTGGACGACGCCCAGGACGTGCTGGATGCGCGTGACTCCATGCTGCAGGACGCCAAGACGCACTCCGAGTCCATGGTGTCCTCGGCGACCACCGAGTCGGAGTCGATGCTCAACCACGCCCGCGCGGAGGCCGACCGCCTGCTGTCCGACGCCAAGGCGCAGGCCGACCGGATGGTGAGCGAGGCCCGCCAGCACAGCGAGCGGATGGTCGGCGAGGCCCGCGAGGAGTCGATGCGCATCGCCACGGCGGCCAAGCGCGAATACGAAGCCAGCGTCGGCCGCGCCCAGGCCGAGGCCGACCGGCTTCTGGAAAACGGCAACATCTCCTACGAGAAGGCCGTGCAAGAGGGCATCAAGGAGCAACAGCGCCTGGTCTCGCAGAACAGCGTGGTCGAGGCCGCCAACGCCGAAGCCACCCGCCTCATCGACTCGGCGCACGCCGAGGCCGACCGGCTGCGCGGCGAGTGCGACATTTACGTCGACAACAAGCTGGCCGAGTTCGAGGAATTCCTCAACGGCACCTTGCGGTCGGTGGGGCGCGGTCGTCACCAGCTGAGGACGGCGGCCGGAACCCACGACTACGCGGTCCGCTAGCCCTTCGCGGACTGTTTGCCGGGCGGGCGCGCCCTGGAAATATGCGGTCAGCGCCGTAGGATTTCCTTTTATGACGCGGCAGCACAGCACACGATCGGCCCGCGGCGCGGCGTCACGGCTGGCCGCGCCGATGGCGTTCGACATCACCCGGCTCGGGCGCCGTCCCGGGGCGATGGTGACCCTGCGGAAAAGCGTGCCCAGTCCGTCGCGCATCGGGCTGGACATGATCGCGATCGAGGCGGACGCCCCGCTCGAGCTGGATCTGCAGATTCAATCGGTGTCCGAAGGCGTCCTGGTGACCGGCACGGTGGACGCGCCCACCACCGGCGAATGCTCGCGTTGCCTGACCAAGCTCGACGGCCACGTGCAGGTGCGGCTGACCGAGCTGTTCGCCTACCCGGACAGCACCACCGAGGCGACCACCGAGGAAGACGAGGTGGGCCACATCGTCGACGACATCATCGACCTCGAGCAGTCCATCGTCGACGCGGTGGGACTTGAGCTTCCGTTCTCGCCCGTGTGCAGCCCGGACTGCCCGGGCCTGTGCCCCGAGTGCGGTGTTTCGCTGGCCGCCGAGCCGGGCCATCAGCACGATCGCATCGATCCGCGCTGGGCCAAGCTTTCGGGCATGTTCGGCGCCGAGGCCGACGAGTCACGGGGGGAGCGGTGAGTTCGCGGCAAGCCCTGCTCGACGCCCTCGGGGTCGAGCTGTCCGACGAACTGCTGTCCCTGGCGCTGACGCATCGCAGTTACGCCTACGAGCACGGCGGCCTGCCGACCAACGAACGTCTGGAATTCCTGGGCGACGCCGTGCTGGGGCTGATGATCACCGACGAGCTGTACCACCGCCATCCCGACCGTACCGAGGGTGACCTGGCCAAACTGCGGGCCAGCGTGGTCAACACCCAGGCGTTGGCCGCCGTCGCGCGCAAGCTGTGCGACGGAGGCCTGGGCGGCCACCTGCTGCTGGGGCGTGGGGAGGCGAATACCGGCGGCGCCGACAAATCGAGCATCCTGGCCGACGGGATGGAATCGCTGCTGGGCGCGATCTACCTCGATCACGGCATCGACGTCGCGCGCGAGGTGATCCTGCGCCTGTTCGGCCCGCTGCTGGACGCCGCGCCGACGTTGGGGGCCGGGCTGGACTGGAAGACCAGCCTGCAGGAACTGACCGCGGCGCGCGGTATGGGCGCCCCGTCCTACGTCGTCACCTCCACCGGCCCCGATCACGACAAGGAATTCACCGCGGTCGTCGTGGTGGCCGACACCGAATACGGCACGGGTATGGGCCGCTCCAAGAAGGAAGCCGAGCAGAAGGCCGCGGCGGCCACCTGGAAGACACTCGACGTGCTGGACACCGCGGGGACGACGTCCGTCTAGGTTGATGGTGATGACCCGGCGCGCCCGGCTTCGCCGCGCTTGCGATCATTCTTCGGGCCGATGGTGATGACCCGGCGCGCCCGGCTTCGCCGCGCTTGCGATCATCACTAGATGCCCGAACTGCCAGAAGTCGAGGTGGTGCGCCGCGGCTTGCACGCCCACGTCGTCGGCAAATCGATCACCGCCGTCCGGGTGCACCATCCACGCGCCGTGCGTCGGCATGAGGCCGGGCCCGCGGACCTGACCGCCCGGTTGCTCAATGCCCGGATCACCGGGACCGATCGGCGCGGCAAGTATCTGTGGCTGCTGCTGGACACGGAACCCGCTGGGCCGGAATCGGATACGGCGCTGGTGGTCCACCTCGGCATGAGCGGACAGATGCTGCTCGGCGAGGTGCCGCGCGCCGACCACGTCCGGATCTCCGCGTTGCTCGACGACGGCACCGTGCTGAGTTTCGCCGACCAGCGCACGTTCGGTGGGTGGATGCTCGCCGACCTGGTCGAGGTGGACGGCAGCGTGGTGCCGGAGCCCGTCGCACATCTGGCGCGTGACCCGCTGGACCCCCGGTTCGATGTGGATGCCGTGGTAAAAGTGTTGCGGCGCAAGCATTCCGAGATCAAGCGGCAGCTGCTCGACCAGCAGGTGGTGTCCGGGATCGGCAACATCTACGCCGACGAGGCGCTGTGGCGGGCCAAGCTGAACGGGGCCCGGATCGCCGACACGCTGAGCCGCAAGCAGTTGACCGCCGTGCTCGACGCCGCCGCCGAGGTGATGCGCGATGCGCTGGCCAAGGGTGGAACTTCGTTTGATTCCCTGTACGTCAACGTCAACGGCGAATCCGGATACTTCGACCGGTCCCTGGACGCCTACGGCCGTGAGGGCGAAGCCTGCCGGCGCTGCGGGGCGGTGATGCGCCGGGAGAAGTTCATGAACCGCTCCTCGTTCTACTGCCCGAGATGTCAACCGCGACCGCGGGGGTGAAAGTTTTCGGTTGACTCAGTCGAAGATGTCGCGGCGCAGCGCCCCGGTGGGCAACGCCGGATCCACGAACCACTCGTGGCTGAACAGCGCACCGAACACCTGGGGCGGCAGCCGGAGCAGCAGCCCGAACACTCGCGCGGCCAGGCCGGAGGCGCCGATCTGAGAGCGGTGCGCGGCGAAAGCGTCTCGCTTCTGGCGCGCAAAGCGAAAGACGTTGACCCGGTGGGTGATTGTCGCGCGCGGCGCGTACGCGCCGTGGACGAGGTCGCGCTCGTACGGTCCCGGCAGCCGCAACAGGTGCGCGAGATCGCTGACGCGCAGCAGCAATTCGCGCGGCATCGTCACCTCGAGCACCCGCGGGATGGCGGCGAGTTCGGCCGCCCGCTTGCCGACGTGGTGTACCTGGACGTGGTCGCGGTGGCCGTAGCCGCCGTTGGGCTGGTAGCTGAGCAGCAGATCGGCGCCCTCGTCGCGCAGGATGCCGGCCAGCCGCCCGGCCGCCTCGTCGAGATCCGCACGCCCGAATCGGGTGCGCCCGGGTGGATCCGGGTAGAACAGCGGACCGTAGCCGCTGTCGGCATACCCCAGGCACTCCACCCGGTGGGCTCCGAGAATCTTTGCGCTTGAGCGTAATTCGTCGAGGCGATAGTTATCGTCCTCGTTGTGCACGCGCCCGTCGGTTGCGGTGACCACCACCACCCGGTGCCCGGCCGCGGCCGCCCGCGCCAGGGTGCCGCCGGTGAGCACGACCTCGTCGTCGGGGTGGGCGTGGAATGCGACCACGGTGGCCATGCATGCAGTATGCCCGCGCTTCGAAACTCCGGGCGCCCGGTAGAAATGAGCCATGGCCGAACTGTGGGTGGAACGCACCGGAACACGCCGCTACACCGGGTACAGCTCACGTGGCGCACAGGTGCTGATCGGCGCCGAGGACACCGACGGCGTGTTCACGCCCGGCGAGCTGCTCAAGATCGCGCTGGCGGCGTGCAGCGGGATGTCCAGCGATCTGCCGCTGGCCCGCCGGCTGGGCGACGACTACAAGGCGGTCATCAGGGTCTCCGGCGCTGCCGACCGCGAACGCGAGGTCTATCCGCTGCTTCAGGAGGCGCTGGAACTCGACCTGTCGGCCCTGTCCGACGACGAGAAGGAACGCCTGCTGGTAGTCGTCGGACGGGCCATCGATCAGGTCTGCACCGTCGGGCGCACGCTGAAATCCGGCACGGAGGTCAAGTTCGAGGTGGCCGATGTCGGATCGTGACGTCAGGCTCACCGCCTGGGTGCACGGGAAGGTCCAGGGCGTCGGCTTCCGCTGGTGGACGCGCAGCCGGGCGCTCGAGCTGGGCCTCACTGGTTATGCGGCCAACCAGGCCGATGGCCGCGTTCTGGTGGTCGCCCAGGGGCCGCGGGAAGCCGGCGAGAAGCTGCTGGAACTGCTGCAAGGCGGCGAGTCGTGGCCGTCGCGGCCCGGCCACGTGGACACCGTCGTCGCCGACTGGTCGCAGCCGCAGGAACGGTTCGAGGGTTTCGTCGAGCGCTGAGGGTCGAGCGCTGACGGCGCGTCAAGGCGCGTCGGGGCCCCGGCGCGTCACATCAGTCACCCCAGCCCCGGCTGGGGCATCGATGGTCGAATCCGGAACGCGATAGCGCCGGCGCTAGCGTGTTTCCGCACGCGACATCGCTTCCCGAGCCGTGACTGATGTGGCCACTGTGACCGGTGCGCCGAAGGGTGCTCGGGTGGGCATATTTCGGCCCTGGCGACACCCCGCGATGAGGCTGGCGCGGGCGATTTGAGCGGTAGTCTGGCTCGCCGTGTACCTCAAGAGTCTGACGCTGAAGGGCTTCAAGTCCTTCGCCTCGCCGACGACTCTGCGCTTCGAACCGGGCATCACCGCCGTCGTCGGGCCCAACGGCTCCGGCAAATCCAACGTTGTCGACGCGCTGGCCTGGGTCATGGGGGAGCAGGGGGCAAAGACGTTGCGCGGCGGGAAGATGGAAGACGTCATCTTCGCCGGGACTTCGTCGCGGGCCCCGCTGGGCCGCGCCGAGGTCACCGTGACCATCGACAACTCCGACAACGCGCTGCCCATCGAATACTCCGAGGTGTCCATCACCCGGCGGATGTTCCGCGACGGCGCCAGTGAATACGAAATCAACGGCAGCAGTTGCCGTTTGATGGACGTTCAAGAGCTGCTGAGCGACTCCGGCATCGGCCGCGAGATGCACGTCATCGTCGGGCAGGGCAAGCTCGACGAGATCCTGCAATCGCGGCCCGAGGACCGTCGCGCCTTCATCGAGGAAGCCGCCGGTGTGCTCAAGCACCGCAAGCGCAAAGAAAAGGCCCTCCGCAAACTCGATGCGATGTCGGCCAACCTGGCCCGGCTCACCGACCTGACCACCGAGCTGCGCCGACAGCTCAAACCGCTGGGCCGCCAGGCCGAGGTCGCCCGTCGGGCCCAGACCATCCAGGCCGACCTGCGCGACGCCCGGCTGCGCCTGGCCGCCGACGACCTGGTCAACCGGCAGGGTGAGCGCGAGGCGATCTTCGAGGCCGAGGCCGCCATGCGCCGCGACCACGACCAGGCCGCCTCGCGGCTGGCCGTGGCGTCCGAGGAACTGACCACGCACGAGACGGCGGTCGGCGAACTCTCGAGCCGGGCCGAGTCGGTCCAGCACACCTGGTTTGCGCTGTCCGCGCTGGCCGAGCGGGTCGCCGCGACGGTCCGCATCGCCAACGAGCGCGCCCAGCACCTCGACGTGGAGCCCGCGGCGCCCAGCGACACCGACCCCGACGCACTGGATGCCGAGGCCGAGCGGGTGGCGGCCGCCGAGCAGCAGCTGCTCGCCGAACTGGCCGGCGCGCGCACCCGGCTGGACGGGGCCCGCGCCGAACTGGCCGACCGCGAGCGTGAAGCCGCCGAGGCCGAGCGGGCCCACATGGCGGCGGTGCGCGCGGAGGCGGATCGGCGAGAAGGCCTTGCGCGGCTGGCCGGTCAGGTGGAGACGATGCGGGCGCGCGTCGAATCAATCGACGACAGCGTGGCGCGCCTGTCCGAGCGCATCGAACAGGCCGCAGCCCGCGCACAGCAGGCCAAGGTCGAATTCGAGACCGTCCAGGGCCGCGTCGGTGAACTCGATCAGGGCGAGGTGGGTCTCGACGAGCACCACGAGCGCACCGTCGCCGCCCTGCGGCTGGCCGACGAACGGGTGGCCGAACTGCAGTCCGCCGAGCGGGACGCCGAACGCCAGGTGGCCTCGTTGCGGGCCCGCATCGACGCGCTCGCGATCGGGCTCGAACGCAAGGACGGCGCCGCGTGGCTCACCCAAAACCACAGCGGCACAGGGCTTTTAGGGCCCATGGCCAAGCTGGTGAAAGTGCGTTCCGGCTATGAGGCGGCGCTGGCCGCAGTGCTGGGATCGGCGGCCGACGCCCTGGCCGCCGATAGCTTCGGCGCGGCCCGTTCGGCCGTCGCCGCGCTCAAGGAGGCCGACGGCGGCCGCGCCGCGCTGGTGCTGGGCGACTGGCCCGCCGATCAGCCCCCGCCGCGGGCCGCCCCGGCGGGTGCACTGTGGGCGCTGGACCTGATCGACGCGCCCGGACGGCTGCGGGGCGCGATCACGGCCATGCTCTCCGGCGTCGCGGTGGTCGACGACCTGGACGGGGCGCTGGCGCTGGTGGCCGCGCACCCCGACTTGCGGGCGGTCACGCGCGAGGGCGACCTGGTGGGCGCCGGCTGGGTAAGCGGCGGCTCGGACCGCAAGCTGTCCACGCTCGAGGTGACCTCGGAGATCGACAAGGCCAGCGACGAACTGGCCGCCGCCGAGGCCAAAGTGGCCCAGCTGACCGCGGCGCTGTCCGGCGCGCTGACCGAGCAGGCCGCCCGTCAGGACTCGGCCGAGCAGGCGCTGGCCGCGCTCAACGAATCCGACAGCGAGATCTCGGGGATGTACGAGCAGCTGGGCCGGCTCGGTCAGGACGCCCGGACGTCCGAAGACGAGTGGAGCGGGTTGCTGCGCCAACGCGAGGAGCTCGAGGCCGGTCGGACCCAGACCGTCGCGGAAGTCACCGAACTGGAAACCCGGCTGCGCAACGCCCAGGAAACCCAGTACGCGCCGACCGAAGAGCCGCTGAACCGTCAGCAGATCGCCGCCGCGACCGAGGCCGCCCGCAGCGTCGAAGTGGAGGCCCGGCTGGCGGTGCGTACCGCCGAAGAGCGTGCGAACGCGGTGCGCGGGCGGGCGGATTCGTTGCGCCGCGCCGCCGCCGCCGAACGCGAAGCCCGCTTGCGGGCCCAGCAGGCGCGCGAGGCACGGCTGCGCGCCGCCGCGGTGGCGGCGGCGGTGGCCGACTCCGGGCGGCTGCTGGCGCAGCGCCTGAACGGGGTCGTCGACGCCGCGTCCAAGATCCGCGACGCGCTGGCCGCCGAACGCCAGCAGCGTGCCACCGCGATGGCCGCGGTGCGCGACGAGGTGAACGCGTTGAGCGCCCGGGTCGCCGCCCTGACCGATTCCCTGCACCGCGACGAGGTGGCCAACGCTCAGGCGGCGATGCGGATCGAGCAGCTCGAGCAGATGGTGCTCGAGCAGTTCGGCATGGCGCCGGCCGATCTGGTCGCCGAATACGGCCCGGAGAATCAGCTGCCGCCCTCCGAGCTGGAGATGGCGGAATACGAGCAGGCCAAGGAGCGCGGTGAGCAGGTTTTCGCGCCCGCGCCGATTCCCTACGACCGGCCCACCCAGGAGCGCCGGGCCAAGCGGGCCGAGCGCGAGCTGGCCGAACTCGGCAGGGTCAACCCGCTGGCGCTGGAGGAGTTCGCCGCGCTCGAGGAGCGCTACAACTTCCTGTCCACCCAGCTCGAGGACGTCAAGGCCGCCCGCAAAGACCTGCTCGGCGTGGTCGACGAGGTCGACGCCCGCATCCTGCAGGTATTCAGCGAGGCCTACACCGACGTGGAACGCGAGTTCTCCGACGTCTTCACGGTGCTGTTCCCCGGCGGTGAGGGCAGGCTGCGGCTCACCAATCCCGACGACATGCTCACCACCGGCATCGAGGTCGAGGCGCGCCCGCCGGGCAAGAAGGTCACCCGGCTCTCGCTGCTGTCCGGTGGCGAGAAGGCGCTGACGGCGGTGGCCATGCTGGTGGCGATCTTCCGGGCCCGCCCGTCGCCGTTCTACATCATGGACGAGGTGGAGGCCGCCCTCGACGACACCAACCTGCGGCGGCTGATCTCCCTGTTCGAGCTGCTGCGGGCGCGCTCGCAGCTCATCATCATCACGCACCAGAAGCCGACGATGGAGGTCGCGGACGCGTTGTACGGCGTGACCATGCAGGGCGACGGCATCACCGCCGTCATCTCCCAGCGGATGCGTGGCCAGCAGGTGGACCAGCTGGTCTCCAGTTCGTCGTAGCGCCGATCGCAAGCGCGGCGGAGCCGGGCGAAGCGGGTGGGCGCCATCGATCGAGCGCCGATCGCAAGCGCGGTGGAGCCGGGCGAAGCGGGTGGGCGCCATCGATCGAGCGCCCGAAGGTGGTGGCTGCCGGGCGGCCATGCCGTCCCTGAAACAATGTCAGCGTGTCCCAAGGTCTTTGGATCGCCATCGCGGTCGTTGCTGCCCTGGTCGTCATCACCGCGCTGGTCCTGGGGCTGCTGCGGTACCGCCGGCGCCGCATCAGCTTCTCGACCCGGCCCGAACCCGGGGCGATCGACCGTTCCGGCGGCTACACCGCGTCCTCGGGCATCACGTTCAGCCGGACCACCACGGCCGATCGGCTCGACACCACCGGTCTGCCGGCGGTAGGCGACGACGCGACCATTCCCCGCGACGCGCCGCGGCGCGCCATCTCCGAGGTCGAACTCCCCGAACCCGAGACCCTCGCCCCGCCGCCGTCGGACCTGCAGGCGCCGGCCGCCCCCGCCGCGCCCGAGGCGCCGGCCGCTCCTGAGGTCCCCGCCGCTCCTGAGGTCCCCGCCGCCCCTGAGGCCCCGGCCGTCCCCGAGGCGCCGGCACCCGAAACGCCGGCCGTCCCCGCGATCGAGGAGATCGCACCCACCGAAGGCCGGCTGGAGCGGCTGCGCGGCAGGCTGGCCAGGTCGCAGAACGCGCTCGGGCGCAGCGTGCTGGGCCTGATCGGCGGCGGCGACCTGGACGAGGACGCCTGGCAGGACGTCGAGGACACGCTGCTGGTCGCCGACCTGGGCCCGGTGGTCGCCGAATCGGTGATCTCCCAGCTGCGCAGCCGCCTGGCCGGCAGCGACGTGCGCACCGAAGCCGACGCCAAGGCCGTGCTGCGCGACGTGCTGATCAGGGAGTTGCAGCCCGGCATGGACCGGTCGATCCGGGCGCTGCCCCACGACGACCATCCCTCTGTGCTGCTGATCGTCGGGGTCAACGGCACCGGAAAGACCACCACCGTCGGCAAGTTGGCCCGGGTGCTCGTCGCCGACGGCCGGCGCGTCGTCCTGGGCGCCGCCGACACCTTCCGCGCCGCCGCGGCTGATCAGCTGCAGACCTGGGCGTCGCGGGTGGGTGCGGAAGTGGTGCGCGGGGCCGAGGGCGCCGACCCGGCCTCCGTGGCGTTCGACGCCGTCGACAAGGGCATCGCCGCGGGTGCCGACGTGGTGCTGATCGACACCGCGGGGCGGTTGCACACCAAGGTCGGGCTGATGGACGAGCTCGACAAAGTTAAGCGGGTCGTAACACGGCGAGCCGCCGTCGACGAGGTGTTGCTGGTGCTCGACGCGACCATCGGGCAGAACGGGCTGGCCCAGGCGCGGGTGTTCGCCGAGGTGGTCGAGATCACCGGTGCCGTGCTGACCAAACTGGACGGAACGGCTAAGGGCGGCATCGTCTTTCGGGTTCAGCAGGAACTCGGCGTGCCGGTCAAACTGGTCGGTCTCGGGGAAGGCCCCGACGATCTCGCGCCGTTCGAACCGGCCGCTTTCGTCGACGCGCTGCTCGGCTGAAACGCTTACACGATGAGCGGGACGTTAATCCCGCTGAAACACGGCGGCCCCATCGCCGAAACAACCATTGCGCAATGTTCTGGATCAGGTCATCGGACTCATGCCTGGTGGCCAGTTGTGGGCCGACCGGAGGAGATTGCGAGTGACATACCCGATACTGGGCCAGCCCAATACCGGCGATACCGCCTGGATGTTGGCCAGTTCCGCGCTGGTGCTGTTGATGACGCCGGGTCTGGCGTTTTTCTACGGCGGAATGGTGCGCGCCAGAAGCGTTCTGAACATGCTCATGATGAGCATCAGCGCGATGGGCGTCGTCACCGTGCTGTGGGTGCTCTACGGCTATTCGATCGCCTTTGGCGACGACGCCGGCGGCGTCGTCGGAAAGCCGACCTCGTTCTGGGGCCTCAAGGGCCTCATCGGTGTCAACGCGGTGGCTGCCGATCCGAGCAAAGGCACTGCGGCAACGGACATCCCGCTAGCGGGAACCCTGCCGGCCACCGTGTTCGTGGCGTTCCAACTGATGTTCGCGATCATCACCGTCGCCCTGATCTCCGGTGCCGTGTCCGACCGGCTGAAGTTCGGCGCCTGGCTGGTGTTCGCCGGTCTGTGGGCGACGTTCGTCTACTTCCCGGTCGCCCATTGGGTTTTCGCGTTCGACGGGTTCGCCTCCGAGAAGGGTGGCTGGATCGCCAACAAGCTGCACGCGATCGACTTCGCCGGCGGGACCGCGGTCCACATCAATTCCGGTGTGGCGGGCCTGATGCTGGCGATCGTGCTGGGCAAACGCCGCGGTTGGCCCACCACGCTGTTCCGGCCGCACAACCTGCCGTTCGTGATGCTCGGTGCCGGCCTGCTGTGGTTCGGGTGGTACGGCTTCAACGCCGGATCGGCCACCAGCTCCAACGGTGTCGCCGGGTCGACCTTCATGACCACCACGGTCGCGACGGCCACCGCGATGCTGGGCTGGATGCTCACCGAGCGCATCCGTGACGGCAAGGCGACAACGCTGGGCGCCGCATCCGGGATCGTCGCGGGCCTGGTGGCCATCACGCCGTCCTGCTCGTCGGTCAACGTGCTGGGCGCGTTGGTGGTGGGCCTGGTGGCCGGCGTGGTGTGCGCGCTCGCGGTCGGTCTGAAGTTCAAGCTGGGCTTCGACGACTCGCTCGACGTGGTCGGGGTGCACCTGGTCGGCGGTCTCGCGGGCACGCTGCTGGTGGGGCTGCTCGCCGCACCGGAGAGCCCGGCCATCAACGGCGTCACCGGCGTGTCCAAGGGATTGTTCTACGGCGGCGGCTGGGCTCAGCTCGAGCGGCAGGCGGTCGGCGCGTTCAGTGTCCTCATCTACTCTGGGGTGGTTACGCTGATCCTGGCGTTGATCCTGAAATACACCATCGGGCTTCGCCTCAACCCAGAGGCGGAGGCCACGGGTATCGACGAGGCGGAGCACGCCGAAAGTGGCTACGACTTCGCCGTGGCCACCGGTTCGGTTCTCCCGCCCCGGGTCGCCGTGGCGGATACCCGCAACGGCCTGGAGGAGGAGCGAGTGGGCGACAAAGTGGAGGCAGAGCAGTCATGAAGCTGATCACCGCGATCGTAAAGCCGTTCACGCTCGATGACGTGAAGACCAGCCTCGAGGACGCGGGCGTCCTGGGGATGACGGTCAGCGAAATCCAGGGCTACGGACGGCAGAAGGGTCACACCGAGGTCTACCGGGGCGCCGAATACTCGGTCGACTTCGTGCCCAAGGTGCGCATCGAGGTCGTCGTCGACGACTCCATCGTCGACAAGGTCGTGGACAGCATCGTCCGGGCCGCGCGCACCGGCAAGATCGGTGACGGCAAAGTGTGGGTGAGCCCCGTGGAAACCATTGTGCGGGTGCGTACCGGCGAGCGCGGAACCGATGCGCTATGACGTCCGCTGTCAATTGCTGATTCGACCCGGGCGGGCCGGGAGGGTATGACCCCGAACGACCCCGACTCGCCCGGGCGCCTAGCGGGGACAGAAAGCGCCTGCGGGGCAGTCGATCTGGCTGCCTCGCGGCGCCAACTGCTGTCTGAGGGAAGCAAGCTGCACGCCGCCGAACTGCGGCACGCCTGGCTGGATCTGCACGAATCGTGGTTGATGGCCAAGGCGGCCGAGATCGGGATCGCCGACGACAGTGGCTTCGCGATCGTCGGGATCGGCGGATTGGGCCGCCATGAGCTGTTGCCGTATTCCGACCTCGATCTCATGCTGTTGCACGACAACAAATCCGACGACGTGCTGGGCAAGGTCGCCGACAAGTTGTGGTATCCGTTGTGGGACGCCAACGTTCGGCTCGACCACAGCGTGCGGACCGTCTCCGGGGCCCTCGGGGTGGCCAATACCGACATGATCGCGGCGCTGGGCATGCTGGACGCGCGCCACATCGCCGGCGATGCCCGGCTGTCCGACGAACTGATCGCCGGCGCACGACGGCAGTGGCGCAGCGCAATTCGGTCCCGAATGAACGAGCTCGTCGAAATCACGCAGGCCCGCTGGGAGCGTTGCGGCCGCATCGCGCAGCGGGCCGAACCCGACCTGAAATCGGGTCGCGGCGGGCTTCGCGATGTGCAGCTGCTCGATGCGCTGGGCGTGGCCCAGCTGATCGACCGCCACGGCATGGCCCGCCCCGAATCACCCGGCGGTTCGCTCGACGACGCCCACCTCACGCTGCTCGACGTGCGCACCGAGCTGCACCGGGTATCGGGACGCGGACGTGACCAGCTGCAGGCCCAATACGCCGATGAGATCAGCGCCGCCTTGCACATCGGGGACCGATTTGACTTGGCGCGCAAGCTATCCGACGCCGGGCGCACCATCGCCTACCACGCCGAGACGGGCATTCGGACCGCCGAGAACGCGCTGCCGCGTCGCGGCGTGACGGCCCTGGTGCGGCGCCCCAAGCGCCGCCCGCTGGACGAGGGCGTCGTCGAATATGCCGGCGAGATCGTGCTCGCCCGCGACGCACGTCCGGACACCGACGTGGGTTTGGTGTTGCGGGTGGCCGCCGCGGCGGCCGACACCGGGCTGCCGATCGGCGCCGCCACGCTGAGCCGCCTGGCCGCCAGCGCGCCGGAGATGCCGGTGCCGTGGCCGCGAGAGGCGTTGGACGACTTGCTCGTTGTGCTGTCCGCCGGCCCGACCACGGTGACGACGATCGAGGCGCTCGACCGCACCGGGCTGTGGGGCCGGCTGCTGCCCGAATGGGACGCCATCCGCGACCTGCCGCCGCGCGACGTCGCGCACAAATGGACGGTGGACCGCCACGTCATCGAGACGGCCGTCAACGCCGCGCCGCTGTCCACCCGGGTGGCGCGACCCGACCTGCTCGCGCTGGGCGCACTGCTGCACGACATCGGCAAGGGCCGCGGCGTCGACCACAGCGTGCTCGGCGCGGGCCTGGCGCTGGAGATCGGGCCCCGGCTGGGCATTGCGCCGGTCGAGGTCGAGCTGCTCGCCCAGCTGGTCCGCCACCACCTGCTGCTGCCGATGGTGGCCACCCGCAGCGACCTGAATGACCCCAAAACCATTGAGCGCGTGGTCAACGCGCTGAGTGGGGACGCGCTGTTGCTCGACGTTCTACACGCCTTGACCGAGGCCGACTCGAAGGCCACCGGCCCCGGGGTATGGAGCGAATGGAAGGCGTCGCTGATCGAGGACCTGGTCCGGCGCTGTCGGCTGGTGATGGCGGGGGAGCCGCTGCCTGAAGCGGAACCCGCTGCGCCACAATATCTTTCACTGGCGGCTGACCGCAGCGTCCATGTGGACATCAAGCCCAGCGGCGGCGAGCGCCTGGACGTGGTGATGGCCGCACCGGATCAGCGGGGGCTGGTGTCGAAAGCCGCCGCGGTGCTGGCGCTGAACTCACTGCGCATCCATTCCGCATCGGCCAGCACCCACGATGGATTCGCGATCGTCGAATTCGTGGTGTCGCCGTTGTTCGGTTCGCCGCCGGAAGCGGGCCTGTTGCGCCAGCAGTTCACCGGCGCGCTGGGCGGCGACGTCGACGTGTTGGGCACGCTGGAGAAGCGCGACAGCGACGCCGTCAGCGCGGCGACCGGCCGGGCCGGCGAAATCCAGGTCGGGGTGCCCGTCACGCGGTCGAGCGCGCCGCCGCGCATCCTGTGGGTCGACTCGGCCTCACCCGACCAGTTGATCGTCGAAGTCCGCGCCATGGATCGACTCGGGTTGCTCGCGCTGCTGACCAGCGCGCTCGAACGCGCGGGCACCGACATCGTCTGGGCGAAGGTCAACACCTTCGGGTCGACGGCGGCGGACGTCTTCTGCGTGGCGTCGGGCCAAGCCGCCGAGGGCGCCGACCACGGCGCGCGGGACGGAGTCGAGCAGAGCCTGCTGGCGGTGTTGGGCGGCCCCGCGGTCGAGGTGCTCGAGGAACCCGTCGGCGACTAGGTCGACGGTGGCGACCCGCTTCGCCCGGCTTCGCCGCGCTCGCGATCCCCGCGAGGCCTGACAGCGGCCCGTCAGGAGTGTTCGGCGTTGAGTCGGCGCACCGCGTCGATGCGCGCCCGCAGCTGTTCGCGGCTGGCCGCGGCTATCGGGGGACCGCCGCAGCGCCGCCGCAGCTCGTTGTGGATCCAGCCGTGCGGCTTGCCGGTGCGGTGATGGGCGATCGAGACCAGGGTGTTCAGCTCGCGGCGCAGCTCCCGAAGCTGGCCATGCACCGTGGCGGACGGGGCTTCGGCGGCCGTCAGCGGCCCACCCTCCTTCTGCAGCTGGGCCCGCTTCTGCAGCTGCTCTTCCTGACGCTGGTGCAGCAGCGCGCGCATCTGATCCGCATCGAGCAGCCCAGGGATGCCGAGGTAGTCCGCCTCCTCCTCGCTGCCGGCCGCGGCGGCGGTGCCGAACGATGATCCGTCGAAGATCAGCTGATCGAGTTCCGCGTCGGCGCCCAACGAGGTGAACCCTTTGTCGAGGTCGCCCTTCTCATCCTGCGTCTTGGTGGCGGGATCGCCGTCGAGGGGATCGCCCTCGGAGACCCGGTGCGGCTCGCCCAGCACGTGGTTGCGCTGGGCCTCCAGCTCGCTGGCCAGCTGCAGCAGGTTCGGCACCGACGGCACGAAGATGCTCGCGATTTCACCCTGGCGGCGCGACCGCACGAACCGGCCGATGGCCTGGGCGAAGAACAGCGGCGTCGACGCGCTGGTGGCGTAGATCCCCACCGACAGCCGCGGCACGTCGACGCCTTCGGAGACCATCCGGACCGCGACCAGCCAGCGGCTGGTGCTCGCGGCGAATTCGCTGATCCGCGCCGACGATCCGGGATCATCGGAGAGCACCAGCGTCGGCGCCTCGCCGGTCAGCCTGGCCAACAGGACGGCATACGCGCGGGCCGCGGTCTGATCCGAGGCGATGATCATGCCGCCGGCGTCGGGTATGTGCGTGCGCAACTGGCGCAGCCGCAGATCCGCGGCGCTTATCACCGCGGGCATCCATTCACCGGCGGGGTCCAGCGCTGTGCGCCATGCGCGCGCGGTCTGCTCGGCCGACAGCGGCTCGCCGAGGCGGGCCGCGTGCTCCTCCCCGGCGCTGTCGCGCCAGCGTGCCTCCCCGGAGTAGGCGAGGAACACCACCGGCCGGACCACGCCGTCGGCGAGGGCGTCGGTGTAGCCGTAGGTGTGGTCGGCCTGCGAACGCCGTATCCCGTCGGGACCGGCCTCATAGGTCACGAACGGGATGGGGCTGTCGTCGCTACGAAAGGGCGTGCCCGTCAGGGCGAGCCGGCGGGTGGCGTCGCCGAAGGCTTCGCGGATGGCGTCGCCCCACGTCTTGGCGTCGCCGCCGTGATGTATCTCATCGAAGACGACCAGGGTCTTGCGCTGCTCGGTGCGCACCCGGTGCAACGTCGGATGCGCGGCGACCTGGGCGTAGGTGACCATCACGCCGTGATACTCCGGCGCGATCCGTGCGTTGCTGTTGGAGAACCTCGGGTCCAGGGCCAGGCCGTAGCGCTGCGCGGCCTGCGCCCACTGCACCTTCAGGTGCTCGGTGGGCACCACGACGGTGACCTGATCGACGGCCCGCTGGCCGAGCAGTTCGGCCGCCACCCGCAGGGCGAAGGTCGTCTTCCCCGAGCCCGGGGTGGCCACCGCCAGGAAATCGCGCGGCTGGGCGGCGAGATACTTGACCAGCGCCCGGCGCTGCCAGCCGCGCAGCACGCCGGTGCTGGCGTCGCTGGACTCGCTGTCGGCCTGCGCCTGGATGCTGCTGAGCGGCACCGACACAGGCCCCCCGTTCGTTGCTCGTCGACGCGTCTAACTCGATTGAGTCGCGGCTGTGAAATCTAGCACGCCAACGCTTTTCGGCGCAGTAACGACTCGATCGGCTATCGTGTCGGGCGCGCCGTCTCGCGGGTCTGCAGCCATTCATGGATGCGTCCGGCAACCTCGGCCCAGCCCGGTTCGAGCATCATGTTGTGGCCCATGGAGAAGAATTCCGGTTCGGTTCGGTAGGCCCGCGCGGTGTTGCGCACCTCGCGGACGCTGACGAAGCCGTCGTACTCGGCGCCCAGGACCAGGATCGGCGTGGTCACCCGCTTGGTTCTGACGCGGCGGACGATCGGATCGGTCATGGCGGCGCGAACGCTCTCGGCTCCGGCGCGTTGCCGGCAGGATTCGACGACGGCCTCGGGCGTGTCGGCGCAGAACAGGTATTCGCGGGCCAGTGCCGGGGTGGCGAGGAATTTCAGCAGCGTGGGGTCGCTCCACGATTCCATCGTCATCGACGGTCGGCGGCGCCACACCCGCAACGCGAGTGTGAGCACGCCCTGCGGTGGCACGGAGCCCACCAGCACCGCGGCCGGCGCGGTCCGATGTTCGAGGTAGCGCTGGATCACGAACCCGCCCAGGGAATGGCCGATCAGGATCGGCGCGCCGCCCAGGTCGTCGGCCACCGTACGGACGTCGTCGATGTAGTCGGCGATGGATACCTTCGGCAGCGGCTTGGACGTGGGGCTGGCGCCGTGCCCGCGCAGGCTCACCGCCACTGCCCGGTAGCCGGCGTCGGCGAAGAAGTCCAGAAAGTGCTCCCAGCACCACGCGCCGTGCCAGCCGCCGTGCACGAAGAGCAGCGGCACCGGATGCGCTGGGCTGCAGGACCCTTTGTCGATCACCTCGAGCATGAGCTTCACCTCGTTCGGCGGCGTTTTGTGTTCGCTCGATCATTCAAGCCCGGTCGCGGTCGCGCCGAGACTGAAATTACGCACACCTTTGTCGGCGTGTCGTGTGCGTGGTTGCAGTGTCGCGGTCGGAGGGCGGCCCGGGCTCGCCGCGACGGCACTACCACTAGGCTGGCGGGGTGTTTGAATCGCTGTCCGACCGGTTGACCGGTGCCCTTCAGGGATTACGCGGCAAGGGTCGACTGACCGACGCCGATATCGAGGCCACTACCCGCGAGATCCGGCTGGCGCTGTTGGAAGCCGATGTGTCGTTGCCCGTGGTGCGCGCCTTTGTCACCCGGATCAAGGACCGCGCCAAGGGCGCTGAGGTCTCCGGGGCCCTCAACCCGGCGCAGCAGGTCGTCAAGATCGTCAACGAAGAACTGATCGGCATCCTGGGCGGTCAGACCCGCCAGCTGGTGTTCGCCAAAACCCCGCCGACCGTGGTGATGCTCGCCGGTCTGCAGGGATCCGGTAAGACGTCGTTGGCCGGGAAGCTGGCCGCATGGCTGCGCGGTCAGGGCCACACTCCGCTGCTGGTGGCTTGCGACCTGCAGCGCCCGGCCGCGGTGAACCAGCTGCAAGTCGTCGGTGAGCGCGCCGGGGTACCGGTGTTCGCGCCGCATCCCGGCGCATCCCCCGAGTCCGGGCCCGGCGACCCGGTCGCGGTGGCGGCCGCGGGGCTCGCCGAGGCGCAGGCCAAGCATTTCGACGTCGTCATCGTCGACACCGCCGGCCGGCTGGGCATCGACGACGAGCTGATGGCCCAGGCGGCGGCAATCCGCGACGCCGTCAATCCCGATGAAGTGCTGTTCGTGCTGGACGCGATGATCGGCCAGGACGCCGTCACCACGGCCGAGGCGTTCCGCGAGGGTGTCGGGTTCACCGGGGTGGTGCTGACCAAGCTCGACGGCGACGCCCGCGGTGGCGCCGCCTTGTCGGTGCGCGAGGTGACCGGCGTCCCAATCCTTTTCGCCTCCACCGGCGAGAAGCTGGAGGACTTCGACGTCTTCCACCCCGACCGGATGTCCAGCCGCATCCTGGGCATGGGCGACGTGCTGAGCCTGATCGAGCAGGCCGAGCAGGTCTTCGACGCCGAACAGGCCGAGGCCGCGGCGGTCAAGATCGGCAGCGGCGAGCTCACGCTCGAGGACTTCCTGGAGCAGATGCTGGCCATCCGCAAGATGGGCCCGATCGGCAACCTGCTGGGCATGCTGCCCGGCGCCGGGCAGATGAAGGACGCGCTGGCCCAGGTCGACGACCGCCAGCTCGACCGCCTGCAGGCCATCATCCGCGGCATGACCCCCGCGGAGCGCGCCGATCCGAAGATCATCAACGCGTCGCGGCGGCTGCGCATCGCCAACGGTTCGGGCGTCACGGTGTCCGAGGTCAACCAGCTGGTCGACCGCTTCTTCGAGGCCCGCAAGATGATGTCGTCGATGCTCGGCGGCATGGGCATCCCCGGCCTGGGCCGCAAGTCGGCCACGCGAAAGTCCAAGGGAGCGAAGGGCAAGAAGGGTAAGAAGGGCGGACGCGGCCCGACGCCGCCGAAGGCCAGGAACCCGCTCATGCAGGGCATGCCGGGCATGCCGGCCGCCTTCCCCGACCTGTCGCAGATGCCCGAGGGTCTCAACGAGTTGCCACCCGGTCTGGCCGACTTCGACCTGTCCAAGCTGAAGTTCCCGGGCAAGCCGTGACGATCGCGAGCGCGGCGGAGCCGGGCGAAGCGGGTCGTCACCATCGGACGGGAACGATCGCGAGCGCGGCGGAGCCGGGCGAAGCGGGTCGTCACCATCGGACGGGAAGAAAGTAGCCGCCCGGTGCGCATGCACGTGCGGGGCGTGGGCCTGCCCGACGAGAACGAGATCGAACTGTGGATCGTCGACGGCCGCATCAGCGCCGAACCGGTCGCCGGCGCCGACACCGTTTTCGACGGTGGTTGGATCGTGCCCGGTCTGGTCGACGCCCACTGCCACGTCGGGCTGGGTGATCACGGCGAGATCCCGCTCGACGACGCGATCGCCCAGGCCGAGATCGAACGCGATGTCGGCGCGCTGCTGTTGCGGGACTGCGGCTCGCCCACCGACACCCGCAGCCTGGACGACCGCGACGATCTGCCCCGCATCATCCGGGCGGGCAAGCACCTGGCCAGACCCAAGCGGTACGCGGCGGGCTTCGCGCGTGAGCTGGAAGACGAGTGGCAGCTGCCGGCCGCGGTGGCCGAGGAGGCCAGGCGCGGCGACGGCTGGATCAAGCTGGTCGGGGACTGGATCGACCGCGGCGTCGGCGATCTGGCCCCGCTGTGGTCCGACGACGTGCTCAAGGCCGCCATCGAAACCGCCCACGCCCACGGCGCCCGGGTCACCGCGCACGTCTTCAGTGAGGACGCGCTGCCCGGGCTGATCAACGCCGGCATCGACTGCATCGAGCACGGCACCGGCCTGGACGACGACACGATCGAGCTGATGGTCGAGCACGGCACCGTCCTGGTCCCGACGCTGGTCAACATCGTCGAGAACTTCCCCGGCATCGCCGACGCCGCCGCGAAGTATCCGGCGTACGCCGCGCACATGCGCGACCTGCACGCCCGCGGCCTGTCGCGGATCGCCGCGGCCCGCGAGGCGGGTGTACCGATCTACGCCGGCAGCGACGCCGGCACCATGGTGGCGCCCGGGCGCATCGCCGACGAGGTCGAGGCGCTCAAGGGCGTCGGGATGAGCCCGACCGAGGCGCTGGGTGCGGCGTGCTGGGACGCGCGCCGCTGGCTGGGCCGGCCGGGGCTGGATCATGGCGCCTCGGCGGACCTGCTGTGTTACTCGGACGACCCGCGTACGGGCGCCGCCGTGTTGAGGAGCCCCGACCTGGTGATCCTGCGCGGCAAGACGTTTCGCCCGGCCGCTTAGCCGCGCGTCGCGGTGCGCGGGCGGATAGGATCGCCGAATGTCGTTGCCCAGCGGCGCGAGCTTTGCCGGCTACATCGTGTCGCGAGTGCTGGGCTCAGGAGTGACGGGTGAGGTCTACCTCGTCCAGGATCCCCAGTCGACCCGCCGGCAGGCGTTGAAGGTGCTGTCCCGCGAACTGTCGGCGGACGCCGACTTCGCGGCGCGGTTCCGGGAGGAAACCCCGGTCGTCGCCAACCTGCACTACCCCCACATCGTCGAGGTGTACGAGCGCGGCCAGTTCGACGGCCGGCTCTACATCGCGATGGAATACATCGAAGGCACCAGCGCCGCCCAGCTCATGACCGACCGGTTCCCGGCCGTTTCGCCGGCCGTCGAGGTGCTGGCCATGGTCACCGCCATCGCCGGCGCCCTCGACTACGCCCACCTGCGCGGGCTGACGCATCGCGATGTGAAACCGGCCAACATCCTGCTGACCGACCGTGCCAGCGGAAAACAACGAATCCTGTTGACCGACTTCGGCATAGCCCGGCCACTCGCGCAGGCAGCGGGCGACGCGACCCAGGTAACCGTTGCTTACGCGGCGCCGGAACTGTTGAGTGGCGACGACGTCGACGGGCGCGCCGACCAGTACGCGTTGGCGGCCACCGCATTTCACCTGCTGACCGGCACGCCGCCGGTTGCGGATGCCGACCCCGTGGCCGCGCTGCGCCGGCACCGCGACGGCAAGTTGCCGCGGCTCAGCGATCAGCGTCCCGAGCTGGCGCACCTGGACAGCGTCTTCGCCAAGGCGCTCGCCGAACGACCCGAGGACCGATTCGAAACCTGTCACGACTTCGCCCAGGCGGCAAGTGAACCGGGGGGCCTGTCGACGGGTGAACGCCCTGAACCCGAACCCGATCTCGAGCCGGACGCCGACGACGAAAAGGACACGGCGGCGGCGCCGCCGGAGGACGTCGCGGCGACGACGCCGGACGAAGCGGGCGTGCCCCCGAAGCGCAGGCTGCGGAAGGTCTTGTTGGGGGCAGCGGCGGTGGCACTCGTCGCCGGGGCGCTGGTTGCGGGCATCGCCATCGGGCGCCACACCGCCACCACAACACCTAAGCAGGTCGCCGCTCCGACACCGACCAACCCGGCATCCCCGCCTGCCCCACTCGACGGCAGCTACCGCATCGAGGCCGAGCGCACAAAGCAGACATATAACGACGTCGCCGATCCGCAGCCGCCCGATGTCAGAACGTGGTGGGCGTTCCGGTCGTCGTGCAAGCCGGAGGGCTGCTCCGCCGCCGCGATGCAGCTTGACGACAATGACCACATGCAGGGCATGTCACCCGGCGGGGGATCCCTCTTCATGAAATTCACGGACGGCGAGTGGCAGTCCGCGCCGGTGGATCTCAATTTCCCGTGCGTGGGGCCGGACGGATCGCAGTCCACGCAGGGCACGACCATGGTGGTCGCGCTGCGGCCGCAGCCCAACGGCGAGTTCATCGGCGAGGAGGTCGTCACCGTGCGAACGGATGAATGCGGCCAGCGGTCGGCCGTGATCAGGGTGCCCACGGTGGCGAGCCGCACGGGTGAGGTGCCGCCGGCCGTGGTCGTGCCGGAACCCGGCTCGGGCCCGCAGAGCCCGGAGCGGCACGCGCCCAGCGCCGCGCCCACGGCGGCGCCGTTTCGGCCTCAGAACTGATCGCTGACCCGAACCAGCAGCATTACGGGTCGGCGTGTCTCCCGAAAAAAGATTGCGAGTGCTTGCTATCTATGTTAGCGTTCCGGCAATCGACGACATGGAGGAAACCATGGCCTACGACGTGATCATTCGCGACGGATTGTGGTTCGACGGCACCGGCAGCGCGCCGCTGACGCGCACGCTCGGTATCCGCGACGGCGTCGTGGCCGCCGTGTCCGCGGAGCCGCTGGACGAGACCGGTTGTCCGGAGGTGATCGACGCGGCCGGCAAGTGGGTGGTGCCCGGCTTCCTGGACGTGCACACCCATTACGACGCCGAGGTGCTGCTGGATCCCGGACTGCGCGAGTCGGTTCGCCACGGTGTCACCACGGTGTTGCTGGGCAACTGCTCGTTGTCGACGGTCTACGCCGACTCCGAGGACGCCGCCGACCTGTTCAGCCGGGTGGAGGCGGTGCCGCGCGAATACGTCTTCGGCGCGTTGAGCTCCAACCGGACCTGGTCGACGGCCGCGGAATACATCGAGGCGATCGACGCCCTGCCGCTGGGGCCCAATATCGGCTCGCTGCTTGGTCATTCGGACCTGCGGACCGCGGTGCTCGGACTGGACCGGGCCACCGACGCCACGGTGCGGCCCACCACCGACGAGCTGGAGAAGATGGCCGGCCTGCTGGACGAGGCCCTCGACGCCGGGGTGCTCGGCATGTCCGGGATGGACGCGCCCATCGACAAACTCGACGGCGAACGGTTCCGCTCGCGCGCCCTGCCGTCGACCTTCGCGACGTGGCGGGAACGGCGCCGGCTGATCAAGGTGCTGCGCAAGCGCGGCCGCCTGCTGCAGAGCGCCCCCAACGTGGCCAAGCCGTCCACCGGCATGCTGTTCTTTTTGGCCAGCAGCCGGATACTCAACTGGGGCAAGGGCGTTCGGATGAGCATGCTCGTATCCGCCGACGCCAAATCCATGCCGCTCTCGGTGTACGTCTTCGGCCCGGGGACACGCCTGCTGAACAAGCTGCTGGGCGCCGCCGTGCGATTCCAGCATCTGCCGGTGCCGTTCGAGTTGTACTCCGACGGAATCGATCTGCCGGTCTTCGAGGAATTCGGCGCCGGAACCGCCGCCCTGCACCTACGGGACCAGTTGCAGCGCAACGAGTTACTGGCGGACAAGGAATACCGACGGCAGTTCCGGCGCGAGTTCGACCGCATCAAGCTCGGGCCATCGCTGTGGCACCGCGACTTCCACGACGCAGTCATCGTCGAATGCCCGGATAAGTCGTTGGTGGGCAAGAGCTTCGGCACGATCGCCGACGAGCGCAAGCTGCACCCGCTCGACGCGTTCCTGGACGTGCTCGTTGAGAACGGTGAACGCAACGTCCGGTGGACGACCGTCGTCGCCAACCATCGCCCCAAGCTGCTGGACGCGCTCGCCAACGAGAGCAGCGTGCACATGGGCTTCTCGGATGCCGGCGCGCACCTGCGCAACATGGCTTTCTACAACTTCGGATTGCGAATGCTCAAGCGCGCCCGCGACGCCTACCGCGCCGGTTCGCCCTTCATGTCCATCGAGCAGGCGGTGCACCGGCTCACCGGTGAACTGGGAGAGTGGTTCGGCATCGACGCCGGCACCCTGCGCCAGGGCGACCGTGCGGACTTCGTGGTGATCGACCCGGCCGGCCTCAACGAATCCGTCGACGGCTACCACGAAGAAGCGGTGCCGTTCTACGGCGGCCTGCGGCGCATGGTCAACCGCAACGACGACGCCGTCGTCGCCACCGGTGTGGGCGGTGTGGTCGTCTTCGGCGGGAGCCAGTCGAAAGGCGAATTCCGGGACGGCTACGGGCAATCCGTGCGGTCGGGCCGCTACCTGCGGGCGGGGGAGCGCACCCGCCGGGAACGCAGCGCGCTGAGCGTTACCGCCTGACATGGCCAGAACCCAGCAGCAGCGCCGCGAGGAAACCGTCGGGCGGCTCATCGACGCCTGCATCTCCACCATCATCGAGGTCGGCTACGCCCGGGCGTCGGCCGCGGTCATCACCAAGCGGGCCGGGGTGTCGGTCGGTGCGCTGTTCCGGCACTTCGACACCATGGGCGACTTCATGGCGGCCACCGCCTCGGAGGTGTTGCGCCGCCTCATGGAGGGGGGCATCAAGCAGGTTGCCGCGATACCTCCCGAGGAGCCGCCGCTGGAGGCGGGCCTGACGATTCTGCGGGACATCACCCACAGTCCGGGGAATGCGGTGCTCTACGAACTGCTGGTCGCCGCGCGTACCGACGAGAAGCTCAAGGCCACCCTGCAGCAGGAACTCGGGCAGTATGCCGAGAAGATCATCGATGCTGCGCGGGCGCTGCCGGGGGCAGAGCGATTCCCAGAGGAGAAATTCCCGGTGATCGTCGGACTACTGACAAACGTCTTCGACGGCGCCGCTCTGGTGCAAAGCATCATCCCGCAGCCGGAACTCGACGAACAGCGGATTCCGGTGCTGACGGCGCTGCTGAGAGCGGCTCTGGAGGATCCCGCCTTCTAGAGCGAGCCGATGCCCGACTGCGGGCTCTGCGCGAATCCCCAGTCGAACAGCGTCGCCGCCTGATCCCAGTACGTCGGCCCGCCTTCTTTGATCAGCCCGTACATCATCGCGATCACCAGCCGGCGGCCACCGCGCGCGGCGGCCCCGACGAAGGTCTTGCGCGCGGCGTTGGTGAAGCCGGTCTTGCCGCCGATCGCGCCGGGGTAGCGCTGCAACAGTTCGTCCTGGTTGGTGATCGGGTGATCCCCGTTGTCGCCGGGGAACATCGCCGAGGGCTCGGCGGTGATCTGCGCGAATACCGGGTTGGCCATCGCCGCGCGGAAGATGACCGCCAGGTCGTGCGCGGTCGAGGCACCCGACCCGCCGGGGCCGTCCAGCCCGGACGGCGTCGCCGCGTGCGTGTTGGTCGCCCCGAGCGAGGCCGCCTTGGCGTTCATCTTGGCGACGGTCACGTCCGGGCCGCCGAGCATGTGCGCCAGGGTGTTGGCGGCGTCGTTCCCCGAGACCAGCAGCAGGCCGTCGAGGAGCTGGCGCGCGGTGTAGGTGCGGCCCGGTTTGATGCCGACGCAGTTGCACTCCACCTGGGTGTCGGCGACGTCGGCGACGACGGTCGAGTCCAGGCTCACCGAGTCAAGGACCACCTGGGCGAGCAGTGTCTTGATGGTGCTCGCCGGCGGATGGGGCACGTTCTGGTCGCGGCCGGCCAGCACCTGTCCGCTGTCGAGGTCGGCGACGATCCAGGTCTGGGCCGGGCCGTCGGGGATCGGCACCGAGCCCACCGGCTGCATGCTGTCGGCCCAGGACGTGGGGACGGTGACACCGCACGCACCTACCGTGAGCAGGGCCGCGGCTGCGGCAATGACCTTGCGCATGGGCCGAAAGTCTAACTTCCGGGCCTGTTCGGCGTCGATCTTCAGTACTGTCCGATGCATGTTGAGCCTGGCCGAAATCTCCGACCGCCTCGAGATCCAGCAGCTTCTGGTCGACTACTCCACTGCCATTGACCAGCGGCGATTCGACGACCTGGACAAGGTGTTCACCCCCGACGCCTACATCGACTACACGGCGCTCGGCGGCATCGAGGGGCGATACCCGGAGGTGAAGAAGTGGCTGGCCGAGGTGCTGCCCAACTTCCCGGTGTACGCGCACATGCTGGGCAACTTCTCGGTCCAGATAGACGGGGACAAGGCCACGTCGCGGGTGATCTGCTTCAACCCGATGGTGCTGGGTGGCGACAAGGACCAGGTGCTGTTCTGCGGACTCTGGTACGACGACGAGTTCGCCCGCACGCCCGACGGCTGGCGCATGACCCGGCGGGCGGAGACCAAGGTCTTCCAGAAAGTGATGTGAGCGCCCGGGTGGCGGCGACCCCGCGCTCCCCGCGCGATCCCCGGCTCCCCGCGATGCCCGCGCGCGATTTCTGATCGCCACCCCTGGTCTGGCACAATGGGCGGCTGTCCGCCGAGCGATTACGCATCGCCGACCGGTCATACACGCGAGGCGAAACCGGATCCGGGCATCCCGCCCCGATCGCTGAATCGCAGCGTGACACACACAGGAGAAATCGCTTAACCATGGCTGTGAAGATCAAGCTCACCCGGCTTGGCAAGATCCGCAATCCCCAGTACCGCATCGCCGTCGCCGACGCGCGGACCCGGCGCGACGGACGCTCCATCGAGGTCATCGGCCGCTACCACCCGAAGGAAGACCCGAGCCTCATCGAGATCAACTCCGAGCGCGCGCAGTACTGGCTGTCCGTGGGTGCCCAGCCCACCGAGCCCGTCCTCAAGCTGCTGAAGATCACCGGTGACTGGCAGAAGTTCAAGGGCCTGCCCGGCGCCGAAGGCCGCCTGAAGGTCGCCCCGGCCAAGCCCAGCAAGCTGGAGCTGTTCAACGCCGCGCTGGCGGAGGCCGACGGCGGACCGAGCACCGAGGCCGCGAAGCCGAAGAAGAAGGCCCCGGCCAAGAAGGCCGCGAAGGCCGACGAGCCCGAGGCCGCCGCCGAGGCGCCCGCGGAGCCCGCCGCTGAGACGCCCGCGGAAGCCGCCGCTGAGGCCGAGGCGCCCGCCGAGGCCGGCCAGCAGGCCGAGCCGACGACCGAAAGCTGACCGCGGCGATGAGTACGGTTGTCGTTGACGCTGTTGAGCATCTGGTCCGCGGGATTGTCGACAACCCCGACGATGTCCGGGTGGACATGGTGACCAGCCGCCGGGGGCGGACGGTCGAGGTCCACGTCCACCCCGACGACCTGGGCAAGGTGATCGGCCGCGGGGGTCGCACCGCGACCGCGTTGCGCACGCTGGTCGCCGGTATCGGCGGTCGCGGCATCCGCGTCGACGTGGTGGACACCGACCAGTAGTCGCTGATGGAACTCCCTTGGAGTTGACCGTCGGGCGCGTGGTGAAAGCCCACGGCATCAGCGGCGAGCTGGTGGTGGAGATTCGCACCGACGATCCCGCCGCCCGGTTCTCGCCCGGTAACACGTTGCGCGCCAAGCCCTCTCGTGGCGGTGCGGAGCGCGGCGTCGTGATCGAGAGTGTGCGCGAGCACGGCGGGCGGCTGCTGGTGCGGCTGGAAGGCGTCAGCGACCGTGACGGCGCCGACGCGCTGCGCGGCACCCTGTTCGTCGTGGACTCCGAGGACTTGCCCGCCATCGACGAGGCGGACACCTATTACGACCATCAGCTCGAGGGCTTGCGCGTCCGCACCGTCGCGGGCGAGCAGGTCGGCGTCGTCGCCGAGGTGTTGCACACCGCGGCCGGTGAATTGCTGGCGGTGCGGCGTGAGGCGGTCGCCGGTGACGCGAGCCGGGAAGTGTTGGTGCCGTTCGTGACCGCGATCGTCACCTCGGTGTCGCTGGAGGACGGCGTCGTCGAGATCGATCCGCCCGAAGGCCTGTTGGATCTGTAGCGGGGATCTCCGATATGAGAATCGACGTCGTCACCATCTTCCCGGCCTATCTGGACCCGCTCCGGCAATCGTTGCCGGGTAGGGCGATCCAGTCCGGCCTGGTCGATCTGCGGGTCCATGACTTGCGGCGCTGGACGCGCGACGTGCACCGCTCGGTCGACGATTCCCCCTACGGCGGTGGCCCGGGGATGGTGATGAAGGCGCCGGTATGGGGCGAGGCGCTAGATGAAATCGCTTCGGAGGAAACGCTTTTGGTTGTTCCCACGCCGGCCGGTCGGTTGTTCACGCAGGAGACGGCCGCCCGCTGGAGCGGCCAAACCCACCTGGTGTTCGCCTGTGGTCGCTACGAGGGCATCGACCAGCGGGTCATCGACGATGCCGGGCGGCGGATGCGGGTCGAAGAAGTCTCGATCGGCGACTACGTGCTGCCGGGCGGCGAGTCGGCCGCCGTGGTGATGATCGAGGCCGTGGTGCGCCTGCTCGATGGGGTGCTCGGCAATCCGGCGTCGCACCAACACGATTCGCACTCTGCGGCCCTGGACCGGCTGCTGGAGGGGCCCAGCTACACCCGGCCGCCGAGCTGGCGCGGGCTCGACGTCCCCGAGGTGCTGTTGTCCGGCGACCACGCGCGCGTCGCGGCGTGGCGCCGCGAGATCTCGCTGCAGCGCACCCGCGAACGCCGCCCCGAACTGCTCGACCCGCGGGATTAGAGCCCGCGCCCGGACGCCTCGATGCGGCCCTCGGGAAAAATCGTCCTGACCGCCCGGGTGATGGTGTCGCGGGCGGTGGCGTCATCGGCGGTCTGCAACGACTGGACCACCATGATGTAGCGGCGGTCGGCCCCGATCACCCCGGTCGACAAATGCATCCAGTCGCTGCCGATGCAGCACATCCAGCCCTGCTTGACCGCGACCGGCTCGGCGTACAGACCGTCCGGGATGCCGAATCGCTGCGGGTAGCCGTCGAGGCCGTTGGGGGTGGACTGGGACAGGTCGTTCACGATGATCTTGGCGTCATCGGCCGGCAGGCCGCCCGAGCCGTCCAGCAGCATCTCGTAGTAGCGGATCAGGTCGGTCACCGAGCTCATGGTGTTCCACCAGCGCCCGTCGCTGGGCGGGGTGGTGGAGGTCAGGCCGTAGCGGGCCGCGACCTCGGTGATGATGGCGGCGCCGCCGCCCTGACCCCAGAACTTCTCGGCCGCGCCGTCGTCGGATGACTGCAACATGATGTCCAGGGCCTGACGGTCGTCGGCGTTCAGCGGCGCCTTGCCCTCGGATTCGTGCAGCAGCAGATCGTCGGCGATGAACAGCTTCGCGACCGACGCCGTGCCGATGACCTGGCTGTTCCCGTTGGCGATCAGCTGATGGGTGCTGCGATCGAGGATGGCCACCGACAGCGCGGCGCCGCTGCCGGCGGCCTCTTCGGCGGCCTGTTGGACGCGGGCCTGCAGCAGGCCGAATCCCGAGTTCGGCAGCGCCTGGGACGGCTGCGGCGGCGTGGCCGCCTCGAGCATCAGCGCGGCCGACTGCGGGGGAGCCGAGGTGGGCGGCGCGGACATGACCCGAACGGGCGCGGTGACCGGGAGGCTGTAGACCTTTGCCTGGACCAGAGCCTCGGAGCCCGCGGCAACCACCAACGTCACCGCCGCGGTGGCGGTGAGCAGCGTCAGCGGACGTACCCGCATTCGTCTCCTCCGGCGTGACTCCGACACAGTGCATGGGCGGGTCCGTCGCGCCACCTGCACCGGCCATAACGCTCGAAGTGCGGGTAGCGCGTTCTGACCCCAGTCATATGTACCATTTACCAGCGCGTTTGGCGCGCTGTGAACCGCCGACTCGCTGTGATTTTCGCGGTACGCGCCCCGTCTGGCACAATTGACCAGTTGTCTCCAGCGGTTGCAGGCCGGTTGGCCCTTTTCCCGCCTGCTGCGAGATACGCCAGAAAGCCCGAAACCATCGGCTTGGCGACCGCCTCACACCCGCGTGTGGGTAGCTGCCGTCGGCCGCGACCGCAAGGAAGTGTCTCGCATGAACCGGCTGGACTTCGTCGATCAGGCGTCGCTGCGCGACGATATCCCGGTGTTCGGCCCGGGCGACACCGTCAACGTGCACGTCAAGGTCATCGAGGGCGCCAAGGAGCGTATCCAGGTGTTCAAGGGCGTGGTGATCCGTCGTCAGGGCGGTGGCATCCGTGAGACGTTCACCGTGCGCAAGGAAAGCTATGGCGTCGGCGTCGAGCGGACCTTCCCGGTGCACTCGCCCAACATCGACCACATCCAGGTGGTGACCCGCGGTGACGTCCGCCGCGCGAAGCTGTACTACCTGCGTGAACTGCGCGGCAAGAAGGCCAAGATCAAGGAGAAGCGCTGAGCCGGGACGCCTTGGCGGCGCTGCTGATTCGTCCCATCGTTTCTGCGGTGCGCCGGTTTACCGGGCCACAACGTGCGCTGGCTACGCTGATCTCGTGACCGATACCGCGGATTCATCGAAGCCCGAGTCCCACCCCGGCGAGTCAGATCCGAAGGTCTCTACCCGCAATCCGGAGACGCGCCCCGACGAAGCCGCGACGACGGCCGGATCGATTCCCGAGCCGGGCCCGGTGGCCGAGACGCACGACGGCGGCGAACCGGAGGAGCCCAAGCGTTCGACGCTGCGCGAATTCGCGATCCTGGCGGTGATCGCCGTCGTCCTCTACTACGTGATGCTGACCTTCGTGGCGCGGCCCTACCTGATCCCGTCGGAATCCATGGAGCCCACGCTGCACGGGTGCACGGGCTGTGTCGGCGACCGGATCATGGTCGACAAGGTCACCTACCGGTTCAGCGCGCCGCACCCCGGTGACGTCATCGTCTTCAAGGGGCCGCCGCCCTGGAACCTCGGCTACAAGTCGATCCGGTCCAACAACACCGTGCTGCGCTGGGTGCAAGACGCGCTGTCCTTCGTCGGCTTCGTGCCGCCGGACGAGAACGACCTGGTCAAGCGGGTCATCGCGGTCGGCGGGCAGACGGTGCAGTGCCGGGCCGACACCGGATTGACGGTCGACGGCAAGCCGCTGAAGGAGCCGTACCTGGATCGCAACACCATGGCCGCCGACCCGTCGGTGTATCCGTGCCTGGGCAGTGAGTTCGGCCCGGTCGCCGTCCCGCCGGGACGGCTGTGGGTGATGGGCGACAACCGGACGCACTCGGCGGATTCGCGGGCCCACTGCACCAGCGTGCCGGCCGAAGCCCTCAGGGGTGTGCTGTGCACCGGCGACCCGACGTCGGGAACGGTGCCGGTGTCCAACGTGATCGGAAAAGCCAGGTTCATCGTGTGGCCGCCGTCTCGATGGGGCGGCGTGGAATCGGTGAACCCGCAACAGAATCGGTAGCCGTGGCCACGACGTGGCCGCCGCGGGCGGTCATCCGCAAATCGTCGGGGTTGCGCACCCTGGAGTCGGCGCTGTACCGCAGCGGGTTGGGGCCGGTGGCCGGCGTCGACGAGGTCGGCCGCGGCGCCTGCGCCGGACCGCTGGTGGTCGCGGCCTGCGTGCTCGGGCCGGGCCGAATGGAAAGCCTTGCCGCGCTTGATGATTCCAAGAAGTTGACCGAGGCCGCCCGGGAGAAGCTGTTCCCGCTGATCCGCCGTTATGCGCTGGCCTACCACGTGGTGTTCATCCCGCCGGCCGAGGTGGACCGCCGCGGCGTGCACGTCGCCAACATCGAAGGCATGCGTCGTGCGGTCGCCGGGCTGTCCGTGCGTCCCGGCTACGTGCTGAGCGACGGCTTCCGGGTGCCCGGGCTGGCCGTCCCGTCGTTGCCGGTCATCGGTGGCGACGCGGTCGCGGCGTGCATCGCCGCGGCCAGCGTGCTGGCGAAGGTCAGCCGGGACCGGTTGATGGTCGCCATGGAGGCCGACCACCCCGGTTACGGCTTCGCCCTGCACAAGGGCTACAGCACGCCGGCGCACAGCACGGCGCTGACCCGGCTGGGCCCGTGTCCCGAGCATCGTTACTCGTTCATCAACGTGCGGCGCGTGGCCGACGGCTCGGGTGGCCGGGTGGTGGCCGACTGCCAACCGGACCCACCGCTGCAGCACGACGGATATCGGTGAGGAAAGATGGGACCAGGATTCCCACCCCGGCGGACGGCAGCTGGCGCCGGGATGCCCGGGGAAAACTGTCTGGGAGAAGGACGTCTGAGCAGATGAGTGCAGAAGATCTCGAAAAGTATGAAACCGAGATGGAGCTCTCGCTGTACCGCGAATACAAGGACATCGTCGGCCAGTTCAGCTACGTCGTGGAGACCGAACGCCGGTTTTACCTGGCCAACAGCGTGGAGATGACGCCCCGCAACGCCGACGGCGAGGTCTACTTCGAGCTGCGGCTGTCCGATGCCTGGGTATGGGACATGTACCGGCCCGCGCGGTTCGTCAAGCAGGTGCGGGTGGTCACCTTCAAGGACGTCAACATCGAAGAGGTCGAGAAGCCCGAGCTGCGGCTTCCCGAATAACCCGGCCTAGGTATTCGGCGGAAGCTGGTTGTCGTCGGACGCGGGCAGCTGGCCGCGCTGATTGATGACCTCCCGCGCGACGTCGGCCAGCTTGATGTTCAGCGCCTGGGAGTGGCGGCGCAACAGGTCGAAAGCCTCGTCCTCGCCCATGTCGTGCAGCATCATCAACATGCCGACGGCCTTGCCGATCTCGCGGTTGCTGAGCAGTCCGCGCCGCAGGCTCGCGGCATCTTCGCCCTTGTTCACGGCGTTGATGGCGACGCTGGCAAACGCGGCCAGCACCGCCGCCCGCCCGGCGGACTCGGCGTCGAACATGTTCGGGGTGTCGCTGAACAGGTTGAGCGCGGCCCCCTTGCGTTTGTCCACCAGGAGCCGGAACCCCATCGCGCCCCGCACCGGCGTCTCGGCGACCAGAACCTCCGCCAGCTTGGGCCACAGCGACGGCGTGGTCAGGTCCGGGTCGATCTGGGGCGTCTCCTCCTCGATCGCGTCGATGCAGGGGCCGTCGCCGGAACGCCGTTCCAGCTCGTCGATGGCCTGGGCCAGGCGGTCACTCGCGCCCACGGTGACGTAGCGGTCCCCGTCGCGCACCAACAGGCTGGCGTGGTCACAGCCGCGGACGACCAGGGTCGCGGCGATGCAGATGGCGGCATACATCTGGTTGACGTCCGAGCCCTGATAGATGATCTCGGCGAGGGCGGCGAAAACCGTGCCGGGGTCGGCCTTCTCCCCGCCCGTCACGGATGCCTCCGCGCCGGTCTCCAGTTCGTCCCCCATACTGAGCCCTTCGTTCCTGCGGTGCCGACGGTGTGACCGCGTCCGATCGCCGTAAATTATCTCCTCGCCGCGACCAGACTTACACGCGGTTCCCTCTGGTTGGGGCCAATCAGTGGGCATCTTGCGGGTCACCGTCGATCCGCCAGGTCCCCACTTACGATGCGGAGTGCCCGCACGTCCAACCGCTCGCGAGTCGCCAGATGTTGGAAAGATGGTTCTATCATGCGCCGACCGCGTGCGCCGATGGGCTCGGTGACGTTTCCCACGCGGGGTTTCGGCTGGCTGCGGGAGGGAAGGACGTTGTGAATGGGAGTGACCGTCGCGGTGACCGGTCCAACCGGGGAGATCGGCATCTCCGCGGTGACGGCGCTGGAACGCGAACCCGCCGTCGACGCCATCATCGGGATGGCCCGCCGGCCGTTTGACCCGTCGTCACACGGTTGGCAGAAGACCACGTATCAGCAGGGCGACATCCTGGACCGCGAGGCCGTCGACGCCCTGGTGGCGCAGGCCGACGTGGTCATCCACCTGGCTTTCATCATCATGGGTTCGCGCGACGAGAGCGCCCGGGTGAATCTGGAGGGCACCCGCAACGTGTTCGAGGCAACGGTGGCCGCCGAGCGGCCCCGCCGCCTGGTCTACACGTCGTCGGTGGCGGCCTACGGCTACCACTCCGACAATCCCGTCCCGCTGACCGAGGACGTGCCCGCCCGGGGCTCCGCCGAGCACTACTACTCCGAGCAGAAGGCGGCCTGCGAGGAGTTGCTCGCCGAAATCACCACGGACTCGGCGCTCGAGGTTTTCGTGCTGCGGCCCTGCGTGGTCGCCGGCCCCAACGCCACCGCGCTGGCCGACGCGATGCCGTGGAATCAGCTGCCCGGTCCGATGCGCGCGGTGGTGAAGGCCGTTCCGATCCTCAAGCCGGTGGTACCAGACCCGGGTATCCCGCTGCAACTGGTTCACCACGACGACGTCGCGGCGGCGATCGCGCTGGCTGCCACCGCTCCGGCGCCGCCGGGGGTTTACAACATCGCCGGCGACGGCGTCGTGACGGTGGGCGACGTCGCGAGGGCGCTGGGCGGTCGCCCGGTAAGGGTTCCCGCCGTGGCCGCCTCGGCGGCCTCGGCGGCCATCTCGCGGGTGCCGCTGGTGCCGTCGATGCTGGAATGGCTGCACACGGCCCGGACGTCGATGGTCATGGACACCACCAAGGCCAAGACCCAGCTGGGCTGGCGCCCGCTGTATTCGTCGGCCGAAACGTTGGAAGCGCTGGCCTCGGGGGCATGACGCCCCGGCGACCGGCAGGCGACCAAGGTAGTTTGGCTTCGTGAGGTCCCAGCGTTCCGCCCCTTCGCGCGACGCCGCCGGCGGTGAAATCGCCTAGTGCGGCACGTGACATCGCGTCGGCGGGTGACGCATCTGACCGCCGGGAAGGCGATCACCCGGCCCGAGACGCTGGTCGTCGAGGAGCCGCTGGAGATCCGGGTGAACGGCGCGGCGATCACCGTGACGATGCGCACGCCGGGATCGGATTTCGAACTGGCGCAAGGCTTTCTGCTCACCGAGGGCGTCATCGCCGGCCGCGACGACGTGCTGACCATCCGGTATTGCGGCGGTGCCGTCGACGGGGAGAACACCTATAACGTCCTGGACGTGACGTTGGCCGCCGGCGTCGCGGCGCCCACTCTCGATGTCACCCGCAACTTCTACACCACCTCGTCGTGCGGGGTCTGCGGCAAGGCGTCGCTGGACGCGGTGCGGCTGAGCGGCCGGTTTTCCCCGGGTGCGGATCCCGCGACCGTCGCGTCGGCCACGCTCAAGGCGATGCCCGACCAATTGCGTTCCGCGCAAAAGGTTTTCGACAGCACCGGCGGTCTGCACGCCGCCGCGCTGTTCGGGGCGGACGGCACCATGCTGGTGGTGCGCGAGGACGTCGGCAGGCACAACGCCGTCGACAAGGTGATCGGCTGGGCGCTGGAACATGAGCGGATACCGCTGCAGGCCTCGGTGTTGCTGGTCAGCGGGCGCGCGTCGTTCGAGCTGACGCAGAAGGCCGTGATGGCCGGCATTCCGATGCTGGCGGCGGTGTCGGCGCCGTCGTCGCTGGCGGTCTCGCTGGCCGAGGAGTCGGGCATCACGCTGGTGGCGTTCTTGCGGGAGGACTCGATGAACATCTACACCAGGGCGGACCGGATCACCTGATCGACGGTGGCAGGCCGCTGGCGCCGGGCCGGCTGTGGATGGGCGCCGCACTGGGGATAACCGGCCGTCGCGGGCGGCCACGGACGGCGGTGGCGGCCCGTCCCGTCGGAGGCCCCGGGCACCGTGACCCCCATGACGACCGAAACGACGATGACCCGGATCCAGCTGGGGGCGATGGGTGAGGCGCTCGCCGTGGATCATCTGACGCGAATGGGATTGCGGATCGTGGCGCGCAACTGGCGCTGCCGCTACGGCGAACTCGACATCATCGCCCGCGACGACACCACGTCGACGGTGGTGTTCGTCGAGGTGAAGACCCGCACCGGCGACGGTTACGGGGGACTGGCCCACGCCGTCACGCCGCGCAAGGTCCGGCGGTTGCGCAGGCTTGCCGGGCTGTGGCTGGCCGGCCAGGACCGGCATTCGGCGGCGATCCGCATCGACGTGATCGGCGTGCGCGTCGGGCGCCGTCGCACCCCCGAGATCACCCACCTGCAAGGGATCGGCTGATGGCGCTGGGACGCGCGTTCTCCGTCGCGGTGCGCGGCGTCGACGGACAGATCGTGGAGATCGAAGCCGACATCACCTCCGGCCTACCGGGCGTGCATCTGGTGGGTCTGCCCGACGCCGCCCTGCAGGAGTCACGCGACCGGGTCCGGGCGGCGGTCACCAATTGCGGCAACGCCTGGCCGATGGCGCGGCTCACGCTTGCCCTGTCGCCGGCGACGCTGCCCAAAATGGGATCCGTCTACGACATCGCCCTGGCGGCCGCGGTGCTGTCGGCGCAGCGCAAGAATCCTTGGGACCGGCTGGAGAAAACGGTGCTGCTGGGCGAGCTGTCGCTGGACGGGCGGGTGCGCCCGGTACGCGGGGTGCTGCCCGCCGTGCTGGCCGCCAAACGCGACGGCTGGCCGGCCGTGGTCGTTCCGGTGGACAACCTCGCCGAGGCCAGCCTGGTCGACGGCATCGACGTGTGGGGCGTGCGCACCCTAAGGCAGCTACAGAAGTGGCTCGGCGGCACCGGGGCCCTGGATAACAGGATCGACGCGCAACCCACGGGCGGGGAGCCGGCGGCGGACCTGGTCGACGTGGTCGGGCAGACGCAGGCGCGGTTCGCGGTGGAGGTGGCCGCCGCCGGGGCGCACCACCTCATGCTCACCGGCCCGCCGGGGGTCGGCAAAACGATGCTCGCCCAACGCCTTCCGGGGTTGCTTCCGGCATTGACGGATGCCGAGTCCCTGGAAGTCACCGCGATTCACTCGGTGGCCGGGTTGTTGTCCGGCGACACACCGTTGATCACCAGGCCGCCGTTCGTCGCGCCGCATCACAGCTCGAGCGTCGCCGCGCTGGTCGGCGGCGGGTCGGGGATGGCGCGCCCGGGCGCGGTCAGCCGGGCGCATCGCGGGGTGCTCTTCCTCGACGAGTGCGCCGAGATCCGGGTCAGCGCGTTGGAAGCCTTGCGAACACCGTTGGAGGACGGCGAAATTCGGCTGGCCCGCCGCGACGGGGTGGCGTGCTATCCCGCCCGGTTCCAGCTGGTGCTGGCCGCCAACCTGTGCCCGTGCGCGCCGGCCGATCCGCAGGACTGCATCTGCGCGGCCGCGGCCAAACGCCGATACCTGGGCAAGCTGTCCGGTCCGCTGCTGGATCGCGTGGACTTGCGGGTGCAGATGCACCAGGTCAAGGCCGGGGCGTTCGCGGGCCGGGACGGTGAATCGACGGCGCAGGTCCGCCACCGGGTGGCGCAAGCCCGCGCGGCCGCCGCCCAGCGCTGGCTACCGCACGGATTCCGCACCAACGGCGAGGTCAGCGGGACACTGCTGCGCCGGAAGTTCCGTCCCAGCAACGCGGCAATGGAGCCGCTGCAAAAGGCGCTGGACCGCGGAGTGCTCAGCATCCGTGGCCTCGACCGCACGTTGCGGGTCGCGTGGAGCCTGACCGATCTGGCCGGCCGCACATCACCCGGGATCGACGAAGTCGCCGCCGCACTCAGCTTCCGCCAGCCCGGGACGCAGCGATGAGCGCCGCGACCCACCGGCCGGCCGCGCTACCAGCGCGCCATGGCCAGCCAATCGGTGTGCCCACCCCGCACCGCGATCGCGACGGTCACCAGGATCGCGAACGCGCGGGCGAATTGGGCCATCGCGCGGCCGCTCTCACCGCGCTGTTCCATCTCGCGCAACCCGATGCAGGCGAGACCGATGCTGATCAGCGGGATGGGAAACCCGACCCAGCTGACCAGGCTGAGCGCGAACGCCGCGACGGCCCAGGGGTTCTTCGGACGTTCGGACACGCGGTACACCATCGGCAGGTCGAGGATCATGGGTCGTTCCGTTCGTTGCGGGCCGGCGTGCGGCGGGCGGCTGACCACACCACGTTCGCGCGCGGGGCTGCATGGATCCTTGGCGGATCCTTGGGGCCGGGGGAGCGGCGATGACGCCCGACGATTCCGCGCAGCGCGCGTGGGCCTATCTGTCCCGGGTGGCCGAGCCGCCCTGCGCCGAGCTCGCCGCCTTGGTGCAGCGCGTCGGCCCGGTGGAGGCGGCCGAGCGGGTGCGGCGGGGGCTCGTCGACGACGACCTGGCCCGGCGCACCCAGGCGCGGCGCGAAAACGATTGCTGCGCGGCTGATCTCGAGACACTGGCCCGGCGGGGCGGACGCCTGATCACCCCGGATGACGACGAGTGGCCGCGGCTGGCGTTCGCCGCATTCCGTGGGGCCGCACCGCGACCCGGCGCCGGTGCGCCGATGGTTCCGCCGCTGGTGTTGTGGGCCCAGGGGCCCGTGCGGCTCGATGAGGTCGCGCACCGGGCGGCCGCCGTGGTCGGGACGCGCGCCTCGACCGCGTACGGCGAGCAGGTCGCCGGCGATTTGGCGGCCGGGTTGGCGCAGCGTGACGTCGCGGTCGTCTCGGGCGGCGCCTACGGCATCGACGGCGCGGCGCACCGCGCGGTGCTGGACTGCGACGGCATCACGGTGGCGGTCCTGGCCGGCGGGCTCGACGTTCCCTACCCGAGCGGTCACACCGCGCTGCTGCACCGCATCGGCCAGCGCGGGCTGCTGTTCACCGAATACGCGCCCGGTATCCGCCCGGCCCGCTACCGGTTCCTGACCCGCAATCGTCTGGTGGCCGCCGTGGTGGGGGCGGCCGTGGTGGTGGAGGCGGGGCTGCGCAGCGGCGCTGCCAGCACCGCGGCCTGGGCGCGGGCGTTGGGCCGGGTGGTGGCCGCGGTGCCCGGCCCCGTCACGTCGTCGGCGTCGGCCGGCTGCCATGCGCTGCTGCGCAACGGTGCTGAGCTGGTCACCCGCGCCGACCATGTCGTCGAGCTCGTCGGCCACATCGGCGAACTGGCCTCGGACGAGCCGCACCCGGCGACGCCACTCGACGGCCTCAGCGACGCCGAACGCCGGGTCTATGAGGCGCTGCCGGGCCGCGGCGCCGCGACGGTCGACGAGATCGCGGTCGCCTCGGGAATGGTGCCCGAGCTGGCGCTCGGGCCGCTGGCGATGCTCGAGCTGGCCGGGTTGGTGCAACGCCAGGACGGCCGGTGGCGGATTGTCCGGGTCCGCGCGGGCCGAGCTGCGGAAACGACGCGACTCGTATAGTCGACCGGGGGTTGGGGTTTGGACAGGAGGAGGAGTGGTTGGTCGACCACTGCAATGCTTCGAAGTTGTCGGTACCGAACAACTCACACCGCACATGGTGCGGATAGTGCTCGGAAGCAAGGATTTTGACGCTTTCGTGCCCAGCAAGTTCACCGACTCCTACGTCAAGCTGGTGTTCGTCGCCGACGACGTGGACGTGGCCGGCCTGCCCGAGCCGCTGACCCTGGACAGCTTCGCCGACCTGCCCCCGGAGAAGAAGCCGTCGGTGCGGACCCTCACCGTCCGCCACGTCGACATCGCGAAGCGCCGCATCACGCTGGACATCGTCGTGCACGGCGAGCACGGCCTGGCGGGCCAGTGGGCGTCCGCCGCCCGGCCCGGCCAGCCCATCTACCTGATGGGTCCTGGCGGCGCCTACACACCCGACCCGGCGGCCGACTGGCACCTGCTGGCCGGCGACGAATCGGCGCTGCCGGCCATCGCCGCCGCGCTGGAAGCCTTGCCGCCCAGCGCCGTCGGCAAGGCGTTCATCGAAGTCGCGGGCCCAGAGGACGAAATCCCTCTGACCGCCCCCGAAGGCGTCGAGGTGCATTGGGTCTACCGCGGCGGGCGCGCCGACCTGGTTCCCGAGGACCGTGCCGGCGATCACGCGCCGCTGATCGAGGCCGTCACCAGCGCCCCCTGGCTGCCGGGACAGGTGCACGTCTTCATCCACGGCGAGGCCCAGGCCGTCATGCACAATCTGCGCCCCTACATCCGCAAAGAGCGTGGCGTGGACGCCAAATGGGCGTCGTCGATCTCGGGGTACTGGCGGCGCGGCCGCACCGAGGAGACCTTCCGGCAGTGGAAGAAGGAACTGGCGCAGGCGGAGTCGGCGAACTCGTCAGCCTGACGGCAGCCTGGCATTGTCTATCGCATGGCATTCGGCGACTACCAGAACGAGATCTACTTCAAGGGCCTGGGCGGGGTGGCGCCCGCGCTGCCGATGGCCTTCGCGGAGTTGGAGGCCCGCGCCGAGCGGGCCATGCCGCCGTCGGTGTGGTCCTACGTCGCCGGTGGCGCCGGCGACGAACGCACGCAGCGGGCCAACCGGGAGGCGTTCGACCGCTGGGGCCTGATCCCGCGCATGTTCGTCGGTGCCGCCAATCGCGACCTGTCGGTGGAGATGTTCGGCCTGACCCTGCCGTCGCCGGTGTTCATGGCGCCTATCGGCGTCATCGGCATCTGCGCCCAGGACGGCCACGGCGACCTGGCCACCGCCCGCGCGGCGGCGGCCACCGGCGTCCCGATGGTGGTGTCCACCCTGACCACCGACCCGATGGAGGACGTCGCCGCCGAATTCGGCGACACCCCCGGCTTCTTCCAGCTGTACACACCCAAGGATCGGGAGCTGGCCGCCAGCCTCGTGCAACGGGCCGAGGCGGCCGGTTACAAGGGCATCATCGTCACGCTCGACACGTGGATTCCCGGGTGGCGCCCGCGCGACCTCAGCACGGCCAACTTTCCCCAGCTGCGCGGGCTGTGCTTGAGCAACTACACCAGCGATCCGGTCTTCCGCGCCGGCCTGCAGCGCCCGCCCGAGGAGGACCCGCAAGGCGCCGTGCTGCAGTGGGTATCGACCTTCGGAAACCCTCTGACCTGGGATGACCTCGGCTGGTTGCGGTCGCTGACCGACCTGCCGCTGATCATCAAGGGCATCTGTCACCCCGACGACGCGCGGCGCGCCAGGGACGCCGGCGTCGACGGCATCTACTGCTCCACCCACGGCGGCCGCCAGGCCAACGGTGGCCTCCCCGCCCTCGCCTGCCTGCCCGGCGTCATCGAGGCGGCGGACGGGTTGCCCGTCCTGTTCGATTCGGGGATCCGCAGCGGCGCCGACGTCGTCAAGGCGCTCGCGCTGGGCGCGACGGCCGTCGGGATCGGCCGGCCCTACGCCTACGGCCTGGCGCTGGGCGGCGTCGACGGCATCGTGCACGTGCTGCGCTCGATCCTCGCCGAGACGGACCTCATCATGGCCGTCGACGGCTATCCCGCGCGCAAAGATCTCACCCCGGACACGCTCCGGCGCGTCGACTGACCGACCCCGCCCCCCTCTGCCAGCGTGGGAGAGTGCCGGACAGCGAACCGATTCTCGAAGAGTTCGACGAATACCTGGCGCTGCAATGCGGGCGTTCAGCCCACACCCGCCGCGCCTACCTCGGCGACCTGCGCTCGCTGTTCGCCTTCATCGAGGAGCGCGGCGCCGGTCTGGACGCGTTGAGCCTGCCCCTGCTCCGCTCTTGGCTGTCCGCCGCGGCCGCGGCCGGCGTCGCCCGCACGACGCTGGCCCGGCGCACCTCGGCGGTCAAGGCCTTCACGGCGTGGGCGGTGCGGCGCGGCCTGATGGCCGGGGATCCGGCGGCGCGGCTGCAGGTGCCCAAGGCGCACCGCACCCTGCCCGCCGTGCTGCGTCAGGATCAGGCCGCCGCCGCCATGGCCGCCGCCAAATCTGGTGCGCAGCAAGGGGATCCGCTGGCGCTGCGGGACCGGCTGATCGTCGAGATGTTGTACGCCACCGGGATCCGGGTCAGCGAGCTGTGCGGCCTGGACGTCGACGACGTCGACGCCACCTATCGGCTGCTGCGTGTCCTCGGCAAGGGCAACAAGCAGCGCAGCGTGCCGTTCGGCCGGCCCGCCGGCGAGGCGCTCGACGCGTGGCTGGCCGACGGGCGTCCCGCCCTGGCCAGCGCGGAGTCGGGCCCGGCGCTGCTGCTGGGCGCGCGGGGCCGCCGGCTCGACGTGCGCCAGGCCCGCACGGTGGTGCATCAGACCGTCGCCGCGGTGGACGGCGCGCCGGATATGGGGCCGCACGGCCTGCGGCACAGCGCGGCCACCCACCTGCTCGAGGGCGGCGCCGACCTGCGTGTTGTCCAGGAGCTGCTCGGCCATTCGAGCCTGGCGACCACCCAGCTCTACACGCACGTGGCGGTGTCCCGGCTGCGTGCGGTGCACGATCAGGCCCACCCGCGGGCCTGAGGCGGCTCACGGGTTCAGCGGTTTGAGCCGGATCGGCGTGGACTGCAGCAGACCCAGCGGATCGACATAGGCGGCGCCCGACGCCGCACCCCACATCGCGCCCCAGTGCAAGCAGGCCGCCACGGGGCAGCCGGCGTGCCCGGCCGCCAGCTCGCCGATCACGGTCGCGGCCGTCACCGGCTGACCGACCCGCACCGTCGCCCGGACCGGCTCGTAGCTGGTGCGCAGCCCACCGGGATGGGCCAGCGACACCACCGGCCGTCCGGCCAGCAGACCGGCGAACACCACGGTTCCGGCGCCCGCGGCGTACACCGGCTGACCGGCAGCGCCGGCCAGGTCCACGCCGCGGTGACCGGGATGCCAGTCCGGGGCCGGGGCGTCGAACGCCCGGGTGACGGCCGGCGGCGGGCGCAACGGCCACTGCAGGCGAGCCTCGGCGGCGACCGCCGGCGCGGCGCTGACCAGGCCCGCACTCAACAGCAGCGCTGTAAACCGCATCCAGGCAGTTCAGCGCCTCGCCGCCGGACGGGCCACCCGGTCCTGGCCGGTGTTGTGGACGTGCGGCCCGGCTGGGGAAGCGTGGCAAAAGCACCTGCTGAGTCGGTGTAAACTGCTGGTCGCAGCTCGTTCGCGGGCTGACTTCGCGCGTCTGCATCGCGGCTCTGGTACCACGAGGAGTTCGCATCGCATGCCGGGCGGTCCCGTCCAACAACGGGTCCGGCATCGCAGCAGCCGCCAGGGCCCGGCCTCACCCGATGCCAGGCGACAACCGACACAAGTAAGGCACAACCATGGCCGTCGTAACCATGAAACAGCTGCTGGACAGCGGCACCCACTTCGGGCACCAGACCCGTCGCTGGAACCCCAAGATGAAGCGGTTCATCTTCACCGACCGTAACGGCATCTACATCATCGACCTGCAGCAGACGCTGACCTTCATCGACCAGGCGTACGAGTTCGTCAAGGAGACCGTTGCCCACGGCGGCAGCGTGCTGTTCGTCGGCACCAAGAAGCAGGCGCAGGAATCGGTCGCGGCCGAGGCGACCCGCGTCGGCATGCCGTACGTGAACCAGCGCTGGCTGGGCGGCATGCTGACCAACTTCCAAACCGTGCACAAGCGGCTGCAGCGCCTCAAGGAGCTCGAGGCGATGGAGCAGACCGGTGGCTTCGAGGGCCGCACCAAGAAGGAAATCTTGATGCTGACCCGCGAGAAGAACAAGCTGGACCGCAGCCTCGGCGGTATCCGCGACATGGCCAAGGTGCCGTCGGCCATCTGGGTCGTCGACACCAACAAGGAGCACATCGCCGTCGGCGAGGCCCGCAAGCTCGGTATCCCGGTCATCGCGATCCTGGACACCAACTGCGACCCGGACGAGGTCGACTACCCGATTCCGGGCAACGACGACGCGATCCGTTCCGCCGCGCTGCTGACCAAGGTGATCGCCTCCGCCGTCGCCGAGGGCCTACAGGCCCGCGCCGGCGTCGGCCGCGGCGACGGCAAGCCCGAAGCCGAGGCCGCCGAGCCGCTCGCCGAATGGGAGCAGGAGCTGCTGGCCTCCGCCACCACCACCGCCCCCACCGACGCCGCTGCGGGCACCCCCGAACCAACCGCTGACCCCTCATAGGAAGGCCGATATGGCGAACTTCACCGCTGCCGACGTCAAGAAGCTTCGGGAACTCACCGGCGCCGGAATGCTCGACTGCAAGAACGCGCTGTCCGAAAACGACGGCGACTTCGACAAGGCCGTCGAGGCGCTGCGCATCAAGGGCGCCAAGGACGTCGGCAAGCGCGCCGAGCGCGCCACGGCCGAAGGTCTGGTCGCCGCCCAGGGCGGCGCGCTGATCGAACTGAACAGCGAGACCGACTTCGTCGCCAAGAACGCGGAGTTCCAGGCGCTGGCCGACGAGATCGTGGCGGCGGCGGCCCAATCCAAGGCCGCCGACGTCGACGCGCTCAAGGCCGCGCAGGCCGGCGGCAAGACGGTCGAGCAGGCCATCGCCGACCTGTCGGCCAAGATCGGCGAGAAGCTCGAGTTGCGCCGCGTCGCGTTCTTCGACGGCACCGTCGAGACCTACCTGCACAAGCGCGCGGCCGACCTGCCGCCGGCCGTCGGTGTGCTGGTGGAGTACAGCGGCTCGGACACCGAGGCCGCGCACGCCGTCGCGCTGCAGATCGCCGCGCTCAAGGCCCGCTTCCTGTCCCGCGACGACGTGCCCGAGGACGTGGTGGCCAGCGAGCGCCGCATCGCCGAGGAAACCGCCAAGGCGGAGGGCAAGCCGGAGCAGGCCTTGCCCAAGATCGTCGAGGGCCGGCTGAACGGCTTCTTCAAGGACGCGGTTCTGCTCGAGCAGCCGTCGGTGTCCGACAGCAAGAAGACCGTCAAGGCGCTGCTCGACGAGGCCGGTGTCACGGTGACGCGGTTCGTCCGCTTCGAGGTGGGTCAGGCCTGACCGGCCCCACGCCGACCCGATCCGGACCGCGGACAAGCCGGGAAACCTCCCGACTGCACGGGTGCGCGGGCTAGCGTCAGTGCCATGCGACACGTGCATGCTTTCGGCGACGATGCCCTGGGCGATCTGGACGCGGTCGGCCTCGCCGACGCCCTTCGATCCGGCCGGGTCGGCAGGGCCGAGGTGGTCGAGGCCGCCATCGCCCGCACCGAGGCCGTCGATCCGCTGCTGAACGGGTTGGCGTACGCGGCTTTTCAGCAGGCGCGGACGGCCGCCGGCAAGGCCGCGGAAGCTCCGGCGGGCGGCTACTTCGGCGGCGTCCCGACGTTCATCAAGGACAACATCGACGTCGCCGGGCAGCCCAGCATGCACGGCACCGACGCGTGGACGAGCTGGGACGCCGACGCCGACAGCGTGTTCACCGAGCTGTTCCTGGCCACCGGGCTGACCTCGGTGGGGAAGACGCAGTTGTCGGAATTCGGGTTCAGCGCGTCGGCCGAACACCCGCGGCTGGGCCCGGTCCGCAACCCGTGGGACACCGAATACAGCGCCGGCGCGTCGTCGTCGGGTTCGGGCGCGTTCGTCGCGGCCGGTGTGGTGCCGATGGCGCACGCCAACGACGGCGGCGGTTCTATCCGGATTCCGGCCGCGTGCAACGGGTTGGTCGGACTCAAACCGTCGCGTGGGCGGTTGCCCCTGGACGCGACGCTGCGCCGGATGCCGGTCGGCGTCGTCGTCAACGGCGTGGTGACCCGCTCGGTGCGCGACACCGCGGCCTTCTACCGCGAGGCCGAGCGGATCTGGCGCAACCCCAAGCTGGCGCCCATCGGGGACGTCAGCGCGCCCGGCCGGCAGCGACTGCGGATCGCGGTGCTGACCCGCTCGGTGCAGCGCGAGTGCAGCCCCCAGGTACGGGAGCTCACGCTGAAGTCCGCCGGCCTGCTCGAGGAGTTGGGACACCGCGTCGAGCACGTCGACGAGCCTCCGGTCGCGGCCAGTTTCGTCGACGACTTCGTCCTGTATTGGGGGTTTTTGGCGCTGGCCCAGGTGCGCGGTGGGCGGCACATGTTCGGTGCGACGTTCGATCGCAGCAAGCTGGACAGCCTGACGCTGGGTCTTCTCCGGCACACCAGCCGAAACCTGCACCGCCTCCCGACGGCGATCGTGCGCCTGCGCCGGGCCCGCCGGCGCACCGCGCGGTTTTTCCGTACTTACGACGCGGTGCTCACGCCGACCCTTGCCGACGAGACGCCGCGCATCGGATTCCTGGCGCCGACCGATTACCAGCAGGTGATCAGCCGGCTGATCGACTGGGTCTCGTTCACGCCGCTGCACAACGTGACCGGCGAACCCGCGATCTCGCTGCCGCTGGCCCAGTCCGCGCACGGCATGCCGGTGGGCATGATGCTGTCGGCCGACATGGGACAGGAAGCGCTGCTGCTCGAGCTGGCCTATGAGCTCGAAGAAGCGCGGCCCTGGGCGCGCATCCACGCCCCCGCGTGATTTGAGTGATGGCGGCGACCCGCTTCGCCCGGCTGGGCTGATGGCGGCGACCCGCTTCGCCCGGCTGCGCCGCCCTCGCGATCGCCGCGGCCGTCCTCGCGATCACAACTAGTCGGCTCCCAGCTTTTCGAGCATCCGCTTGAACTCGCGCTGCTGAGTGTCGGTGAGCTTGGCCAGGATGCGGGCGTCGGCGCCGCGGACCGCGCCTTCGGCGCGCTTGAGCAGGGCGCGGCCCTGGCCGGTCAGGGTGGCCGGGAGCGCGCGCCCCGAGGACACCGATGACGGGCGCGCCACCGCCCCGACTTCTTCCAGCTTGCGCAGTACCGTGTTCATTGCCTGTGGGGTGACATTGGTGTGGCGGGACAACTCGGCGCTCGACATTCCCGGAAACATCGAAAGTATGCGCAGGCAAACGAATTCGGGCAGGGTCAAGCCGAGCGGACTCAACACGGCGGAAACCTCGGGTCGCAGGACGGCTCCCACCCGGTAGAGCAGGTAACCCAGCGGAGCATCGTCGGCCTGATTCATGTCAACGATATTGACATATTTCTACCGACCCGATGCGCACATTGTTCAGACCGTGATTGTCCGTGCCGCAACGGGGTAACCGACCGTTAATCGCAGCGGTTTTGGCACCCGAGGGAGGTTCGATGCCGAAGACGACGAAAGGCGGCGCGGCCAAAAAGGGCGAATTGCCCAGCACTTTGCGGCGGTCCAACGCCAAGGCCCAGCGCACGTTCGCGAAAACCCATGACGCGGCCGCCGACGAGTACGGCAGCGAGGAGCGCGCCCACCGCGTCGCGTACGCCGCTGTCAAGCACAGCTTCGAAAAGGTCGGCGACCACTGGGAGCCCAAGGACGAGAAGGGCCCATCCGATGAGCGGGCCGAGCGCGGTGGCCTGCGGCCAGTCGGGGAATCGGCCGAGGGCGTCGACGCCAACGCCAGCAAAAAGCACCTGCTCGATGTGGCCCGCCGGCTCGACATCGCCGGCCGGTCCACCATGAACAAGTCGGAGTTGGTCGACGCGATCAAGAAGCACAACCGCCGGGTCCGGGGCCGCTGAGAGAGCGTGCACACCGCCGCGAAATCGCCGAGACTGAACAAACTTTCGGCTTGTCGGCTCGTGCACATTTCGGCGTCCGGAGCGGTTTAGGCGCCGGGCTACCGGGCACCCCGACTGCCATGGTCGCGTCTACCACTCCCAGCCAACTTCGCCAGTGTGCCTCAGCGATGTGGACTTTCCGGCGAACAAAGAGGACCTGCTCACCGCCGCCGAGCGCAATCGTTGCAACGGCGAGACGATCCGCGCCCTGCGCGCCATGCCGCCGGAAACCTATGCCAACGTCGGTCAGGTGGCCGCGTCGGTCACCATCGCCGATGACCGCGACGTTCCCGACAGGGACAGGGCCGCGGCGCGGCGCACCCACACCCAGCCGGGCCGGGCCGAGAGCGTGAAGGACATGCCCGCCCAGAACCCGCTCGTGGACGAGCTGGGCGACAACCGCGGCTCATGAGCGAGTTTGAAAGGAACCCGCTGCGGTGTAGGGGGTTTCGTTAGAGGATGGGCCGACCGCCGGTCACTGCCACCCGTGCCCCGGAGATGTAACTGGCGTCGTCGGAGGCCAGCAGCACGTAGATCGGGGCGAGTTCGACGGGCTGGCCGGCGCGGCCCAGCGGTACGTTGTCGCCGAACGATTCCACGCTGTCCGGTGGCATCGTCGACGGGATCAGCGGTGTCCATATCGGCCCGGGCGCCACGCTGTTGACTCGAATTCCTTTGTCGCCCAACAGCTGGGCCAGGCTGGCCGAGAAATTCGCGATAGCCGCCTTGGTCGCCGCGTAGGGCGCCAGCGTGGGATTGGGTGTATCGGAGTTGACCGACGAGCTGCCGATGATCGACGAGCCGGGGCTCATGTGCGGCACGGCCGCCTTTGCCAGGTAGAAATAAGCACCGATGTTGAGCCGGAACGTGTACTCCCACTCCTCGTCGCTGATCTCGTCGAGGCTCTTGCGCATCATCTGATAGGCGGAGTTGTTGACCAGGATGTCCACCCCGCCCAATTCCTGCACTGCCCGATCCACGACGGCACGGCAATGCGCAGCGTCGGAGAGATCGCCGGGCACCAGCACGCACTTACGGCCGGCATTGGTGACGTAGCGGGCGACTTCACGCGCGTCGTCGTCCTCGTTGAGGTACGCGATCAGCACGTCGGCGCCCTCGCGGGCGAACGCTATCGCGACGGCGCGCCCGATGCCGCTGTCGCCGCCGGTGATGATCGCCTTTTTGCCCAGCAGTTTGCCCGAGCCCTGGTAACTGTTTTCGCCACAGTCAGGAATCGGTTCCATCCGCGCCTGTACACCGGGAACCGACTGTTGTTGCGCCACAAAGCCCATGCGATTTCCTTTACCGATTCATCGTCAGTTGCTTAGGGCACCGATTACCCGTCACCACCCGGACTAACCGGGAGTCGGGTGTGAGAGGTGGTGCAGGTGTTATCCACTGATGCGAAAGATGCTGCCCAAGAATGGAACCCTATTCCGGCGAGTAACGCCCGGTACGGGTGTTTCGCGCGCGTAAATGTTTAAAGGGGTCGAGGTGTGGCTATTTGCTGCACATATGCGCATGCCCTTTCGGGGGGCAAATGTTGTACACGAAAGGAAATGAACAGTGAAGGTCACCAAGATTGCTGCGACAGCTGCCGCTGCCGGGGGTATAGCGGCGGCCAGCGTTTTCGCGGCGACGCCTGCTCTGGCCGCGCCCAACATCCAGGGGTTCGGTACCAGCGAAAAGCTCGTGGACGGGGCGCTCGTCACCGATTACACCGTCAGCAACCTGCAGCCCAGCAACGTCGCCATCCCCGGCTACACGCCCAAGGGAACGCTCTACCAGGCGGACGTAACCGCCAGGTCGGACGGCGGGCTCGTCACTCCGATGGTGAATGACTTCATCGCCCGCGGCCCGAACGGCCAGAACTACCGGGTGATCGACAAAGTCGGGGTGCCCAACGGGCTCAACCCGGCTCCCATCGCTCAAGGCAACGAGTCGACGGGCACGCTCTACTTCGACGTGACAGGCGCGCCGCCGAACGGCGTCGTCTACAACGACGGAATGCAAGACGTCCTGATGTGGACGTCCAACGTGCCGGAGGGCTCGGCGCCTGGCGCGCCGAACAGCCCGGCGCCGGGTGCTCCGCCTGCGCCGAACAGCCCGGCGCCAGGTGCGCCGGCGACGCACGCCTGATCGGAGTTGTCGAATTCTCCCCGCGCCACGCTCGGTGGCGCGGGGAGAATTGCGTCAGGGGGAATCGTGCGCGTCCGAAGCGGGTATGCCACAGAGCATGAGTAACCCGGATCACAGGCCGGCACCGGTGCGCGCGCAGGCGCAGCGGCAGGCCGAAGAAGCCCGCGAGGCGATGGAAGAACGACGCAATCGTCAAAGTGGCGGGCTGAGCGGCTGGGTGGCCGAACGCGCGGCGAGATGGGATCTCTCGGGTCAGGACGAGAGCGCGCTGCAGCGTCAGAAGTATCTGTGGAATGTGCTGGTGGACTATTGGTTTCGCATGGAAATCGACGGCTGGGAGAACATCCCGGAATCACCGCCGGCGCTGTTGATCGGGATTCACTCCGGCGCGCCGTTCGTCTGGGATGCGTGGACCGTCGGTCTGCAATGGTGGCGACGGTTCGGCCAGGATCGCACCTTGCACGGCACGGCGCATGATGCGTTGATGGCAATTCCCGTGTTCGGGCGCTACTTCCGGTCGATGGGGGTGCTGCCGGCCGCCCCCGACGCGATCGCCACCGCATTGGCGGAAGGGCGCGACGTGGCGCTGTGGCCCGGTGGGGAAGTGGACTCGCTGCGCCCGTGGACCGAGCGCGATCGGGCCAACCTGGCCGGACGGACCGGCTTCGTCAAGATGGCGATTCGCGCCGGTGTGCCGATCGTGCCCATCGCCACGGTCGGCGGTGCGGACGCGATGCCGGTGCTGATCCGCGGCGACCGCCTGTCGAAAGCTCTGCGCCTGGACCGGGTCTTGCGGCTCAAGGTGTTCCCGCTGGCCGTCTCGTTGCCGTGGGGTATCGCGCCGGCGGCGCTTCCGCAGCTGCCCCTGCCGGCCAAGATCAGAACCCGGTTCATGCCTCCGGTGGAGCTCGACAACGATCCCGCACGGGCCGACGACGACCAATACGTGGACCGCAAATATCACGAGGTGCAACATGCCATCCAGGATGGGATGAATGCGCTGGCGCGCAAACGCGCTTTCCCTCTCTTCGGCTGACCGCCCGCCAAAAGCGTTGTGCCTGAAGGTGTTAGGATTCCGACGTCTCCGCATTCTGCTGGCCCGGGCCCGACGTCGTGGGCGACGTCCAGATCGGGGTCAGCGTCGAGCCGGTGACGACCCATTCCGGCTGTGGCGGTGTCGCGGCCCGGTAGCCGACTCCCCGGACGGTGTCGACCATGAATTGGTGCCGGGTGCCGAGCTTGGCGCGCAGTCGCCGGATGTGAACGTCGACGGTACGCACCTTGCCGGTCGCGTCATAGCCCCACGCCTCTTGCATCAGCCGGGTGCGGGTGAATGCCTGACCGGCATGCTGCACAAGGAAATTCAGCAATCTGAACTCGGTGTGTGTCAGGCTCAGGTCGTGGCCGTCCAGCGTTGCGGTGAAACTGGGCGGATGCAGTAGCAGGTCGCCGAACTTCAGCGTGCCGTCGACCGCGCTACGACGTCGGCTGATCGCGAGGCGCAGCCGCGCCTGCAACTCTTCCGCGCCGGTGCCGGGCACCATGACGTCATCAAAACTGCCGTCCCCGTCGACCGTCACCCCGTCCGCCGGTGTTACCAGGGCCACCACGGCGGTACCGGGGTTGTCGACCTTGAGTCGATGGCCGACGCTCTGAGCCGACGCCATGTCGCTGCGCGCATCAATGATCGCGATGTCGGCCGTGGCGCAGTGCCCGTCGGTGTCGGCCGTCAGGGTGACGTGGCGCACCGGCCGCGCGACAGTGGCCAAATCCGGAAGGGCCGATTCGAAGTCATCCTCATCGGTGAGTACCACCACGTGCAACGACATCTCCAAACCTCATGACGTCCCGGCTTCCCCCCCGGGTCCGTAGGCACCTCTTCGGAGATGTCATACAGCGCTAGGCACGGATACCCGTCCAGCTGAAAACTATGCAAACTCGGGCCGCGCCCCACCTCGGCCTTGTGGAACGGCGATGGGCCCGGCCGTTTGCACGGACCGGGCCCATCGTTGACGGCCAGTATTACTGGTTGGCCTTCTGGCGCTCCTCGGCCGCCTCCGCGCCACCGCGCGCGGCTTCGGCTTCGGCTTCCTTCTTCGCGGCGTCGCGCTGCGCTTCGGCCTTGTCCTGCTGGGCCTGGCCCTCGCGGGTGAGGTCATCACGACCGGCCACCGCGCCGACGGCCTCCTTGGCCTTGCCCTTGACGTCCTCGACGACGCCCTTAACAGCTTCGGCAGGTCCCGACTTGTTTTCTTCAGCCATGGAAGTGTTCCTCCTCGTTGGCGTACTTTGAGCGATCCATGCTCAACGGCGATCGCGAGCGATCCACCCGGTCATACGGCGAGGCCGGTCCTCATTGCTTAAGACCGCAATATTTCTGCCGCGTTGATCCGGATTCCCATGCCACACATCGCTCAAACGCGAGCCCGAATAAACCGCATTGGCGCCGGCATATTCCACTACCGGCAGACTCGAAAATTGGCCCGCCGCGCCAACTATGCGCATAATGCACCCCGCCGACGCCGCATTGTGCTGCGATGAGGCAGGATGTGAAATGCCGTTCCGGACGGAGACCGCCCGGGATGGCACTCTCATGCGAGGAGTCTGATGACGGAGTCCAGGGAGCCCCACGTCGCCGGCTCGGCGGCTCCGAGGCCGCAGCCGACAACCACCAGCAACGGCGTGCCGACATCCGCACCGGAAAACGGTGCGGGCCAGTCGCCGAGTCGGGCCAGGTATTCGCGAGTGCTGCTCAAGCTCGGCGGCGAAATGTTCGGCGGCGGCCAGGTCGGCTTGGATCCCGATGTCGTGGCGCGCGTGGCGCGACAGATCGCCGAGGTGGTTCGCGGAGGTGTCCAGGTTGCCGTCGTCATCGGCGGGGGCAACTTCTTCCGGGGTGCGCAGCTTCAGCAGCGCGGCATGGAACGCACCCGTTCGGACTACATGGGAATGCTGGGCACGGTCATGAACAGCCTCGCGCTGCAAGACTTTTTGGAGAAGGAAGGCATCGTGACCCGGGTCCAGACCGCGATCACCATGGGCCAGGTGGCCGAGCCGTATCTGCCGTTGCGCGCCGTGCGCCACCTGGAGAAGGGGCGTGTGGTGATCTTCGGAGCCGGCATGGGACTGCCGTACTTCTCCACCGACACCACGGCGGCCCAGCGTGCCCTGGAGATCGGCGCCGAGGTCGTCTTGATGGCCAAGGCCGTCGACGGCGTCTTCTCCGCGGATCCGCGGCAGCATCCCGACGCCGAATTGATTGCCGCGATCAGCCATCGTGAGGTCATCGACCGCGGGCTACGAGTGGCCGATGCCACCGCGTTCAGCCTGTGCATGGACAATGGCATGCCGATCCTGGTGTTCAACCTGCTGACCAATGGCAATATCGCCCGAGCGGTCGCTGGTGAGAAGATCGGGACGCTGGTCACCACCTGAGGGGAAGACGCGATGTGCGTTTGCGAGGATCCGCGGCGCAGCGATGAGGAGGAGCGGCGCAGATGATCCGCGGCGGCGACGATGCAGAGCGAATCGATGAGGAGGAGCGGCGCACATGATCGACGAGGCTCTCTTCGATGCGGAAGAGAAAATGGAGAAGGCCGTAGCGGTTGCCCGCGACGACCTGTCGACCATCCGGACCGGGCGCGCCAACCCCGGCATGTTCTCGCGGATCGTGATCGACTACTACGGCACGGCCACCCCCATCACACAACTGGCCAGCATCAACGTGCCCGAGGCGCGCCTTGTCGTCATCAAGCCCTACGAGGCCAGCCAGGTGGGTGCGATCGAGACGGCGATCCGCAACTCCGACCTCGGCGTCAATCCCACCAACGACGGCACCCTGATCCGGGTGGCCGTGCCGCAGCTCACCGAGGAACGCCGCCGCGAACTGGTCAAGCAGGCCAAGAGCAAGGGTGAGGATGCCAAGGTCTCGGTGCGCAACATCCGCCGCAAGGCGATGGAGGAGCTGCATCGCATTCGCAAGGACGGCGAGGCGGGCGAGGACGAGGTCGGCCGGGCCGAAAAAGACCTGGACAAGACCACGCATCAATACACCACCCAGATCGAAGAGTTGGTCAAGCACAAAGAAGGCGAACTGCTGGAGGTCTGACGACCCATTCAGCAGCTAAGTTCATTCAGGCCAGTGGCAACCCCAGATCCCGGCGCAGGCAACCCGCCCGACAATTTCGCGCGCCCCGCCGAGGAACCGGTGGAAAAGCCGGCCAAGAAGACCTCCCGGGCCGGGCGCAACCTGGGCGCCGCGATCGCGGTGGGGGTCGGTATCGGCGGCGTTCTGATCGTCACGCTGGTATTCGCACCGCGCCTCTGGGTTCCCATCGTCGCGCTCGCCATCCTGGTGGCCACGCACGAGGTGGTCCGGCGCTTGCGCGAGGCCGGCTACGTCATAGCCCTTATCCCGCTGCTGGCGGGGGGCCAGCTCACCGTATGGTTGACGTGGCCGTTCCACGCCGCGGGCGCATTGGCCGGGTTCGGGATCACCGTGGTGGTCTGCAACGTGTGGCGGTTGTTCATGCAGGACAACAGCAAACGGCCCGAGCCGTTCGCCGGCTCGCCGTCGGCTAACTACCTCAGGGACGCCTCGGCCACCGTGTTCCTGGCCGCGTGGGTGCCGCTGTTCGCGTCCTTCGGCGTGCTGCTGGTCTACCCGCACGACGGCGCCGGGCGGGTGTTCTGCCTGATGGTCACCGTCGTCGCCTCCGACACCGGCGGATATGCCGTGGGGGCGCTGTTCGGCAAGCACCCGATGGTCCCGGCGATCAGCCCCAAGAAGTCCTGGGAGGGATTCGCCGGTTCCCTGGTGTTCGGAATCACCGCGGCGACGCTGACGGCGACCCTCCTGGCCAACAAACCGTGGTGGATCGGCGTGCTGCTGGGTGTCGTCCTGGTGCTGACCGGCACGCTCGGCGACCTGGTGGAATCGCAGGTCAAGCGCGACCTCGGCATTAAGGACATGGGCCGGTTGCTGCCCGGCCACGGCGGCCTGATGGATCGGCTCGACGGCGTCCTGCCGTCGGCGGTCGCGGCCTGGACCGTGCTGACACTCGTTCCCTAGGCCGGCGCGAACGTGACCGATACTGGACAGGTCATGGTTCAACAACTGGTTTTCTCCGAGCCGCGCCCCGGCAAGCCGCCGCGGCACCTCGCCGACCTCGACGAGGAAGGCCGCGCGTCCGCAGTCGCAGAGCTGGGCTTGCCTGCGTTTCGCGCCAAGCAGCTGGCGCATCAGTACTACGGCCGGCTGATCGCCGACCCGCGGCAGATGACCGATCTCCCGGCGGGATTGCGCGATGCCATCGCCGAGACGATGTTCCCGATCCTGCTGACCGCGGTGTCCGAGGTGACGTGTGATGCGGGCCAGACGCGAAAGACGTTGTGGCGGGCGCTCGATGGGGTCACCGTCGAGTCGGTGCTGATGCGTTATCCACAACGCAACACGGTGTGCATTTCGTCGCAGGCCGGGTGCGGCATGGCGTGCCCGTTCTGTGCGACCGGTCAGGGCGGGTTGAGCCGCAACCTGTCGACGGCCGAGATCCTCGAGCAGGTGCGCGCCGGCGCCGCGGCCCTGCGCGACGACTTCGGGGACCGGCTGTCCAACGTGGTGTTCATGGGGATGGGGGAGCCGTTGGCCAACTACGCCCGTGTGGTGGCCGCGGTGCGGCGCATCATCGCCGCGCCGCCACACGGTTTCGGCATCTCGGCCCGTTCGGTGACGGTGTCCACGGTGGGCTTGGCCCCGGCCATCCGCAAACTCGCCGACGAAGGCCTCGGCGTGACGCTGGCGTTGTCTCTGCACGCGCCAGACGACGAGCTGCGGGACACCCTGGTGCCGGTCAACAACCGGTGGAAAATCACCGAGGCACTCGACGCCGCACGGTATTACGCCGACGTCACCGGCCGGCGGGTGTCGGTGGAGTACGCGTTGATCCGCGACGTCAACGACCAGCCTTGGCGCGCAGATCTTTTGGGACAGCGGTTGCATCGCGCGCTCGGGCCGTTGGTGCACGTGAATCTGATCCCGCTCAACCCGACCCCGGGAAGTGAGTGGGACGCCAGCCCCAAGGCGGTCGAGCGAGAGTTCGTCCGCCGGGTCCGCGCCAAGGGGGTTTCGTGCACGGTGCGCGATACCCGCGGCCGCGAGATCAGCGCCGCCTGTGGACAGCTGGCCGCCGAGGGCGGGTAGCTGGAGCGCAGGCGATTCGGCACGGGCCTGTGGACAGCTGGCCGCCGAGGGCGGATGAACCGGAGGCGGGGCTGTCCCGTCGATCAAGGCATAACTCCAGCAAATGAGGTGTGCCATGAGTATTCGCTTGTCGGCCCTGAGCAAAGCGTGCGCCGCGGTGCTGCTCGCCGCAACGGTGATAGCCGCCGTGGGCAGCGCGCCGCGCGCTCTGGCCGCCGATGACCGCCTGCAGTTCACCGGGACGACGCTGAGCGGTGCGCCGTTCAACGGCGCCAGCTTGCAGGGCAAGCCCGCGGTGCTGTGGTTCTGGGCACCGTTCTGCCCGTTTTGCAACGCCGAAGCCCCGGGCGTCAGCCGGGTGGCGGCCGCCAATCCCGGTGTCACCTTCGTCGGGGTCGCCGGACACTCGGACGTCGGCGCGGAACAGACCTTCGTCTCCAAATACGGCCTGAACTTCACCAACCTCAACGATGCCGACGGGTCCATCTGGGCCCGCTACAACGTCCCCTGGCAGCCCGCCTACGTGTTCTACCGCGCGGACGGCAGCTCGACGTTCGTCAACAACCCGACCTCGGCGATGTCGCAGCAGGAGCTCTCCGACCGGGTCGCAGCGCTGAGGTCCTGACTTCGTGGACCGGGGTCTGGTCGGCCTGGCCTTCGCGGCCGGGCTGGTCGCCGCGCTGAACCCGTGTGGGTTCGCGATGCTGCCCGCCTACCTGCTGCTGGTGGTGCGCGGCCAGGGGTCGGGGGCGTCGGGTGTGGCAGCAGCCGCGCGGGCTCTGGCGGCCACCGTGGGGATGGCGCTGGGTTTCTTGACGGTGTTCGGCCTGTTCGGCGTGCTGACCGTGTCGGCGGCCACGACCGTGCAGCGGTATCTGCCGTACGCCACTGTGATTGTCGGCGCCGTGCTGATCCTGCTCGGGGCATGGCTGCTGTCGGGTCGGCAGCTGTCGGGGTTGGCCCCGCGGCCGCTGGGCCCGCGGTGGGCCCCGACGGTGCGGCTGGGCTCCATGTACGGGTACGGAATCAGCTACGCGATCGCCTCGCTGTCCTGCACCGTCGGGCCGTTCCTGGCGGTCACCGCGGCAGGCCTGCGCGGGGGATCGATCGTCACCGGCGCGTCGATCTACCTCGCCTACGGCACGGGGTTGACCCTGGTCGTGGGCGTGCTTGCCGTCGCGGCGGCGACGGCGAGCACCGCGATGGTGGACCGGCTGCGCCGAATGCTGCCGTTCGTCAACCGGATCGGTGGTGTGCTGCTTCTGCTGGTCGGGGTGTATGTGGCCTATTACGGCCGCTACGAGGTGCGCCTGTTCGGCGCGAACGGCAACCCGCAGGACGCGGTGATCACCGCGGCCGGACGCCTGCAGGGCGCCGTGGCCGGTTGGGTGCATCAGCACGGATGGTGGCCGTGGGTGGCGGCAGTGCTCGCGTTAGGGGTCGTGGTGATCGCCGGCGCCTGGCATCGCCGGGCGCAACGCTAGGGCGGCGGTGACTACCTGATCCAGCCGCGGCGGCGGCCCCACAGGTCGCGGATCAGCACCACGAGGGTCAGCGCCGCAAACCCGATCAAAAACCAGTTCTCGATGTGGCCGACGTGGTTGCCGCGGAGCATCGCCAGCAGGAATCCGAAGCCGATCAGGCCGGCAATATGCCAGGTCCGGTGGTTGATCCTGCTCCAACCCCACGCTGCCGACGGCACCTCGACTGCGTCGACGCCGGTGAAGTGCTCCACCTCGGTACTGGCCACGGCGAATCCCCTTCGGATCGGATTGGCTTGTCGAACCCAAATTCTGGCACACCCGCCGCCCGGCCCGCGGGGCATGGCCCGGCACATGGCCCCCGCGGGTGCCGGGCGGCACAATGAATGGGTGACCAACCCGACGACCGACGGGCAAACGCGGGACCGGCTGCGCGTGCTGCTGCTGGGCAGCACCGGCTCCATCGGCACCCAGGCGCTGGACGTCATCGCGGCCAACCCGGACCGCTTCGAGGTCGTCGGCCTGGCCGCGGGGGGCGCCAACCTGGACACGCTGTTGCGGCAGCGGGCCGAGACCGGTGTGACCAACATCGCCGTCGCCGACGAACGCGCCGCGCAGCGGGCCGCGGACCAGGTCGGGGCCATCCCGTTCAGCGGGCCCGAGGCGGTCACCCGGCTCGTCGAGGAGACCGAGGCCGACGTCGTCCTCAATGCGCTGGTGGGTGCGTTGGGCCTGCGGCCCACGCTGGCCGCGCTCAACTCGGGTGCCCGGTTGGCGCTGGCCAACAAGGAATCGCTGATCGCCGGGGGACCGCTGGTGCTCCGAGCCGCCAAGCCGGGCCAGATCGTGCCGGTCGATTCCGAACATTCCGCGCTGGCGCAATGCCTGCGCGGCGGGGAGCCCGACGAAGTCGCCAAGCTGGTGCTGACCGCCTCCGGCGGTCCGTTCCGCGGCTGGACGGCCGCCCAACTCGAGGACGTCACCCCCGAGCAGGCGGGTGCCCACCCGACGTGGTCGATGGGCCCGATGAACACGCTGAACTCGGCCTCGCTGGTCAACAAGGGGCTGGAGCTCATCGAGACCCACCTGCTGTTCGGCATTCCCTACGACCGCATCGAGGTGGTGGTGCACCCCCAGTCGATTGTTCATTCGATGGTCACCTTCGTCGACGGGTCGACCCTCGCCCAGGCCAGCCCCCCGGACATGAAGCTGCCGATCTCGCTGGCCCTGGGCTGGCCGCAGCGGGTTCCGGGCGCGGCCGCCAGCTGCGACTTCAGCACGGCGTCTAGCTGGGACTTCGAGCCGCTGGACGACGCCGTTTTCCCCGCGGTCGAGCTGGCCCGGCACGCCGGACAGGCCGGCGGCTGCATGACCGCCGTCTACAACGCGGCCAACGAGGAGGCGGCCGAGGCCTTCCTCGCGGGCCGGGTCGGGTTCCCCGCCATCGTCAAAACCATCGCCGACGTGCTGCACGCCGCAGACCAATGGAGCGTTTCACCCGCTACCGTGGATGAGGTACTCGACGCGCAGCGCTGGGCACGTGAGCGGGCGCGGCGTGCCGTCGCACAAGCCCAGCCCGCCACGGTGTCCGCAAAAGCCTCTGGAGTGGTGTGAGAAAGGTCCCCCCAGCCTGATGATGTTCGTTATCGGCATTGTGCTGTTCGCACTGGCCATCCTGATCTCGGTGGCCCTGCACGAGTGCGGCCACATGTGGGTCGCCCGCGCCACCGGCATGAAGGTCCGCCGGTATTTCGTCGGGTTCGGGCCCACGCTGTGGTCCACGCGGCGTGGCGAGACCGAGTACGGCCTCAAGGCCGTCCCGCTGGGCGGCTTCTGCGACATCGCCGGCATGACCTCGGTGGAGGAGCTGGCTCCCGACGAGACCGACCGCGCCATGTTCAAGCAGGCGGCCTGGAAGCGGGTCGCGGTGCTGTTCGCGGGCCCCGCCGCGAACTTCGTCATCTGCCTGGTGCTGCTCTACGGCATCGCCCTGATCTGGGGGCTGCCGAACCTGCATCCGCCGACCCAGGCGGTCGTAGGCGAAACCGCTTGTGTGGCACCGGAAGTCGCTCCGGGCAAGATCGCGGAGTGCACCGGCCCGGGCCCGGCGGCGCTCGCCGGAATCCGCGCCGGCGACGTCATCGTCAAGGTGGGTGACACCCCGGTGTCGACCTTCGACGACATGGCCGCGGCCATCCGCAAGGCGCACGGCAACGTCCCGATCGTCGCCGAGCGCAACGGCACCACGATCACCACCTACGTCGATGTCACCCCCACCCAGCGCTACCTGGCGAACGGGGCCGGCGGGCAGGGCGGTCAGCCGCAACCGTCGACGGTCGGCGCCATCGGCGTCGGCGCCGTCAGGGTCGCGCCCGCGCACTACGGGGTGTTCACGGCGATCCCGGCCACCGTCGCCTTCGCCGGTGACCTCACCGGCGAGGTGGGCAAGGCGCTCGTGTCGATCCCCACGAAGGTCGGGGCGCTCGTGCACGCGATCGGCGGCGGGCAGCGCGACCCGCAGACGCCGATGAGCGTGGTCGGGGCCAGCATCATCGGCGGCGACACCGTCGATCACGGGTTGTGGGTGGCGTTCTGGTTCTTCCTGGCGCAGCTGAATCTCATTCTGGGCGCGATCAACCTGGTGCCGCTGCTGCCCTTCGACGGCGGCCACATCGCCATCGCGGTGTTCGAAAAGCTCCGCAACCTGGTCCGGTCGGCCCGGGGCATGGTGGCGGCCGCCCCGGTGAACTACCTCAAACTGATGCCCGCGACGTACGTCGTGCTGGTGTTCGTGGTCGGCTACATGCTGCTGACCGTGACCGCCGATCTGGTCAACCCGATCAGGATCTTCCAATAGCAGAAGGAATTGAAACTGTGAGCATTGGCCTGGGCATGCCGGACGCTCCGGCGCCCACGCTCGCCCCCCGGCGCAAGACGCGGCAACTTATGGTCCGCGATGTCGGGGTGGGCAGCGACTCTCCGATTTCCGTGCAGTCGATGTGCACCACCAAGACGCACGACGTCAACACGACGCTGCAGCAGATCGCCGAGTTGACCGCGGCCGGCTGCGACATCGTCCGGGTGGCCTGCCCGCGTCAGGAGGACGCCGACGCGCTGGCCGAGATCGCCCGCCACAGCCAGATTCCGGTGATCGCCGACATCCACTTCCAGCCCAAGTACATCTTCGCGGCCATCGACGCGGGGTGCGCCGCGGTGCGGGTGAACCCGGGCAACATCAAGGAGTTCGACGGCCGCGTCGGCGAGGTCGCCAAGGCCGCCGGTGCGGCGGGGATCCCGATCCGCATAGGCGTCAACGCCGGCTCGCTCGACAAGCGATTCATGGAGAAGTACGGCAAGGCCACGCCTGAGGCGCTGGTCGAGTCGGCGCTCTGGGAGGCCTCGCTGTTCGAGGAGCACGGCTTCGGCAACATCAAGATCAGCGTCAAGCACAACGATCCGGTGGTGATGGTCGCCGCCTACGAGCAGCTGGCCGAACAGTGCGATTACCCGCTGCACCTGGGCGTCACCGAGGCCGGTCCGGCCTTCCAGGGCACCATCAAGTCCGCGGTCGCCTTCGGCGCGCTGCTGTCGCGCGGCATCGGCGACACCATCCGGGTGTCGCTGTCGGCGCCCCCGGTCGAGGAGGTCAAGGTCGGCATCCAGATCCTCGAGTCGCTGAATTTGCGGCCGCGCGGGCTGGAGATCGTCTCGTGCCCGTCGTGCGGCCGCGCGCAGGTCGACGTCTACACCCTGGCAAACGAGGTCAGCGCCGGCCTGGACGGGCTGGACGTCCCGCTGCGCGTCGCGGTGATGGGCTGCGTCGTCAACGGTCCGGGGGAGGCCCGTGAGGCCGACCTGGGCGTCGCGTCGGGAAATGGCAAGGGGCAGATCTTCGTTCGCGGCGAGGTGATCAAGACGGTGCCCGAAGCCCAGATCGTCGAGACGCTGATCGAGGAGGCGATGCGAATCGCCTCGGAGATGGGGGCCGATCACGGTCCTGATACAACATCGAGCGGTTCGCCGATCGTGACCGTAAGCTGATGAAGGCCAGCGCCCCGTACTGGTCTTGAGTTCGCACCACAGAGAGTTCGCCAGATGTCGGCTCCGCCCCTGTTCCGCCTTGTCGGTGAGCGACGGGTGTCGGTGGTGCGCGACGCGGCCGCGGTCTGGCGGGTGCTCGACGACGACCCCGTCGCGTCCTGCATGGTCGCGGCCCGGGTGGCGGACCACGGCATCGACCCCAATTCGATCGGTGGCGAACTGTGGACGCTGCGCGGCGCCGACGAATCGCTGTGCTTCGCCGGCGCCAACCTGATCCCGCTGCGCGGCGCGCCGGCCGATCTGAGCGCGTTCGCCGACGAGGCCATGCGCGGGACGCGGCGCTGCTCGTCGCTGGTCGGCAGGGCCGAGCTGGTGATGCCGATGTGGGAGCGGCTCGAGGCGGCGTGGGGCCCGGCTCGTGACGTGCGCGACCACCAGCCGCTGCTGGCGTTGTCCAACCACCCCAGCTGCGAGCTCGACCCCGGTGTGCGCCAGGTCCGGCCCGAAGAGCTGGACGCCTACCTGGTGGCCGCCGTGGACATGTTCATCGGCGAGGTGGGCGTTGACCCGCGGCTCGGCGACGGCGGCCGCGGCTACCGACGGCGGGTGGCCAGCCTGATCACGGCGGGGCGCGCCTGGGCGCGGTTCGAGCGCGGCCAGGTCGTCTTCAAGGCGGAGGTGGGCTCGCAATCCCCGAGCGTGGGTCAGATCCAGGGGGTGTGGGTGCACCCGGAGTGGCGCGGGTTGGGTCTGGGCACCGCCGGCACCGCGACGGTCGCCGCGGTGATCGTCGGCACCGGGCGAACCGCCAGCCTGTACGTCAACGACTTCAACACGGTGGCCCGCGCCGCCTACGCCCGCGTGGGCTTCACCGAGATCGGCACCTTCGCGACGGTGCTGCTCGACTGAGCTCACCAGCCCCGACGCGAGTGTGCGGCCAGCCGCACACCCACCAGCGAACGTGCGGCTGGCCGCACACTCGGCAGGCTGGCTCCCCCCGAATCCCCGCATAACGGTTGCGTCTCGGTGTGTCGGCGCCGGTGCGACAGTCACGCTTCATAACATCTGTACCAATGGTCACAAAAACCCCACTGGTAGTCGTCGCGGCCGGGTTGCTGCTCGCGGCCGTCGCGATGTCCGGATGCACGCCGCGGCCCGACGGCCCGGGGCCGGCCGCGGAAAAATTCTTCCGCGCCCTGGCCATCGGCGACACCACGGCCGCCGCGCAGCTCAGCGACAGCCCCAACGAGGCCCGCGAAGCCCTCAACGCGGCCTGGTCTGGCCTGCAGGCCTCCCACCTCGACGCGCAGATCCTCAACGCCAAGTACGCCGAGGACAGCGGCACGGTCGGCTACCGGTTCACGTGGCACCTGCCGAAGAACCGGACCTGGACCTACGACGGCCAACTGAAGATGGCCCGCGACGAGGGGCGCTGGGCGGTGCGGTGGACCACCACCGCGCTGCACGCCAAGCTCGGCGAACACCAGACCTTCGCGCTGCGGGCCGACCGACCGCACCGCGCCTCGGTGAACGAGCTCGGCGGCAGCGACGTGCTGGTGCCAGGCTACCTGTACCACTACACGCTGGACGCCACGCAAGCCGGCTCCGGAGCCGCGCTGATCGGCACGGCGCACGCGATCGTCGACGTTCTGCACCCCTTCAACGGCGCCCTCAACGACCCGCAGCTGCTCGCCGAACAAGCCAGCTCGACGCCCCACCCTGTGGATCTTGGGGTGACGCTGTACCCCGACGACAACGACAAGGTGTCCCCGCTCGTCGGGCACCTGCCCGGCGTCATCGTCACGCCGCAGCCCGAGATGCTGCCCACCGACCCGCATTTCGCTCCCGCGGTCATCTCCGCGGTGAAGAAGGCCGTCGTCGACCAACTCGACGGCCAGGCCGGCTGGCGGGTGGTGAGCGTCAACCAGAACGGCGTCGAGGTCGAGGTGCTGCACGAGGTCGAAGGGTCGCCGGCGCCGTCGGTGTCGATCACCCTGGACCGCGCCGTGCAGAACGCCGCCCAGCACGCGGTGGACACCCGCGGCGGCAAGGCGATGATGGTCGTCATCAAGCCGTCGACCGGGGAGATCCTCGCGATCGCGCAGAACGGGGGCGCCGACGCCGACGGCCTGCCGGCCACTAACGGCCTCTTCCCGCCGGGATCGACGTTCAAGATGATCACTGCCGGCGCGGCCGTCGACCGCGACATGGCCACCCCGAACACCATGCTGGGCTGCCCGGGCCATCTCGACATCGGGCACCGCACCATCCCCAACTACGGCGGCTTCGATCTCGGTGTGGTGCCGATGTCGCGCGCGTTCGCCAGCTCGTGCAATACCACCTTCGCCGAGCTCAGCAGCAGAATGCCGCCGCGTGGCCTGACGCAGGCGGCCACCCGCTACGGCATCGGGCTGGACTACGACGTCGAAGGCATCACCACCGTGACCGGGTCGGTGCCGCCGACGGTGGATCTCGCCGAGCGCACCGAGGACGGTTTCGGCCAGGGCAAGGTGCTGGCCAGCCCGTTTGGCATGGCCCTGGTGGCGGCGACGGTCGCCGCCGGTAAGACGCCGGTGCCGCAGCTGATCGCGGGGCGGCAGACCGCCGTCCAGGGCGACACCACGCCGATCAGCCCGAAGATGGTCGACGCGCTGCGGCCGATGATGCGGCTGGTGGTGACCAACGGGACCGCCAAGGAGATCGCGGGCTGCGGCGCGGTGTACGGGAAGACCGGTGAGGCCGAGTTCCCCGGCGGTTCGCATTCCTGGTTCGCCGGCTACCGCGGCGATCTGGCATTCGCCGCGCTGATCGTCGGGGGTGGCAGCTCGGAGTACGCCGTCCGGATGACCAAGGTGATGTTCGAATCGCTCCCGCCGGATTTCCTGGCGTAGTCCGATGGCGGCGACCCGCCGCGCCCGGCTGTGCCGCGCTTGCGATCGCCCCTGGTCCGATGGCGGCGACCCGCCGCGCCCGGCTGTGCCGCGCTTGCGATCGCCCCGGCGCCGAGTGCCCCCAGGGGGCGCATCGGCGGTAAATTGCGAACATGACGGATACCGGCGGCGACATGGTGGCCCCAGTGTCCCTGCGTGTCTCCGACGCCGACCGAAACGGCACGATGCGGCGACTGCACAACGCCGTCGCGCTCGGGCTGATCGATATCGACGAGTTCGAGCAGCGCTCGTCGCAGGTGTCCTACGCGCGCACGCGTGGTGAGCTGGACGGCCTGGTCGGCGACCTGCCGGGACCGGGCGCCATCGTCACCTCCGCCGCCGACCGGGTGGAACTGCGGGGCTGGGCGGGTTCGCTCAAGCGCCACGGCGAATGGACGGTGCCCACCCGCCTGGCCCTGGTCCGCCGGCTCGGCTCGGTGGAACTCGACCTCACCAAGGCCCGGTTCGCCGGGCCGGTGGTGGTGATCGAACTCGACATGAGGTTCGGCTCGGTGGAGGTCCGACTGCCCGAGGGCGCCAGCGCGTCGATCGACGACGTGGAGGTCTACGTGGGCAGCGCCAGCGACCGTCGCAAAGACCCGCCCGGCGAGGGCCGGCCGCACGTCGTGCTGACCGGGCGGGTGGTGTGCGGCTCGGTGGTCATCCGGGGACCGCGCCGCTCGCTGCTGCGCCGCCAGCGTCTCTGAGCGGCTCGCGGCACCGCGGTTAAGCTGATCGCATGCCTGCTCGCACCGCGCTTTCTCCCGGAGAGTTGTCCCCGACTCTGCCGGTGCCCGGCCGTATCCCGCGCCCGGAATACGTCGGCAAGTCCACCGCCCAAGAGGGCAGCGAACCGTGGGTGCAGACGCCCGAGGTGATCGAGAAGATGCGCGTCGCCGGCCGGATCGCGGCCGGCGCGCTGGTGGAGGCGGGCAAAGCCGTCGCCCCCGGGGTGACCACCGACGAACTGGACCGCATCGCCCACGAGTACATGGTCGACCACGGCGCCTACCCCTCCACGCTGGGCTACAAGGGCTACCCGAAGTCGTGCTGCACGTCGCTCAACGAGGTCATCTGCCACGGCATCCCCGACTCGACGGTGATCGCCGACGGCGACATCGTCAACATCGATGTCACGGCCTACATCGACGGGGTGCACGGCGACACCAACGCGACCTTCCTGGCCGGCGACGTCTCCGAGGAACACCGGCTGCTGGTGGAGCGCACTCGGGAGGCGACGATGCGCGCCATCAACGCCGTCAAGCCCGGGCGTGCGCTCTCGGTGGTCGGCCGCGTCATCGAGTCGTACGCAAACCGGTTCGGCTACAACGTTGTTCGTGACTTCACCGGTCACGGCATCGGTACCACGTTCCACAACGGCCTGGTCGTTTTGCACTACGATCAGCCGTCGGTGTCCACCGTCATGCAGCCCGGGATGACGTTCACCATCGAACCGATGATCAACCTCGGCAGCCTGGACTACGAGATCTGGGACGACGGCTGGACGGTGGTCACCAGGGACCGCAAGTGGACCGCGCAGTTCGAGCACACCCTGCTGGTCACCGACTCCGGCGTCGAAATCCTCACCTTGCCATGACGTTTGCCGGATGACCGGAGCGCTGCTGGTCGCGGGCACCAGCTCCGACGCCGGGAAATCGGTGGTGGTGGCGGGCCTGTGCCGGTTGTTGGCGCGCCGCGGGGTACGCGTCGCCCCGTTCAAGGCGCAGAACATGTCCAACAACTCGGTGGTCACCGTCGAGGGCGGTGAGATCGGGCGCGCCCAGGCGATTCAGGCGCGCGCGGCGGGGCTGGAACCCAGCGTGCGGTTCAACCCGATCCTGCTCAAGCCGGGCAGTGACCGCACCTCGCAGCTGGTGATCAAGGGTCAGGTCGCCGACTCGGTCACCGCGAAAAGCTATGTGCGGCATCGCGATCGGCTGTCCAGCATCGTGCTCGACGAATTGACCTGCCTGCGTGACGAATTCGATGTGGTGATCTGTGAGGGGGCCGGCTCGCCGGCCGAGATCAATCTGCGCGCCACGGATCTGGCCAACATGGGGCTGGCCCGGGCCGCGGATTTGCCGGTGCTGCTGGTCGGGGACATCGACCGCGGCGGCCTGCTGGCGCATCTGTTCGGGACGGTCGCGGTGCTCGAACCCGACGACCAGGCGCTGATCGCCGGATTCATCGTCAACAAATTCCGCGGCGACCCCGCGCTGCTCGAACCCGGCTTGCGCCGGCTGCACGACATGACCGGCCGCCCGACCTACGGCGTGCTGCCGTACGCCGACGAGCTGTGGCTGGACGCCGAGGACTCGCTGTCGGTGGTCGCTCGCCGCGTCATCGGCACCCCCACGCCTCCGCGCGGCGAGCAGTGGCTGCGGGTGGCCGCCATCCGGTTGCCCCGGATCTCCAACTCCACCGACGTCGAGGCGCTGGCCTGCGAACCCGGGGTGTTAGTGCGCTGGGTCACCGACCCCGCCGACCTCGCCGACGCCGACCTAATCGTCATTCCCGGCAGCAAAGCCACCGTCTCCGACCTGGCGTGGCTGCGCGATTTCGGCCTGGCCGACGCGATCACGGCACACGCGTGTGCCGGCAAGCCGGTGCTGGGAATCTGTGGAGGATTTCAGATGCTGTGCAGTCGCCTAGACGATCCGGTGGAATCCGGGGCGTCGGCCGTGCCCGGCCTGGGACTGCTCGACGTCGACATCGCCTTCCATCCCGACAAGACCTTGCGCCGCTGGCAGCAGCCGCTCACCGGCTACGAGATCCACCACGGGCGGGTCACCCGCTGTGACGAGGAGAGCTGGTTCGCAGCCGGTGCGGATTCCCAGGGTGTGGTGCGCGGCGCGGTCTTTGGGACCCATTGGCACGGCTTGCTGGACAACGACGACTTCCGGCGCGCGTGGCTCACCCGGGTCGCCGACGCTGCGGGCCGCGGCGGCTTCATGGCCGGCGACATCAACGTCGCCGCGCGACGCGATGCCCAGCTCGATCTCGCAGCGGATCTGCTGGCGTCCCATCTCGACCTCGACGCCGTTCTCAACCTGCTTGATGGTCCTCCGCCGCGTCGACCGTATCTCTCAAATCGCTTGCAGCCGTAGCAAAGTCGCCGCAAAACCGCGATGATCAGCGTTGCTGACGGTACGGTCAAAAATTTGGATTTGCGTACCAGATGCCCAGAATCCTCGCGCACGCAGGCCGTTTGGCTGTAGCGTGCTTGGGTGTCCTCGATGATGACCACCCTGGACGGGTTCCCCGTCCCGGTTGTTGTAGCCGGTCCAGACAACGGCGTCGTCGTCGTCATATTGGGCGACGAGGACCGGGTCCCGGCGGCGTACGACGCGGTCTGCGAGCGCCTGCACACCGCATCGCTCCGGACCGTCGTGATCGGGTTCGATTCGCGCCTGACCCCTAAGTCGGTGATCGGCATCCTCGACGCGCTGAGCATCGGATGGGCCGTGGTCATGGGCGACCGGGCCGGCGGCGAGCTTGCCTGGGAACTGACCGCAACCCGGCTGGGCCGGTTCGTCGGGCTGGTGGTGATCGACCGCGGCCATCCGCGGGCCGGCAACTACGAAGGCGCCATCACCGACGGGCACTGCCCGCCGGTCGAGATCGGCACCACCGTGTTGGTCAGCTCGCCGGCCGCTCGGGCGGTGGCCCAGGCCAGCCAGCGCTACGTCTATGCCGAATACCGGGTGGTGCACCTGGGGCGGCGCACCGTGCAGGAGTCGACTGCACAACTGGCCGCCGAGATCATCTTGCGCACCAGCACCTGGTAGCGCCTGGTTGACTGACGGTCATGGCCGGTGAAGAAAACGCTGTGACCGATCCGAATACCGCGATGCTGTCGCTGACCGCGCTGCACCGACTGGTTGACACCGGCGAGGTGGACACCGTCATCGTGGCGTTCGCCGACATGCAGGGCCGACTGGTTGGGAAGCGGATCGACGCCCGGCTGTTCGTCGACGACGTGGCCGCCCACGGCGCCGAATGCTGCGGCTATCTGCTCGCCGTCGACGTCGACATGAACACCGTGAGCGGCTATGCGATGTCGAGCTGGGACACCGGCTACGGCGACACGGTGGCCAGGCCCGACCTGTCCACCCTGCGGCGCGTCCCCTGGCTGCCCGCGACGGCGCTGGTGATCGCCGACGTGGGCTGGGCCGACGGCAGCCCGGTCGCGGTGTCGCCGCGGGCGATCCTGCGCCGGCAGCTGGACCGGTTGACCGGGCGCGGCCTGGCCGCCGACGTCGCGACCGAGCTGGAATTCATCGTGTTCGACGAGCCCTATCGCCAGGCGTGGGCCAACGGGTACCGCGGCCTGACCCCGGCCAGCGACTACAACATCGACTACGCGATCTCGGCATCGTCGCGCATGGAGCCGCTGCTGCGCGATATCCGGCGGGGGATGATCGGCGCCGGCCTGCGCTTCGAAGCCGTCAAGGGCGAATGCAACAGGGGCCAGCAGGAAATCGGTTTCCGGTACGCCGACGCGCTGGTCACCTGCGACAACCACGTCATCTACAAGAACGGCGCCAAGGAGATCGCCGACCAGCACGGCAAGAGCCTGACGTTCATGGCGAAATACGATGAGCGAGAAGGGAACAGCTGTCACATCCACCTCTCGCTGCGCGACCTCCAGGGCGGCGCGGTGTTCGCCGATCCCAGCCGCCCGCACGGCATGTCGTCGGCGTTTTGCAGTTTCCTGGCCGGGCTGCTGGCGACTCTGGGTGAGCTCACACTGTTCTACGCGCCGAACATCAACTCCTACAAGCGATTCGCTGACGGCAGTTTCGCGCCCACCGCGCTGGCTTGGGGACTGGACAATCGCACGTGCGCGTTACGGGTGGTCGGGCATGGGCCCAACACCCGGGTCGAGTGCCGGGTCCCCGGCGGGGACGTCAACCCGTATCTGGCGGTGGCGGCAATGGTCGCCGGCGGGCTGTACGGTATCGAACGGGGCCTGGAGCTACCGGAGCCCTGCGCGGGAAATGCCTATCAGGCTCCCGGCGCCGAGCGGTTGCCGGTCACGCTGGCCGAGGCGGCCTCGGTGTTCGAGCGCTCGACGCTCGCGCGGGACGTGTTCGGCGACGACGTTGTCGCCCATTACCTGAACAACGCCCGGGTGGAGTTGGCGGCGTTCAACGCGGCGGTCACCGATTGGGAGAGGATGCGCGGGTTTGAACGCCTCTAGTTCGCGCCCGGTGGTCGGCCTGACGTCGTATCTCGAGCAGGTGCAGACCGGCGTCTGGGACATCCGCGCCGGGTACCTGCCCGCCGACTACTTCGAAGGCGTCATCCTGGCCGGCGGGATCGCGGTGTTGCTGCCGCCGCAGCCGCTGGACGACGCGATCGTCGACTCGGTACTGGACAGCCTGCACGCGCTGGTGATCACCGGCGGGTACGACCTGGATCCCGCCAGCTACGGCCAGCAACCGCACCCGACCACCGACCAGCCGCGCACCGACCGCGACGCGTGGGAGTTCGCGCTGTTGCGCGGGGCGCTGCGGCGGGGCCTGCCGGTGCTGGGGATCTGCCGCGGCGCCCAGGTGCTCAACGTCGCGCTGGGCGGCACGCTGCACCAGCACCTGCCCGACGTGCTCGGGCACAGCGGTCACCGGGCGGGCAACGGGGTGTTCACCAGATTGCCGGTACGCACCGTGGCGGGCACCCGGCTGGCCGCGCTGGTGGGGGAGTCCGCCGATGCGCCGAGCTATCACCACCAGGCCATCGACAGGGTCGGGGACGGCCTGGTGGTCAGCGCGCGGGACGCCGACGGCGTCGTCGAGGCGCTGGAGCTGCCGGGGGACAGGTTTGTGCTTGCGGTGCAATGGCATCCGGAACAGTCTCTGGAAGACCTGCGGTTGTTCGCCGCGATCGTGGACGCGGCCCGGTCGTACGCGGGACGCGTCAGGTGAGCACCGCGCGGCTGATCAACCCGGCGACCGAGGAGGTGCTGCGCTCGGTGGAGCACGCCGACGCCGCGGCGGTCGACGACGCGGTGGGCCGGGCGCGGGCGGCCCAGCGGCGGTGGGCGCGGCTGGCCCCCGCCGAGCGGGCCGCGGGTCTGCGGGCCTTCGCCGCCGCCGTCGACGCGCACGTCGGCGAGCTGGCGGCCCTCGAGGTCGCCAACTCGGGGCATCCGATCGCGGCGGCCGAGTGGGAGGCCGGTCACGTCCGCGACGTGCTGAACTTCTATGCGGCCAGCCCGGAACGCTTGTCCGGGAAGCAAATTCCGGTGGCCGGTGGTTTGGACGTCACTTTCAACGAGCCGATGGGTGTGGTCGGCGTGATCACCCCGTGGAATTTCCCGATGCCCATCGCGTCGTGGGGTTTCGCGCCGGCACTGGCCGCGGGCAACGCCGTGCTGATCAAACCCGCCGAGGCGACGCCGCTGACCACCATCCGACTCGGGGAACTGGCGGCGCAGGCCGGACTCGACGCGGACCTGCTGCAGGTGCTGCCGGGGCGGGGCGCGGTGGTCGGGGAACGGTTCGTCACCCATCCCGACATCCGCAAGATCGTGTTCACCGGGTCCACCGACGTCGGCAAGAAGGTGATGGCCGGTGCGGCCGCTCAGGTCAAGCGGGTGACGCTGGAACTGGGCGGCAAGAGCGCAAACATCGTCTTCGCCGACTGCGACCTCGAGCGTGCCGCCGCCAGCGCGCCGGCCGGGGTGTTCGACAACGCGGGGCAGGACTGCTGTGCCCGCAGCCGGATCCTGGTGCAGCGCAACGTCTATGACCGGTTCATGGAGTTGCTCGAGCCCGCCGTCACCGGCGTCGTCGTCGGCGACCCGGCATCCCGGGACACCGAGATGGGTCCGCTGGTGTCGGCCGCGCACCGCGACAAGGTGGCGTCGTACGTGCCCGACGACGCGCCCGTCGCGTTCCGCGGCACGGCGCCGTCCGGCCCCGGATTCTGGTTCCCGCCAACGGTTCTGACTCCGCAGCGCACCGATCGGTGCGTCACCGACGAGATCTTCGGCCCAGTCGTCACGGTGCTGACCTTCGACGACGAGCACGATGCCGTCGCGTTGGCCAACGACACCAGCTACGGGCTGTCCGGATCGATCTGGACCGACGACCTGTCCCGCGCGCTGCGCGTGTCCCGGGCGGTCGAATCCGGCAACCTGTCCGTGAATTCGCACTCGTCGGTTCGGTACAGCACCCCGTTCGGCGGTTTCAAGCAGTCGGGGCTGGGCCGTGAACTGGGTCCGGATGCACCATTGCACTTCACCGAGACCAAAAACGTTTTCATCGCGATCGGAGAGGACTAGGTGGTGGCGGTCGATCTCACCCAACGATTGGCGGGCCGGGTGGCCGTCGTCACCGGCGCGGGCGGCGGTATCGGGCTGGCGACGGCTCGACGGATGCATGCGGAGGGCGCCACCATCGTGGTGGGCGACATCGACGGTGACGCGGGTGGCGCGGCGGCCGATGAAATGTCCGGGTTGTTCGTGCCCACCGACGTTTCCGACGAGGCCGCGGTCAATGCGCTGTTCGATACCGCGGCGCAGGCGCACGGGCGCATCGACATCGCATTCAACAACGCCGGCATCTCACCGCCCGACGACGACCTCATCGAAAACACCGAACTGCCGGCGTGGCAACGCGTTCAAGACGTCAATCTGAAGTCGGTCTACCTGTGCTGCCGCGCGGCGTTGCGGCACATGGTGCCCGCGCGGCGGGGTTCGATCATCAACACGGCGTCGTTTGTCGCCGTCCTGGGGTCGGCGACGTCGCAGATCTCCTACACCGCCTCCAAGGGCGGGGTGCTGGCCATGTCGCGCGAGCTGGGTGTGCAGTTCGCCCGGCAGGGCATCCGCGTGAACGCGCTGTGTCCGGGACCGGTGAATACCCCGCTGCTGCAGGAGCTTTTCGCCAAAGACCCCGAGCGGGCCGCTCGCCGGCTGGTGCACGTCCCTGTGGGCCGGTTCGCCGATCCCGACGAAATCGCTTCGGCGGTAGCATTTTTGGCCAGCGACGACGCGTCCTTCATCACCGCGTCGACGTTCATGGTCGACGGCGGCATCAGCGCGGCCTACGTCACCCCGCTTTAGCCGCCATACTTGTCGGCCGGATGCGAGCCGGGCGGTTCGCTGACCGCGACCAGCCGGACGGGCTCGCCGGCCCGGTCCGCCTGCGACCGCTCCATCATCGGTGCGGCCGCCGCCCACGTGTGCGGCACCGACAGCGGGCCGACCGGGGCGGCGCGACCGAAGCCGGCGTTCACGCCGTTGGTGGTGGCCGGCTTGGGAAAGAGCGACTGCAGAGCCGCCGTCTTGTTCATGGAGTTCAGGTGGCCGATCGCGAAATCCGACGGCGCGGTCACCGAATTCAGTTTCGACAGCGACGAGGTGACGCTGGACAGGGACGCGTCGATCGTTGTCAGCGGCGACGACGACAGCCGGGTGAGGGCGCCGGGGATCACCGACATCACGTCGCAGCCGGCCGATATGACGTCCGGCGCGGACTGCAGGGCCCAATTGCGCTTCTTTACAACGGGATTGCCGGGAGGGGCGGGGAAGGGAGCCATCGTCACGGCGCCGGATGCGGCCTCGGCGTAGGCGTGCATGGCGTCGGCGTTGTGGCACCACATCGTGTCGTATTCGGCATCGACGTCGGCGATCTCCGTGCTCCGCTGAGCCAGACAGTTCGCCGACACCAGCGACAGTCGCCGCGTGCGGTTGCCGGCGACCTCCGGTGGCGGCACCGTCGCCGCGAAGGCAGTCTGGTGCGCGCCGGCCGCCGCCTTGAGCTGGGTGACCGTGTGCTCGCTTCGGACTGCGACAGCGTCGAGCCAGTCGACGTAACAAGCCGCGGTTTCGGTGAGTGCCGCCGGTGCCGGGCCTTCGCCGCCCGCCGCCAGCTGTGCGATCACCGCCCGGTAGTCGGCGGCGGCGGTGCGCAGCCGCGCGGCCAACGTTTCCCACGCCGCGGCGGCCTGCATCATCGATCCCGGGCCGGGACCCGAATACATCAGCCTGGAATTGATTTCCGGAGGTAGCGTTGCGAAATCCATTACAGCCTCCGCCTGACTGTGGCGGTTTGAGTGGTGACCGAAAACATGAGGTCTTCTTTCCCAGAGATAGACACGGGGGTTACAGGCCGTTGAGGGCTTACGTGTCGCGCAAAAGCAGGTCGGCAGGACACGCGCGGCCCCGGCGCCCCGGTCAGCGGCGGGCGATGCAGAGCCGGGCGAGGATATCTCGGTCGGCGATAACGGTTGTAAGCGAACGGGATTGGGCTGCACCGGACGCACACCCGGTCGGGCTGAACGACGACGGCACCGGCGTCAGCACCGAGTGGGGCGACAGGCGGTCCCACGTCAGGGGCCGTTCCTTCGTCGACCAGGCGTGGCGGAACGGCTTCTGGTTGGTCTTGTTCGCCGGTACCGGCGACCGCGAAGCGGCCGGCCCGGGTTGGCTGATGGCGGAGGGGCCACCGGGCATCGGGCCGGCGTGCGCACCCATGTCGGCGGTCCCCGCAGTCCACGCCGCCGGCTCCGGCGGCGCCGCCGCGGCGAGAATGGGCCGCGACGCCGACCCGACGATCAGCGCGACGAATACGCCAAGGGCCGCAACCATCGCGATGGCCGGCTGCCATCGTCGAGTGCCGCCAACGCGCCGGGATGTCACAGTGAACCGAATGTACCGCGCGAAGATCGGTCAACGGTTCCAGCGAGCTGTGAACTCGGTCCGAATCCGGTGTGTATTTGCGCAGCTAAGACCGGTAAACGAGGAGCGGGATCGCCATCTCCTCTCGCGTGGGTCCGCCGTGAAAGCCGACCAGGCGAGACGTTTCCGGGGGTTCATGCGCGCTGGCCAGCACCGCGGTGTCGCCGGAGCAGACGACCACCACGTCGCCGAGCCGCTCCAGGTGCTGCGCGGCGACCGGTCCGAACATGCCGGTGGCCACCGCCTGCTCGCGGCTGTACACCGCGGCGCGGCCGTCCAGCAGCTCGCCCCACACGGCTTGCACGTCGGCGGCGGCGCCGTCTTCGGTGTGCAGGTACCGCACCCGCGGCTCGCCGGCCACGACCCGGATCCCCTCGCCCAGCCGGGGGTCCGCATCGAGGTCGACCCGCGTCTCGGGTGGGACATTGAGGCCGCCGTGGTCCGCGGTGACCAGCACCGCCGCGTTCGCCGGCAGCGCCTCGAGCAGGCGGGACAGCAGCGCATCGACGTTGGTCGCCGCGGTATGCCACTGCTCTGAGCCGACGCCGAACACGTGGGCGGCGGTGTCCAGCTCGGCGGTGTAGGCGTACACCAGCCCGGGCGCCGCCCGCAGCTGCTCGGCCACCAGCGACGCGTAGTCGTCGGTGGGGTTGGCCGGGTGAAATTCGGCGCCGCGGTACGCGGCCTCGGTCAGTCCGCTGCCGATGAACAGCGCCGGCAGCACCGCGCGGGCGCTGACGCCCGTGTCTTCGAGCCGCTCGAACCAGGTCGGCACCGGTTGCCACAGGGCGGGGGACGGATCATCGCGCCACCGGACGTGGTTGAGCACCCGATCGGTGCCGGGCACCCTGAGCGTGAACCCCAGAATCCCGTGCTCGCCCGGCGACGCGCCGGTGGCCAGCGACACCAGGCTGGTCGGCGTGGTCGACGGGAATGTGCAGTCCAGCCGGGTCAGCCGCCCGGTGTTACCGGCCAGCACGGAGGCGAGCAGCGGCGCGCTGCCGGCCAGCTGCGGCAGCAGGTGCCAGCCCAATCCATCCACCAGCACGACCAGCACCCGGTCGATCCGGTCGGCGCCGACCCAGTCGGCCACCGCCAGCGTGTCCGGCTCCTTCGAGGCGTCCGAAACCCCGAGCAGGGCGGCCGCGGCGGGCAGCACGTCGCACAGAGAACCGGACACGGGGTCAGTCTGGCTGCGAAGTCAGACGCGCGCCAGTCGGCGGTCGGTCACCGCCAGCTGCCGATCCGTGCTGTCGGTCAGCGCACACAGCTGCGCCGGCGACAGGCGGCCGCACAACCGGCCCCAGTGCATCGCCACCACGTCGCCGGCGGCCACGTCGGGCACCGCGCTGTGGCCGTCGGCCCACACCTCGAGCACGCGTGCCGACGGTTTCGACAGCGTGAGTGCGTGACCGTCCCAGGCCAGCCTTCGGCACAACACCTCGACGCGGTCGCCGTCGCGGGAAAGCACTGTGCCCGACGTGATTCGGCAGTTGTCCAGCACGCTCAGCGGCTGCTCGTCGGTACCCCTACCCAGAAACCGCGTCCACGGATATACGCCGAACACGTGAAAGCAGTGGTTGCCGGCGGCCTCGCATGCCAGATCCGCGGTGAGGTGCGACCAATAGTGGCCCGCCTGCGCGCCGATGATCGCCAGCAGCGCGTCGAAGAACTCCTGCGGGTCGAGGCCGGCCGCCACGCCACCGCCGAGCCAATACGATTCGACCAGCCGGTAATCCAGGGGGTCGTCGATACCCGTCAGCTGCGACAGCACCCGCAGATACGGCCACGCGCCGGAGAACGTCGTCGCCGCCCGGCGCACGTCGGCGACCGACCCGTCACGCAGGGTGGCGCCCAACGGCGGACCGCAATAGCCGAGCGCGTTGGGCGCGTAGGCGTAGCGGGCGAACATCTCCGCACCGCGGGCACCCGGATCGGCCAAGGATCACCCCCGCCCCGCCTGGCCCACGAGCTTGACGGCGTCACGGTGCATGCGGCCGAAGTTGTAGTAGGCCGCGCAGGCCCCTTCCGGGGACACCATGCACGTCCCGATCGGGGTCTCGGGGGTGCATGCGGTGCCGAAAACCTTGCATTCCCAAGGCTTGAGCACACCCTTGAGCACCTCACCGCACTGACAGGCCTTCGGGTCGGCGACCCGCACGCCGGGCATCGCATACCGCAGTTCGGCGTCGAACTCGGCGAAGTCGTCGTGCAGCCGCAAGGCGCTTTGCGAGATGAAGCCCAGCCCGCGCCATTCGAAGTGCGGACGCAGCGCGAACACCTTGCCCATCAACGCCAAAGCGGCGGGGTTGCCGTGCTCGGGTACCACGCGCTTGTACTGGTTCTCCACTTCGCAGCGGCCCTCGCGGATCTGACGCAGCAGCATCGCGACCGACGCGAGGATGTCCAGCGGCTCGAAACCGGCTACCACCAACGGCTTTCGATACACCTCCGGTACGAACCGGTAGGGGCGGTTGCCCACCACGGTGGACACGTGCCCGGGCCCGATGAACCCCGACAGCCGCAGATCCGGTGACTCCAGGATGGCCCTGATCGGCGGCACGATGGTGACGTGGTTGCAGAAGACGCTGAAGTTGGGCAGGCCCAGGTCGCGTGCCCGCACCAGCGTCACCGCGGTCGACGGGGCGGTCGTCTCGAAACCGATGGCGAAGAACACCACTTGCTTGTCGGGGTTGTCGACCGCGATCTTCAATGCGTCCAGCGGCGAGTAGACGAACCGCACGTCGGCCCCGCGGGCCTTGGCGTCCAGCAGGCTGCCGTGCGAACCGGGCACCCGCATCATGTCGCCGAAGCAGGTGAAGATCACGTCGGGCTGACCGGCCAGCCACATCGCGTCGTCGATGCGGCCCATCGGGATCACGCAGACCGGGCAGCCCGGGCCGTGCACCAGTTCGACGTTGTCGGGCAGCAGGTGCTCGATGCCGTGCCGGTAGATGGTGTGCGTGTGTCCGCCGCACACCTCCATGAACTTGAAGGTCTCGCTTTGTCGGGAAGCGGGGTCTCCGGCCAGGTGCTCGATGGCGCCCAGCAGCTTGCGTGCCGCGGCGGGATCGCGGAACTCATCGACGAATTTCATGTGCGCCCCCTCTAGACGATGGCTGACGAGTCGAAGGCTTGCATTTCGGTGGCGTAGGCGTCACCGAGTTTCTTGATCGCCGCCAGGGTGAGCAACGCCTCGGTCTCGTCGATCTTGGCCATCGCGAACCCGACGTGCACCAGCACCCATTCGTCGGGCTCGGGCATATCGTCGTCCAGCAGCCGGATGCTGATCGTGCGCTGGACGCCGCTGACGTCCACCTTCGCCAAGTAGTTTGCGGCGTCGGTGATTTCGACTATCCGGCCCGGAATTCCAAGACACATGGAATTGCTCCTTCCTTCTCGTGGCGACCCGCTGCGCCCGGCTTCGCCGCGCTTGCGATCGCCACGTCAGCAGATCCGCGGCAGCGGGTCCCCGACGAGCATGTCGACGATCCGTGTTCCACCGAATCCTGTTCGCAGAACCACACTCTCGGCGGGTTCGGCGACGATTTCCCCGACCTCGGCCGCGTCGGCACCCAACGGATGTGAACGCAAAGCGTCCAGCCCGGCCTGAGCCTCCTGCGGGTCGACGACGGCGACGAACTTGCCCTCGTTGGCGACGTAGAGCGGGTCGATGCCGAGCAGTTCGCAGGCGCCATTGACCATGGGCGCCACCGGGAGTCGCTCCTCGTGCAGCAGCACCCCGAGGCCGCAGGCCTGGGCCAACTCGTTGCACACCGTGCCCACCCCGCCCCGCGTCGCATCGCGCATCCATCGGGTGGACGGGGCGGCGGCCATCAGCAATTCCACCAATGGGCTCACCGATGCGGTGTCGGAGACGATGTCGGCCTCGATCGCCAGGTCGCCCCTGGCCAGCATCACCGCCATGCCGTGATCACCCATCGACCCCGACAGCAGCACCCTGTCTCCGGCGCGCACCGACTGCGCCGACAGCGTGCGGCCCGCGGGGATGACGCCGGTCCCGGCGGTGGTGATGAACAGGCCGTCGGCCGCACCCCTGGGCACCACCTTGGTGTCGCCGGTGACGACCTGCACACCGGCGGCCGCGGCCGCCGCGGCCATGTCGGCGACGATCTCCTTCAATTCGGCGATGGGGAAACCCTCTTCGAGCACGAACGCCGCCGAGATCCAGGACGGAACGGCGCCGGCCACCGCCAGGTCGTTGCAGGTGCCGTGGATGGCGAGTTCACCGATGGATCCGCCGGGGAACCGGCGGGGTTGCACCACAAACGAATCCGTCGACAGCGCGACCCGTTCGCCGCTGGGCAGGGGCAGCACGGCGCCGTCGCCCAGCGACTCCAGCAGCGGGTTACGAAACGCCTCCACGAACACCGCGTCCACCAGCGCGGCCGACGCCTTGCCGCCCGCGCCGTGCGCCAGGGTCACGTGGTCGTCGAGCAGTCGGGGGCGCCGCCGGCGAAACGACTCGATCCGTTCGATCACGTCGCCTTCGCCGAACCGCGGCCCCGACGACAGGTACTTGTTCATGCGGCCCCCAAATCTTGATCACCGAGTCGTTCGTGAACCGTCAGCCACAATTGATAGCCGAGCAGCGCTTGCGATTCCTGAATCCGGTGCACGCTCTGCGAACGAACGATGAAGCAGGCGTTCACGTCCGGGTTGTTCGCGAACGCGCCACCGTCGTAACCGGCGAAACCGATGGTGTACAGGCCGCGCCGGCGTGCCTCGGCGAGCGCGGTCAGCAGGTTGGGCGAATTGCCGCTGGTCGACATCGCGATCGCGATGTCGCCGTCCTGCGCGCGGGCGATCAGCTGCCGGGCGAACACCAGCTCGAACCCGACGTCGTTGCCCAGCGCGGTCAGGATCGCCTGGTCGGCGGTCAACGACCACGCCGGCAGCGGTTCGCCGAGCGGCGGCCGCGCGAACAATCCCGCCAGCGTGGTGCAGTCGGTGCAACTGCCGCCGTTGCCGAAGGTGAACATCCGTCCGCCGGCGGCGAATCGGCGCGCCATCTCGGCGGCGGCCGCCGCCAGCAGGTCGGCGTTGGCGTCCAGCGTGGAGCGCCGCAGCGCCAGGCTTTCGGATGCCTTGGCTTGTGCGGACGTGGCCAGGTCGGCGAGCAGCGCGGAGGGGTCGTCTTCTTCGGCGTCGATGAACGGATACAAAAAGTTGGTGGGCTCGTCGGTCGGACTCATGAAACACCTTCTCGCTCTTCATCGTCGGGAACGCGGCTGATCGCCATGCCGGCGTGCACCAGCACCAGCTCGCCGGGCGCCACCGGGTCGAGGAGTGTGGTGATGACGTCCTCGGCTCCCCGGGCGGTGCGCACCCGTGCCTGGCCGTCGACCGCGGCGCTCATCACTTCGCCCAGCCGGCCTTCGTCGCTGCACGTCACACACACCTCGTCGTCGCAGCGCTGGGGTTTGAGCAGCCCGGGATGCTCGAAGCACACATGGGTCAGCTCCCACAGCAGGTGGTAGAAAAGCACGAAGCCGCCGGTGGCGGGCACGCGCGGATCGGGATCGTCGAGCCAGAGCACGTGATCGGCCATCGCGGCCGCGGGTGGATCGCCGCTGCCGATCCAGATCGTGGTGGCCCCCCAGGCCGGGGAGCGCCGCATCACCGAACGCACCTGAGCGTTGTCCGCGCCCGCGATCGCGACGACGATGTCGCCGGGTCGCACCGAGACACGCACCAGGTCCACCAGATCCGGTCCGGTCAGCGCAACGGCCGGCAGGGCCCGCTTGCCCATGATCACCGGATGGACGAATTCGACGGCGATGTGCAGCGCGTGGGGTTCCCACGACGGCGCGATGGACCACATGGTGGCGCCCGCCGCGAATCGCTTGGCCAGCGTCAGTGCGGTGGCGGCGAGGTCTTCGGCAAGTTCGGCGCTCAGCCCGCGATCGATGGCGGTGGTGATCATCGTGTCAACCCCTCCTCCTGCGCGATCAGCGCCGAGACCGCGGCCTGGCCCAGGGCCAGACCGCCGTCGTTCGGCGGCACGATGTGATGGGTGAGCACCTCAAAACCTTTCCGCTGCAGTCTGGTACGGCAGGCGTCGAGCAACAGGACGTTCTGGAACACCCCGCCGGTGAGGCCCACCAGGGTGGTGTCGTCCGCCACCTTGGTGACCACCTCGGCGACCGCGACGGCGACCGCCTGGTGAAAAGCCGCGGCCAGCAACGCCGGCGGTGTCCCGGCGTCCAGCGCCGAGACCATGGTCTGCACCATCGGGGCCGGATCGATCACCCCGTCGGGACGCACCGCCAGCGGCAACGACGGCAGCGTGCCCGTCCGCCCGGCGGACTGCGCCAGCGCCTCGAGCTCGATCGCGGCCTGCCCCTCGTAGTCGATGCGGTGCCGCACCCCGAGCAGGGACGCGACGGCGTCGAACAGGCGGCCCATGCTCGAACACGGCACGCAGCCCGCCCCGGTCTCCAATTGCGAACGGACCAGGCGCAGTTCGTCGGCCGTCGCGGCGGCCACCGGCGCCAGGTCGGGGGTCCAGTCGATGTCGGCCGTCCACAACTGGGACAGCGCCATCCGCCACGGGTTGCGCACCGCCGCGTCGCCCCCGGGCAGCGGCACCGCCAACAGGTGACCGGCCCGAACGAAACGGTGGCTTCGTGTTCCGAGGGCGAGGATCTCGCCGCCCCAGATGGTCTCGTCGCAGCCGTAACCGGTGCCGTCGAAGGAGACCCCGATGACGGGTTCGCCGATGCGTCCGTGCTCGGCCAGCAGCGACACCACGTGGGCGTGGTGGTGCTGGACAAGGTCCAACGGGCGCTCGTCCGCGTGGCGCTCGGCCCAGCTTCGGGTGTGATAGCCCGGATGCAGGTCGGCGGCCAACCGGATCGGCCGGCCGCGGATCTCGCTGAGCTGGGTCACCGCACGATCGAACGCGCGCAGCGTCTCCCAGGTGGCCATGTCGCCGATGTGGCCGGACAGGTAGGCCCGGTCGCCGTCGGTGAGGCAGAAGGTGTTCTTCAGTTCGCCGCCCACGGCGAGCACGGCGGGGGCCGGCGGCCACCCCAGGCTCAAGTCGACCGGCAGCGGCGCATACCCGCGGGACCGGCGGATCGGCAGTTCGTGCGCCCCTTGGTCATCCCGGACCACGCGCACCACCGAGTCGTCGCACGGCACGTGGATCCCGCGGTCGTGGTCGAGGGCGGCGTCACACAGCGCCGGAAGTCGTTGTGCGGCATCGCTATCGGTGAAGCAGATGGGTTCGTCGGAGCGGTTGGCGCTGGTCAGGACCAGCGCGTCGGGTATCGGTCCGGCGCTGCCGGGCACCGGCGCCAGCAGCAGGTGATGGATGGGGGAGTACGGCATCATCAGCCCCAGTAGCGGGCTGCCGGGCGCGACGGCCTCGGCGACCGGAGCGTCGGTGCGGCGGCGCAGCAAGACGATCGGGCGGGGCGGACCGGACAGCACCGCGGCCTCGGTGTCGTCGACGTGGGCGTAGCGGCGCGCCACATCGAGATCGCGCACCAGCATGGCAAAGGGTTTGGCGCCGCGCGCTTTCCGCGCCCGCAAGGTAGTGACCGCCGTCGCGGCATCGACGGCGCAGGCCAGGTGGTAGCCGCCGATTCCCTTGATGGCCACCACCGCGCCGGCTGCCAGCGCGGCCTGGGTGGCGGCCAGGGCCGCATCCGTGCCGTTGACCCGCGCGGCCGGCGATTCGAACCACAGGCTCGGCCCGCAGTCCGGGCAGGCGATCGGCTGCGCGTGGAACCGGCGATTCGCCGGATCGTGATATTCGTCGGCGCAGCGCGCACACATCGCGAACGCCGACATGGTTGTGGCGGGCCGATCGTAGGGCAAGGCCGTGATGATGGTGAACCGCGGCCCGCAGTTGGTGCAGGTCACGAACGGGTGCCGGTAACGCCGGTTGAGCGGGTCGAACAGTTCGGCGACGCAGTCGTCGCACACCGCGACGTCGGGCGGGATCGGGGTGGTGGCACCCGCAGCCAATTGGCTTGCCGCGATCGCGAATTGGGCTGGGCAGCCGGAGTCGGCCGCGATGTCGGCGACGCGAACCCCGGTGATCCGTGCCAGGGGCGGCGCTTCGGCGCGTAGCCGCCGGCCGAACTCCGCGACTTGGCCGGGCCGGCCCTGTACCTCGAGGAAAACCGCACCCGAGTCGTTACCGACGAATCCGGCCAGCCCCAGCTCGGTCGCGATCCGATGCACGAACGGACGGAAGCCGACCCCCTGGACCACGCCGGTGACCGTGATGCGCTGCCGCACAGTGGTTTCAGCGGAGCCGACCCGCAACAGCGGGGGGGATTCGGCCACTTTGGTCATGTCAACCCGCCTCCGGGGAAGCGGTGTCGGTGCGGCCCCGGCCCATCAGCTCGAGGCCGGCCATGGCCTGTTCGGCCCCGGCCTGATCCGTCTTCTCCACGACGAAGCCCATGTGAATGATCACCCAGTCACCCGGCGCGAACGTCTCCTCCGGCAGCATGCCGACGTTGACCTTGCGCTGTTCGCCGGTGACGTCGGCCAGTGCGAGCTGCCCTTCGAAACCGTCCAGCATTCCGATTATCCGCCCGGGTATGCCCAAACACATGGTTCAGCACCCCTTTCCGGTCGCCGCAGGTGTCGCCCCGTGTAACGCCGCGACAATCTCTTCGACCGCCCGCGCCGCGCGGGGCACCGCCTGCGCGACCGGTTCGGTCAGGCCGATGCCCTCCTCGACGCTGCCCGCCTCGCAACCGACGACCACGGTGTAGGGCGGATGGCCGCCCAGCGCCCGTAGGCTGGCGAACACCGCGGCCGGATCCATGCTGTGACCGTCCAGCCCGTTGTTCCCGGGTGACGAATCGTGGTCGGCCTGAAAGACGTGCAACGTGCCGGGGTGGCCCTGGCTGGGCACGGCGTCGACGAGAACCAGCGCGGCCCACTCCTCGAGCAGGTCATAGGCCAGGTGCATGCCCCTGATCCCGTAGTCGATGACCTGGACCGTCGGATCATCCGGGGGCAGTTCGGCATTACGGACCACTTCGGAGCCGAACCCGTCGTCCCCCAGAAAGATGTTGCCTATCCCGGCTACCAGGATGCGCGCTGTCATGGTGACACCCGTCGGTTACATCCGCCTCAACTTGAGATAGCGGCGCGCATCCGGCACTGACACCACGCCGAGTGCCAGCGCGACCGCTGCCACCAGCGCGATGATGGCGATGAAGATCCAACCTAGGATTTCCATGTTGAACTCCTTTCAGGGGCTTTTGCTGTGCTGCGATTGCAGCGGCTCGACTTCGTCGGGGGAGAAGTACAGGTATCGGCCGTACCAGTCGTGCAGGTCCGCCGCCGGGTCCTCGTCGACGACGACGCCGACGTGCTTGTTGCCCTCGACGTCCTCGTGCACCGACGTGACGCGGGCGGTCTTGCCGGCGACGAAAATGTCCTGCGCGTCGGCGTTGCGCAGTGGCCGCAATCGGACCTTGCTGCCCCGCGCTATCCGGACCCCGTTCACCAGCACGGCGTCGATTTCGGGGCGGACGGCGTTGTCGGCCAGTGGATCCCACCAATCGACCCCCGCGGGAATTTCGGGTACCAGGCCGGCGGCGGTCCCAAGCGAGTGCGGATCGCGCAGCACGCCGTGCAGCCGCGCCATCGCCTCGGGTGACATGGCGTCACATTCGTCGATGATGCGCGCGGCCCGCGGGTCGGTCGCCCGGGCCTGCGCCTTCTCTTCGTCCGTCATGGTCATGACGCGCAGGGTGAGGATCTCGTCGATCTCGGTGCAGTCGTACAGTGCGGTGTCGCTCTGCTCGGCGACCTCGGGATGGTCGTAGAGGATGATCGGTGAGATCAGCAGCATGTCGTCAGCGCCCGGCGGGCCGGCCAGCACCGGGAAGCAGCGCTGCTGGCGGCACTTCGACACCGCTTCGGTCGCCGCCTGCGGCGGCTCGAGCAACGAAATGAACCGGCCACCAACCACTTCGGCAAGGATGTGCGTTCCGATCATCGATCGCGCGATCGCGTCCTCCTTGTCGCGGGCGGGCGCGCCGGCGTTGCTGATTCGCACCGAGACCCGCTGAAGGTCGCCGTCGGGCTCGCTGGCGACGGTCATCGCGCCCCGCACCTCCTGCCGTTGGCGCACCAGACGTCCGCCGTCTAGGTATTCGACGTCGCTCGACGCGTCCGCCGCCACCGACAGCGTCCGTTGCCGGCCGTCGAGCGCGATAGGGCCGAAGGACCTTTCACACTCCACCGCTTCGTCCCAGGTCAGCCACGACCCGGCCGGGGTCCTCAGCTCGTCGACGGGTTCGAAGTCGCCGTCACCGGTTGCCCGCTCGGCCCGCCGGTGCTGTAGCTGCAGGAAGCGCACCACCAGCGTCACCGCCTGTGCGCCGTCGACCACGAAGTCCGCGGACAGCGTGTCGTCCTCGCCGAGCCCGGCCTCGGCGGCGCCCGGCGGGCCCAAAACACCGAATTGCCAACGGGATTGGTTCTTGCTCGATGTTCCCCGATACGGGTAGAGCAGGTATCCCTCGTAGAGGACGGCGTCCGCGACGGCGCGGGCCCGGTCCCAGCTCGATGTCATCGCGTCACCCCCTGATCCACGGTGGCGTCCAGCAACGAGGTGATCGCGTGATCGAAGTCGAGCATGCCGTGCGCCGATTTGTAACCGGCCAGTTCCGCGATGGTCTCGTGGCTCAGCCGGATCCAACCGCTGTTGGGATAGTGCTGCGCGATCAGGTCCCGCCAGACCGTCACCGGCATGTCGTAGTGGTCTTCGCAGTCCCACGACACCTGTTGAACCGAGAAGCCGCGCTCGGAGTTGACGAAAATCGTTCCGCTGAACAAGAACTGCAGCGGCACCGTGCCGCTGCGCAGCGCGTGCAGATATTTGGCGGCGGCGACCTCGAAATCGTAGGTGCAGTCCAGTGGCAGCGCCGCGGTGGTGCTGCCGGTGAATCCCGGCACCATCGCGGCGCAATGCTGCCAGAGAAAGGTGCGTTGGGTGCTCGCCCAGCGTTCGCGGCCGCCGAACAGGTCGGTCAGCCCGGCCGCTTCGTCGTCGGAGTAGGACCGGCGCAGCGGCTCGATCCGGACCTGGCAGCGCAGGGCGATGGCGTGCACCGGCTCGTCGCCGTTGCTGGTGACGTCGATGCGGGCGGTCAGCAGCGGGCTGACGGTGTACGGCTCGGCCGTCACGTCGCGAACCGCGAAATCCACGTTCATCGGCGGGCCGTTCATCGCGGCGTCCTCACGGCGCGGGTGGCGAGCCGGTCGAAGAAGCCGTCGATGAATTCGCGTGCCTGCTGGCCGCCGTCGAATCCGTGCCACAGCAGGCGCAGGCGCCCGACGAATTCGTAACAGGCGTCGATCGGCACCAGATAGGTTTGCGGCTCGGCCAATTCGCCGTCCTGGCGGCCGTCGGCGACCCGGACGAGCAACGCTTCCACGTCGTCGGCCAGCAGGCCGACCCGCGGGTCGGCGCCGCGGATGGTGTCCCACACGTCCATGTCCAGTTCGGATTCGGTCGCCCCGGCCGGCCCGGGGTAGAACGCGACGGTGTGCCCGAGAGCGGAGTTGGTGAAGAAGAAGGCGACGCCGACCGGAATCTGCAGCGCCTCCCAGACCAGGCGATCCAGCGCGAAGTCGGGAAACGACAGGTACCGGTCCGGAACCGCGCGGTAGCGCAGGTCGGCCGCCGAGTCGGTGAACAGCAGATAACAGGCGCGGCAGACGCACATGAGCTGGCGGCCGGCTACGTTCACCACGTGCTGATGCTCGTCGGCGATCGGCTCCGCGCACATCTCACAGCGTTCGCCCGCCCGCGCCGCCCGGTTGCTCCGAATCCGGCTGAGCACGTCGAAAGGAGTACTCATGCCGGAGCCCCCATCGGTTCGCCCAGCGCCACCGACGGCACCCCATCGCGAAGCAGCAGGGGCAGCGGCTCGAGATGGGTTCCGTTCGGGCCGGCACCGGCGTGCACGACGTCGAACTGCGTGCCGCAGCGCGGGCAGCCCAGCTGCGTCGCGCGCAGGTGTGCACCGGCCAGCGAGTCATCGCACACCGGGCAATGGTCGCGGTATGCCAGCGGCAGGTCACCGACCCTGCACACCAGCAGCGGGACGTCCGAAACCAGGAAGCCCGCCACGTCGCCGGGCGCCAGGTCGGCCACCCCGGGCACCGGGTGCCAGCCGGCCGCGTGCCCATTCGACTTCACGTGCGCCATCAGCGATTCGGCCGGGATCACGGCGGCGGCCTTCTGCACCGGCGGGGTCACCACCTCGATCGAAGAGATCTCCGGCGCGGCCGCGCGGACCGCGTCCTGCACGGCCAGCTCCAGCGTCACGGCCGACGACGGGCAGCTCTTACAGCTGCCCGTGAAGGCCAGCCGTACGGTGAACTCGTCCGGGCCTCCGCCCGGAACGACCTCGAGCAGGTCGACGTCTCCACCGTGCGAACCCAGATAGGGCCGCACCCGATCCAGCGCGTCGGAGACCCTGCGGTGCACGTCGTGCGGATGCAGGCCGTGGACCAGGAGCAGGCTGGCCACCAGGTCGTCGGTGGCCAGCCGCTCGGCTAGGCCCCCGCCGGGACCGGCATCGCCGGCCATCCGCATGATCCGCTCCAGCCCGGCGCCGTAAAGTCCGACGACCTCGCGAACCAGTTGCTGCGCACGGTCATGGGCGGCGGGTCCGCTTGCCGCACAGGAGTCCAGCAAGGTCTGGATTCGATCGCCCGCCTCACGCCACTGTGCTTCTCTGTCTGAAGTTTCTGGACGAGGTTCGAGGGTCTTGTCCGGGCGATCCGCCATGTGTCACTCCCCGACGGGTGACTGGGTCGGTGTGTGCAGTCTGTCCAGGGACTTGCCCTTTCCCAGGTACATGTGCACGCCGCACGGCAGGCAAGGATCGAAGCTGCGCACCGTGCGCATGACGTCGATGCCCTTGAAATTCTCCCGGCTGTTCTCCTCGAAAATCGGTTGGCCCTGCACCGCATCCTCATACGGGCCCGGGGTGCCAAAACTGTCGCGCGGGTTGGCATTCCACGGCGTGGGCGGGTACGGGTGATAGTTGGCGATCTTGCCGTCCCGGATCACCATGTGGTGGCTGAGCACGCCGCGCACCGCCTCGGTGAAGCCGCAACCGATGGCCTCGTCGGGTACCTCGAACTTCTCCCACGTCTTGGTGCGCCCGGCACGAATCTCTTCCAGGGCCTTCTCGGCGAAGTGCAAGGCGCAGGCCGCCGCGTAGGCCTGGAAATAGGTGCGCGCGCGGTCGCGCTCGATCGTGTTGCTGCCGTATTGGGGGATCTTCCACTCCAACTCGACGGGCCCTTTCAGTGCCGTCTTGGGCAGATTGATCTTCACGCTGGTGCCGGTCGACTTGACGTAGCCGATGTCGACCAGGCCGGCCAGCGCCGTCGACCACAGCCGGGCCAGCGGGCCGCCGCCGGTGTCCAGCGCCAGGTGGTCCTTGCCGTCGAACCAGCGTGGCGACATCACCCAGCTGTACTTGCCGCCCTCCAGGTCCCGCTTCTGCGGGTGGGGGTTGGTGTGCTGATTCCACGGGTGGCGCCGGTCCACCGCGTTACCCAGCGGATCGGTCTTGACGAACATCTCCTGGTCGGTCCAGTCGTCGTAATATGAACTGCCCAAAAGGATTCGGATGCCGAGGTTGATGTCCACCAGCGAGTGGGTGACCAGCTTGCCGTCCACCACCACGCCCGGGGTGACGAACATCGCGTTACCCCAGCGCTCCATGTCCTTGTATTCGAAGTTGCACACCTCGGGGTCCTGGAAGGAGCCCCAGCAGCCCAGCAGGGTGCGGCGCAGCCCGACGTTCTCGTACCCGGGCAGCGCCTCGTAGAAGAAGTCGAACAGGTCGTCGTGCATGGGCACGACCTTCTTCATGAACTCGACGTAGCGCATCAGCCGCGTCATGTAGTCGGTCATCAGCTGGATGGTCGCCACGGTGCCGACCCCGCCGGGGTACAGCGTGGAGGGATGCACGTGGCGGCCCTCCATGAGGCAGAACATCTCCCGCGTCCAGCGGCTGACCACCAGCGCTTCGCGGTAGAACTCACCACTGAACGGGTTGAGCGAGCGCATGATGTCCGCGATCGTCTTGTACCCGTGGGCGTCCGCGTGCGGGGCGGGTGTCTTCTCGGCCAGCGCCAGCACGCTCGGGTTGGTCTCGGAGACCATCTTCTCGCAGAAGTCCACGCCGACCAGGTTTTCCTGGAAGATGTTGTGGTCGAACATGTATTCCGCGGCCTCACCCAGGTTCACGATCCACTCGCCGAGGTGTGGTGGTTTGACCCCGTACGCCATGTTCTGCGTGTAGCACGAGCAGGTGGCGTGGTTGTCACCGCAGATACCGCAGATGCGACTGGTGATGAAATGGGCGTCGCGAGGATCCTTGCCCTTCATGAAGATCGAGTAGCCCCGGAAGATCGACGAAGTGCTGTGGCACTCGACGACTTCCCGGTTCTCGAAGTCGATCTTGGTGTAGATGCCCAGGCTGCCCACGATCCTGGTGATGGGATCCCAGGCCATGTCGACCAGTTGGCCGGGTTCCCGCTTGGCATGTGTGGGTTCAGGAATGATGGTTGTCATCGCGCTACTTCTTCCCGCTTTGGCTGCTGTCAGCATTGGCTGATGCGGCGACGGCTTTTCGTCTGGAAAAGGAAGCGCGCCGACCCGGTAGCTGACTACCAGGTGCGGCGCGCTCCAGTGGTGAGTTGGTTGCCGTTATGACGCCACCGCGGCTCTTTGTCGACGGTGCGTTCCGTGATACCCCTCAGACTCCGAATCACGGCTCCGTACAGACCCGATGCGGTGCTCGAGATCTTGCCGCCGGGCGGCTCGTCCATGAAGGGCATGAACTTGTCCGGGAATCCGGGCATCGTGCAGCCGATGCAGATGCCACCGACGTTGGGGCAACCCCCCACGCCGTTGATCCACCCACGCTTGGGCACGTTGCACTTGACGACGGGTCCCCAACAACCGAGTTTGACAATGCATTTCGGGGATCCGTACTCGGTGGCGAAGTCGCCCTCCTCGTAGTAGCCGGCGCGGTCGCAGCCTTCGTGCACGGTCTTGCCGAACAACCACTGCGGGCGCAACGCGTCGTCGAGCGGAATCATCGGCGCCTGACCGGTCGCCATGTAGAGCAAGTAGGTCAGCGTCTCCGACAGGTTGTCGGGATGGATCGGGCAGCCGGGCACGCACACGATCGGAATGCCGGCCTTGCTCTTCCAGTCCCAGCCGAGGTAGTCGGGCACGCCCATGGCGCCGGTCGGGTTGCCGGCCATGGCGTGGATTCCCCCGTAGGTGGCGCAGGTCCCGACCGCCACGATGGCGGTGGCCTTGGGCGCCAACCGGTCGAGCCACTCGCTGGTGGTCATCGGCTGGCCGGTGGCCGGGTCGTTGCCGAAGCCGCACCAGTAGCCCTCGTCCTTGATCTTCTCGTTCGGGATCGATCCTTCGACCACGAGCACAAAGGGTTCCAACTCGCCGCGGTCCGCTCTGAAGAACCACTCCAGGAAGTCGTCTGCCCCCCCGTTGGGTCCGCATTCGAAGTCGATCAGGGGCCAGTGCACCGCGACCTGGGGGAGTCCGGGCAGGGCTCCCAGGGCGATCTCCTCGACGCTGGGTTGGGTGGCGGCAGTCAACGCCACCGAATCACCGTCACAACTGAGGCCCGCGTTAATCCATAGAACATGGATCAATGTTTGTTCTGCCTTGACTGCTGCTTCTGTTGGCATGCTGCAGCTTTCCGGAGCCGGGCTGGGGCTCCTGCGCCGCCGGAGTCGACCGTCGGCCCACTTGCGCAGCGCTATTTTTTGGGTCTACTCCCGCTATCGTGCGTTGTCAACGGTTCGCCGTTACCCACTAGTAGTCACGTGTTGCATAGCATCGAAATCCCATGTATTAGCTGGTTGATTCGCCGTCTCCGACCGACCACCGCCGCGGTGGTCGTCTTGCGAACGCTTCGCAGGACGGATCCGTGTCGGGCGCCGTTCAGGCCCCGTCCGCGGCGAAGCGCCGCAGCCAGCCGAACCAGGCGCCCATACCGTCCCCGGTGCGGGCGCTCAGCGGCAGAATCGTTGCCGCCGCATTGACCTTGCGCACGTGCGCGATGTACGCGTCGACGTCCACGTCGAGGTGCGGCACCAGGTCAATCTTGTTGAGCAGCACCACATCCACCGAGCGGAACATCACCGGATACTTAAGCGGCTTGTCCTCGCCCTCGGTCACCGAATACACCATGGCCTTGGCGTGCTCGCCGACGTCGAACTCGGCCGGGCAGACCAGGTTGCCGACGTTCTCGATGACCACCAGGTCCAGTGCGGCAAGGTCGAGGCCGGGCAGTGCGCGGTTGACCATCGGCGCATCGAGATGGCACTCGCCGCCAAACCCGTTGCTGGTGTTGAGCAGTGACACCTGGGCGCCCCGGCCGCTGAGCTTGGCCGCGTCCAGGTCGGTGGCGATGTCGCCCTCGATCACCCCGATCGCCAGCTCGCCGGCGAGTTCGTCGAGCGTGGCCTGCAGGATGGTGGTCTTGCCCGATCCCGGCGAGCTCATCAGGTTGAGGGTTCGCACCCCGTTGCGCTCGAACGCCGCCCGATTGGCGTCGGCGAGCAGATCGTTCTCGGCGAAGATCGCCTCCAGCACGTCGATGCGCTGACTGCCGGTCTGATAGCTGCTGTGATCGCCGTGCTCGTGCTCGTGCTCATGCGGAAGGTGATCGTGCTCGTGGGCGTGCACGGTTCCGTCGTCGTGCCGATGAAATCTACCCATCGTCAACGCCTTTCACGAGACATCTCTTTCACGAAACATCCAGGGACGTCACCAAGAATTCGTTGCCGCGCAGCACCTCGACGTCGGAGCTGTCACATTGCGGACACCAGATCGACCACGGCGAGGTGATTTCCGATTGCCCACCGCAGGCGCGGCACCTGACTTCGGCGCTGACGCATTCGAGTTCCAGTTCGGCGTCGGGCATGTCCTCGGCGTCGCGTACCAGTGTCCAGCAGAAGGACAGCGACTCCGGCACCACCTGACGAAGGGCGCCGACCCGCACCCGCACCACGTCGACGTGCCGGCCGTCGGCGTGATTCTTGACGACACCGGCGATCGCTTCGCACAGCGACAGCTCGTGCATCGCCGATCACCGGCGATCCGCGAGCAGGGCGCGAGCCGAGGAGCCCATGAGCACTGTTCTACACCCGAACGGCGGTCAGCGGTCAGGCTCTAGCCGTTTGGGCTCACGAGCTCCACTTGTCTTCGATGCGCCCGTAGCGCCAGACGAGTAGCGCCACCGCCCACGTGAGGACGAACATGCCGACGATCACGTAGCCGATCGCGTTGAGGTCCAGCCCGCCGACCCAGCGCCAGAACGCACCCCGCCAACGGAACTGGTCGGCGAACAGGACCAGGAGTTCGACACTGCCGATCACCCACGCGACCGCCACCGACAGCGCGGTGATGGTGATGTTGTAGTAGATCTTGCGCACCGGATTGGAAAAGGCCCAGCCGTAGGCGAAATTCATGAACGAGCCGTCGATGGTGTCCAGCAGGCACATGCCGGCGGTGAACAGCACCGGCAGGCACATGATGGCGTACCAGGGCAGCCCGGCCGCGGCGCTGGTGCCGGCCAGCACCAGGAGCGCGATCTCGGTGGCGGTGTCGAAGCCGAGCCCGAACAGCAACCCGACGGGATAGCAGTGCCACGACTTGGTGATCGACTTGGTGAAGCGCCCGAGAAGCCGGCTCATCAGCCCCCGGTTGTCGAGGTGACGCTCGAGCTCGGCCGCGTCGGTTTCGGCATCGTATTCGCCCCGCCGCAGCCGCGCGAAGACGCGAAGTATGCCGATCAGGACGATGACGTTGATCAAGGCGATCGCATAGAGGAACACGCCCGAGACGCCGGCGCCGATCAGCCCGGTGTAGCGGTGCAGCGCCGAGGAGTCGTCGCTGACCGGGCCGACGACCGTCTTCACACCGCACGCCAGCAGCACCGCCAGCCCGAACACCACCGAGGAATGGCCCAGCGAGAAGAAGAAGCCGACGGCCATCGGCCGTTGGCGAGAGTTCATCAGCTTGCGGGTGGTGTTGTCGATCGCGGCGATATGGTCGGCGTCGAAGGCGTGGCGCATGCCCAGGGTGTAGGCCGTCAACCCGATACCGATGCCAAAAGCTTTGCCGCCCAAGCTGTATTGCGCCGGCGCCACCAAGAAGATCATGGTGAACCAGCCAATCAGGTGCAGCGCGACGATGACCGTCAGCATCGCCGCCAGCCGCCACCACTCCGCCGGACTCAGGGCGCCGAGAAGTCTGGTCGTCCGTGACGGCCGCCAGTCGATCTCGGTATCGGCCACTGGGGTCCTTCCGGCGCGTCCTTGCGGTATCGGGCTGAGAGCAACCGGCATGACTGTAAATTCCGCGGCTCGCCAGATGCAAGCGAGTTGCAGGAATCCCGGGCCCCGATCGGGTCGAGGACTGGCGATCCCGCCGCCGCGGCGCGACACTGAACCGGTGACGCCCAAGCCGTCGGCACCGGATGCGTCGGTCACCGAGAGGATCGGCGAGCTTCTGCGCGCCCGGGGGTTGCGGCGCATGTCGTCGCGGATCCAGGTGCTGGCCGTGCTGGAGCCCGTCAACGGTCACCTGCCGGTCGCCGAGATCCACCAGCGGATGCGGGAGTGCATGCCTCCCGGTGCCCATGCGCCCGACGTGGCGACCGTCTACCGCACGGTCACCACCCTGGTCGATCAGGGCGTGCTGCACGCGCTGGCGCTCAACGGCGGCGTGACGACCTACGGCCTGGCCACCGCGCCGCATCACCACGCGGTATGCATCAAGTGCGGCACCATCATCGAAGTGCCCGCCCGGCGGTTGAGTTCGGCGCTCGAACACGCGATGGCGGGCAGTTCCTTCGCGCTGTCGGAGGCCGCCGGGCTGACGCTGCACGGCCTGTGCCCGCAGTGCCAGAGCGGCAAGTCCGACGCTCGGCCGCGCCGGCGCTGAACTCAGCGCAGACCCAGCAGCGCGTTCTCCACCACCTCGGGCAGCGCCGGATGGATCCAGTACTGGCCGCGGGCCATTTGGTGCGCGGTGAGCCCGAAACTCATCGCCTGGATCAACGGCTGGATGATCGACGAGGCCTGATGGCCCATGATGTGCGCACCCAGCAGTCGCCCGGTTCCGCGCTCGGCGATGAGCTTCACGATCCCGGTGGTGTCCTCCATCGCCCAGCCGTAGGCGACGTCACCGTAGTCCTGGATCTTCGTCATTATCTTGAAACCCTGTGCGATGGCTTCATTTTCGGTCAATCCGACGGAGGCGATCTGGGGATCGGTGAACACCGCCGACGGCACGTAGCGATGGTCGGTGACGGCCATCGCGCCGGTGTCGTCCCAGTCGCACAGCAGGTTGTGCTGCACGACGCGCGCCTCGTGGTTGGCGACGTGCTTGAGCTGATACGGCGACGAGACGTCGCCGAGGGCGAAAACCCCGCGCGCCGTGGTTCGCTGGTACTGGTCCACGACCACCAGACGGTCCTCGACGGCGACACCGGCCTGCTCGAGGTCGAGTTGATCGGCGTTGGAGACCCGCCCGGTCGCCACCAGCAGCGCGTCGGCCTCGATGGTGTGGCCGTCGTCCAGTTGCACCGCGACGCCCGAACCGCGGTTCTCGGCGCCCACGACGTTGCGGTGGGTGTGCAGCTCCCACTTGCTCGAGGCGATGCGGGTGAAGCGCTTGCACAGGACGTCATCGGTATGCCGCAGCAACGCGGATCCGCGGACCACCAGGGTCACCCGCGAGCCCAGCGAGGAGAAGATGTGGGCGAATTCGGCCGACACGAAACCGCCCCCGACGATCACCAGATGCTCTGGTAACTCGGCGATCCGCATGACCGTGTCGCTGGTGTAGTAGCGGGCGCCGCACTCGAGGATCGCCGGCGGCACCACCGCCCGCGCCCCGGCGGCGATCACCACCTGGTCGGCGGTGAACTCGTCGCCGGCATCCGTGCGCAGCAGGTAGCGCCCGTCGGCCTGCACCGGACCGAACCGGGTGTGCTGCTTGTACACGTCGATGTTGGGCTCCGAGCTCCGAAAGTCCTCACCGCCGACCCCGATCGGGTCGATGCGCCCGAAGACGCGCGAGACGATGTCGTCCCACCGCACCCGGTCGATGCGCGCGTCGATGCCGAAGCGCGCCGCATCCCGGATGGTCTGGGCGACCTCGCCGGCGTAGACGAACATCTTGGTCGGGATGCAGCCGACGTTCAGGCACGTGCCACCAAATGTGCCCTGTTCGCAGATCGCCACCCGCTTTTCGGCGAAGCGGTCATCGAGAATGCTGTTGCCCGAACCGGTTCCGATGATCGCGACGTCGTAGGTCTCCAAGCCGTCACCCCTTTCGCAGCGACGCCGAGGCGTCGTTGTCGGTGCGCAGGTAGCCGTCGAGCCAGAGATCCAGCTGCCGATAAGCGGTTTTGCGCGGCCCCTGCAAAGACAAGAACACGTCGTGTTTGGCGTCGGCCACCGGAACCACGGTGCTGCGGTTGCCGACACAGCCGGCCCAGCGGGCGATCTGGGTGACGTCGAGAACCGCATCACCGCACTGCATGGACGCGGAATCGGTGTTTTCGTGCACGCTGTGATCCGATCGCAGGATCAGATTCGGCACGCCGACGTCGAGACCGCGATGCAGTCGGGCCTGGCCGCGGCGGACGGCGTGCAGCCAGCCAAAGGTGATGGGGAAGCCGCCAACGGGTTTCCACTGCAGGTTGTAGTCGAATTCGCCGCCATAGTCGCGGTGCAACGTGGTGCCGTAGCCACCCTCGCCCGGCGACCGGGCCACGCCCTTGGACCGCACTCGAGACAGGCCGGCGATCAGCGCCACGGTCGCCGAGTGCCGCAGAATGGACGGGCCGGGCAGCTCCAGAAACGGGCTGTTGAGCACCAGTCCGCCAATGCCGGCGTGCGCGGCCGCGTTTCGCCGACGCAATCGGTCCAGCCACAACGACACGATGAGTCCGCCCGCGGAATGCGCGTACATCAGCACCTTCCCCGGATTGCCGGGCCGGCCGTCTGCCGTGTGCGCCCCGATGACGGCCAGCGCGTGATCGAGTTCGGTCTCGTAGTTTCTGAGGTCGGTGATGAAGTGCGGCGTCTGTCCGTCGCGCCGCGACCGGCCGCACTTGTGCAGGTCCAGCGCATAGAAGGTGAAGCCGCGAGCCGCAAAATGGTCGGCGAGCTCGGTGTGGAAGAAGTAGTCGGTGTAGCCGTGCACCGCCAGCACCGCGTGCCCGGGCGACGCCGCCCCGCGGCCCGGCCGTCCCGGTTCGGGTCCGCGTCGGATCAGGGTCGCGACGATGTCGCCCTCACCGGCCGGATCGGGGCCGAGCGCGAGGGTGCGCTGCCAATAACCGGGAAGGACATCGGGCACCCAGCCGGTCACTCCGCCGGTCACCCTGCCAGTCACGAGGCCAGCTTAGAGCTTTTGCTGGCCACGGGGCGCCGCACGTCGTTCGCGGCCGCTTTGCCTCGGGATAACCTGGGGATCGGCCGAGTCGAGGGAAGGATCAACACGCCGGTGTCATCGCTAGCCAGAACCACGCGGACGGACGTCGTGCTGGTGGGCGCGGGCATCATGAGCGCGACGCTGGGAGCGTTGCTGCGCCGGTTGCAGCCGGATTGGTCGATGACTTTTGTGGAGCGCCTGGACGCCGTCGCCGCCGAGAGCAGCAGCCCCTGGAACAACGCGGGCACCGGGCATTCGGCGCTGTGCGAGCTGAACTACACGCCGCAGCGCCCCGACGGTTCGATCGACATCGGCAAAGCGGTGCGCATCAACGAGCAATTCCAGGTGACCCGTCAGTTCTGGGCCTACGCCGTCGAGAACGGCATCCTGACCGATCGGCGCTTCCTCACCGCGATCCCGCACGCGAGCTTCGTGCGCGGCGCGCTGCGCGTCGACTATCTGCGTCGCCGGCAACGGGCGCTGGCGTCCAATCCGCTGTTCGCCGGCATCGAATTGATCGACGACCACGACGAGTTCGCCCGCCGGCTACCGTTCATGGCGGCCAACCGCGACTTCTCCGAACCGACGGCGCTCAACTGGGCTGCCCACGGCACCGATGTCGACTTCGGTGCCCTGTCGCGACAGCTCATCGGGTTCTGTGTGCACGCCGGCGCGACGGCCCTGTTCGGTCACGAGGTGCGCAACCTGTCGCGTCAGTCCGACGGCAGCTGGACGCTGTCGATCCGCAACCGGCGCACCGGCGAAAACCGCACTCTGAACGCCAGATTCGTCTTCGTCGGGGCCGGCGGTGATGCGCTGCCGCTGTTGCAGAAGTCCGGCATCGGCGAGGTCAAGGGTTTCGCGGGATTCCCGATCGGCGGCCGGTTCCTGCGCACCGGCAACCCGGCGCTCACCGCCGCGCACCGGGCCAAGGTGTACGGCGTTCCCGCACCGGGCGCCCCGCCGCTGGGCGCGCTGCATCTGGACCTGCGCTACGTCAACGGCAGGCCGTGGCTGGTGTTCGGCCCGTACGCCGGCTGGTCACCGAAGTTCTTGAAACACGGGCACTTCACCGATCTCCTCCGCTCGGTGAAACCGGACAACCTGGCGTCACTGCTCGGGGTGGGCGCCACGCAGCTGACGCTGCTCAGATATCTGGTCGGCCAGCTGCGGCTCTCCGAACCGGACCGGATTCGCATGCTGCGCGAATTCGCCCCCACCGCGGTGGGTTCGGACTGGGAGCTGACGGTGGCCGGCCAGCGTGTGCAGGTGATCCGGCGGGACAAACGCAAAGGCGGGGTGCTCGACTTCGACACCACCGTGGTGGGGGCCGCCGACGGAAGCATCGCCGGGCTGCTCGGCGGCTCCCCGGGAGCTTCGACGGCGGTGCCGATCATGCTCGGGGTGCTGGAACGCAGCTTTGCCAACCGCTTTCAATCGTGGCTGCCCGCGCTCAAGGAGATGGTTCCGTCGCTAGGGACGACGCTGTCGGACGAGCCCGCGCTGTACGACGAGGTTTTTTCATGGGGAACGAAGGTGCTGGGGTTGGGCGTGTCATGACCGGCGCCGACGAAGAAGCGATGAGGAGGAGTCGCGCAATTGAGTCGCGCCGACGACGATGCAGAGCGAAGCGATGAGGAGGAGTCGCGCAATTGAGTGAAGCACTGCGACGTATTTGGGCCAAAGACCTTGATGCCCAGACGCTTTACGAGCTACTCAAGTTGAGGGTGGAGGTGTTCGTCGTCGAACAGGCGATCCCGTACCCGGAGCTCGACGGGCGGGACCTGCTCGCCGAGACCCGGCACTTCTGGCTGGAAACCCCCGACGGCGAGGTGATTTGCACGCTGCGGTTGATGGAGGAACACGCCGGGGGCCAGAAGGTGTTCCGGATCGGACGGTTGTGCACCAAGCGCGCCGCGCGCGGCCAGGGCCACACCACCCGGCTGCTGCGCGCGGCGCTGGCCGAGGTGGGCGATTACCCGTGCCGGATCAATGCGCAGACCTATCTGGCCGACATGTACGCCCAGCACGGATTCGTCCGCGACGGAGACGATTTCCTTGACGACGGCGTTCCGCACGTGCCCATGCTGCGTCCCGGTTCGGGTTTGGCGGGGAAGCCGTGAAGCCCTACCCGTTCAGCGCGATCGTCGGCCACGACCAGCTGCGCCTGGCCCTGCTGCTGTGCGCCGTGCGCCCGGAGATCGGCGGCGCGCTCATCCGCGGTGAGAAGGGCACCGCCAAGTCCACGGCGGTGCGCGGCCTTGCGGCGTTGCTGTCCGACGCCACCGGCAGCGACGCCGGCCTGGTCGAAATGCCGCTCGGGGCAACCGAAGATCGGGTGATCGGCTCGTTGGACCTGCAGCGGGTGCTGCGCCACGGCGAGCATGCGTTCTCACCGGGCCTGCTGGCCCGCGCGCACGGCGGTGTGCTGTATGTCGACGAGGTCAACCTGTTGCACGATCACCTCGTCGATGTGCTGCTCGACGCCGCGGCGATGGGACGGGTGCACATCGAACGCGATGGCATCTCGCATTCGCACGAGGCCCGGTTCGTGTTGATCGGCACCATGAATCCCGAAGAGGGCGAACTGCGTCCGCAGCTGCTGGACCGGTTCGGGCTCACCGTCGACGTGCACGCATCGCGCGACGTCGAGGTGCGGGTGCAGGTCATCCGGCAGAGGATGGCCTACGAGGCCGACCCGGACGGTTTCGCCGAGCGCTATGCCGACGCCGATGCCGAGCTGGCCCGGCGCATCGCCGCGGCGCGCGAGCTCGTCGATGATGTGGCCTTGCCCGACAACGAATTACGACGCATCGCCACGCTGTGTGCGGCGTTCGACGTCGACGGCATGCGCGCCGACCTGGTGGTGGCCCGGACCGCCGTCGCGCACGCCGCTTGGCGCGGTGCGCCCAGCGTCGGGGAAGAGGACATCCGGGTGGCCGCCGAGCTGGCCTTGCCGCACCGGCGCCGCCGCGATCCGTTCGACGATCCGGGCATCGACCGCGACCAGCTGGACGAAGCCCTGGCCCAGGCGAGGGCCGACCAGGATGCGGACCCCGATCCCGATCCCGACCCACCCGGTGGCGGTCAGTCCACCGATACGGAACAGGATGCGCCGCAACAGAACTCATCGGAGAACGGCGAGCCGCAACGGCCGAAGACCAGGCCCAGCGCGCCGCCGTCGAAGACCTTCCAAACCCGCGCGCTGCGGGTTCCGGGTGTCGGGGAGGGGGCGCCGGGACGGCGGTCGCGGGCCCGCAACGCCAGTGGCAGCGTCATCGCCGCCACCGACGCGGACGACGCGAGTTGCGGCGGGCACGGACTGCACCTGTTCGCCACCCTGCTGTCGGCAGCCGAGCGCGCCGGCGCCGGGCCGTTGCGGCCCCAGCCCGACGATGTGCGCCGCGCCGTGCGAGAGGGGCGCGAAGGCAACCTGGTGATCTTCGTCGTGGACGCGTCGGGTTCGATGGCCGCACGCGATCGCATGGCGGCGGTCAGCGGCGCCACGTTGTCCCTGCTGCGTGACGCTTATCAGCGCCGCGACAAGGTTGCGGTGATCACCTTCCGTCAACACCAGGCGCGGCTGTTGTTGCCGCCGACGTCGTCGGCGCATATCGCCGGGCGGCGACTGGCCCGGTTCGACACCGGCGGCAAGACCCCACTGGCCGAAGGCCTGCTGGCCGCGCGTGAACTGATCGTGCGGGAGAAGGCGCGTGACCGGGCGCGGCGTGCCTTGGTGGTGGTGCTGACCGACGGCCGTGCCACCGCGGGTCCGGATCCGTTGGGCCGCACCAGAACCGCCGCAGCCCGGCTGGTCGCCGAGGGTGCCGCCGCCGTGGTCGTCGACTGCGAGACGTCCTTTGTACGGCTGGGTCTGGCCGGGCAACTCGCCCGCCAGCTCGGTGCCCCGGCCATCCGGCTAGAGCAGCTGCACGCGGATTCCCTGACGCGTGCGGTGCGCGACGCGGCCTGATCGGAAAGGATAAGCGCTGATGCCACAAGGCGTTCCACTGCAAGTCCCCGATGACGGCCTGACCACGCGGGCGCGCCGCCACACGCCCGTGCTGGCCGTGCACACCGGCGCCGGCAAGGGAAAGTCCACGGCCGCATTCGGAATGGCGCTACGGGCCTGGAATGCCGGGCTGTCGGTCGCGGTGTTCCAGTTCGTCAAAAGCGCCAAGTGGAAGGTGGGCGAGGAGGCGGTCTTCGCCCAGCTGGGTCAGGTGCACGACCAGCGCCAGATCGGCGGACCCGTCGAATGGCACAAGATGGGTGCGGGCTGGTCCTGGACCCGCAAGGCGGGCAACGAGGTTGACCACGCGGCGGCAGCGGCCGACGGCTGGGCGGAGATCGCGCGCCGGCTCACCGATCGGCGTCACGACTTCTACGTGCTGGACGAGTTCACCTACCCGCTGAAGTGGGGCTGGGTCGACGTCGACGAGGTGGTGGAGGTGTTGGCGGGCCGTCCCGGTCACCAGCACGTGGTCATCACCGGGCGCGACGCCCCGCAGCGCCTCATCGACGCGGCCGACCTGGTGACCGAGATGGCCAAGGTCAAGCATCCGATGGACGCCGGGCGTAAGGGCCAGAAGGGCATCGAATGGTGAGTGTTCCCGCGGTGGTCGTCGCCGCTCCCGCGTCGGGCAGCGGAAAGACCACGGTGGCAACGGGTTTGATCGGTGCCCTGCGTCGGGCGGGGCACACGGTGGCGCCGTTCAAGGTCGGCCCGGACTTCATCGATCCCGGCTACCACGGGCTGGCCGCCGGGCGTCCCGGCCGCAACCTCGACCCGGTGTTGGTGGGGGAGGACCTGATCGGTCCGCTGTACGCCCACGGCGCGCGTGGCGCGGACATCGCCGTGGTCGAAGGGGTGATGGGCCTGTTCGACGGGCGGATCGGGCCCGCCGCCACGACCCCTGCGCCGGGATCGACCGCCCACGTCGCGGGCCTGCTGGGTGCGCCCGTCGTCCTGGTCGTCGATGCCCGAGGGCAAAGCCAGAGCATCGCCGCACTGCTGCACGGCTTTTCGAGCTTCGACACCGCGACCCGCGTCTGCGGTGTGATCCTGAACCGGCTCGGGTCGGCCCGGCATGAGCAGGTGCTGCGGCAGGCCTGCGGGCAGGCCGGTGTCCCGGTGCTGGGCGCCATTCCCCGCACCGCCGAATTGGAACTGCCGTCAAGGCATTTGGGTCTGGTCACCGCGGTGGAGTATGGGCAACGGGCGCGGCTCGCGGTGGAGGCGATGACCGCTTTGGTCGCTCGTCATGTCGACTTGGCGGCGATCGTCGCAATTGCCGGAGGCCGGGCCGCGCAGCCGCCGTGGGATCCCGTTGCGGCAGTGGGGGAGACGCCCGGGGGGAGCGCCACCGTGGCGGTGGCGGCCGGAAAGGCGTTCAGTTTCGGCTACGCGGAACACGCGGAACTGCTGGCGGCCGCCGGTGCCGACGTCGTCGAATTCGATCCGCTCACCGACGCGTTGCCCGACGGCACCGACGGGGTGCTGCTGCCCGGCGGCTTTCCCGAACAGTTCACCGCGGAGCTGTCGGCCAACGACGTCGTGCGCGGGCAGATCAACGAGCTGGCCGCCGCGGGGGCGCCTATCCACGCCGAGTGCGCCGGGCTGATCTATCTGGTCTCCGAGCTCGACGGCCACCCGATGTGCGGCGTGCTGGCGGGGGAGGCGCGGTTCACCTCGCACCTGACCCTGGCGTACCGCGACGCCGTCGCCGTCGCGGATTCGTCGGTGTATACCGCCGGCCAGCGGACGGTGGGGCATGAATTCCACCGCACCACAGTCACATTCAACGACGACTATCAGCCCGCATGGATGTACCAGGTCCACGACGCGCACCGCAACGACGGCCCCGCCCGTGACGGCGTCGTGCACGCCGGTGTGCACGCGTCGTATCTGCACACCCATCCGGCCGCCGCGCCGGAGGCAGTGGCGCGGTTCGTCGCACACGCGGGCGCCCGGCGAGCCAGTCCGCGAGCGTAATCTCACTGTGAAAAAGCCCACCGAAAATCGCAGTGTGCTTACGCTCGCGGTGCCAGCATCGACAACCACTAGGCTTGCCGGGTGACCGAGAGCGCCTACCTCGCTGGGCTGCGGCTGACCGGCAAAAAGGTCGTCGTGGTCGGCGGCGGCACCGTTGCCCAGCGCCGGCTGCCCCTGCTCATCTCCAGCGGCGCCGACGTCCACGTCATCTCCCGCAGCGCCACCAGGTCCGTCGAGGCGATGACGGGAATCACCCTGGCATTGCGCGAATACCGCGACGGCGACCTCGACGGAGCCTGGTACGCGATCGCGGCCACCGATGACCCCGAGGTGAATGCGGCCGTGGTCGCCGAGGCCGAAAGCCGCCGCATCTTCTGCGTCCGGGCCGACATCGCCGTCGAGGGGACCGCAGTGACGCCAGCGTCGTTCGACTACGCGGGGCTGTCCGTCGGAGTCCTGGCCGGCGGCGAACACCGACGATCGGCGGCGATCCGCTCGGCCATCCGCGAGGCGCTGCAGACCGGGCTCATCACGCCCGACAGCCCGGTGGGCTCCGACGTCGTCAAGGGCGGCGTCGCGCTGGTCGGCGGCGGGCCCGGTGATCCCGAACTGATCACCGTGCGCGGCCGCCGCCTGCTGGCCCAGGCCGACGTCGTGGTCGCCGACCGCCTCGCACCGCCGGAACTGCTGGCCGAGCTGCCCCCGCACGTAGAAGTCATCGACGCCGCCAAGATCCCCTACGGGCGGGCCATGGCCCAGGACGCGATCAACGACGTCATGATCGAGCGCGCCCGCGCCGGCAGCTTCGTCGTGCGCCTCAAAGGCGGGGACCCCTTCGTCTTCGCCCGCGGCTACGAGGAGGTGCTGGCGTGCGTCGAGGCCGGTGTCCCGGTGACGGTGGTGCCAGGTGTGACAAGTGCCATAGGAGTGCCCGCTTTGGCGGGCGTTCCCGTCACTCATCGGGCCATAAATCACGAGTTCGTGGTGGTCAGCGGCCATCTCCCACCCGGTCACCCCGAATCGTTAGTAAATTGGGATGCACTGGCCGCGATGTCAGGCACGATTGTTTTGCTGATGGCCGTCGAACGCATCGAGCTTTTCGCTGACGCCCTCCTCAAAGGAGGCCGACCTGCGGATACGCCGGTGCTGGTCGTTCAGCATGGAACGACCGCCGCCCAACACACTTTGCGGGCTACCCTCGCCGACACGCCCGAAAAGATCCGCGCCGAGGGTATCCGACCTCCCGCGATCATCGTGATCGGGGCCGTGGCGGCTTTCGGGCTTTAAACGGTTCTTAAGATTACTGTAAGGTAACCCTTTATGACGGCTCTCAACGATGCAGAGCGCGCGGTGCAGAAACTGGCCTCGGCGCGCCCCGATCGTCCGGCCCCGGTGAGCGCTGCGCTCCCGGCGGAGACCGCCTCCAAGCGCATCAGCAAGTACTACCCGGCGTGGCTGCCTTCTCGACGCTTCATCGCGGCCGTTATCGCCATCGGTGGTATGCAGCTGCTCGCGACGATGGACAGCACCGTCGCCATCGTCGCGCTCCCCAAGATTCAAAACGAGCTCAGCCTGTCCGACGCCGGGCGCAGCTGGGTGATCACCGCCTACGTGCTGACGTTCGGCGGCCTAATGCTGCTGGGCGGCCGCCTCGGCGACACCATCGGGCGCAAGCGCACCTTCATCGTCGGTGTCGCGCTGTTCACCATCTCTTCCGTGCTGTGCGCGGTCGCCTGGGACGAGGCCACCATGGTGATCGCCCGGCTGTCGCAGGGCGTCGGCTCGGCCATCGCCTCACCGACCGGTCTGGCGCTGGTGGCGACCACCTTCCCCAAGGGCCCGGCCCGTAACTTCGCGACCGCGGTGTTCGCCGCGATGACGGCTGTTGGTTCGGTGATGGGGCTGGTGGTCGGTGGAGCGCTCACCGAGGTGTCGTGGCGGCTGGCGTTCCTGGTGAACGTGCCGATCGGCCTGGTGATGATGTACCTGGCCCGCACCGCGCTGCGGGAGACCAACCGCGAGCGGATGAAGCTCGACGCCACCGGGGCCATACTGGCCACCCTGGCCTGCACCGCGGCCGTGTTCGCCTTCTCGATGGGGCCGGAAAAGGGCTGGGTGTCGATCACCACCATCGGATCCGGTGTGGTCGCGCTGGGTGCCGCGCTGGCCTTCATCATCGTGGAACGCACCGCCGAGAACCCCGTCGTTCCGTTTGATCTCTTCCGCGACCGCAACCGGCTGGTCACCTTCACCGCAATCTTTTTGGCCGGCGGACTCATGTTCAGCCTGACCGTGTGCATCGGCCTGTACGTACAGGACATCCTCGGTTACAGCGCGCTGCGCGCGGGAGTCGGCTTCATACCGTTCGTCATCGCGATGGGCATCGGCCTCGGCGTTTCCTCGCAGCTGGTGTCCCGGTTCTCGCCGCGGGTGCTGACCATCGGCGGCGGGATCATGCTGTTCTGGGCGATGTTGTTCGGCTGGGCGTTCATGCACCGCGGGGCTGCGTACTTCCCCAACCTGGTGTTGCCCATCGTGGTCGGCGGAATCGGCATCGGCATGGCCGTCGTTCCGCTCACGCTGTCGGCCATCGCCGGTGTTGGCTTCGACCAGATCGGCCCGGTGTCGGCGGTCACGCTGATGCTGCAGAGCCTGGGTGGGCCGCTGGTGCTGGCCGTCATCCAGGCGGTGATCACGTCGCGGACGCTGTATATGGGCGGCACCACCGGTCCGGTGAAGTTCATGAACGATGCGCAGTTGGCCGCACTGGACAACGGCTACACCTACGGACTGCTCTGGCTGGCCGGCGTGGCCGTCATCGTCGGCGCCGCGGCGCTGCTGATCGGCTACACCCCCGACCAGGTTGCGCACGCGCAAGAGGTCAAGGAAGCGATGGACGCCGGGGAGCTGTAGCTCACCGGGTTTCATCACGCACGCCGTACCGGGCCGAGGACCAAGTAGTGCTCGCCGGATCCGATAGCGCCGGCGATATCACATTCCTGAAGCCTGGCACTGCCCCTGGGCGCTTGCGCTCACCGCTGGGCCCGGCGTCCCCGCACACCCGACAAGTTAGGCTGGCCCGCTGTGATCACCCGGATGTCCCAGTTGTTTTTGCGCACCTTGCGCGACGATCCCGCCGACGCCGAAGTCCCGAGCCACAAGCTGCTGATCCGGGCCGGCTACATCCGGCCCGTCGCGCCCGGGCTGTACAGCTGGCTGCCGCTGGGCCTGCGGGTGCTGCGCAACATTGAGCGCATCGTCCGCGAAGAGATGAACGCCATTGGCGGGCAAGAGATCTTGTTCCCCGCCCTGCTGCCGCGCGCACCGTACGAGACGACCAACCGGTGGACCGAGTACGGCGACGGCGTCTTTCGGCTGAAGGACCGCCGCGGCAACGACTATTTACTGGGCCCCACGCACGAAGAGCTGTTCACCCTGACGGTCAAGGGCGAATACAGCTCCTACAAAGACTTTCCGGTCCTGCTGTTCCAGATTCAGAACAAATACCGCGACGAGGCCCGGCCCCGCGCCGGCATCCTGCGGGTCCGGGAGTTCGTGATGAAGGACTCCTATTCGTTCGACATCGACGAGGCCGGGCTCAAGGCCGCCTATCACGCGCATCGGGAGGCATATCAGCGCATCTTCTCGCGTCTGCAGGTGCGTTACGTCATCGTCTCCGCGGTGTCGGGCGCCATGGGCGGGAGCGCCTCCGAGGAGTTCCTGGCCGAGAGCGCGGTCGGTGAGGACACCTTCGTGCGGTGCCTGGAGTCCGGCTACGCCGCCAACGTCGAGGCCGTCGTCACCGCCCGTCCGGAGGCCCAACCCATCGACGGGTTGCCCGACGCCGTGGTGCACGACACCGGCGACACCCCGACCATCGTCACCTTGGTCGACTGGGCCAACCAGGCGAACCTCGGCCGCACGGTCACCGCGGCCGACACGTTGAAGAACGTTCTGCTCAAGGTGCGCCGGCCCGGCGGGGACTGGGAGCTGTTGGCCATCGGCGTGCCGGGCGACCGCGAGGTCGATGACAAAAGGCTGGGCGCGGCGCTGGAACCGGCCGAATACGTGTTGCTCGACGACGCCGACTTCGCCAAGTACCCCTTCCTGGTGAAGGGATACATCGGCCCGAAAGCATTGCAGGACAACGATGTTCGCTACCTAGTCGATCCGCGGGTGGTGGACGGCACCAGCTGGATCACCGGGGCCGACGAGCCCGGCCGGCACGTCGTCGGCCTGGTGGCCGGCCGGGATTTCACGGCCGACGGCACCATCGAGGCCGCCGAGGTGCGCGACGGTGACCCCTCACCAGATGGCGCGGGCCCACTGGTCTCGGCGCGCGGCATCGAGGTCGCGCACATCTTCCAGTTGGGCCGCAAGTACACCGACGCCTTCACCGTCGATGTGCTCGGCGAGGACGGCAAGCCGGTCCGCCTGACCATGGGCTCCTACGGCCTCGGGGTGTCGCGGATGGTGGCCGTCATCGCCGAGCAACACCACGACGAGCTCGGGCTGCGCTGGCCATCGGCGGTCGCACCGTTCGACGTGCACCTGGTGATCGCCAACAAAGACGCGGAGGCCCGCACCGGAGCCACCGACCTGGCCGGCGAGTTGGACCGGTTGGGCGTCGAGGTGCTGCTCGACGACCGCCAGGCCTCACCCGGGGTGAAGTTCAAGGACGCCGAACTGCTCGGCGTGCCCTGGATCGTCGTGGTGGGCCGGGGCTGGGCCGACGGCGTGGTGGAGCTGCGCGACCGCTTCGGCGGCCAAACCCGCGAATTGGCGACCGGGCCGTCGCTGGCCACCGACATCGCCGCGGCGCTGCGCGACCAGCAGCGCTAGTCGTTGCCGCCGGGGAAGCTCGTCGTGATCGGCCAGGCGCCCAGCACGCGGCTCCACCGGGCGGCCATGACCGCGCTCTGCACCAGCGCCGTCGCGGCGAACGCGCGGTCCGCGCCGGTCTCCGCATGCTCGGCGACCACGCGCCAGGCCCCCGCGCCGTCGTTCTCCATCCGCGCGGCCAGCCGCGCGGCGTCGGCCGGGCCGCCGACCACCAGGGGCAGCTGGTAGCCGGCCGCGGCGGTCGGCGCGGTGACCTTGCGGGCGGTCAGCATCGCGATGACGTCGTCGCGGCGCTGGCGGTGTTGGGCGAGGGCCTCCACCACCATGTCGTTCACGCTGGGCGGTGACAGCGCGGACACGATGCCGTAGCCGTAGATCGTCGAGTGCTCGATGGCCAGCGCGTCGCACAGGGCCGTGTTGTCGGCGTCCTTACCGGAGGTCATATCGACGGTCCCCCGGGCACCAGCGCAACCATGTACGACGCCGTGCAGGACGCGGCGATCGAGGCCAGCAGCCCCGCCCGGTAGCCCGATTCCGTACCCACCAGGCGACTCGCGCTGTCGGCCGAGGCGCGCAGCGCGTCGATCACGTCGGACACCGGCGGCGGGGGCGGTGGCGGCCCGGCGGGCCCAGCCTGGCTCGGGGTCGGCGTTTCGCTGGTGGGGGAGGTGGCGAGCTTGCCGGCCGCGCGCGAAATCTCCGAGGACAGCGCGCGGGCATGCGCGGCGCGCTGGCTCGCCACCACCGTCAGCGCGGCGGCGACCTGCGGAGGGTTCCCGACGGCCGCCGCGGCGGCACCCGCAAGGGCGCTGTCGTGGCGGGCCTGATCCAACGGTCCCAAGAGTTGCTCGACGGGCGGAGGCTTGGGCGCGGACTTGCCGCAGGCGGACACCACCGCCCCGAGCGCGGCCAACGCCACGCCACCGGCGAGGACGTCTCGCCTGTTGACGAACGGATCTGCGCTAGGCACAAGGACATCCTGCCATCGGCGCGAAGGTGGCCGAGATGCCAGGACGCGATCACCCCGTCAACCGCAATTCCTGGCGTATCGTGGATAGCTGGTTCTCGCAGAGGGCAGCCACCGACAGCAACGTTCGGCTCAGGTGTTCCTCCGCCGGGACACCGGAAGCCGCCTGCGAAACCATCGGGGCGTCGACATCCGCCAGATGACCGGACAACTCAAGATGAGGAGCTCGCCGTGACCACCGGGCTACCGTCGCAGACGCAGGTGATCGAGCTACTCGGTGGAGAGTTTGCGCGCGCCGGATTCGAAATCGAAGACGTGGTCATCGACGCCCGGACCCGCCCACCGCGGATCACGGTGATCGCCGACGGCGACACCGGCCTGGACCTGGACACGGCTGCCGCGCTGTCCCGCTCGGCGTCGGCCTTGCTCGACGGCCTGGACACCATTGCGGACCAGTACGTGCTCGAGGTCTCCTCGCCCGGCGTGGACCGCCCGCTGACCAGCGCGAAGCACTTCCGCCGAGCCCGCGGCCGCAAGGTCGACGTCGTCCTGTCGGACGGATCGACGCTGACCGGTCGTGTCGGTGAGACGAATGACGACTCGGTCGCGTTGGTGGTCCGCGCGGGCCGGGACTGGGCGGTGCGCGAGGTCTCCCTCGGTGACATCGTCAAAGCTGTTGTCCAGGTGGAGTTTTCGCCCCCCAACCAAGCGGAGCTGGAACTGGCGAGTATGGTTCAGGCCCGGAGTACGGAGGAGCGGCGCTGATGAACATCGACATGGCCGCACTGCATGCCATCGAGGTGGATCGGGGTATCTCGGTCAACGAACTGCTCGAGACCATCAAGTCCGCGTTGCTCACCGCCTATCGGCATACCGAGGGTCACCAGAACGACGCGCGGATCGAGATCGACCGCAAGACGGGCGTCGTGCGGGTGATGGCCCGGGAGACCGACGAAGACGACAACGTCATCAGCGAATGGGACGACACTCCCGAGGGTTTCGGCCGGATCGCCGCCACCACCGCCCGCCAGGTCATGCTGCAGCGCTTCCGGGACGCGGAAAACGAGCGGACCTACGGCGAGTTCTCCACCCGCGAGGGGGAGATCGTCGCCGGAGTGATCCAGCGGGACAGCCGGGCCAACGCGCGCGGCCTGGTCGTGGTCCGGATGGGCACCGAGACGAAGGCCTCCGAGGGGGTGATCCCGGCGGCCGAGCAAGTCCCCGGCGAGAGCTACGAGCACGGCAACCGCGTGCGGTGCTACGTGATCGGGGTGACCCGCGGGGCCCGCGAGCCGCTGATCACCCTGTCCCGGACCCACCCCAACCTGGTCCGCAAGTTGTTCTCGCTGGAAGTCCCGGAGATCGCCGACGGGTCGGTCGAGATCGTCGCCGTGGCTCGGGAGGCCGGCCACCGTTCCAAGATCGCGGTGAAGTCCAACCTGCCCGGCCTGAACGCCAAAGGCGCCTGCATCGGTCCGATGGGGCAGCGGGTCCGCAACGTGATGAGCGAGCTCTCCGGCGAGAAGATCGACATCATCGACTACGACGACGATCCGGCCCGCTTCGTCGCCAACGCGCTGTCGCCGGCCAAGGTGGTATCGGTGTCGATCATCGACGCGGCTGCCCGCGCCGCCCGCGTGGTGGTGCCCGACTTCCAGCTGTCCCTGGCGATCGGCAAGGAGGGCCAGAACGCGCGGCTGGCCGCCCGGCTCACCGGGTGGCGCATCGACATCCGCGGGGACTCGCCGGGTTCCGGGGGGCCTTCGGAGAGCCAGTCCGAACACGGCGCCACCCACGGAATGGCCCACGACCGCTAATCGGCCCGGCCGGCCGGCCGGGCACATCCTCGGGCGGTTCTGACCATCGATTCGGTGACGCTAGACTTAGCCGTGATCCAGCGTGAGCCTTCGACGATGGCGCACCGTCATACGGGTGGACCCGTACGGACGTGTGTCGGATGCCGAAAGCGAGAGTTGGCCGTCGAGCTGCTTCGAGTGGTGGCTGTGCCGAGCGGGAACGGCGAATTCGCCGTGATCGTTGACACAGGCAATAGCCTGCCGGGGCGGGGTGCATGGCTGCACCCCGAGCCGCAGTGCGCGCAACAGGCAATCCGGCGGCGGGCTT
>NZ_LZJP01000011.1:0-914 GCF_001667865.1 Mycobacterium mantenii | reverse complement strand
GGCCGAGCGAGCCAGCAGGCAGTGGATTTCGCCGCCCAAGCGGTCGCCGCCGGCGCCTGCGACGTAATAGTAGCGGGTGGGGTGGAATCCATGAGCCGACTGCCGCTTGGCGTAACGCGGCAAAGTGGATTCCCATACGGCCCGAGGGTTATGCAGCGGTTTGACGATTTCTCGTTCAATCAGGGACTGTGCGCCGAGGCGGTGGCACGAAAGTGGGGATTGACGCGGGTCGATCTCGATGCCTACGCCGCAGCGTCGCATCAGCGGACCGCCGCGGCTATCGACTCCGGTGCATTCGACGCGCAAATCATCGTACTTTCCACGGAGACCGGAGAATTCGATACCGACGAGGGGTTGCGCCGTGGCACCAGCATCGAGACCCTCGGACAGCTCAAGCCGTTGTTCATCGAGGACGGGCTGATCCACGCCGGTAATTCGTCACAGATCTCCGACGGCGCCGCCGCCCTGCTGATCACCACCGCCGACAGGGCCGCCGATCTGGGGCTGACTCCGATGGCCCGCTACGTCGCCGGAGCGGTGGCCGGTGCAGACCCGGTGCTGATGCTGACGGCACCGATTCCTGCCTCCGAGATGGTGTTGTGGCGGGCCGGACTCGGTATCAGCGACATCGGAGTGTTCGAGGTCAACGAGGCGTTCGCGTCGGTGGTCCTGGCCTGGTTGAAGGACACCGGGGCCAGCGAGCTGGTGACAAATCCCAGCGGCGGGGCGATCGCGCTGGGCCACCCGCTGGGGGCCTCGGGCGCTCGCCTGATGACCACGATGGTGCACCGCATGCGCCGCGACGGCATCCGCTTCGGCCTGCAGACGATGTGCGAGGGCGGCGGCATGGCGAACGCCACGATCGTGGAACTGCTGTGAGCCTCGTGTCGCGCGACGTGTTCGACGGCGATCAG
>NZ_LZJP01000010.1:0-100118 GCF_001667865.1 Mycobacterium mantenii | reverse complement strand
TGTAGTGCTCCGTGCCGTCCTGGGCCGCGATCCGTCGAGCGCAGGTCGACCAATCGCCGCTGCCGTACGGTCGGTCAGTTAAAGTCCAGGTTCTCTCTGGTCGATGCGATTCTTAGGCTGCCCTTGCCGTCAGTCACGCGGCGACGCGAAATTCACGCAAAGTACCTGCTAAAAGTGGATTTGCGGTCCTTGGCCACCCGGCGGTTGGCTCGCGGCTTCTCTAAGGTCGGCCCGCGCCGGACCCCAAATGTCATTGACCGACCGTACGGCAGCGGCGATTGGTCGACCTGCGCTCGACGGATCGCGGCCCAGGACGGCACGCCGCTCCACGTGCTACGGATGCGGCTAATTACCTTCCTGCACAAGCCAATTCGAATGCTATGCGGTCAATCCGTCGGACCCGTGGCCGCGGCAAGGCATTCGCGCACCACCGAGACGACGTCCGCTGACGGGTTCGCCCACTTCCCGAGCCCCAACCGGTCGAGCAGGAGCCCGCCGAGGAACACGTCGACGAAAGCTGCCCCGACTTGTTCGGGTGTCCGGGAATCGGTGGGATCGAACCACACCCACATCCACTGCAGCGATCCCCACAGTTGCAGCGCGGCCAGGTCGACGTCGACGCTTCGGAACACACCGCTGTCAATTCCGTTGCGTATTTCGTCAATCGCCAGATTTTGCAACTGATTCCGTAACTTGCGCACTTGTTGCATCGCAGGATCATCGGACAACTGAACCACCTCGCGCTGGCTCGCCACCGTCGCATCGCGGGCGATCACCTGCAGCAGTGCCGAGGTGTAGATGATTGCGGCGATGCGCTCGTGCGGAGCGGCCAGGCGTTCCCATGCCATCTGCAACACATCGAGTTGGCGGGCCAGGTGGGTTTCTTCCAGTTCCCGCAACATCTGCGCTTTGGTGCCGAAGTGATGAACGATGGTGCCCTTGGACATACCGAGCTCGTCGGCGATGTCTCCCATATTCGTTCTGTCATAGCCGCGTTCGGCAACATAGCGGACAAACGCGTCGAAAATCTCGTTTCGCCTACCTGGCGATCGGGGCATCTTCCACCCTTCGGCATAAACTAACCGTACGAACGGTCTATCATAGCCGCCGCAAAGTCAAGTTCCCTCGCCGTTGCTGGGACCGGGAACGGTGGCCGGCATGTGGCGACGACGGTTTGAATTGGCGTCCTGCACTGCGGGGATCGGGTCGACGAGTCCCGCATCGTGCGGACATCTGGCCGGCCCGGCCTTTGAAACGGCGGCGAGCGACGGCCGGCAACTCAGCGGGCTCTAGGCGCCCTTGCGGCCATCGAACCTGTCCGGCGCGGTCACCACATAGGTGTTCGCGCGAGGTGATGATTTGATTTCACCGGCGGTGTACACGGTCATCAGTTCTCTGCCATCGCCGTCGACGACGCACACGTAGGTGTCGGTCTCGGCGTCGTAATCGAAGCTTTCCCAGGCCAATACGAATGCCAGGCAGTTCCCCTCGCGGTCCGTGATCACCAGCTTGTGAACCCCGGACTCCTTCAACAGCTCGGCGTCCTGCTCGCGCTGCCGAGGAACTTGGCTGGTGTGGAGCGTAGCGGTGTGTGACATTTGTGCACTCCCTTCACAGGGGTTTCTTCGTCCGGGCCTGGGCGCTCGATACTCACGTAATCCGAAGCCTGCCGGAGACGTTTCTCCGTGCATACCGGTCTGGCCAGGGCATTACGGCCCCTCTCGTGGGGCCGTAAGTCGCTCCCGCGCGGCTACGCGGTTCTGTGCCCGACCGTCGGGCCGCGAGTTGTCGACTCGGCGGTGGGACGAAACGCGGCAATGAGCACTCCGACGGCAAAAACGACTGCGATCAACCAGGGGAAGTGGCCATCGGGGGCGAATCCCTCGGAGGCGACGACGGACAGCGCGTAGGCCGCCATCGCGGCGCCGGTCAGCATCACCGGTTCCATCCAGCGCTCGGTGAGCGGAATCCCGACCAGCGGCAACGGGGCCGCGAAAATTCGCCGTCCCCACCACAACAACAGCATCTCGACCGCGGTCACGGCGCCGAGGATGGCCACCCATTCCAGCCGGGCCAACCACCACGCCGCGGTCCCGATGGGTGGTTGTGGCAGCAGCCCGGCGGGGTAACCGACGATCGCGACGATGACGACCGGAATCATGTGCCAAAGGTAAAGCGCCATGATGTTTCGATTACCGATGGAGAGCACGCGCTGGACACGCATGGCGTGCAGCGCGCGGTTGAGCGCGGGCGCCAGCGCGATCACAATCCCGGCTTGGGTGCCCGCAAACGACAACAGTGCCACGGTGGGCGGCGTCGTATTGTCGATCGTTTGACCGGGGACCCCGATCATGCTGACCGGATAGATCTTCAGCCACATCAGCAGCGCGAGCACGACCGCCGATACGCCGGCCAGTACGGCGGGTCTGTGGCCGTCCAATCGGCCTGCCCGCCAGGCGATTCCGAGCTGATAGAGGGCCCCCCAGGCCAAAAGGTAATTCAGCCAGTCGAGGTATTGCACATGGCCGCCAAGCCGGACGGCGTCTACCACCACAACGGCCAGGGCGAGGGCGCCGGGCGCCAAGAGTCCCCAACGCCGGTCTGCGGCAATGGCAATCGGCGTCAACGACACCACCACGAGATAGACGGCCAGAAACCAGAGGTGCATGGCGACCGCCCATCCGGCGTACTCGAGCACCGAGCCGGCGACACCGCCGGCGCCCAGGACGATCACCACCACCGACACCAGCACTCCGTAGACGGCCGTTGGTCCCAGCACCCGGGCCAGGCGATGCTGCAGCCAGGTCTGGCGCGAGAATCCGCCGGTGTCGCGCCGGTGGGTCCAGGACACAGCGCCGGCGTAGCCGGCCACCAGGAAGAACGTCGGAACCGCCTGGAATGGCCACGTCAGCCACTGGGTCCAGGGCAGCTCGACGAGGGGGTTCTGCCGGCCGAACTGCCCATCGCGATACGTCACCGATCCGGCCAGCCAGTGCCCCAGCACGATGAGCACCACACCCGACACGCGATAAAAATCGACCGCCAGATTTCGGTCCGGCCGCGGGGTGTTTGCGCGGTTCATCAGATCGGGGGAAGCTCGACGCGGTGCACAGCGCCACCGTACCGTCGCGCGGTTGCGTGAGGCGTGTCGAATCGCGTCGAGGACAGGAGACAAGCCATGAAACAGGTTCAACTCGGCGAGCTGAACGTCGGGCGCCTCGGACTCGGCGCGATGGGCATGTCGGTGGCTTACGCGGTCGGCGGTTTCGACGACGCCGAATCCATCCGCACGATTCATCGTGCCATCGACCTGGGTGTCACGCTGATCGACACCGCCGAGGTCTACGGGCCGTACGCCAACGAGGAACTCGTCGCCCGCGCCCTGCAGGGCCGCCGAGATCGGGTGGTGCTGGCAACCAAATTCGGGCTGATCTCGCATACCGGCCGCGACGGCCTGGACAGCAGCCCCGCCAATATCCGTCTCGCCGTGGAAGGTTCGCTGCAACGATTGGCGACCGATCACATCGATTTGTACTACCAGCACCGCCTCGACCGCCAAACCCCGATCGAGGACACGGTTTCAGCGCTGGCAGAACTGGTCGCCGCCGGGAAGATCCGGCACATCGGTCTGTCCGAGGTCGGCGTGAGCACCATTCGCCGCGCGCACGCGGTACACCCCATCACGGCCGTCCAGTCCGAGTACTCGCTGTGGACGCGCGATCAGGAAGAGGCGATATTGCCGGTGCTGCGCGAGCTGGGGATTGGATTCGTCGCCTATTCGCCGTTGGGGCGTGGCTTCCTCACCGGCGCCATCCGCTCCACGCAGGAGATTCCCGACACCGACTACCGCAAGACCAACCCGCGGTTCTTCGACGACAACTTCGCGCACAACCTCAGGTGTGCGGACGAATTACGCGACATCAGCGCCGACATCGGTGCCACCCCGGCCCAGGTGGCGTTGGCCTGGTTGCTGGCGAAAGGCCCCGACATCGTGCCGATCCCGGGAACCAAACGCGTCGCGCGCCTTGAAGAAAACGCCGGTGCCGACGCGATAGAACTGAGCGGCGACCAGCTGGCCAGGCTCGATCGCCTCACCCCGCCCGTGGGAGGGCACCACGCCGAGGCGCAAATGGCCTGGATCGACCGGTAGTCGTGCTGGTCGCGTCAGTCGACGCGGGCCAAAGCCGCTGTCCCGTATTTCTTTTCGACCAGCGCCCACGGGTCGGCGTAGGGTCCGCGTCCCTCGAGCCGGCGCTGCACGATCAGGACGGCGCGCAAGGCCGGCCGCAATAGCGGTCCAAGCAGCCGCAGCACGATGCGCAGGTGGCCCTGCGACGCGGCGAGCCAGGCCAGGGTATGGCTCCAGTCGTGTTCTTGAAAGTCCAGCAGCGCCTGCGCTTCGGTGGTGTCGTACCAGCCGGTGAAACTCCAGCCGCGGTCGTCGCTCGGGTCGCCGGGCAGGCTGGCCGATGGGCCGAGGCGACCCAATCCGATGGCCTCCATCAGGCCGTCCTCGAGGCCGCGCTGCGTCAGCACGTAGGACTCGTTACCGCCGATCAGCAGAACCTTGCCGGAAATGGTCGCTTCCCGATCGACGCCGTTGGCGAATGCCAGTGCCACGTCACGCGCGTCCACGGCGTGCATGCGGTTGTCTCCCGGCATCGATCGCATGAGGAGCAGCGAATCGGCGTTGACGGTCGAGTGGGTATCCGGCGAGATGACGCCGCCCAGCCGGAACAGCGCGTAGGGCAGCCCGCTCGCGCGGATCGCCGCCTCGCCGAGCACTTTGTCCTGGCCGTATTGATCGATCGGGTTCACCGGGGTGTCCGGGGTGATGCGCTCCGGCTGGCGGTAGGGATTCCTTGACCCGTACACCGCGGCGCTGGACGCCATGAGGAACAGCGGTGGACGGGGGAGCGCGGTGCAGGCGGCCAACAGGTTCTCGGTGCCACCGACGTTCACCTTTCGGGCCAAACCGGGATTGCGGTACGACAGCGGGGAGACGATCGCGGCCAGGTGGACGACCGCTCCCGGGGAATGCGTCGTGACGAGCTTGCGCACCGCCTCGGCGTCCAGCAGGTCGGTGTAGGCGGGAATCAGTGTCCCGGGGTATCCGGCGGCCGCGAGTTCCTTTTCCGCGGCGACGGTGTTGTCGTTGCGCAGATCCATTGCGACGACGGTTCGCCCCCGCTCCAAAAGAAGCTGCGTGCAACGCTTACCGACTTGCCCGAAGGCGCCGGTGACCAAAACGATGTCGACTGTCATGGGTGCGTCACCGGTCCATCAGCCGGCCGGCGATCTTGCCGATCGCCGTGCGCACTCGCGGAGAGACGTAGAACGAGAAAAACGGAGTCACGATGTCCTCACGGAGTCGAGTTAACTTGGAGCTCTTGATCAACCACTGCCCGGCGATGAGTTCATAGGTCTCGTGGTAGTGGCCGTAGCCGACCAGAGTCACCCCGGGCCCGAACCGGACGACGTCTTGCAGCGCCCATGTTCCACGTGCCGTCGTCGCCGACGTGAGCTCGATTTCGGGCGTGTGCACCTGGTGGGCGGTGGGCTGTGTAGGCCGGCCGAGGGCGCGGCGGGTGAACGCCACGAAATCGTCGGCGCCGGCGATCAGCTTGCCGCCCGCTTCGGACGTGTCACTGACGAAGTCGTCGGCGAAAATCGTCCGCCATGCCGCCCAGTCCTTGGTGTCCAGATGGCGGCAGTACCGGGCCTTGAGCTGCTTGATGGATTCGATCGCCGGCAGCGTCTCGGCGACCAGGCCGTCCGCGCGCTCTGTCATTGCGGCTCGATTCTTTCAGTAAGCGTCCCGGCGCGACGTTTCACTGGCGAAGTGTAAACGTCACCCCTTGAAGTAGACGATCTGATGCGTGGTGGCCAGCAGCCCGCCGTCGCGCGTCCACACCTGCGCGCTCTGGTCGGAATAGCCGCCGGAGAAGCGGTTGGCGTGCGCGGTGGCCAGGACGAAGTCGTTGTCCAGGGCACCGAGTTGATGCCGGTCGGCGTGAAAATACGTGGTCAACGAGATGGTCCCGGACGGGATGAAGCCGCCGCGGCGCAAAAACACCCGCGGGTAGAAGATGTCACACAGCGCGGCCAGCGCCGGATAGTCGACCGGGCGCCCGGCGCCGTCGCGGGCCCAGAGCGTGGTGGTCGAAGACGGGCTGGGATCCCCGTCTTTGCCGGGCATCGCGCCTTCGACGAACCGCATGTCGTACAGGCTCGTCCACCTGACGAGGCCCGGGTCGACGGCGGGCACCTGCTCGGGCGCCGGTGCGCTGGGCGGCCGGCTTTCGGTGTCGCTCCAGCTCTCCCGCCGGACCGCGTAGATCGCGGTCGCCGTGGTCTTGACGTCGCCGTCCTGGCTGAGTTCGACGATCCAATGCTGGTTGGTGCGGTTGGTGCGCGCGGCCCGAAGTGTGAGGTCGAAGTCGCCGTCGGCGATGGGGGCGGCGTAATTGACGGTCAAGGCCAGCGGTTCCCCGATGCGGTCGGGGTGCGTCTCGACGGCGCGCAGCATGGTGGCGGCCGTGATCCCGCCGAACGGTCCGACCATGTTGGCCCACTCCGGGTGCGTGCGGCCGCGCCTGGTGTCCGCGCCGACGGTGTCGAGCTGGATGGCTTCGTCGAACGGATGTGTGTCGGTCATCTGGCTTCCTTGATCTCCGGAGCGTGCAGCGCCGTGGAGCCGGGCTGCGCGCTTGCCACCGCACCGGCACGAGTCGACCGCAGATTACTTGCGGGCGACCGCGGTGCCGGACAGCGGGTCACGGCGCACCCAGCTGCGCCTATACACCCGGGTGGCGGTGCTGTACAGTCGCCCAGCACACGGTCGACGTCGAACGAGAGGCCATCGGTGTGACTTCCGAATCCGTCGAGGAATTCCGGAGCCGGGCCAGGGCCTGGCTGGCCGCCAACATGCCACGACTCGATCCGGCCAAGGCGGCGACGCTGGAGCGCGATGAGTTGCCGTCGTGGCGCCGGGCTCGTGAACTGCAAAAGCTCTTGTGGGACGGCGGATTCGCCGGGATCTGTTTTCCGCGCGAGTATGGCGGGCTCGGGCTGAGCTACGAATACAAAAAGGCGTTCGACGCCGAGTCCCAGGCCTACGAGACACCACTGCTGCTCAACGTCCCGTCGTTCGCCATCTGCTGCGCCACGATTCTCGATATGGGCAGCGAGGAGCAAAAGCGCACGCACATCTCGGCCGCGCTGCGCGGCGATGAGGTGCTGGTGCAACTGCTGTCCGAGCCCAACGGGGGATCGGATCTGGCCGGCGTCATCACCCGCGCCGAGCGCCGGGAAGGACGATGGATCATCAACGGCGCCAAGACCTGGAGCACCTGGGCGTTCGCCGCCGATTACGGTCTGTGCCTGGCCCGGACCGACTGGAACGTGCCCAAACACGAGGGGCTGACCATGTTCCTGGTACCGCTTGCCCATCCCGGCGTCACCATCAACCGCATCCAGCAGGTCAACGGCTCCATCGAATTCTGCGAGGAGTTCTTCGACGACGTCGAGGTGGGCGACGACGCTGTCGTCGGAGAACCGGGCAAGGGATGGGACGTCGCGTCGCGACAGCTCTACCACGAGCGGCGCACCATGGGGGACGGGTCGGAGTACACCAGCGGACCCGGAATCGCTGAGGCCCACGATGTTTCCGTCGACCTCGTGTTCTTGATCGAGAAGACGAATCAGGGTGACAACCGGCGACTCCAGGAAATGGTCGGCCGGGCGCTGGTGCACCGGGCCGTGCATGGACAACTCAGCGAACACGTCTTCCACGCCGTGGCCAGCGGATCCCTGCCGCCCGCCGCGGGATCGATCATCCGCCTGTACATGGCCGAGGTTCACGACGTCGAAACCGACACCGCGCTGGCCATGGCGGGCTCGGCGGCCGTGGTCGAGTACGACGGCGGGCTGCTCGACATCGGGACGCGCTATCTGAGCCGCCAGACCGCCAGCATCGGCGGCGGCACCACCGAGATGGCGCGCAACGTGATCGGCGAGCGGGTGTTGAACTTCCCGCGCGAGCGAGCCGACGACCGCGGCGTGCCGTTCAACCAGGTGCGGCGCGGCAAAGGCCCGGGAGGCGAACGGAATTGAGCGATCAGCTGCGTGACATCCGAGAGTTGGCGGGAGACTCCGACGCCTACCGCGATGAACTGTACCGCCGCTGGACGGGCCTGCTCAGTTACCGCTACATCGGTCGCAAACACTCGTCGATGAATCTGGGCGAGACCGACGACACCGTCACCATCCGCCGCGACATGCGCAACGAAGCGGGCGGAATCATGGTGGCGCCGTTGGCCATCTCCTCCCCGGAGGGCTGCCAGACCGACATGGTCGCCGTGCCCAATCCGGTTATCGCCTCGGTCCAGATCATCGATCCGGGTTACGACGTCAACAGGATCGAGATCGTCGGGTCGGGCATCGTGCACCAGGGCCGCACCATGGGCTACGGCCGCTGCACGATCGTCGACGCCGACAACCCGAGCAGAGTCATCGCCTTCAACGAGGGGCAGGGAGCGATCATCGGCACCCCGCCGGAAGGCCTGGACCGCATGGATGTTTCGGGCACGGAGCTGGTGGTCGAGGATTCGCCCGACCTGCCGCCGCTGTGGCAGGCCTTCGGTGCCGGCCGGCGGGGCGACGGCCACTGGATCCTGCCCGAGCTGAGCACCGAACTCGCGTCGCCGGACGCCGCGCTGCACATCGGACCCCAGCACGTCGTCCTCGAGACCGCGGCGATCGACCTCGCCGCCGAGGTCGCGGGAACCAGGAAGCTGCAGGTCGTCAGCTGGCACGTGATGTTCATGTCACGCGGCAAGGTGGGCCCTTTCCGGGTCGAGGGCACCGCACATCCGGGCGGAGCCGGACGCGTCGGAGTGCGCATGCTGCTGCACGACGAGGGCAACGCCGACAAGGCCGTCACCAGTGCCGCGGCGGTCTTCGACATCGTCCGCTGAGCCGGGGTCCGGCCGCGGGCCGAAAGGCCCGCGAGTGCGGGCATTACGACACTTGCCCGCCAGAGTGCACGACTGATCGACTCGGTGGGGACGCCGTTGGCCGTCGTCGGTGATGCTCGATGGCATTGGTTCTCGATCACGAACGGATTGCGAGGCCGGAGGAAGCGCTCATGGTTTTCGGTGTGCGCGGGCGTTGGATCGCGTGGGTGCGGCCCTATGTCGAACCGGCTTTGGTGGCAGGCACATTGGCTGCGTTGACAGCCGGGGGGATCGCGTGGCTCGGCGGTTGGCGCGGGGTGGCCGATGCCTGCTGGATTGCCGGCACGCTACTCGCGATCGCACCGGCCGCGGTGTGGGTGATGGCGGCATTACGCCGCCGACGCGGTGGCGTCGACCTCATTGCGTTGTTGTCGCTGATCGGCTGTCTGCTGGTCGACGAGTACCTGGCCGGTGCACTCATTGCGCTGATGTTGACGGGTGGGCGTGCGTTGGATGCGGCGGCCGAGCGCCGCGCCTCGCACGACCTGCGTGCGCTGCTTCAGCGCGCCCCGCGCTTTGCGCGGCGACGCATCGGTGCGCAGGTCAGTGTGATCCCGCTGGACGATGTCGCCGTCGGCGACGTGCTGGTGGTCGGCCCCGGTGAAGTGGTGCCGGTGGACGGGCGGGTGGCCGACGTCGCGGCGGTGCTGGATGAGTCCGTCCTGACCGGCGAACCGCTTCAGGTGGAGCGTGGGGTTGGCGAACCGGTCCGCAGCGGGGTGATCAACGCCGGCAGCGCTTTTGAACTGCGGACGACCGCAACCGCCGCCGAGAGCACATACGCGGGCATCGTCCGGCTGGCTCAGCGGGCCAGCGCGCAGAATGCGCCGATTGTGCGGTTGGCCGACCGCTACGCGGCCTGGTTTCTGCCGCTGGCGCTGCTACTTGCCGCGATCGCGTGGCTGGCGAGCGGATCAGCAGTGCGTGCCGTGGCGGTGCTGGTGGTGGCGACGCCATGCCCGCTGCTGCTGGCTGCACCGGTGGCGATCGTCTCGGGTTTGTCCCGGGCATCTCGCGCAGGGGTCGTCATCCGCGGCGGTGGTGTGCTGGAAAACCTCGGTCATGCAACGACTTTGGTGATGGATAAGACCGGAACCATGACAATGGGACAGCCGACGGTCGTCAACGTGATAGCCGCCCCCGACGAAGATGCGACTTCGGTACTACGGTTGGCCGCGTCGGCGGACCAGCTCTCGCCCCACGTACTGGCTGAGGCCATCGTCACCGAAGCGCTCCGCCGCGGCCTGGCGCTGTCGCTGCCCACCAATGTCCTCGAACAGCCCGGCCGCGGGGTCGCGGCAACGGTCGATGGACGGCCGGTCAGCGTCGGCAAACTGCCGCCCGACGGGGTGACCGGCGCGTGGACACGAACGGTGTTCAATCGTGCCCGCCTCGATAGTGCGGCCATTGCCTGGATCTGCGTCGAAAATCGGCCCGTGGGTGCCGTTTTGTTGCGCGACCCGCTGCGTCGCCAGGCGCCGCGCACGGTGCGGCGGTTGCGCGAGGCGGGACTGAATCGGTTGATCATGCTCACCGGAGACCGCCTGGAGCCAACCCGCGAAATCGCCGCGATCCTGGGACTGGACGAGGTCTACGCCGAGCAGACGCCGGCCGACAAATTCGCCGCCGTGCGCGACGAATCCGCGCGCGCCGTGACGGTGATGGTGGGCGACGGCATCAACGACGCGCCGGCATTGGCCGGGGCCACCGTCGGCGTGGCGATGGGCGCGCGGGGCGCCACGGCATCCTCGGAGGCCGCAGATGTCGTGCTGACCACGGATCGCATCGACCGACTTGCTGACGCCATGGATATCGCCCGCTGGTCGCGGCGTATTGCCGTGCAGAGCGCGGTTGTCGGCATGGCCCTGTCGCTGATGGCCATGGTGATCGCCGCGCTGGGCTGGTTGCCGCCCGCCGCGGGCGCGCTGCTGCAGGAAGGCATTGACGTCACCGTCATCCTCAACGCATTGCGGGCACTGCGGGGCAACCCCGGCGCCGAGGCGTCGTTGGCGGCCGGCACGGAAAAGATGTTGCACCGCTTCGCCGCCGAACACGAAGAGCTGCGTGACACCATCGGACTCCTGCGGGACAGCGCGGATCGGCTGGTCGCCGGCCCGGACGCCGCGGGATTGGAATCGTTGGCCGCCGCGCATGCCCTGCTGGCCGAGCGGATCCTTCCCCATGAACAAGCGGAGGAAAATCAGCTGTATCCGGCCCTGGCGCGCCCCCTGGGCAACGCAGCCACCGCGACCATGAGCCGGATGCACGCCGAGATTCAGCGTCTTTCCGATCGCATCGGCACGCATCTGGCTCTCGCGCAGGCGGCCGGAGCGATCCAGCCCGACCAAGTCGACGACCTACTCGCGTGCCTCTACGGTCTGTACACGCTCTTGCGGCTGCACTTCGTTCAGGAAGAGGAAAATTACTTCGTTCTCGTGGAGGATGATCTCGCCCCCGCGGTCAAAACCGCTGAGCGGCAACGTAATCAGCTGACGTCAGCTGGGGGCGATCCCACCCCGGCCGACGCGGCTCGGGGTGTTGAGCCTCGGCATTCGTGTGACCAAAGGCCTTTCGCGCGGGGACTTCAGGCCGGCGACAAGGGCGACTGAAGGACTGCGGGCGGGTTTCGTTCGGCTCTACGGACCGAGTAAGCGATGTGGTCGAATCGAGCCTACGGCCGATCGAGGAGGCTGCGATGAGGTTCCCGAGGCATGTGAATCGGGTTGAGGTGACCTACTACGTCACCGACCGCCTGCATGATGGCCGCACTGTTGCGGTGCCTGGACGTGAGATCGCCGCCATCGTGTCGACCTGGCTGGCCGAGCTGGGAACTCATAGCCCCCTGGTGGAGGAGTTGGCACGGGCGGCGTGCGTCGGCGACTGGGTGACGGCTTGCGCCGTCGGTAACCAGCTGTCCGTGGGTATCAGCGTTGCGAGCGCAGCGTAGGTTGCGTCCGAATCGCCCCGTGATTACCTGATTTGTGGCACAAAGTCACTCGCAGCTGGGGACGTCATCCCCTCGTGCGGCCGCGGGTAATCGAAAGATCATTGACAAGACCACGCCATGGAAGGGGCTGAGTATGACTACGCGCTTTCCCGATGAGGGCACCGTCCGGACGGTGCTGGCCTTGGCGTCTCGCGCTCCGTCCGTGCATAACACTCAGCCGTGGCGCTGGCTGGTGGGCCAGGAGAGCCTGCATCTCTACTCCGAGCTTGACCGGCAGTTGCCGAACACCGACCCGGACGGCCGCGACTTGATCTTGAGTTGCGGTGCGGCCCTGAACCACTGCGCGGTTGCATTCGCGGCGGTCGGTTGGCAAGCCAAGGTGACCCGCTTCCCTAATCCCGATGATCCCAGTCACCTCGCCGCGATCGAGCTGGTGCGCGCTACTGCGGATTCCGTTGACATATCGCTTGCGGCGGCGATACCCCGGCGACGAACCGACCGGCGCCACTACAGTTCCTGGCCGGTACCGGTGGGCGACATCGCACTGATGGCCGCCCGGGCCGCCCGCAACGGAGTGACGCTGTGCCAAGTCGAAGACACCGACAGGTTGCATAAGCTTGTGACTCAATCGGTTTGGGACCACATGAACCACGACTACCTGGTCGAACTCACCGCATGGAGCGGCCGCTACGCGTCGGAGGCCGGCGTTCCCGCACGGAATACGCCGCAGTCCGACCCCAGCGCAAGAATCCCGGGTCGGCTGTTTGCCGGCCCTGCGTTAGCGATGCCATCGGGATCGTCGGCCGCCGAGGACAATGCCGTGGTGCTTGCGCTTGGAACCCGCAGCGACGACAGGCTGGCCCAACTGCGTGCCGGAGAGGCCACCAGCATCGTGCTGTTGACCGCGACATCGATGGGCTTGGCCAGTTGCCCGGTTACCGAACCGCTGGAGGTTGCGGAAACACGCGAGGCGGTGCGCGCCGAGATCTTCGGTGGGAGCAGCTATCCGCAGATGCTGCTGCGGGTCGGCTGGGCGCCGATCAACGCCGATCCCTTGCCGTCGACACCGCGACGAGACTTCTCCGATTTCGTCGAATGGATGTCCGAGCGCGAACACAGCGGCCGCTGAGTAGTAGGCCGGCCCCGATCGCTGTGAATGTTCGGCATGAAACCGGAATCGTGGGGCTCGAGGGGGCATGCGATGGAACAGTTCATGTTAGACCCACGCTGCTGGCGGGTCGCCCGCATTTTTGGCCGCAATCCACTGCTCCGGCGTGTTGATCGAATCGAAGCCATGGTCGCGATGCTGGCGATCGTCGTGTCGCTGGTTGCGATACCCATCGCCGGCGTCGCGGGCACAGCGGTCTACGGTTCACGTCACAGTCAGTACGTGCAGGAAGCGAATCAACGGCACGCGGTCGTGGCAACGATCACGGCTACCGGAAAAGATCGCGTGAATGCGGCTGCGGTGCAGGCGAGTTGGCCGGTCGTGGGCGGGGACCGCTCTGGACCGATCCTGGTCGCCAGTGCCGCCAAGGTGGGCCAGCACATCCGGATCTGGATCGATGAGAACGGCAACCCGGCGGACCCGCCGACTCCGGTTTGGCAGGCCTTCACCGTCGCCCTGGCAACCGGACTGGCGATCGTGCTGGCGACGGCTCTCGCTTCGGCCGCACTCGCCACCGGCATCCGTGCGCGGCTCGATCGCGCACGCGACGTTCGGTGGGAGCGCGAGATCAGGCACTTCCAGGAAAACGGCGGCCGGACGAACCAGCGTTGACGCGAGAAGGGGCAAACGCCTCTTTGCAGAGGATGTGGGTCGGGCGGATGATGTGTCGATGAGCGGACATGGCGACGATCCCGGCGTCGCGATGTTGACCACCGCTGGGCTGCACCGCCTGGTCGAGGTGCTGATCGCACAGGGATACCGGGTGGTGGGTCCGACGCTACGGGACAACGCGATCGTGCTGGCCGAACTCGCCTCGGCAGCCGATCTGCCCAACGGGTGGGGTGTCGATGTGGGTCCGGGACACTACCGGGTCCGTCGCCGCGAGGACGACGCGGCGTTCGGGCACTCGGCCGGTCCGCAGTCCTGGAAGCAATTTCTCCACCCACCCCGGCAGCGCATGTGGGCGGGCACCCGGGGCGGCACCGGCGAAGCGGAATCCCAAGAAGAGACTCCCCGGTACGCATTCCTCGGAGTGCGCGGGTGCGACCTGGCGGCGATCGCGACACTGGACCGCGTGCTGGGCGGTCCTTCCTATCCCGACCAGTCTTTTGTCGGGCGCCGCCGCCTTGCTTTCGTGATCGCGGTGAACTGCACGGAACCGGGCGGATTGTGCTTCTGCGCGTCGATGGGCACCGGACCCGCGGCCGGACCGGGTTACGACCTGGCCCTCACGGAGCGGCTCGAGGGCGACGAGCCGTCCTACCTTGTCGACGTCGGCAGTGCGGAGGGCGCCGACGTGCTGGCGGCCGTATCGCATCGACTCGCCGAGGACGACGAAATCGCCTCTGCTCGTGATGATGTCGAGGCCGCGGCACATCGAATGGGTCGCCAGATGCCGGAGGCGGATTTGCGGGACCTGCTCGTCCGGTCGCGCGAATCGCCGCAATGGGACGAGGTGGCCAGTCGTTGCCTGACGTGCGGCAACTGCACGATGGTATGCCCGACGTGCTTTTGCACCAGTACCGAAGACGTCAGCGATCTCACGGGGGAGCACGCCGAGCGTTGGCGGCACTGGGCGTCGTGTTTCGAATTCGACTTCACTTACATTCACGGCGGTGGCAGTGTTCGCCAGTCGGGCGCATCGCGCTACCGGCATTGGCTGACCCACAAATTGGGCACGTGGCACGATCAGTTCGGTATGTCGGGCTGTGTCGGCTGCGGGCGCTGTATCGCCTGGTGCCCAACCGGTATCGACATCACCGCGGAAATGAACAAGATGGCCGGCGATGACTGACCGGGTGGTCGGCACTACCGCACTGGCGTCGGCCATGGCGCCCATCCCGTATCGGGTGTGCACGCGGGTGGTGGAGAGTCCGGACTCGGCGACGCTGACCCTGGTTCCGGTTGACGAGTCGCTACGGTCTCCCCAACCGGGGGAGTTCATGATGCTCTACGCGTTCGGTGTCGGCGAAGCCGCGATTTCGATCAGCGGTGATCCCACCGTCACCGACGGGTCGATCACCCACACGGTCCGCGCGGTCGGCGCGGTCAGCCGGGCACTGCACGACGCCGGCCCGGGAACCGTTGTCGGCGTGCGCGGCCCGTTCGGCACCACGTGGGGATTGGACGAGGCGGTCGGCAGGGACCTGGTGATGGTCGCCGGCGGCGTCGGGCTGTGTCCATTGCGCCCGGCCGTGCTCGGCGCGCTGGCGCGCCGCGCGCGCTACGGCAAGCTCACGCTCATCGTCGGTGCACGTTCCCGGGCCGACTTCGTATTCGCTGCCCAACTGGAAAAGTGGGCGCAGGAGCCGCAGATCGATCTGCATCTGATCGTCGATGCTCCGGTAGCCGGGTGGACGGGCGAGGTCGGGCTGGTCACCGCGCCTCTGAGCCGGCTCGAGCTCGATGCCGATCGCACCACGGCATTCCTGTGCGGGCCGGAACCGATGCTGCGCTTCGCGGCCGACGTCCTGCTGACGAAAGGCCTGGCAGCGCAGAATATTCGAGTGTCACTGGAACGCAACATGCAGTGCGGAGTCGGTTGGTGCGGGCACTGCCAGCTGGGGCCGCTACTGCTGTGCCGGGACGGGCCGGTCGTCGGTTACGACATCGCCGGACCGCTGCTGCGGGTGAAGGAGCTTTGAGTGAGCCGACCCACGCTGGCCGTGTGGAAGTTTGCCTCCTGCGACGGTTGTCAGCTGACCCTGCTGGACTGCGAGGACGAGCTGCTGGTCCTGGCCGACCAAGTCGAGATCGCCACCTTCGCGGAAGCTTCGAGTGCAACCGTCGGCGGTCCTTACGACGTGTCACTGGTCGAAGGTTCGATCACCACCCGGCGTGATGCGCAACGGATTCAAGAAATCCGGGACCAATCGAAAGTTTTGGTCACCATCGGCGCGTGCGCGACCGCCGGGGGCGTGCAGGCGCTCCGCAACTTTGCCGACATCGCCGAATTCACCTCCGTCGTGTACGCGAAACCCGAATACATCGATACGCTGGCCACCTCCACGCCCGCGTCGGAGCACGTCACCGTTGACTACCAGCTGCCCGGGTGCCCCATCGACCGTGGACAGCTGCTCGATACCCTCGCCGCGCTGCTCATCGGGCGCAAACCACGGCTGCCGGCCAAGACGGTGTGCACGGAATGCAAACTTCGCGGCGTGACGTGCGTCCTGGTCGCCGACGGCATTCCATGTCTGGGACCGGTCACCCACGCCGGCTGCGGAGCCTTGTGTCCACGGCATCATCGCGGTTGCTACGGCTGCTTCGGCCCGTCGGCGGCACCACGCACCGCGACATTGATCCCACTGCTGCGCCGAGACGGCATGTCCGACGGCGATGTCGACCGGGTGTTCTCAACGTTCAACGTCGCGCCGTTCGCCGCCGAGCGGGGCAAGGAATGACGGGGGGGACCCGCACCCTGAGTGTCGGCGCGCTCACCCGGGTGGAAGGTGAAGGCGCGCTGCACATCACCTTCAAGGGTGCGGAGTTGGAGAGCGTCCAGCTCAACATCTACGAGCCGCCGAGGTTTTTCGAGGCGTTCCTGCGCGGCCGTGCCTACACCGAACCCCCGGACTTGACCGCGCGCATCTGCGGGATATGCCCCGTCGCCTATCAGATCAGTGCCTGCAACGCGATCGAACAAGCCTGTGGCGTCGACATCGATGAGGAACTCATCGCGCTGCGGCGGTTGTTGTATTGCGGCGAGTGGATCAACAGTCACGCGCTGCACATCTATCTGTTGCACGCACCGGACTTTCTCGGCTACTCCGACATCGTGGGCATGGCGCGCGATCACGCCGAGGCCGTGGAGCGTGGGTTGGCGCTGAAAAAGGCCGGCAACCGCTTGATGGAGTTTGTCGGTGGGCGGGCGATACATCCCGTCAATGTGCGCCTGGGCGGTTTCTATTCCGTGCCGACCAAGGGCGACTTCAGACCGGTAACCGAGCAATTGCGCGTGGCGCTGGACGACGCGCTGGCGACGGTCGAGTGGGCGTCGCGGTTCGATTTCCCCGACCTCGAGCTTGACCACGAGTTTCTGGCGCTCAGTGCATCCGGCCGTTACCCCATCGAGGATGGTGTGATCGCGCGCAGCGCCGGCCCGGCTTTCCCCGTCGCCGATTTCACCAGCCACGTTGCCGAGTCGCAGGTGCCGTACTCGACGGCGTTGCACGCCACGCTCGACGGCGGCCGCCACTTGACCGGACCGCTCGCACGATACTCGTTGAACTCGTCGGCGCTGTCACCCGTCGCCGCTCAGGCCGCGACGAGCGCCGGGTTGTCGCGCGAATGCCGAAACCCGTTCCGAAGCATCCTCGTTCGCGCCGTAGAAATCGTCTACGCGATCGAAGAGGCGTTGCGGATCATCGAGGCATACGAGCGCCCGTCGCGCCCGTACGTCGACGTTCCCGCCCGGGCCGGGGTAGGCCACGGCGTCAGCGAGGCGCCGCGTGGGCTGCTCTATCACCGCTATCAGATCGACGCCGCCGGATTGGTATCGGCGGCGACCATCATTCCTCCCACCTCGCAGAATCAAGCCGCGATCGAGGCGGACCTGGCCCGCCTCATCACGGACAACCTCGCCCTCGATGATGCCGCGCTGACCGCACTGTGCGAGAAAACGATTCGCAGTTACGATCCGTGCATCTCGTGCTCGGCGCACTTCCTGACACTGAAGGTGCAGCGCCGGTGAGCCGAAACATCGTCGTCATCGGCCTGGGCAACAGCTACCGGTGCGACGACGGCGTTGGCATCGCCGCCGCCCAGGCGCTCGACGACATGGCATTGCCGGGGGTTCGGGTGGTCACCGGCATTGCCGAACCGATGGGCCTGATCGAGACTTGGTCCGGCGCCGCTCTGGCCGTGGTGATCGATGCCGCCGCCGCCAATCCGTCGGTGCCGGGGCGTATTCGCCGCTGCACCGCGCGCGATGCGGCCGATGAATCCGCGAAATTCAGCTCGCACGGCATGAACCTCGGTCGTACACAGTCGTTAGGGCAAGCCCTCGGCCGACTCCCCGACGCGCTGGTGGTCTTCACCGTCGAAGCGGCCGATACCGGCCACGGCGTGGGCTTGACCCCACCCGTGGCAGCTGCGGTACCGGAAGTGGTCGGCCTGGTGGCGGCCGAGATCAACTGTGCACGGCTGTCAACGAAGCGATAGCAGCACTGAGCTTTTCCGCGATCTCGCGGGCGATCGCCAACAGCGCGGGCTCACCGATTACCTCCACCAGGAGGGTAGGGTCCATCGCCTCGACAATCACCGTGTCGGGATCACCGGGGTCTGCCCGTACCACGACGTTGCAGGGCAGTAACAACCCGATATCTCGATCCACGCTGATGGCCTGGTACGTCAACTCCAGGTTGCATGCACCGAGGATCAGGTACTCCTCGATGGCTACCCCGAGCGTTGCCTTCAGTGTCTCCGCGATTCTGATCTCGGTGAGTACACCAAACCCGTTTTGTGCGAGTGCCTCTCGAGTGCAATCCACCGCGTCTTGGAATCGGCTGGCTAAGCGCGTCGATAAAGCAATGGTCATGCTGACCTGTCATCGGACGACCCGAGAAAGATCGGGTAGGCAGAACCCGCCACTCGTGTCGCGGCCTGGCTGCCTGCCGGGGGGCCGGTCATGCCGGCCGCTGTCAGCACGGGCCCTCGCCCGCATCTGGACCGTGCGGCTCGCGTCGGCGCGGCGCGCCGATCAGGGGCGCCGAATAAGGGAAGTCCACAGGATCGATCTGATCGTCCGAACGGAGCCTGCGATAGGGGCGGAAGTCCCAAAGTCGACCGGATCCAGCCCCGCGCATCGAGCCGACTTGCCGGATCGTCGAGTGGGGTATTCCCAGATGACCTAAGGCACTAGTTGGTATGGGCCGGCACGGAGAAGCTTGAGACCGTGCAAAGGAGAATTCGATGATCGAAGAACTGCAGGATATGCCCCAGGGTGTGATCGGTCTCCGCGTGTCGGGCCGGTTGCGTGGTGACGAGCTGCGGGAGATGAAGCCCGCTCTCGAAGACCTACTCAAGACCGGCGAGATCAGAATCGTGGAGATCATTCCTGACGATTACGAGGGCTTCGGGCCCGGCGGCTTCTTCGAGGATCTCAAGCTGGGGCTGGGCACCGTGTTGCCGCATTATTCGGCGTTCAAGCGAATCGCAGTCGTATCCGACAAGGAGTGGGTCGCACACACGCTGCATGCCCTGTCGTGGATGGTTCCCGGGGAGCTCGCGGTGTTCGGGCTCGACGAGCTCGAGCATGCCAAGGAATGGGCCGCGGGCTGAGGACCTTTGGTCATCTGAGTTTGTGACGTGATACCCCTCCCGGCGCCACGTCATGCGTGTGCACGATTGAGCCCGAAGGAAAGGAAAGGCGCGTGAAGGCAAAAGTCGGTGACTGGCTGGTGATCAAGGGCACCACCATCGATCAGCACGACCAGCGGGGTTTGATCACCGAAGTTCACTCAGCAGATGGGTCACCACCGTATGTGGTGCGGTGGCTGGCCAACGACCACGAGGCGACCGTTTTTCCAGGCCCGGACGCGGTCGTAGTCACCGCCGCGGAGCAAACGCGCGCCGACAAACGTGCGCAGGCCCGCTTCGGCGCCATACAGTCGGCCATCTCCCATAAGAGCAAGTAGACGCTTCAAGCGATGGCGGCCCGTTAGCAAAGGCAACTGCGAGTCCATTTATCGGCTTGCCAGACAAGGAGATTGGCGATGACCGGCAACGATGAGGGCACCAAGACCTGCTTCATCGACGTGCTGATTGAAGAGCGCGAAGAGAAGACCCGGGCAAAGGCTCGGCTGTCCTGGGAAGGCCAACGGTACGTCGGCGTTGGTTTGTCGCGGCTCGATCCGACCGACGAACCTGTCGCGCAGATCGGCGACGAACTCGCCATAGCCCGAGCCCTGGCCGATTTGGCGAATCAGCTGTTCGCCTTGACATCAGCCGACATTCAGGCCAACACTCACCAACCGATCACAGGTCTGCACCACTGAACCCGGGGATGGGCGACCCCGTTTGGGCGTGGTGACTTTCTGCTCTGCAACAACGATTTACGAAAGCGTAGCAACGAATTATGAGGCAGCGACCCGATTTGCCGGCCGTTCTCGACGTCGAGGTGGTCACGCATGGCCGGCTGGAGGATGCGGCGACGTACGCGCGGGCAAAGATCGGCGAGCTTGGTCCATATACCCACCAGCCGGTGCTGCATGCTGTCGTCAAACTGAGTGAGCACACCGATCCGGCTGTGGCCCGGCGAGTGATCGCGCAGGCGAACCTCGACGTCAACGGACGGCTGGTCCGCGCTCAGGTCGAAGCCGCGACCGCGCGGGAAGCGATCGATCTACTACAGGCCCGTCTGCTTCATCGGCTGGAACGCAGCGCCGAACACTGGGAGTCCAAGCGAGGTGGCTTTCCGCGGGGTAGTGGACGCGAATGGCGGCACGGATCCGAACCCCATGATCGGCCCAAATACTTTCCCCGGCCGGCGAATGAACGCCGAATCATGCGGCACAAGGCATACAGTCTGCCAACGTGCACCGTCGAGGAAGCTGCGTTCGAGATGGACCAGCTCGATTACGACTTCCACCTCTTCACGGAGGAAGGAACACACCAGGACAGCGTGCTGTATCGCGGTAAGCCCGGGGAATACCGCCTCGCCCAGGCCAATCCGGAACACGCGGACAAGCTGTCGCCATGCGAGTTGCCGGTGACCATCAGTCCGCAGCCCGCTCCGTCTCTCAGCGTCGAGCAGGCCATCGAGCGAATTGGATTGCTAGGCCTACCGTTCCTGTTTTTCGTCGATACCGCCCGAGGTCGTGGCAGCGTGCTGTATCACCGCTACGACGGGCATTTCGGACTCATCACGCCGGCATGCTGAACAGTCGCCACGCAGGCGAACCCCCGACCTGATTCCGCGGTGGTTGGTCCCGGTACCCCCGTCATCTGGGACCAACCACCGCTCTAACAAGACATCCGGGTTCTGCGTTGCGCCGCAGGTCTTTCGGGGCTCAGGCTGCCTGGCCGTCAAGGTAGTCGACAAACCAGTCCCGAGCCAGCCTCGATGCTTGCTCGAGCGTGCCCGGTTCTCCGAACAGATGGGTGGCGCCGGGGACCACGACCACCTTGCACCTGGCAGTCATCATCCGTTGCGCCTGCCGGTTGAGTTTGAGGACGGTCTCGTCACGTTCGCCCACAATCAACAGGGTGGGCGCCTTGACCGCAGGCAGCGCCATTCCCGCGAGATCAGGCCGGCCGCCGCGGCGCACCACGGCCGCCACCTTGACACCGGGGTGGGCGGCCGCGGCCAGGGCCGCACCGGCGCCGGTGCTGGCGCCAAAATAACCCACCGGCAATGACGCGGTGTCGGGTTGACCGGCCAGCCAGTCCGTGACGTTGACCAACCGGCGGGCGAGCAAGTCGATGTCGAACACGTTGGCGCGGTTGCGCTCCTCGTCGGGCATCAGCAAGTCGAAGAGGAGCGTGGCGAATCCGGCACCGTTGAGGACTTCGGCGACGAACCGATTGCGTGGGCTGTATCTGCTGCTTCCACTTCCGTGCGCGAATACGACAACGCCTTTCGGTTGTCGCGGAATGGTCAACTGGCCGGCCACCGAGACCGGCCCAGCGGTCACCCGGATTTCCTCGTCGCGTAGCAACGCATGGTCAGCCCCGGCCACCAAATGTAAATCGTTGTGGCGGGCGGCGTGAGACCGCTCGCCTCGACGAACCCGCATGCCTTCATCGTTGGTGTTCATGGCTATCCGCCCCCTGTTCAACCAATCATTGGCCTACGAGCCTGTCGACCGACACATAACGCAGCAGCGCCGCGATCCCATCCACCGGTGCGATGCCGTCACCGGCCCGAACCAATGCGGCGCGACCCGCGATTGCGGCGAACGGCAAAGCCTCGTCTGCCCGCGCTATCCGTTCGACCGGCTCACCGAGTTCGGACAGAGCGTCGGCGTCAGGGGCGATCGTGCTGAGCGCTTCGCCGCTGACCACCGTGATGTCATCCAAATCCCCGACGATCAGGGTGTCGACGTCGCCGTCGCGCAGTGCCTCGCACACGGCCGCGAGCCCCTCGGCCGCCAACCCCGATTGTCGTCCGATTTCGGTTTTGAATCGGTCCGCGCTGTCGGTCGCCTCACTGCGGCGCCGTCGTTCGAACTCCGCGGCGGTCAGTCGGCGAATCTCTTCGGAATCCACGCCGGTCTTGCGTGTCCCGGCATGCAGCTGCGACACCCGCTGTCCGACGCGCTCCGGCAATTCGGCGACCACGTCTGTGCGGGAACGTACTTCGCCGCTCAGGAACACCACGTCGGGATCCGCCTCGTCGACCAGGCGCGTCAGTTGATGGGCGATCGCACGCGAATTCATCCGGATCGCTTCATCGGTCGAGCGCTGGAAGTCGCCGTAGCCGTTCCAGCCGGCGGTGACCGGCTTGTGTACCGGGTAGCCGCCGCCCTCGATGCTCACGCAATCGCTGGTGCCGCCCCGATACAGGGCGATATCGGCACCCGTATGGTCGACGGCGGCGACCATATACGTCGGTTGTTGTGCCTCCAAGTCGATCAGGGGCACGACGTAGGGGTAGTCCGATACGCGAACCACCGCAACCGGAGGCGGGCTGATGAGCTGCTCGTTGATCAGTACCTGATCCTTCGTCGCGATCACGGCGCGGCCGCGCCGGCCCACCGCAGGGCGATGGGCGCGCACCGCCTCTTCGACCGTCGTGAGGAGTTGTGCACCGGCGCCCTGATTCTCGAGCTGCCTGCGCAGATCGCGCCATCTCGCCTCGAGCTGCTCCGTTGCGTCGGCGGTGTCGTGCGAGTCGTCGAAATATAGTGAGGCGAATGGGCCGGGCGTCGTTGTCAGCCTTCTGAAGCGTTCTGATCGCATGCCATCCCTCCACTGTTCGTCCGGACGTGTCCTCGTCGGTTTCGCATACCGTACAAAGGGCCGATGTGGCGCCGCGAGAGCCGTTAGCCTCCCGATAAGGGTCTTAAGTCCCGGCCGCTCCTCGCCGACTCATGATGCGGCGAGCGACTTTTCGGTGCCGGAGTCGTAAAGGGCCGACAGCCGGTCGGCGAATTTTTCGATGACCACCTTGCGGCGCAGCTTCATACTCGGCGTCAAATCGCCGTCTTCGATCGACAGTTCGCGGTCGGCGATCGTGAACTTCTTGATCTGTTCCCAGCGATTCAGTTCGGAGTTCAGCACGTCGAGGTATCCGGCGATCATCGCGCGGGTCTTCTCGTCGCAAGCGATCTCGGCGAAAGACTTGTCCGCGAGCCCGTTCTTGGCGGCCCACTCGGTAATCGCCTCGGCATCAAGGCCTATCAGGGCGACGCAGTACGGCTTACCCTCGCCATAGACGAGGAACTCGCTCACGTACGGACAGAGGCCCTTGAATCTCGCATCGATCGCCGACGGCGCCACGTACTTTCCCTGCGAGGTTTTGAACATGTCCTTCTTGCGGTCGGTGATTCGCAGGAAGCCGTCGGCGTCGATCTCGCCGACGTCGCCGGTGCGGAACCAACCATCCGGGTCCAGCGCCTCGGCGGTAGCGTCGGGCAGATCGTGGTAAGCGGTCATCAAACCTGGCCCCCTGAGCAAGATCTCACCGTCGTCGGCGATCTTGACCTCGGTGGCCGGGAACGGCCAGCCAACCGTTCCGAATCGGTAGGCGCCGGGGCGGTTGATGAACGACGCCGCGGCGGTCTCGGTCAGACCATAGCCCTCGAGCACGACGATGCCGATCGCGTCGAACCACTGCGCGACATCACGGTCGAGGGCTGCGGCAGCGGACACGAAGAATCGCAGCCGCCCGCCGAACCGCTGCCGGATCGTCGAGAACACCATCCGGTCCGCGACCTTGTAGGCCAGCGACGACGATAACGAGGGCTTCTTCCCCGCTTGCCGGGCAGCCGAGACCTTCAAACCCACCCCGATCGACCAGTCGAACATCTTCTTGCGGAACCGGCCCTGCTCGGCGACCAGCTCCTGGACGCGGGCGTGAGCCTTTTCGAAGATGCGTGGCGCGGCGCCCATGATGGTGGGGTGTAACGCCGCGAGATTGTCGACGATCCTTTCCACCCGGCCATCGATGGCGGTGGGGAACCCGATCTGAAGCGGCAGCGCCAGCATCACCTTGCCGAATGCATGCGCCAACGGCAGCCACAGAAAGTTGAGGTCGTCGGGGCCGAGGATGTTGAGTGCGTCGATGGCCGCCGCGGTATACGTCCACGCGCCGTGGGTCAGCCGCACGCCTTTGGGGCGCCCGGTGGTGCCGGAGGTGTAGATCAGGCTGGCGAGCTGATCCGGACCGACCGCCGCGACACGCTTCGTGACGGCATCGGGTGAATCGGCGAGCAATTGCTTTCCGAGCTGTTCGAGTTCGGCGAGGGTGATCACCCAGTCGCCGTCACCATTGCCGTCGATCATCACCACCTTGTGCACATCGGGCAGTTCGGCCCGGTGGGCGAGCAGTTTGTCGAGCTGAGTCTGGTTCTCGACGATCACCACCCTGCTTCCGGAATTGGCCAGAATGTAGGCGGTGTCGCGGTCGTTCGTCGTGGGGTACACCGTCGTGGTGGCGGCGCCGGCGCACATCACGCCGAAATCGATGAGCACCCACTCGTAGCGCGTCGCCGATACCAGGGCGACGCGATCCTCTGGTGCGATTCCCAACGAGATCAGGCCGCCGGCGATGTTGCAGACACGTTCGCCGACCTGCTGCCAATTCACGCTTTCCCAGCTGTGGTCCTGTGGGTATCGAAAGGCCTCGGCGTGCGGAGTGGCGGCGACCCGGTTGAGGAACATGTGAGCCACCGACGGTGCGCGAGTCTCGATCTTGGCGAAGTCGGGCCGCTCCGCCGGAAGGTGTAATGCTTTCATGGTGCTAATCCGTTGCTGCCGAGCCGAATACCGCTGGTGCGACTATCTGTTGTGAGCCTTTCGATCCTGCCGCTGCCCGCAGGTCGCGGGTAGAGGCAAAAGTCACGTCGAGACCGACAAACGTCCCGGGCGCCGCTCTTCCCTCGGTGTGCTTGCGCGGCAGGCAACCGGCGATACCTCGATTCATCACAAGTGACCAAGGCCCCGCTCCCGTGTGCCTTTACGCCCTTACGGCCGGCGCACAACGCACGCAGCATGGGACCGGCGTCCGCACGTTCACGAAGGGGGTTGAGCAGTGAAGTCGCTCATCATCTGCTCCTCGAAGTCGCACGGCAATACCCGCTTGGTCGCCGACCGGATGGCCGGGGCGCTGGGTGCCGAGGTCGTCGCACCCGAGGCAGTCGACCCCGCCACGCTGCGCCAGTACGACCTCATCGGCTTCGGGTCGGGCATCTATTACATGAACGTGGATACGAGGCTGCAGAAATTGATCCGCCACTTGCCGACCGTCGACCGTATCCGTGCGTTCACGTTCTACACCAGCGGCGCCCGTGAAGTTCCGCTGTTGGGCTACCATCGGCCGCTGCGGAAACGGCTCGAAGCCAAGGGTTTTGAGGTAATCGGCTCGTACTCGTGCCGGGGGTTCGACACGATTGGGCCATTCGGGTTGATCGGGGGCATCAACAGGGGACGGCCGGATGGCCGCGATCTTGAACGAGCCGAGGGGTTCGCGGCGCGTCTGCGCCGGCGGGTCGAGGCCTCCACCGCCGCTTCCTGACCGCCGGCTCGCGAATAGTGCGGTTTGCGCGTCCCGGGACGGATGCCCCGCCAAAGGCGGTGGGGCATCCGGTCATCGATGTTTTCGGGTGAAGCTCTACTTGCTGACCGCCTCGCCGGCGCTTCGTACCACGCTGCGGAAGAACTCGATCCGGGCGGTGATCAATTCCTCAGCCAACTGCAGCGCGGCGTCGACGACGGTTTTGCGCCGAGATTGATCGGGAATCTGGGCGCTGACCTGATCGACGAATTTGCGGACGGCCTCGATGGCCTGCTTACGGCCGGACTCGACCGATTCGAGTACCTCGTCGGACAGTTCCGCCCAACGGGGCGGCTCGGACTTCTGCGGTGTCTGTGCCTGTGTCATGACAACTCCTCATGCTGACTTCGTCGCGATCGGCCGTTCATCTCAGCGTTGAGACCGGCCTTATGGGACGCCCCGAGGCTACGACTGCCCGAACGTCGGCGCGAGTGACCAAAGTCCCTTCAAACCCGGTAATTGGTCCCAGGCGGTGCGGGCGGTTTAGGTTGCCGGTAAAGGACTTTCGTGACTTTGGTCGGGCCGTAATCCCCTAAGGTACTGCCCTGGGCCGCGCTAACCTGCCGTCATGGCCGACGAATCCGCCAGCCACGACCGTCAGCGACTGAGCTCCTCTGCCGCCGGCGGGTTAGGCGCAGCAATCAAGCCGTTCACGCACACCGGTCGATACCTCGCTCAGTCGTGGCGCGATTATCTCTATCAAGCGCCGAATCAACTCCCGATCGCACGGCCCACCCTCGCGCTGGCCGCACAGGCTTTTCGCGACGAAATCGTCCTGACCGGACTCAAGGCGCGCCGTCCGGTCAGTCGACCCGAGGTGTTCGAGCACATCACCCGCGAGGTCATCGCCGCGCTGGACTTCTACGGGGGTAAGGGATGGCTGGACAATCCCACAGAATTCTTTGGCGAGCCTCCGGTCCTTTCGGAACTGACTATTCGGCACGTCAGGGGATACCGACGTTCGTTTTACCGCCTCGCCTTTGACAGTGGCTACCTGCCGCATCCCGGCGAACCGGGCGCGCAGCGCTGGCAGACGTACACCGGGAACAACCGTGAGTACGCCCTGCTGCTGCGCCATCCGCAGCCGCGCCCCTGGCTGGTGTGTGTGCACGGTACCGAGATGGGCCGGGGCGCACTCGATCTCGCCATATTTCGCGCGTGGAAACTGCACGATGAGCTCAAACTGAACGTCGTCATGCCGGTGCTTCCGATGCACGGCCCCAGGGCGCGCGGGCTTCCCCAGGGCCGGGTCTTCCCGGGAGAAAATGTTCTCGACGACGTGCATGCGACGGCCCAGGCGGTGTGGGATATCCGGCGCCTGCTGTCCTGGATCCGGATGCAGGAGCCGGATTCGCCGATCGGATTGAACAGCCTGTCGCTGGGCGGCTATATCGCCGCGCTGGTTGCCAGCCTGGAGAGCGGCCTCACCTGCGCGATCCTGGGCGTCCCAGTGGCGGACCTGGTGACGGTGCTGGGCCGGCACTCCGGCCTGAGCCACGACGACCCACGTCGTCCCACGATGAAGTTGGCTGAACCAATCGGGCGGATGGTCTCGCCGCTTTCGCTCACGCCACTGGTGCCCATGCAGGGGCGTTTCATCTACGCGGGCATCGCTGACCAAGTGGTGCACCCACGCGAGCAGGTGATCCGCCTCTGGGAGCACTGGGGTAAACCGGAGATAGTCTGGTACCCCGGTGGACATACCGGATTCTTCCGATCGCAGCCGGTGCAGCGGTTCGTGCTGGCGGCGCTACGGCAGTCGGGGCTTCTGGACTCACCAGCGATGCGGCGCGACAAGTCCGCGTAGTGCCGAGCACACGGTGAATCCGCTGAATCCGTTGGACGCCGCGATGATGACCGCGGAGTTGGTGGCCAGTCCCATGCATGTCGGTGCCGTGCTGCTACTGTCACCGCCCGCGGACGCCGGGCCTGACTATGTCGATGAGCTCTATCGCGCGGCGCTTGCGACCCACGACTCGACCGATCCGAGGCTTCGCAGGTACCCGCATCGCGGCTTGGATACCGGTGGGATGTGGGTCTGGCATGATGCCGAGACCGTCGACCTGAGTCGACATTGCCTGCGCCGCAGTGTTTCTGGCGGTTACGACGAGTTCTGGCGGCTGATCGGCGAGCTCGATGCCCAGCGGCTTGACCGGTCGCGCCCGATGTGGATGTCGTATCTGATCGACGGCCTCGAAGACGGCAGATTCGCCTTTTACGTCAAGGTGCACCACACCATCATCGACGGCGTTGCCGGGGTTCAGATGATCGCCGATGCGCTGAGCACCGATCCGATGCTTCGGTCAATGCCACCTTTCCATGCGGACTGCGGTCATGGGTGCGCGCCGGCGCCGGCATCGACAGGGTTGTTGCGCCGTTTGGTCGCGCCGCTTCGGTTCCTGGCCGGTGCGGCGGCGTCGAGCACCGGCTTGGCCGAACGGGTCATTACCGGCGAGTTGTCCACCGTGGTCGGCGGTCTGGTCCGGCACACCACCGTGCTGCCGCTGGGGGCTCCGTATACCAGGTTCAACGGCCGTCTTGGGCCCGGGCGTGCGGTCAGTGCGGGCAGTTGGGCGAAGAGCCGTATCCAAGCGGTACAACGGGCTGCCGGGGTCACCGGCAACGACGTGGTCAACGCCGTGCTGGGTTCCGTTCTGCGCCGGTGGTTGAGTGATCGCAGCGAATTGCCCAAGCAGTCGCTGGCAGCGATCTGTCCGATCACCGTCCGCGATCGCACGCAATCCGCGACCGTAAATGAGAATTATGGCAACAGGTTTGGCTTCTGGATATGTCCGCTGGGCACCAATGTGGATGATCCGGTCGCGCGGTTGGCGCTGATCCATCGGTCCATGTCGGAAGGAAAGGACTGGGTGGCAAAACGCGGAGCGGCGGCATCCCTGCTGACCACGGCGGGAAGCATTGCCGCGACGGTCATCTCCCCGATGCTGCCGTTGGCGCCGAAGATCCGAACCGGATACAACCTGCCGATTTCGCATGTCCCCGGACCCCGCGACGAAATGTACTTCAACGGAGCTCATATCGACGAGATGTATCCGGTGTCAACCGTTTACGACGGTCAAACTCTCAACATCACGACGTGCTCCTACGCCGACCGGATCGGGATCGGGTTTGTTGCGGGCGCCGAGGTGGTGCGCGACATCGGCGCCCTGATTCCGCTCACGGAGCTGTCCTTGGTCGAACTGGAAGCCGCCGTCGGCGTGCAGGGCTGAACGGGATCGTCCGGGAACACCTGGGCGCACTGAGGAAGGGCCCTTCGGCGGCCGGACAGGGACTTTCGGCCGCTGAGGGAGTCGATGACGGGCTCTAGCGTTGGTGGTAACCGCGTGGTCACCGCGGACCAGCAAGAGCAAGTGGATCGAGGTGGTCGTCGTGAGTCAAGGCGCGACGGTTCTTATGGTTTTCCTGTCGGCCCTGGGGTTGTCCTTGTTGGCCGCCTCGATTCGGGTCGTGCAGCAATATCAACGCGGCGTGCATTTTCGGCTCGGCCGGGTCATCGCGGTCCGTGAGCCCGGGCTGCGATTCATCATCCCGATCATCGACCGTCTGCTGCGGGTGTCGATGCGCATCGTGACCATGCCGATCCAGTCGCAGGGGATCATCACCCGCGACAACGTCAGCGTTGACATCGCCGCGGTCGCCTACTTCCGGGTCATCGATGCCCGCAAGGCCGTCGTCGTCATCGAGAACGTGCACGCGGCCATCGACCAGATCGCCCAGACCACCCTGCGCAACGTCGTCGGGCAACATTCTCTCGACGAGGTCCTCGCCCAGACGGAGAAGATCAACGCCAGCATCCGCCAAATCCTCGACACGACAACGGTGGAGTGGGGCGTGGAGGTCACGTTGGTCGAACTCAAGGACATTCAGCTTCCGGACAGCATGAAACGCGCGATGGCTCGTGAGGCCGAGGCGGAACGGGAAAAGCGTGCCAAAATCATTGCCGCAGAGGGAGAGGCGCGTGCTGCGGCCGCCCTCGGCGATGCGTCGGACACCATGATGCAGCACCCGCTGGCCTTACAACTGCGAAACCTTCAGACACTGCTCGAACTCGGCGTGGAGAAGAACACCACCATCGTGTTCCCCGCCCCCTTGATGAGCGCGATCGGCGAACTCACCGGATTCTTGACGCGCGAGTCCGGCGCCTCGAAATCCGGGCAGCCCAATGGGTTACCCGACGAGAAGCTCGTCAACGCGGCCACGCTGCATTGAGCACCGCTGCCCAGCCCCGTCCCGTCCAAAAAGCGAAAACAGTGGGCTTTACAGGCAGGTGAGAGGCGCGGTCCAACGGACGTGGTTGCCGCCTTCGGGAGGTGAACTGACCCGGCAGGTGCCGCCGAGTTGTGCCGCGCGGCGGTGCATGTCCGTGCGGCCTTGCGGGTTGTCGGCCGGGATTTGTCCACCGTCGGCGGTGATATCGAGGGTGAACGAGTCGTCCACGGTAATCGCCACGGTCAGTTGGGACATACCGACGTCGCACGCAGTGTCGCCGATGGCCTGGGTAATGACCGCCGCGGCATGCTCGGCCAGCTCGCTGCCGACCGCGGACATCAACCCCGTCGTTTCCAGGGTGACAACGATGTCGAGGTCTTCAGTCAGGTCGGCGACCAGTTGTCGAATGCGGTGCGGAAAGAGATCGCCCGGGTCGGTACGAGGTTGCAGCTCGAAGATGGTCGCGCGGATGTCTTCGACGGTGCCCTGGAGGTTGTCGAGGGTCATGCTGAGGTGAGCGGTCATGTCCGGTGAGCGGGACCGGGCGATGGCGCTCTGCAGGTCCAACTCCGCGCCGAATAGCCGCCGGATGACGTGGTCATGCAGGTCGTGCGCAATGCGTTCGCGGTCGGCCAGAATGCTCAGCTCCCGTTCGCGGTCACGATTGGCGGCGAGCTGCAGCGCCATTGCGGCGTGGTCCGCGAAAGCGCTGACGGAGTCGAGGTAGCCGGGTTTGAAGGGGGGCGCTTCGGTGGCGCGGGCCACGGCGATCACCCCGATCACGGCATCGCCGGCGCGCAGCGGCACCGCGATCGCCGGGCGCTGCCCGACATCGGTGAAGGCCGGTATCGGGTGGCGGAAGTGTTCGGTGATCACCGCTTTGCCGGACCGGAAGACAGCGCCGGTGGTGGAGTCGTCCATCGGCACCGATTGGCCGGTCACCTCGTCGGCGTGCACTCCCGCGGCCATGGACACCACCAAGGAGTCGGCGTAGTCGTCCGGCTCACCGACCGGAACAAGAACGATGGCTTGCTCGGCGCCGGCGAGCTCCATCGTGCGCTCGGCGATCAACCGCAGGGCACCCGCGTGTGAATCGGAACCCGACAGCAGTGCCGCGGTGATCTCGCGAGTAGCCTCGACCCACGCCGCCGACGTGCGCAGCCGATCGAAGAGTTGCGCTTTGTCGATTGCCACCGCCGCGGCCGCGGGCATCGCGCGGGCGGTGATCTCGTCGGATCCGGTGAACCCTTTCTCGGGGCTATCGTCCGCGACGTAGAGGTTGCCGAACACGTCGTCACGCAACGCGATCGGCACACCGAGGAAGGCGCGCATGAGCGGATGGTGGGGCGGAAAGCCGACCGCAGCCGGGTGCTTGGTCAGATCGTCAAGACGCAGCACTTCCGCCGTCTCGAGCCCGATGCCGAGAACGCCCTTGCCTACCGGTAGATCGCCGATGTGTTGCGCCGTCTCTTGCTCCATGCCGGTGTACACGAAAGTGACCATTCGGCCGTCGCTGTCCCGGACGGCCAATGCGCCATAGCGGGATTGCGTCAATTCGGTTGCCGCGGTGACGATTCGATGCAGCGTCGCATCCAGGTCCGCATAAGAACCGATCTCGACGATGGCTTGCAGCAGTTGCTCCATGTGGTCGTGGGAAGCCACCAGCTCGTCGAGTTGCTGGTGCATGCGACCCACCAAATCCGGCCTGCCTAGCTGGGCAAAAGGCGCTCTACTGTGCTCCACGACTACGGATCGACACCTTCCACGACCCCCTTGGCCCCCGTTTATGCATATGTTCCGTACCAACCAAGGGCGGCAGCCCCGCACTGCGCCTCGCCTACGCCCGTCGATGCTACTCGGTTGGGAGCGTTGTGGTTTGGATCGAACTACTCTAAACGAAAACTTGCCGAGCGTTACGGATAGCTGTAACGTTTGGCGCATGCCGGCCAGGGAAATGCGGTGCTGTGTGTGCAGAACATCGTTCTATGGACGCGCCGATGCGTCGTACTGCTCGGGGGCCTGCCGGCAGAAGGCTTACCGGGCCCGCATGGCTCGGCAGTCCTCCGACGAAGCTCAAGTCGGTGACGCGCTCGAGCGCGCTCGGCAGCTGCGCAGGCGCGCCCGATTGGCCCGCAAACAGGCTCGCATCATCAACCGGAAGCTGGCCGCTCCGGAGGACCCGATCCGCTAGGGCGCCCGAAGGCGTCTCGCGGACGGTCGTCGGTCTTCAACAAGGTCAAACGGCCCTACGCGCCACCCTGTCGCTTCCCGTAGGTTCAGCGGTGGACGCCGGTTAATCCACGCTCGGGAATCCCGGCCCAGGTGTCCGGACAGCTCCAAATGCAGATGGGATGCGCGGTGGCGTTTTTCAAGCTCGTCGCGGCCGACTTCGACGGCACCCTGACATCGGACGGCAGCGTAGCCCCGGAAGCGATGATGGCGATCGACCAGGCGCGGCGCAACGGTCTGGCAATGGTGCTCGCCACCGGCCGCATTGGGGCCGAGCTGCAGGCCGAGTTCCCACGGATCACCGATCACTTCGATGCCTTGGTACTGGAGAACGGCGCGGTGATCGTGATCGGCGGTAAGGCATACGTGCTGGCACCCCCGGTGGATCGGGGTCTTGATGACGCGCTTGCCAAACGCGGGGTCCCGTGCCGGCGCGGAGAGGTGTTGGTGGCCGTGGATGTCAAGCACGCCGCGACCGTCGTCGATGCGATCGGTGAGCTCGGGATGGACTACCAGATCGTCAGAAACAGGGCCGCCCTGATGGTGCTGCCGGCCGGTATCACCAAGGGCACCGGCCTGTGCGCCCTGTTGGCGAAGTTGAACCTGTCCCCACACAACACCGTCGCGGTGGGCGACGCCGAGAACGACCTGTCGTTACTCGCTGTCGCCGAGATCGGCGCCGCAGTGCCCGATGCGGTCTCCTCACTTCGGCGGTTCGCCGATGTCGTACTGGACGAACCGGAAGGCGCCGGTGTCGCCGGGCTGCTCACCGGCCCGTATCTCGCTGGGGCGCAACGCTGGTGCCCGCCGCGCCACTGGGTCGACATCGGACAGTTCGATGACGGAAACCCGGCCAAGTTGCCGGGAAGTCAGGGCCGCATCCTGGTTACCGGGCCGGCCGCGTCGGGAAAGAGCTACCTCGTCGGACTGATGGCCGAGCGATGGATCCTGGCCGGCTACTGCGTGCTCGTCATCGACCCCGAGGGCGACCACCTGCAACTGCAGCAGCTCAACCAGGTGCAAGTCGTCGACTACGGTCACCACCTGCCGGAGCCGGCCGAGATCGTCAACTCGCTACGTCCGGACTCGAGCCTGGTGGTGGACCTGTCGGGTATGGGCGAGCCGGGCAAGACCGACTACGTGCACCGGCTGCGGTCGACAGCCGAGGCGCACCGGGAACAACGGGGATTCCCGCACTGGGTGATCTACGACGAGGCCCATCTCCTCGGCAACGGCGAGCAGGCGCACTGGGCACGCCGCGGCGGTTACGTGTTGTGCTCATTCCTCCCGGCGTCGTTGCCCGCCCATGAGGTCGACAGCAGCGACGTCGTGCTGAGGCTCACGAGCGCTGACGCCGTGACGGATCTCGCTTCCCGGCGACGGGCCACCATACGGATCGGCGCGGGCCCGCCGCGCGGGTTCGTGGTCGCGGACCGCCGCACCACACACGTACGGCACCGCCACAAATATGCCGATATCCGCCTCGCGCCTGAGCGCCGGTTCTACTTCCACAGCACGGACGGCGAATCCATCGCCGCGGCAGCGACGATGCACGACTTCTGCAAGGCGCTAAGGCATCTCGACCAGCAAGTGCTGGAATACCACCTGGAACGAGGCGACTTTTCGCACTGGCTGGAAGGCACCATCGCCGACAAAGACCTCGCGGCGCGGGTGGCGGCCTGGGAAGACGAGCTGGAAGCCCATCGCGCCGCCGATTTGGAACGCATACGCGACCAGCTCGTGGACGCGGTGGAAAAGCGTTACCTGCCTTCAGAGCGGCACGGCTGAGCCGCGCCAGGAGCCGCGACGGGCACGGCGGGTGGCTGGCCTAATGGACGGCCTTAACGGGCCTACGGGCCTGCCTCGGCGCCTTTGTCGGCTTGCGCCCGGACGTGCGGGTGACCAGGCGTGCCACCCCGAGTTCGATACCGCGCGCCAACTCGTCGGCGTCTGGAGTGGCGTCGTAGTCGGCGGTGATGCCGAACACCAGCTGATCGACGTAACTGAGCATGCTGATCACGGTGCGTAGCTGCACGGCTATCGGTGGTACCGGCAGCAGTTCCTCCACCGGGCGACCCACTATCTGCAGGCGCTGACGCGGACCCGGAACATTTGTCGCCAGCGTGACAATGCTTCGCTGCGGCAGCCGCGTGAGTAGCCGGATGGCCCAGGCGCTCATGACGAACGGTAGGTGATTGGTCAGTGCGACAAAGGCATTCGCGGCTTGCCGCTCGCCGCTGCTTTTCAGCCTGTCCAGCCGAGCGTGGACGGACCTCAACCGCTTCACCGCGTCCTGCTGCTCGACGGGCAGGGAAGAAAGCATCGCCGAGACGCGAATATCGGTGTGATTCAAGGCATCCGATGAGCGGACCGATATCGGGATCAAAGTGCGCAGTGAGTTACGCCGTGGTTTTTCGCCCCGACGCAACAGCATGGCACGAAAACTGTCTGCGATCGCCGCGAGCGCCACATCGTTGAGCGTGACGTCGAAGGCCTGGCATATGGTGTCGACGTCTTTGAGAGAAACCCGTGCCGCGCTGTACCGCCGCATGTTGGATACCGGGCCGTGCAGCGACGATCCGGCCGCCGGAGTCAGCAGGCCGGTGAGGAATTCCGCTGCGCCCCGGGCCGTCTGCGTCGCGGCACCGGTGGTGGCCAGCGATGCGCGCCATAGTCCACCGGCCCAGGTCAGCGGGTTGCGACTCAGCCCTGCCGACACAACCACCGACGAAGGTCGCTCTCTGGCTGCCCGGATGTCACTGGCGAAGGTGGTTCCCGAACCCGGATCGGCGAGGCTCGCCACCAGTTGCATGACGGCGATCCCGTCGGCGAGGCAGTGATGGATCTTTATCAGGATCGCCCAGCGCCCGTCCGGCAGGCCCTCGATGACCCAGCACTCCCATAGCGGATGGTCACGGTCCAGTCTGCGCTCCATGAGATCGGCTGTTAACCGAAACAGGGCGGCGTCATCGCCGGGGTGCGGCAACGCCACCCAACGGATGTGATGGGCGATGTCGAAGTTCGCGTCGTCTGCCCATTCCGGCGCCACCAATTCGAAGGGGCGTTTCAGCACCCGCTGCGTGAACCGGGGGACACCGCGAATCCGCTCGGCGAGCGTCGTGATGAGGCTCTGCTGTTCGGGTATCGGCCCATCGATGACGACCACGGTGCCAATTGCCAGGCTCAGGTGCCGGTCGGCATCTTCTGCCTCCAGGAAACTGGCCTGAAGAGTTGTAAGTTGTTCCATCGTCAATCATTTCCGATCACGTCGATTCGCATCACTATCGGCCCGCGGCGGGAGTGTCGATAGTGCCGTTGGTCCCAAAACGGTGCCGCCGGTGCCCCCGGTGTAAAGCCGGACGTTTCTGGTCATGGGCATGTGGCGGCGTGGCCGCAGGGCACATCGGCGTGACCGCGGGGACCATTGACCCTGGCGGCCAGGTGCCCGACCCGGCCAGACTGGCGCCATGAGCATCAGGGCAAAACGGACCGCTGAAACCGCGGCGCTGCTTGCGGTGTTGTACGGCGCACGACGGTATTACCGCAATTGGGGCACGACCAAGTCGGAGTCTCAGATGCGGTTGCCGGGGGACACCTTGGTAGCCGATCCCGCTATTCAGACGACCGAGGCGGTATACATTGACGCGCCCGTCGCCGCGGTGTGGCCCTGGCTGTTGCAGATGGGTCAGGATCGAGGCGGCTTCTACGGTTGTGAGGGGCTGAAGAATCTGGCCGGCCTCCGCCATCACGATGCCGACCGGCTCCACCCGGAATGGCAGCGGCTCGACAGGGGGGATCGGGTGCGACTGGCCCCCGAGGGCTGGATGGGGCTGCCGGAAGGCGTGACGGTGACCGTCGCCGAGATCGTGCCCGAAAAGTACCTGGTGCTAAATGCGACGCAGGAAGATCAGCGCTGGAATGCGGTGTGCTCGTTCCATGTACAGCCGCACTGGGAGGACCGCGTCCGGCTGCTCACCCGCACGAGAATCGGCTTGCGCCACCCGGGCGAGGTGTTCGTGATGGAACTGATCAGGCCGGCGATCGCCTTCGGCACGCGGGGTTTGTTGCTGGGCATCAAGCACCGGGCCGAGCGATTGGCTCGGGAAAACGCGGTGCGGCCGCAACCACTTGCCGGTTGACCCGGCGCCGTTCGCACCGTCCAATCGACATGCGACGTGCCCGGGCCGATGTTGCCCGGGCCCGTCTTCGAACCGGCTATTTGGTGGCTACCTGAACGTGCTTCTCGGCGGATGCGGGTTCGGAAACCTTGACCGAGACGGTCAGGATGCCTTTGTCGTAGGTGGCCCGGATGTCGTCCTCGTCGGCGCCCGCGGGCAGTGACACGGTACGCACGAACGAGCCGTACGAAAACTCCGACCGGCCGTCGAATTCCTTCTTTTCGCTCCGTTCGGCCTTGATGGTGAGCTGTCCATCCCGGACAGTGACGTCGACGTCCTTGTCGGGGTCGATGCCGGGAATCTCAGCGCGCACTTCGTACCGACCGTCGGCCATTTCGTCTTCCAACCGCATCAGCCGGGTATCGAATAGCGGGCGGATGCCGGCGAACGCCGGGAAAGCCGCGAAGAAGTCCGAAAACTCGGGAAGAAGCGAACGCGGCTTTTGGGTCGCAGGCAGGGTGGTCGTCATGTTGTTCTCCTGAGGTGTTTGTTCGGTCAATACGCCCCTTAGATCCGACCATGCCAGCCCCATGACGCGGTAGGGGCGGAAGTCCTCATTGGGTTACGCGTGATGAATGTCGGTCAATGACAGGAACACTCGAGTGATCACCCCTCAAGCGGCCAGGCGTTGCCGAGTGGCCTGCGAGTGTTCGGACCGCGACCGAAGTCCTGATGGCCGTAGCGGCACACCGAAATTGACGCCGATGATCCCTATTTTGGGGTGGCCAGGTGAGGAACCGCGGCGGATATGCAGGAGCCGTGCGGACGCGCTCGACATTGCGAATTCGCCAGAATCGACCAGGTCTATTGGCCGCCTACGGAAGGTCTAACGGCCCTAGCGTCGGCTACCGTTTCGCAATATTTTCGGCAATAGATGGGAATTCAAAAGCGTGTCCGAGTTCTGACGCGAAAACAGCACGTGGACAACCGTGTTCGGAGGTTATGAGGTGCATGACGCGATTCCGCTGGGGCGAATTGCCGGGTTCGAAGTCAAGGTCCACTGGAGCGTCATCGTAATCCTGTGGTTATTCACCTGGAGCCTGGCCAGCTCGTTGCCCGCTGCCGTCAAAGGATATTCGCGACCGATCTATTGGCTGGCCGGGTCCTGTGGTGCGCTGGTCCTGCTGGCCTCCCTCTTGGCGCACGAACTGGCGCACGCGGTGGTCGCCCGGCGGATGGGGGTGCGCGTGGGGGACGTGACGCTATGGCTGTTCGGCGGTGTGACCACACTGCACGGGGAGGCAAAGACGCCGAAGGCGGCCTTCCGGATCGCAGGCGCGGGCCCGGCGACCAGTCTCGCCCTCTCGGCCGCATTCGCCGCACTGGCCATGGTGCTTCCCGCCCTGGGCGCGGGAGCAATTGCGGTCAGCGTTACGTGGTGGCTTGCCGTCATCAACCTGGTGTTGGGCCTGTTCAATCTGCTGCCGGGCGCGCCACTGGATGGCGGTCGGCTGGTGCGCGCTTATTTGTGGCGCCGGTATGGCGACAGCGTGCGCGCCGCGGTCGGGGCGGCGCGTGCTGGACGAGTCGTCGCAATCGTCTTGATCGTGTTGGGATTGGCGGAGTTTTTGGTGGGCGGCCTTGTCGGTGGCGTCTGGTTGGCGTTCATCGGCTGGTTCATCTTCGCGGCCGCGCGCGAGGAAGAGCTGCAAGTGACCACCAGGCAGGCTCTCGCCGGGGTGCGCGTCGTCGACGCGATGACGGCCAACCCGCATTCCGCTCCCGGCTGGCTCACGGTGGAGGAATTCATCGAGCGCTATCTGCTCGGCGCCCCGCATTCGGCATACCCGGTCGCCGACCGCGACGGATCGATCGTGGGGTTGGTCACGCTGAAACAGTTGCGCGATGTCGCGCCCGGCCGCCGCGGCACGACGATCGTTCGCGACATCGCGCTGCCGATGGATCGTGTGCCGAGCGCGACGCCCCTCGAGCCGCTCAGCGCGCTCATCGAGCGGTTGTCAGCGGCCGGCCACTGTAGCCGTGCCCTGGTCGTCGAGGGCGGCAGGGTGGTGGGCATCGTCACGCCGAGCGACCTGGCTCGGCTGATTGACGTCTACCGGCTGGCCCACCCCGGTCCGGGTCACGAGGCACGTACCCCGCATACGGAAAACTACTCCAACGCAGGGTGATTCACGATCGGCCCGAGACCGAACACAGGCATTCGAAGATGGTCACAGAAGGTGCGGACGATGAAAGCGGTCATCGCGGGTATCGATGGTTCACAGGCGGCGATCACGGCTGCGCTCTGGGGTGTCGATGAGGCCATCAGCCGCGCGGTGCCCCTGCGTCTGATCTCGGTGATCAAGCCGACACATCAGTCGCCGGACGACTATGCGCGCGACCTCGCGCATTCCGAAAGGTCACTCAGCCAAGCGCAGAAGGCGATAACCGACTGCCGCAGGGGCGTAACCGTCGAAACGGAAATTCCTCGTGCGCCGGCGGCGGTCGCCCTGATAGAGGCGTCGAGCGACGCGGAGATGGTCTGCGTCGGCTCGGTGGGGATCGGGCGCTACGCTCGCTCGCTGCTGGGATCCACGGCGGCCGAAGTCGCCGAAGCGGCACACTGTCCGGTCGCGATACTGCGCACAGAATCCGATCGGCCACCGCCGGAGATCAATTGGATCGTGGTCCGGATGACCGACGCTCCCGACAATGAGGCCGTCGTCAAACACGCCGCCTGGGAGGCGAATCTGCGCAGGGCCCCCATGCTCGTCCTGGGAGGCCGACCGGAGGAACTCACCGAAAGTGCCGACGGTGAATTCGAACGTCGCGTAGAGGGATGGCGGCGGCGTCATCCGGAGGTGCGCGTCTATCCGATCACGACGAAGTTCGCGATCGCCAGCTTTCTGCGGACCAACGATGAGCGAGTCCAGCTCGCGGTGATCGGTGCCGCGGAGGCCGATCAGTTGGCGCGGCTCGTCGGCCCGGCTGGGCATCCGCTTTTCCGCCATCCGGAATGTTCGGTGCTCGTCGTCCGCGGCTAGCCTCGCGTCCTAGGCGGGCGATTCACGCGCCACGATCACCGGCACGCGCGCCATCTGGGTGACGGCCTCACCGACGGAACCTACCAGCAGGTCGGCAAAGCCGCCGCGGCCGCGGCTGCCGACCACAACCAGCTGGGCATCTTCGGACCGCTCGACCAGCTGGTGTGCCGGCCTGTCGCGCGCGACGATGCGGTCAACGCGCACATCAGGGTACCGTTCTTGCCAACCGGCCAAACGCTCGGCCAAAACCTCTTCGGCCATCGACTCCGTTGCGGGCCAATCGATTCCCGGCCAATCCGAGACATCGGTGTCGGTCCATGCGTGCAATGCGAGCAATCCGACATTCCTCCGCGAAGCTTCGTCGAAGGCGATCGCGGTCGCCAACTCGGAGGCGGATGACCCGTCGATACCGACCAGGACCGGTGCTTGGCTCAGATGCGATGTCGACGGGTCCTCGTCGTGGATGATCGCGACCGGACAGTGGGCGTAGCGGAGCAGCCCGGAACTCACCGAGCCCATCGGACGGCCGGTCCACCCTCCCGTTCCACTACACCCCGCGACCACCAACTCCGCGTCCTTGGATAAGTCAACCAACGTCGGAACAGCGGCAGAGGGCAACACTTCGGTGTGTACTTGGGGGGGACCGCCACGCCGCGAAGCCTTTTCGACGGCCTCGAACGCCTCGTCGACCAGCCGGCGCCCGCGATCTTGCTGCCAGCGCGCCAGGCCCGCGGGTAGCCGCACCTCCGGCCACGTGGCGATCTCCGGCGAGATCGCGTGCACGAGTGTCAGCGGAACCCTGCGCAGTTCGGCGTCGTAGGCCGCCCACCGCACCGCCACCTTGGCGGCCGGGGACTCGTCGACCCCGACGATGATTCCCAACGATTCGTTTCGCGATGACATGACCGGACCCCTAGTCGTAGCTGCATTATCTTGCTGGTGCCGAATCGGTTTGGCCACTCGTGCCTACTCGTGGAAGCCGTAGCCGCGACTGTCCTGGGCCGTTCCGGCGAGACGCTCGATCTCGTCGGCCGCATCGGTCAGCGCCGTAGCGAGTTCGCGGGCCGCCGCGGCGCCGAGCGCATCCACGCGGGTGTGCACCGCGATCCACCACCGCGTCGAACCGTCGGCCAGCTGTCGGCCGTAAATCTGGACACGAACGGGGCCGGCCCGGCGGGTGGTGCCCTCGACGTCGCGGAACCAGCTACCGTCGAGCTGCCAATCGAAAGTGCGCACCGCGCCGAACGGTGGTGCGACGTGGTCGAAGGGCGCGGTCGCCGTCACGTTCTGCGCTGCCCATTGCCGCGCCATCTCCAGCAGCGTCTGCGGTTCGTCACGTTCGAGCCGCTCAAGCTGGGCGATTTGTGCCGGGGTAAGCCGGTCGGCAACCTCGCGCCAGCTTCGTACGGTGTCGTCGGAAGTCGCCATGGTGGGTAGTCTGTTCGGCCGGGCCGTTATTGGCGAGAGTCGAAGGTCATGTCTTAGCGGAAAGCGGGGCGCTGGTTGGCAATTGACGGCCCCCCAGGGTGCATTCGCCCTGGAGGGCCATCAGTTCTTGATCTGGCTGTCCCGGCGCCCAGATCACGCGGCGCGCGGGATGTCTGGACTCGACGCTCTAGCCTGTGTCGACGGGGGAGCCGGCACCGGCTTCCAGCCGACATACGTCAGATAGAGCCCTACCAGGCCGAGGAAGACGGTGACGCTCACCCATAGGGCGGTCATCCGCATTGCGGCGTCCGCGGCTCCCATGAAGGCATGCGGGAAGGCCATCAGAAAAATTGCGCGCAGCGCGAAAACCCATCCCACGACGGACACGATGATCGCCGCCGCGCCCCGCCAGTACTGGTGAAGCCCGACGATGGCCAGGGCCACCAACAGCAGGAAACTGGCCGTCACCCAAGGCAACGCGGAATTGGCCTCGAAATCTGACAGCAGCCTTCGCATGTCCGATGCGCGTGCCACGGTTGTCACGGCGAAGATGACGAAGAACGGTCCGAGCACGCGGGCGAACATTCGGGTGCGCAGCTCGGGTTGTTCGGTGGTAGTACTCATTTGTCACACCTCCATTGGTGCGCCCGGCCTCCGTACGGTGGCAGGACGTTATGCGTGAGATTTCCATCTCATAGCGATATCTGAGCATTCGACCAAGCGCCGGGGGAGGGCCCGAAGTCCCACACCATCAGGACATTCGTCGCAAATCCGTTCGTCCGCAGGTTCCGCAATCGCGGGGTGACTTAGGCCTGTCACCCGGGGACGAATGACCCTCGCCGGTGCGCCGCGACGGTAATACGGTCGGAAATGATTGTTTGCGACCACCAGGAAAAGTGTTGACCCGTGTCTGATCAGGCGCCCGCCCCGCGACAACCTGCGGTGGTGCCGACCCGGATGAGCGAAGTCAGGACGCACAGAAGTCACACGAACGGTGTCGACGGCCAGGGTGCTTCGATCGTGGGTCTCGATCCGGAGGAGGCCGCCGATCGGTTGTTGCGGGATCTGCGCAGCACCCCGGAGGGCCTATCGACGCGCGAGGCGCAGCGACGGTTGCTGCAATACGGACCGAACACGCTGCGGCGCCAGCGGGGGCGGCGCTGGCCCGCCGAGTTGGCACGCCAATTCACCCATCCACTGGCCCTGTTGTTGTGGTTGGCAGCCGGGCTGTTGCTGATCGTCGGCTCGCATGTCGTCGCCACCGCGGTCGTGCTGATCATCGTGCTGAACGCGGCGTTCTCGTTCGCTCAGGAGTTGCAGGCCGAGCGGGCGGTCGAAGAACTGGCCAAGTATCTGCCGCAGCATGCCACGGTCGAACGTGACGGGGTGATCACCGAAGTCGATGCGACCCAGCTGGTCCCCGGTGACATCGTGGCGATCCGCGAGGGGGACCGCATCGCCGCTGACGTCCGGCTGCTGGATGGCGCTGTCGGCGTCGACATGTCGGCGCTGACCGGGGAATCGGCGCCGGTGCTGCGCTCCGCGGCCATGGCCGACGCGAACGTGCCGCTGCTGTCCGCGCATGAGTTGGTGTTCAGCGGCAGCAACTGCACCAGTGGCGAAGCGCGCGGGGTGGCCTTCGCGACCGGCATGGCGACCGAGATCGGCCGCATCGCGGCGCTTTCCGAGCGGGTCAAAACCGAACCCAGCCCGTTGGAGCATCAGGTTCGCCGCGCGGCCTGGCTGATAGCCGCGGTCTCGGTGATGCTGGCGCTGTCCTTCATCCCGATGGCGACCCTGGCCGCGCACCTGACCCTGATCAACGCGCTGGTGTTCGCGGCCGGCCTGCTGGCCGGGATGGTGCCGGAAGGCCTGCTGCCGGTGATCACGCTGGCGCTAGCGGTGGCGGTGCGGCACTTGGCAAGCCGCGGCGCGCTCGTCAAGCGCCTCTCGGCAGTGGAGACGCTGGGTTGTACCGACGTGATTTGTACCGACAAGACCGGCACTCTGACCGAGAACCGGATGATTCCCGTCGCCGCGTGGGTGCCCGGGCAACGAGTTGCGCTCGGCGACGAGACGTTTGCCGCACCTGGCGCCATCGGCCCGGCGGCTTTGCAGTCATTGGGCCGTGCCGCCGCCGCCTGCAACAACGCGCGGCTGAACGACGGGGACGATCCGACCGGAGACCCCACCGAGATCGCCATTCTGATGGCCGCCGACGCATTGGGCGCCGACCCGGACTGTCGAGAGACGCAGCGCCGCGGTCAATTTCACTTCGACCCCGAACTGAAGCTGATGTCCACCGTCGACCAGATATTCGATCAAACGCCCGTCGTCCATACCAAGGGTGCACCCGAAGCGGTGCTGGCGATCTGCAGTCACATCCTTGACACCGAAGGCCATCCGAAACCCTTGGACGCTGCGGGGCGCCGCGAAGTGGAGGCGGCCATCAACGCGTTCGCCGCCGACGGCCTGCGAGTGCTCGCCTTCGCGTCGCGCGCCCTGGGGGCCGACGGATCGCTACCGCGGCGCCGCAGCGATGCGGAACGGGACCTGTGCTTCACGGGCCTGATCGCGCTGCTGGATCCGCCACGCGCGGGCGTCGCCGAATCTGTCGCTCAATGCCGGACGGCGGGGATCCGCATCATTGTGATCACCGGGGACCACCCGCTCACGGCCAGAGCCATCGCGGAACGGGTCGGCATCACCGGTGATCACCCCACCGTCGTGACCGGCGATCAATTCGAGCGACTCAGCGAGCCGCAACTCGCCGCGCTGATCGAGAGCAACCCGGAGGTGATCTTCGCCCGCGCGTCGCCGGAAGCCAAATTGCACATTGCCGAGGCGCTGCGTGGTGAAGGGCACGTGGTCGCGATGACCGGCGACGGTGTCAACGACGCACCGGCGTTGCGCTGTGCGGACATCGGCGTCGCGATGGGCAAATCCGGCACCGACGTCGCCCGTGAAGCCGCAACGATGGTGCTCGTCGACGACAATTTCAGCACCATCGTCACCGCGGTGCACGCGGGCCGGCGGATTTACGACAACGTGCGAAAGTTCATCGTCTACATCTTCGCCCACGCCACCCCGGAGACGGTGCCGTTCCTGGTGTTTGCGATCGGGGGCGGCTCGATACCACTGCCGCTCACGATCATGCAGATTTTGGCCTTCGATGTGGGCAGCGAAACGCTGCCGGCCCTGTCACTGAGCCGGGAACCCGCCGAACCGGGCATCATGGCGCGCCCGCCGCGCCCGCGCAAGGAGGGCGTGATTCGCGCCCCGATGTTGGCCCGGGCCTGGTTGTTCCTCGGCGCCATCGTCGCCGCCCTGCAAATGGCCGGGTTCTTCTATGTGCTGCTGAAAGCCGGCTGGCACCCGGGCGCACCCGTGGAAGGCAATGCCCCGCTGCATCACGCTTATCAGCAAGCGACGACGATGACGTTCCTGGGCATGATGGCAGGGCAGGTCGGTACCGCCTTTGCCGTGCGAACCCAACGGGCCTCGCTGCGGTCGGTGGGCGTCTTCACCAACCGGTACCTACTGGCCGGCATCGCGGCCGAAATCTTGTTGGCCGTCGTTTTCGTCTACGCACCGCCGATGCAAGCCCTGCTGGGAACCGCGCCGCTGCCGGCTTCGGATCTGCTTCTGCTGCCGGCATTTCCGGTGATCGTCTGGGGAGCCGACGAAATCATGCGGTACCTGCTCAGGAAGCGGGCGGCATGAAAATCGGCCAGCGCAGCAGTCGCGCCGGCGCTAGACCGGGCCCCGAGCGGTTCCTGGTGAGAGGGGATGTGCGGGCCGCCCGCGCCATCGGCACCCTGTTGTTGCTGTCCTCGTTGAGTTGCCTCGCGGTGCTGCTGATGCGCGAACATTCCGGCGCCGAACGGCTCGCTCCGGGCCGATTCGGCTGGTCTCTGGCGTTGCTCGCCGCAGTGGCCTTCATCGCGCGCGGCATTTATCTCGGCCGGCCGGTGACGACCGGGCACGCGGTCGCCGCGGCAACGGTGGTGTGTGCGGGATTGGGTGCACACTTTCTGTCGTCCGGCCTCCTGGGCAACATCCTCGTCGGTGCCAGCGGGTTGACCCTGATGTTGCCCACCCCGGCGCGGCCGCAGCCCGAGTTGCTGGGACCGGTATGGGCGCTGGTCAATGCGACACGGGGGGATCCACTGGCGCCCTTCGCGATGCATTCGAGCAAAAGCTATTACTTCAGCGTCGACAAGACCGCGGCGATCGCCTATCGGGTCCGGCTCGGGTTCGCCGTGGTGAGCGGCGACCCGATCGGTGATGCCACCCAATTCAGCGGATTGGCACCGGATTTCGCGCGAATGTGTCGTTCCCGGGGCTGGCGGATCATCGTGTTGGCGTGCAGCCAGCAACATGTTGGGCTGTGGCGCGACGAGACGATCGGTCGCCCGAGGCTGGCGGTGCCGATCGGGCGCGATGTCGTCGTCGACGTCCGTCACTTCGCCCTCAGCGGCCGCAGCCATCGCAACTTACGCCAGGCGGTACAGCGCACCCACAACTGCGGGTTGACGACCGACATCGTCGGCGAGCAGGAACTCGATGGTCCACTGCTTGCCGAGCTCACCGAGGTGCTGTATGCCGCGCGCCGAGCCGGGCGCACGGATCGCGGATTCTGCATGAACCTCGACGGGGTACTACAGGGCCGCCTGCCCGGTATCAAGCTGGCCGTCGCCCGCGACCGGCACGGGCGCGTCGTCGCCTTCCACCGATACGCCACCGCCGGCGCGGGGTCAGAAGTCAGCCTCGACGTGCCCTTCCGGTGCCCGACCGCTCCCAACGGCGTCGACGAGCGGCTGTCGTTCGACATGATCAGAGCATCGAAAGAGGATGGCGCAGAACGACTGTCGCTCGCGTTCGCGGCCTTTCCGGAGATCTTCGATGCCGCCCACCCAACCAGGTGGCAGCGCCTGGCATACGAGCTGATTCATCTGCTGGATCCGCTGATCCGGCTCGAGTCCCTTTATCGCTACCTGCACAAGTTCCACTCCCTGGCCGAGCGACGCTACGTGGTGTTGTGTGCCCACCACATACCGCTTGCGCTTGCGGTGCTTCTGTCGCTGGAGTTCGTGCCGCGCCCGCTTCGCCCGCAGCGGACTCAGCGCAGTACCAGATAGCGCGACTCCCGCACGATTACCGGCGGATCTCCAGGACCTCGTTCAGCGGGCGTCGCGACGTCGGCACCGGGGGCCGCTCGGTTGGCGGTGCCATCCCCACGCGGACCAGCACCTGCGGCTCGCCGTGCCCAGCGATCAAGCCACGCACGATATCGCGGCTTTCGTCTACTTCGATCAGGTGGGTCAGGGTGCAGGTCGCCATGCCGGCCACGGTGCACTCCAAAAGCACCGTCGACAACGCTTCGCCGCACCTCAACACATCGGTGCGGGTATCTTCCGGCGTTGACAACACAAAGATTTTCGAGCAATCCACCTCGACCTCCATACGCCGTTGCGTATGGCTTCTGACCGGAAACTCTCGTCCCACATCGACGCGGATGTGTTCGCTTTCGGATGCCAACGCCGTAGCGGGGACTCCTTCGGTCACGACGAAGGGTGAAGTCCACCAATCTAATTCGACATGATAAGACCAATCATCGCGGCGGAGCGCCTCGGTGAAGAGCGACGCCTGTACCAGCTGCGGTCGCAGTTCGTCGGGGAGCACGTCAAGGCTCACGACGCTGTCGTCGACGCTGTCCTTGAGCACGGGTTCGAAGACATCCCAGTACCGGGGCCGGCCCAACGGAAGCCGATCGGTTCTGCGCTGCAGGATGGCCTCGGCACGCAGGAGATCGGCATCGGTGACTTGGTCGGCGGGGCTGAAATCGATCAATGCCAGATTGTCGGGTTCATTCGGGTCGGGAAACCGCTTGATCCGGGCTTGCCAACCCGCGGCGAGCATGGCAATCCGAAGGTGATCGAGCACTGCGCCACAACTGATGATCGTCTCTCGACCGGACTGGTCGGCGCCCGGCACCGTCCGATAACGATCGACGAACAAGCGCAGCAGTTCGCCCTCGGCCACCCATCGCCACGGCTGGCTGTTGTGGATGGACGGCGCCCGGCACGCGACGAGTACCGCCTCCCGCAGGATCTGGCTGTTTAGCTTCGGATGCATGACGTCCACCCCTTGCCGAGCTTCCGCTTTGCCTTGACGCTAGGGGCATTACAGCGCTTGGTACTAGGGTCCTACGTCCCGGAGAGCATCGGACGTGCGCAGTCGACGATCAATGCGGGGTTCTAGACGCATTGCGTTCCACGTAGCCCACCACGTCCGCCAACGTCCGTAGCGAAGCGTAGTCGGACTCCGGGATATCGACGTTCAACCGCCGATGTATACCGCGCAGGAAGCTGAGCCAGTCCATGGAATCAAGATCGACCTGATCCCGCAGCAGAACGTCGTCGCGGATTTCGTCGGGTTCGACCTCGGGCGCGATGGTTGTCAGCACGGACAGGACCACGTCACGTATGTCTTCTTCGGTCATGGCGTTTCATTTCTCCAAGAGATCGGGTTGCTGGAGCAACTCGTCGATTGCGGTCAGGAACAACGCACCGCGATGGCCGTCACTTGCCCGGTGGTCTGCGGCGAGGGTGGCTTGCACGGCGGTGACGACTCGGATTCCGCCGTCGATAACGCAAACCCGCTCGGCCGGCTGGCCGAAACCGAGAATGGCCACCTGTGGTGGGTAGATGACTCCGAACACCGCATCGACGCCTTGGTCACCCAGGTTGGTGACGGTGATGGTGGGGTCCGACATCTCCGAACTCCGCAGCGAGAACGAACGCGCCCGGGCCACCAGATCGGTGAGGTCGTCCATCAATTCGTCCAGCTTCTTCTCCGGGACGTCGTGAATGGCCGGGGCGACCAGGCCACCACCGCGCAGCGAGATCCCCACCCCGACATGCACGCCATTCGCGGGCTCGAAGCCGTCTTCTCGCCAGAATCCGTTGAACTCACCGAATCGCTGCGCGGCGATGCCCACAGCTTTCAGCAGCAGGACGGCGGGCAGCACCCGCTCGTCAATGGACCGCTGGGCGTTTCGGGCGGTCAGCCAGCTCAACGACTTCTCCAAGAGGATCTCGTCGGCGAGGTAGTAGTGCGGAATCTCCCGCTTGGACCGGCTCATCGCGGCCGCGATCGACTTGCGCATCTGGGCCGCGCGATCGGCCGGCGTGGCCTTGGTTGCCGGCTTGACCGCCGGTTTGGCGGCCGGTTCGGCAACCGCTGCGGCGTGCTCGACGTCGCTTAGGGTGACGGCACCCTGCGGGCCGGTGCCGCTAACCGCATCGATGGCGACGTGCAGCGATTGGGCCAACCGCCGTGCGGCGGGCGATACCCAGCGCCGATGCCCGGGAGCGGTCGCGGCGGCCGGCGATGGCGCCCTCGACGGCGCGGCCGCCGGCTTTTCGGCGGGTTTCGTCGACGGCCGAGATGGCCGGCGCGGTCGTCGCTCCTCCTTTTCGCCCGGTGCCAGCAAGGTGGCCAATACCGTTCCCACCTGGACGGTTTCGCCGACCGGGATGAGGAGCTCGCTGACGGTGCCCTCCTGCCAGCATTCGACTTCGACCGCGGCTTTGGTGGTCTCGACGACGGCTACGATTTGGCCGCGGGTCACCTTGTCACCGGGTTTGATCAGCCATTCGTTCAGGGTGCCTTCGTCCATGTCGGAGCCCAGAGCCGGCATTGCGAACTCGATCATTGCTGCTCACCGAACAGGCTTTGCACCATCGCGACGATCTTGGCGGTTTGGGGTAGGGCCGCCTGTTCCAGATGCTTCGCGTACGGCATGGGGACTTCCGCGCTGCACACCCGCGCCACCGGGGCGTCGAGGTCGTAGAAAGCCCCCTCCATCACGCGTGCCACGACTTCGGCGGCCAAACTGCCGGTGTGCCAAGCCTCGTCGACGACGACGGCGCGGTGTGTCTTGCGGACCGATTCGAGGATGGTGTCGTCGTCGAGCGGTCGCAGGACCCGCAGATCGACGACCTCGCAATCGATTCCGGCCAGTGACAGCTCATTCGCGGCGTCGAGCGCCTTCCCGAGGGAGCCGCCGTAGGCCACCACGGTCACGTCGTTGCCGGTGCGCCGGACCGCCGCCCGGCAGATGTCGGTGGGGGCGAGGGTGTCGACATCCGACGAGGTGTTGTAGAGCTGAACGTGCTCGAAGATGACCACTGGATCCGGATCGGCCAGCGCCGGTCCGAGCATGCCGTAGGCATCCTCGAGCGTCGCCGGTGCTACCACCTTGATGCCCGGGATATGGGCATACCACGGTTCGAGGCTGTGCGAATGCTGGGCGGCAAGCTGGCGCCCAGCGCCGGTCGCCATTCGGACAACGAGGGGTACCGAGAACTGCCCGCCTGACATATGACGAAGGGCCGCCGCGGTATTGACGATCTGATCGAGCGCCAGCAGGCTGAAGTTGACCGTCATGACTTCCACGATCGGCCGAAGCCCGTTGAGGGAAGCCCCGATTCCGATTCCGACGAAGCCCAATTCGGACAGCGGGGTGTCGCGCACTCGCTCCGGACCGAATTCGTCCAACAGGCCTTTCGACGCCGCGTAGGTCCCGCCGTAACGTCCCACGTCTTCACCCATCAGTACGACGCGCGGGTCGTCGCGCATCGCGTCGCGAATCGCATCGTGGACCGCGGTTCGGTAGGTGGTTTTCATCGCGTGGCCTCCGGCGTCAGCACATCGCGTTCGAGATCCTCCACGTCCTCCCACGTTCCGGCCTCGGCGAACGCCACCGCCTCCTCGATCTCGGTGGCGGCCGCATCCTCGATCTCACCCACGTCGGCCGCCGAAAGGGTGCCGTCGGCCAGGCACTTCTCGGTGAACGCGTGAATCGGGTCGCGTTTGCGCCACTCTTCGATCTCCGCCTTGTCCCGATACAGTTCCGGGTCGAACATCGAGTGCGCCCGGAACCGGTAGGTGCGGAACTCGATGAAAAACGGGCCGCCGGTGTCGCGGACGTGATCGACCCCTTGTTGTGCGGCGGTATGGCATGCCTCGACATCCATCCCGTCGACGGCCAGGGTGGGAACCCGGTACGCCGCCGCCTTGACGGTGAGATCGGTCTGCGACTGTGCTCGATCCAAGGCGGTGCCCATCGCGTAAAGATTGTTCTCGCAACAGAACAGCACCGGCAACTTCCACAGCGCGGCCATGTTCAGCGACTCGTGAAACGCGCCTTCGGCCACCGCTCCGTCGCCGAAATAGCATGCGGTCACCCGCTTCTGCTGCAGCATGGCGTCGGCGAGCGCGATGCCCACCGCGAGCGGCAGGCCGCCGGCGACTATGGCGTTGCCTCCGTAGAACCGCTTGGACGCATCGAAGAGGTGCATCGACCCGCCCCGGCCGCGTGAGCACCCTTCCTGTTTGCCGAACATCTCGGCCATGATCGAGGTCATCGGGATGCCGCGCAGCAGCGCGTGCGCGTGCTCGCGGTAGGTCGCGACCACCGCGTCGTCGTCGGCCAACGCACGCAGCGACCCGGCGGCGACCGCCTCTTCGCCGACGTACAGGTGCAGGAAGCCGCGAATCTTGGCCGCGCTGTAGAGTTCCGCGCATTTTTCCTCCATGCGGCGGACGCGGACCATATCCGACAGGAGTTCGTGGGCCAGTTTGGTATCGGTCATGACGGTACCCCTTCGACGTTCTGGTCGGGGTGCTGCTCGATGGTGGAGGTATCACCTTCGGGCAGTCCCAGTTCACGTGCCTTCAGCAGCCGGCGCATGATCTTGCCGCTGCTCGTGTGGGGCAGCGAGTCGACGAAATCGAGCTCCTTCGGCGCCACCGTGGCCCCGAGTCGCTTGCGCGCGTGGCCAATCAGTTCCAGACGCAGGTCCTCGTCGCCGACTATGCCGTTCTTCAGGGTGACGAAGGCTTTGACCATTTCACCGACGGTCGGATCGGGCTTGCCGATGACCGCCGCCTCGGCCACCGCCGGATGATCGGTCAGCGCGCTCTCCACCTCGAAGGGACCGATCAGATGTCCCGCCGACTTGATCACATCGTCTTTGCGTCCGACGAACCAGAAGTACCCGTCGGCGTCCTTCTTGGCGAGGTCTCCGGTCAGATACAGTCCGTCCGCGAAACAGTTTCGATATCGCTCCTCGGCGTTGAGATAGCCGCGGAACATCGATGGCCAGCCCGGCTTGAGCGCGAGCTCACCCTCGACGTCGGGTTGATCGATGACCGTGATGGAGCCGTCGTCGTTGTGGCCCACGATATATGCGTCCACGCCGGGAAGCGGTCGGCCCATCGAGCCGGGCTTGATGTCGAACGCCGGGGTGTTCGCGATCATGATCCCGCCGGTTTCCGTCTGCCACCAATTGTCATGAATTGGTAAGCCCAGCACTCGCTTTCCCCACCACACCGCCTCGGGGTTGAGCGGCTCGCCCACGCTCGCGATAAAGCGCAGCCGGGGAAAACTGTACTGCGCCGGCAGTTCGGGGCCCGCTTTGATCAGCATCCTTATCGCGGTCGGCGCCGTATACCAGACCGACACACCCTGATCTTGCAGGACCCCGTACCACCGCTTCGCATCGAACTCCGCCTCGTCGACGATCGAGGTGACTCCGTGCAGCAGGGGACTGATGATCCCGTAGGACATTCCGGTAACCCAACCGGGATCCGCTGTGCACCAATAGGTGTCGTCGCGGTGTAGGTCAAGCGCGTACAAGCCGGTGACGTAGTGCATCGCAACCGCGCCGTGGACGTGAATTGCGCCTTTGGGCGTACCGGTGGTGCCGCTGGTGAAGTGCAGCAGCGCCGGGTCGTCGGCGGTGGTGGGTTCGATCGGCGTGTTCTCGTTGGCGGCGTCCATCCATTGCCAGAAGTTCAGCGTTCCGGGCAACTGAACGTCGGATCTGCTTTCGTCGACCACCAATATGTGCCGGACCGACGGTATCCGATGGCGGACCTTGGCGATCTTGCGCTCGTAAATCGCCTTGGTGGTCACCAGCACGTCGGCCTGACCGATGTCTATTCTCGTCGTGATCGGTTCGGGTCCGAAGGCCGAGAACAATGGTGAGACGACACTGCCGTTGCGCAGCGCACCCATGATGGTGATGTACAGCTCGGGGCTACGCCCCATGAGCGTGAAGACGCGACCGCCCTTGTAAATGCCCAGCGAGCGCAGCACGCCGGAGAATCGCCTGGAAAACCGGGCGAGCTCGGCGTAGCTGAGATCGTGTGTGCCGATCGCACCGTCCCAGCCCTTGCCGGTGATGAACCGCAACGCCGTGCGGTTGGCGGTCACGCCGACTGCGTGCCGGTCGACGGCGGCGTAGGCGATGTTGCACCCGCCCGGACCCATGCCCTCGCACAGCTGCGGCACATCGGACCAGCGAAATTTCGCGCGCGCCTCCTCGTAGTTCATGAGGTTCGGCGGGATGGTCAAGTCACGGGGTTGTTTGCGGATGATATCCATGCAGAAGTCCTAGAGGTCTGACCGATCGGTGACAGCAAGGACCTTCCGCAAGCGCGGGTGGGTGCTCCCGGCGTAGTGCTCGACGCGGCAGATGGCTGCCATGACTGTCCCTTTTCGTCGCGTGGGTGTGTTCATCGTTTTCCGGGTACTGCGTGCCGCAATAGAGACGAAAGTCATCGACAGAGACGTGTTTCGTCCTTTGAATCGCTGCCGTTCGACGCGGGAGTCGGCTGCGCGACGTCTTGCCGCCGTAGAGTCCAAGGCCGCAACGGTGGGGACCTAGGACCCTGGCGTCGGGTGCCCGTTTGCCGAAAGGTCGTAACCACCGACTGACAGGTGAAAGTGATGACCCAAATGACGGCGGACACCAACGTGATCACGGCGGCGGTCGAGTTGGCCTGTCACGCTCCGTCGCTGCACAACAGCCAGCCCTGGCGCTGGATTGCCGGCGGCTCCGGTGTGGACCTGTTCCTTGATCCGCACCGGACGGTGACCTCGACCGACAAATCCGGACGAGAGGCGATCATCAGCTGCGGTGCGGCGCTCGATCACTTTCGGATCGCCATGGCCGCGGTCGGCTGGAACACGAACGTCGAGCCGTTTCCGAATCCGAACAATCTCGGCCACCTCGCCTCGATCGACTTTGTGTCGACCGATTATGTCGCGCCGGCCCGCCGCGACCTTGCCGACGCGATATTGCGCCGCCGGACGAGCCGGTTGCCGTTTGGAGCTCCCGAGCATTGGTCGTCGTTCGAACCGGTGCTACGCAACGCGTTGGAGGATGCATTCGTCACCCTCGACGTGCTGGGTGCAGAGGCGCGGCCGCGGCTGGCGGACGCGGCGCGGCTCACCGAAGCCCTGCGCCGCTACGACGACGGTTACCACCATGAATTGGATTGGTGGACATCGCCGTTGAGAAAGTACGAGGGTATTCCCGAAAGCGCACTGATTTCGGAAGCGGACGACCGCAGAGTGGATGTGAACCGCCGATTCCCCATCGACCCGTTGGACGAGCGGAGTTCAGCGGGGACCTACGACGAAGCGAAAATCCTCGTCCTGTCGACACTCGGGGACTCGCGGCTCGATGCGCTCCGATGCGGCGAGGCGCTGTCAACGATCTTGCTGGAGTCCACGATGGCCGGCTTGGCGACATGCCCGGTAACCCACATCACGGAGCTGGAATCGACCAGGGAGATGATTCGGGATCTGACCGGCCGGTTCGCCCTACCGCAGATCCTCGTCCGGGTGGGAGTCGAACCCGAGGGTGAGTTGCATCCGGAGCGGACGCCGCGGCGACCGCTGAGCGAGGTCTTGGAGATCCGACGCTAGGGCCTTCGGCGCGCTGAGTTTGCCGGACGAGTGGCAGTTGTCAGCGGTCGAGCAGCCCGATCAATAGGGACTTCAGGCCCTAGGCGATACCCGATCGCAACGAAAAAATGAGGCGGCCAACGATTTAATCGGGGTCGCCTTGGACCCGCGATAGGGCACTGAAATGACATTGGCACTGCAAAGAAGCTGATATCGACGCGACGGCGCGGCGCATACCGCAGGTACATATACAGGGAAGTGAAATGGTCTCTCCGCTGGGTGATCGATTACTGCTGACTGGTTCCGATGTCGACGCGCTCGCTTGGCAATTCACCATTTCCACCTATGCGGACGACATCTATGCGGATTGGCCGCTGGATCGCCGGCTGGAGGGGTTTCTCCGCCAGCGCGGCCTGTTCAGCATCGCTGAGGATGGCGACGCATTCGGCCTCGTGTTCGACCGTGTCATGGAATGCATCAGTGCGCAGTCGCAACGCATTCCACGCGGCTGAAGGCCGCCCGCGACCACGCGTCGTTCTGCCGCCGAAGGCGTTCGAGGGTGGCCGCCAGATACCTTTCGCCGCCGCTCCGAGTCAATGTCATCGTGGCCGGTCGGGGAGCTGACGAACGACCTACGACCCGGGGACTTCGGTCCCTTTCGGCATTGCCGGCCGATTGGTGCGATGGAAGCGCAACCATTGCAAATCTCGATATCAGGAGATACCCATGAGCACCGTTTCCCTTCGGCGCCGGCCGATGTCGCTGTTCCCGGAGTTCTCGGAGCTATTCGCCGGCTTCCCTTCCCTGGCCGGGCTGCGTCCCGCCTTCGACACCCGCGTGATGCGGCTCGAGGACGAGATGAAAGACGGTCGCTACGTGGTGCGCGCGGAAATGCCGGGCGTCGACCCCGCAAAGGACATCGACATCACCGTGCGTGACGGGCAACTGACGATCAAGGCCGAGCGTAGCGAGAAGAAGGACTTCGATGGGCGCTCGGAGTTCTCGTACGGCTCGTTCGTGCGGAGTGTGTCCCTGCCGGCCGGCGCTGACGAGGGAAGCATCGAAGCCACTTACGACAAGGGAATTCTCACTGTCGCGGTGGCAGTCTCGGAAGCGAAGCCGGCCGAGCGACACATCGAAGTGCAATCGGCCAATGGTCAGTGACCGCGGCGCATGATGACCAGAGCGGCTGACGTCACCCGGCGCTCGCCGCGGCGCGTGTTTCGCGACCGCCGCGAGGCCGGTCAGGTGCTGGCGAACCTGCTCACCGCGTACCGGGATCGACCCGACGTGATCGTCCTGGGTTTGGCCAGGGGAGGGTTGCCCGTGGCATGGGAGGTGGCCGCAGCGCTGCACGCCCCGCTGGACGCCTTTATCGTGCGCAAGCTCGGCGCGCCCGGGCATGAGGAGTTCGCGGTCGGGGCACTGGCGAGCGGGGGCCGCGTCGTCGTCAATGACGATGTCGTGCGGGGCTTGCGGATCACCCCGCAGCAACTGCGTCTCATCGCCGAACGCGAAGGCCGCGAACTGATTCGGCGCGAGGCCGCCTACCGTGACGGACGTCCACCTGTGGAGGTGGCCGGCAAGACGGTCATCCTCGTCGATGATGGTCTGGCCACCGGCGCAAGCATGCTCGCGGCGGTGCAGGCATTGCGTGAGGCCGAGCCCGCCCAGATCGTGATGGCCGTGCCCGCGGCCCCGGAATCTACCTGTCGGGAATTCGCCGGCCTGGTTGACGACGTCGTATGCGCAAGTATGCCAACCCCATTTCTCGCCGTTGGGGAGTCGTTCTGGGACTTCCGTCAGGTCACCGACGAGGAGGTTCGTCAGCTGCTCGCCACGCCCACGACAGCGGTGCCGGCTACGACGGCCGCGGAGTGGACCCCGGCCCAGATTGTCGCCAGTGTGGCCATCGATGCGCCGGCGGGCATCCCGTCGCGTGAAACGTTGGACCAGCTGATCGGTGATGCGCGGATCGTACTGATCGGCGAGAGTTCACATGGCACGCATGAGTTTTACGAGGCGCGGGCCGCAATCACGAAATGGCTGATCGACGAGAAGGGGTTTTGCGCAGTCGCCGCGGAGGCCGACTGGCCGGACGCCTACCGGGTGAATCGCTACGTTCACGGCCGGGGCGAAGACGAAAGCGCGGATGCCGCATTGAGCGGGTTCGAGCGCTTTCCGGCCTGGATGTGGCGCAACACGGTAGTCCGTGATTTCGTTGACTGGCTCCGTGTGCGCAACCAGCGGCAGGAGTCGAACGGGCAACGGCAGGCCGGATTTTACGGACTCGATCTGTACAGCCTGCACCGATCGTTGCAGGAAGTTATCGGCTACCTCGAAAAGGTCGATCCGAAGGCGGCGACGCGGGCGCGGGAGCGCTATGCGTGTTTCGATCACGCCTCCGCCGCTGATGGGCAGGCGTACGGTTTTGCGGCGGCATTCGGCGCCGGCCCGTCGTGCGAGACGGAAGCCGTCGAACAGCTGGTGGACATCCAGCGTCACGCACTTGCTTACGCGCGCATGGATGGACTGCTCGCCGAAGACGAACTGTTCTACGCCGAGCAGAATGCGCAGACCGTTCGCAACGCTGAGATGTACTACCGGACGATGTTCAGCGGGCGCGTCAGCTCGTGGAACCTGCGCGACACGCACATGGCGCAGACACTCGGAGCGCTGGTGAAACATCTAGACCGTCATTCGGATGTTCCGTCGGCGCGAATCGTGGTGTGGGCTCACAACTCTCATGTCGGAGATGCCCGGGCGACGGAGGTTTGGGCGGATGGGCAGCTCACGCTCGGACAGCTCGTCCGTCAGGAGTATGGCGAAGAGTCCCGACTGATCGGGTTCAGCACGTACGACGGCACGGTCACCGCCGCCAGCGAGTGGGGCGGGGTTGCGGAACGAAAGACCGTGCGGCCGGCGCTCAACGGAAGTATCGAGGAACTCCTGCACGAGGCCGGGAAACCGTCGTTCCTGGTGTCGGCACTCATCAAGCCGGAAGCCGCCGACCCGCTCAGCGCCGTTAGGTTGGGACGCGCCATCGGCGTCATCTACCGGCCCGAAACGGAGCGGCAAAGCCACTACTTCCACGTGCGGCCCGCGGACCAGTTCGACGCGATGATCCATATCGATAGCACCCGAGCGCTCGAGCCCCTGGAGCCCACCAGCCTCTGGATCGCGGGCGAAACACCGGAAACCTACCCCACCGGACTGTGATCAACGAAGCGGAGCCAACGGACATGGATGCGCCAAACCACGCAGTGCCCGGCAGGGTGCAGATCGTCACGTTGACCCTGAATCCGGCCCTGGACATCACAACTAGTGTCGACGTGGTGCGGCCGACAGACAAAATGCGCTGTCAGGCAACGCGTTACGATCCAGGCGGCGGCGGCATCAACGTTGCTCGCGTCGCGAATGTGCTGGGTGCTTCGGTATCCGCCATATTCACCGTCGGCGGACCGACCGGTGCTCTTGTGGCGTCATTTGTCCGCGAGGAGGGAGTGCCCTGTCAGCTGATCGAGATCGAGGCGTCGACTCGTGAAAGCTTCACTGTCAACGAAAATAGTTCGGGTCGGCAATACCGTTTCGTTCTTCCCGGACCATGGCTGTCGTCCGCCGAACAGGCGCGGTGTCTCGACCGGCTGCGGGCGGAGGCGGAGTCGGCCGACTTCGTCGTGGCGAGCGGTAGCCTGCCACCAGGCGTACCGCCCGACTACTACCAGCTGGTTGCCGACATATGCCGGGATGTGGGCGCCCGGCTTATCCTGGACACGTCCGGCGGGGGATTGCAGCACATCTCTTCTGGTGTGTATCTGCTCAAGGCGAGCGTGCGGGAACTGGGCGAGCGCGTCGGAGGCCTGCTCGTCACGGAGTCCGAACAATTGGCCGCCGCAAATTCGCTTGTCGAAAGCGGTTGCGCACAAGTGGTCCTCGTGTCACTGGGGTCTCGCGGAGCGCTGCTCGCCACGCCGCAGGGCAGCCAGCGATTCTCCGCAATCACGGTCCACGGCGGTGGGAGCGGTGTCGGGGCGGGCGATGCCATGGTTGGCGCCATCGCGACCGGGCTCGGCCGCGGGTGGCCGCTCGTCAAATCCGTCCGCTTGGGGATAGCGGCGGGCGCGGCGATGTCAATGACACCTGGTACGGAAGTCAGCACCCGGGCGGACATCGAAAAATTGTTTGCGTTGGCCGCCGAGCCGTCCGACCTCAGCCGCCGTTAAGCGGTGCTCAGATACGAAACCGTCTTCGGTGTCGCACCTTCGGGACGAACGGCTGTCGAGGTAAGGCCTAAGGACCCCTCCATTACGGGTGGAGAATCCCTAGCCTGGCAGTGGGCCGATAAGTGATGGACCGCAACCGCAGGAGCTCTGATGAATCAGCTGCACTCGAAGTCGGTAGTCGTCGGCGTCGACGGGTCGCAAGCTGGGGTGAACGCTGCGAAATGGGCGGTCGACGAGGCGATCACGCGACAGCTACCCCTTCGCCTCGTCCATGTCGCCGGACGCAAGGGATCCCGATCCACATCCGCGCAGCCTTCCGACTGGGAGCTCGAAGCCGGCGAGACCGCCCTTTGCCAGGCCGAAGTTGCCGTGCAGGGTGCGGGAAAAGCCGTTGAGGTTGAAACGGTCCTGCTCTCGGGCGACCCGGAGCAGGTTTTGATCAATGAATCGGTGGATGCGGCCCTGGTGTGTGTCGGAACCGATCGGCGTGGATGGTCGGCCGAGAAGTTGCTGGGGGCAACGGAGGCCGCGTTGGCGATGAAAGCCCACTGCCCGGTGGCAATCATCCGAACCAACCCTGACGGATCGCCCGCGCAGCCCGGTGTGATCGCCGTCGTGCTCAACGATGAACCCGATAACGAAGAGGTTATCCACCAGGCCATGGAGGAAGGTCGGCGCCGCAACGCCACTGTGCGGCAGATCGATCGGCGCCTCAACAGCTGGGTTCGGCGCTACCCGGACGTGCCCGTTCAGGTCGTCGCCGCCGGCACCGGCTCGAGGTCCTCTGAGAACCATAGCAGTGCAATCGAACTCGCCGTTGTCGGCAAAGCCGATGCGGATCAAATAGCCGAGCTCGGCACACCCAACTCGCACCCGATTCTGGGTTATCCCAACTGCTCAGTGCTGATCATCCGTGACTAGATCCGAAAGCCTCGCGATGAACGAGTTACGGACAGATCGACCGATCGCCGTCGGTATCGACGGATCGAAGGCGGCGGTGCAGGCGGCGCTTTGGGCGGTGGACGAGGCGATGACCCGGGACGCGCCGCTGCGATTGGTATATGCGATTGAGCGGGGCGACGGGGATGCCGAACCGGAGGTCATCGCGCGCGCGTTCGCCGCGGCGGAAACCGCAATCGAACGTGCCCTCACGGCAATCGAATCCACGGGACAGCAGGTCAAGACGGAGACAGAGATCGTCCAGGGGCCGGCGATCAGGTCGTTGATTGCGGTATCGGCATCAGCGGCCATGGTGTGTGTGGGCGCGATGGGGTTGCGCCATTTTCGTGCGGGCCGGGTGGGTTCCACCGCCGCCGCCCTGGCTATCTCCGCGCAGTGTCCCGTGGCCATCGTTCGGGGACTTCACGATCAGACCGGACAGCTGGGCGGCAGGATCGTGGTCGAGGTGGGCAACCCTCCCGATTGCGTTGAATTGCTGGGCGTTGCCATGGAAGAAGCTCGGACGCGCAGCGCAACGGTTCAGGCGATCATATGCCGGCGAACCGTGTCCTACGGCACGGCGGCCGAGGACAAGGACGACCGTCGCGCAATCGCCGACCTTGACCGCCGCCTGTCCGGTTGGAGACGTCGTCACCCCGAGATTCGGGTGGAGTCGGCAGCGGTGCACAACACCCTTTTCGAATATCTGGCATGCAACCGCGGATCGGTGCAGCTCGCCATCGTCGGCTCCGACAACCGTGAACACCTGAAAGAACTGGTCGGGCCGGTCGGCAGTGCCGTGCTCCAAGACGGCGACTGCTCGCTGCTGGTCGTCAAAGGCCGGCATCTGTGAGATCGGACGACGATGACGATGCAAAATATCGCGAAATTTCCCGACCCGGGTGCCTCGCCCGGCCGACAGGAAGGACTCGCCATGGTTACGGTCTTCTTGGTCGATGACCATGAAGTGGTCCGCCGCGGACTTACCGATCTGTTGACGGCGGAACCCGGGCTGGACGTCATCGGCGATGCGGGCTCAGTGTCCGAAGCGATGGTGCGAATACCGGCGGTGAGGCCCGATGTCGCCGTGCTCGACGTGCGCCTCCCGGATGGCAACGGCATCGAATTGTGCCGTGACCTGCTGTCGGAGCTCCCAGGCCTGCGGTGTCTGATGTTGACGTCGTTCACCTCCGATGAGGCGATGCTCGAGGCGATCCTGGCCGGCGCCAGCGGTTACGTCGTCAAGGACATCAGGGGGATGGAGCTCGCGCAGGCGATCAGGGACGTTGGCGCCGGCAAGTCGCTGCTGGACAACCGCGCGGCCGCCGCGCTGATGGCAAGGCTCCGCGGCGCCTCGGAACACAGGGATCCGCTGTCCGGATTGACCGAACGCGAGCGAACGTTGCTCGGCCTGCTCGGCGAGGGCCTGACCAACCGGCAGATCGCGGCCCGGATGTTCTTGGCCGAGAAGACGGTGAAGAACTATGTGTCCCGGCTGCTGACCAAGCTCGGTATGGAGCGGCGGACCCAGGCGGCGGTGTTTGCCTCGACGTTGGAGCGGCGCTTCGATCCAACGGCGATCGGCAGCTGACCTGCGAAGACGGCCGCCGCGGCCAGCGTCGATTGTTGGGCTCTTGGCGCACCCGGACTAAGCTGGCCTGTGCGCCGTCGCGTTGATGTTGCGATCATGCAAGTGCGACGCGCGGTTGCTGTAGGGCCGGAATTGTCGGAGGTAGCGGGTCGAGTGGCCAACGACGACAGCGGCTCGGGTTACACCGGGTTGGGCCAGCGTGGGCTGGTAGGCAGGATGCACCAGCAACTCGACGAGTTGCTGGTGGCGCGCGATCAGATGGAGCGATTGCTGCATGTGATCGTCGAGATCGGCTCGGGTCTCGAACTCGACGCGACCCTGCGCCGGATCGTTCACGCCGCCAAGGACCTGACTCGCGCCCCCTACGGCGCGCTCGCCATACGCGACTCCGATGGTGGGTTGATCTCGTTCGTCCATGACGGGATCGATGAAGAGACAGCGGCGCGGATCGGCCACCTGCCGGTCGGCAAGGGCGTGCTTTCCATCTCGCTTCTCGACACGCCCGCGTTGCGCCTGGACGACCTCACAAGGCACCCGGCCGCTGTCGGATTCCCCGAGCATCATCCTCCGATGCGTGGCTTCATCGGGGTGCCCATCACCATCCGCGGGGCGGTGTTCGGGAACCTCTATCTGACCCACGACGAGCCCGGACGGGTGTTCTCCGAATCCGATGAGGTTGCCGCACGCGCATTGGCGATTGCGGCGGCCGTTGCCATCGATAACGCGCAACTGTTCGAGCGCGAGCGCACCTCGGTGAAATGGATGGAAGCCAGCAGGGAGATCACCACCGCCCTGTTGTCCAACGCCGAATCGGGCCCGAAGCTCTTGCAGTTGATCGCCGACCGCGCATGCGCGCTGACCGAGGCCGAGCAGGCGATCGTGCTGGTACCGGTCGATGCCGACCTCCCCGTTGACGAGATCGACACGCTGGTGATCTCTGCGGCGGTGGGGCTCAACGCCTCCGAGGTGGTCGGCCAACAGGTTCCGGTGGACGGTTCCACCAGCGGTCGCGTTTTCCGCTCCGGGGCGGCGGTGATCAGCGAGTCGTTGAGCTACCCGATTCAGGCTTTCACCGATGTCGGGCAACGCAGCGCAATCCTGATGCCGTTGCGAACCGATGACGACGTCATAGGCGTGATCGCCGTCGCACGGAGCGCAGACCGGCCACCGTTCGATGACAGTTACCTAGACCTGGTCAGCGATTTCGCCACCCACGCGGCGCTGGCACTGGTGCTCGCGTCGGGTCGCGAGCACGCCCGCCAGCTGACCCTGGTCGGCGAGCGTGAGCGCATCGCACACGACTTGCACGACCATGTCATCCAACGGTTGTTCGCCGCAGGCATGGACCTGCAAGGCACGGTCGCGCGGGCACGTTCGCCGGAGGTCGTGGAGCGACTCAACCGCACACTGGATGATCTTCAAACCATCATCGAGGAGATCCGCACCACCATCTTCCAACTGAAATCGCCTCTGCAGCACGAAAGTGGCTTCCGGCAGCGCATTCAGCGCGTGGTCACCGATCTCACCGAAAACCGTGACATCGTCACCACCGTGCGCATGCATGGGCCGATGACCGCTGTCGGCGGCGAGCTTGCCGAGCATGCCGAAGCGGTCACCGCGGAAGCCGTGAGCAATGCGGTGCGCCACTCCGGGGCGTCGCGGCTGACGATCGAAGTCGACGTCGCGGACATGCTGACTCTCGACATCATCGACAACGGCAGCGGCATACCCGACGACAATCGTCGCCGCAGTGGTCTGGCGAATATGGCGTACCGCGCCGAACAGGTCGGTGGCCGCTGTGAGATCTCGAACCATGCCGCGGGTGGTACCCGCGTGCACTGGACCGCTCCGCTCACCGATCACTGATCCGCCAACGGCGTTCACCGATCGCGGGGACCAATGGCACGGACGGGGGGTCCAACGACCCTGCCCGATTGCGCGACATCCCCATAGCGTCATGTGCGGGGCGCCCAATGCAGTAGGGGGCCTGTCGGCGTTCGAGGAGGGGCGATGGGCGGTCAAGCGGTGGGAGATACAGCGACGTGCCAATTGCTGGACGGGCGGCTGATCTCACTGCGCCGGCTTGATGGCGATGATGCCGAAGCCGTTGTCGCTCTTCATCGAGAGCTCAGCGATCACGATCGCTACTTCCGTTTTTTCACAGTGCATCCGGCCCATCTGGACGAGCTCGTGAGCAGGCTCATCAAGCCCGCGGACGGCCGGTACGCGTTGGGCGCATTCGATGGGGACCGGCTGATCGGCGTAGCCGACTATACGGTCTGCGCCGATCGGACAACCGCCGATATCGCCGTCGTCGTCGCTCACCAGGACCATTCGCATGGCGTGGGAACGGCGTTGCTCAAACGGCTTGCCCAGATCGCCAGAGCTCATGGGATTGTGCGGTTCGCGGCCGACGTCCTGGTGCAGAACCAGCTGATGCTCGCTGTCATATCCGATCTGGGATGGCCTCGTGATCGAAGTGATTGCACGTCCATCGTCCACCTGGACATCGCTCTGCCCGAGCGCGTCGGCGTGTCGTCACCGGCAGGCCAAGAGATTTCATGAAGGAGTGGGAAATGGCAACGACTGTGAATCACGGGATATTGGTCTGTGTCGACGGATCGGCGGCTTCCGACGCCGCGGTGGCGTGGGCCACCCGCGAGGCCATCATGCGCGGCTTACCGATTACCGTGATGCACGTCGTTGCCCCGGTGGTCGTCGGCTGGCCGGTCGGCCAGTTGTATGCGGACATGCCCGAATGGCAGCGCGAGAGTGCGCAGCAGGTTGTTGATCAGGCGTGCAAGACGGTCACCGCCAACCTCAATGGCGCGAAGCAGCCCGAAATACGCACCGAGACAATCTATTCAAGCGTTGTACCCACCTTGATCGAAGCGTCCAGGGACGCATCGATCATCGTTGCCGGCAGCCAGGGACTCGGTGCGCTGGGCCGCCTGCTGCTGGGTTCGGTCACTGCCCGGCTGCTGCACCATGCGCACTGCCCGGTGGCGGTCATCCACCCCGATGCGGACGTGACACCCGCTGCCAACGCACCCGTGCTGGTGGGCATCGACGGATCGCCCGCATCGGAGGCGGCAGTCTCCTTGGCTTTCGACGAGGCGTCTCGCCGGGGCGTCGATTTGGTTGCGCTGCATGCCTGGAGCGACGTGGGTGTCTTTCCCATGCTCGGGATGGATTGGCGGGACAGCGAGGCCGAGGGTCAGGAGATTCTCGCCGAACGTCTCGCGGGCTGGCACGATCAGTATCCGGACGTGTGCGTGAAGCGACTGGTCGTGTGCGACAAACCTGCTCGGTGGCTGCTCGCGGAGGCCGAAGACGCTCAGCTGGTAATCGTCGGCAGCCACGGCCGCGGCGGGTTTGCGGGCATGATGCTGGGCTCCGTCAGTTCGCTTGTGGCTCAATCGGCGATGGTTCCGGTGATCGTGACCCGCGGACGCTGACCGCTCGGAATACTCAGCGCACCACGAGCACCGAACATCCGGTGTGTCCGAAGCGAGGGGTGAGTGGACCGACCATCCGGGCGACCTTGTCGGAATACGAGCTGTCCACCACCGCGAGTTCTACGGGTTCCTGAGTGCCGACCAAATATTCAGCGGCTCCGTGTCGTGCCGCGGTTGGGTGTACGTGCACCTCGGGGTACTCGGTGACCCACGGGTGGAGCCGACGGTCCAACTGACGGTACGGAATTTCTCCGAAACCCCAACGCCAAACGCCCATCGCGAGAATCGGTGCCTTGCGTAGCCGCGCTTCCCTGAACCCATGCTCGAGCACGATGTCGTTGTTCGGCGAGTCGTCGACCACGACCGCGATCGATCCCGAATGGGACTCCGCGGCCTCGCGGTTCGCGCGAATGACCGCTACCGGGCAATGCGCCTTCTGAGCGACAGCGTCGGCGGTCGAGCCGATGACCTTGCGGGCGATCTGCCCGATTCCCACAGAACCCACGCAAACCATGGCCGCGTAGCGCGATTCCTCGATCAGCGCGCTTGTCGGTGAGCCATGCACGAGATCGGTTTCGACTTTGACTTCCGCGGTCATGGCGTGCAGCGCCGCGCAAGCGGCGCGCAGGGCCGATTCGCCGCACTCCACATCGAGGTTATCGTCGGCCGGCGCATCCGCCTTTCGTTGCGGGATCGCATAGATCAGGCGAAGGGGGATATCGCGGCTGGTGGACTCGGCGATCGCCCACTTGGCCGCGTTGACCGCCGCATCGGAGCCGTCGATACCCACAACTATCCGCTGTGGCGAGTGCGGATGGTTCATTGCATTTCTCCGATCGAGACGCTGGACTGCCGGGATAACCCGTGGTCAATCGGAGACGTTATTGAGCCTTGACGGCGAACGGCAGGGCCGTTCGGCCCCTCGCCGTGCGGCAATGGTCATCTGCCCTGACATTCACCCGACCTCGATGGTGTGTCCCGGCACGAGTTGTTGCACGCGACCGCGACATTCCACCTCGATCGGTTGTGCTTTCCGGGCTTCCGCGGTCACGGTCGCGGTTCGTCCGCTGATCCGAAGGTGAAGACGGTGGCGACGGTACACCATGGCAAATTCCATCGGACCCAGTCTCTCCGGCCACAGCGGGCCGAGTATCAGCCGGTCGTCGCGCATTTCCAGACCGGTGAAGCACCGTTGCAGCAGATCGATGCTGCCGGCCATCGCCGCCAGGTGTATTCCTTCAAAGGTGGTGCCGCCCTGGATATCAGCGATGTCGGACTCCAGCACCCGGTCGAAGTACTCCATGGCCTTGTGCCGGTGGGCGCGAGCGAGAACCCACGAATGCACAACGGCGCTCAACGTCGATCCGTGCGAGGTGCGCGCGAGGTAGTAGTCGACCGTCTTCGGGATTTGTTCGGCCGCAAAGCTGTAGCCGAGGCGGCCGAACAGAGCCAGCAGTTCGTCCGAGGACAACAGGTAGAACAACATCAGCGCATCGGCCTGCTTGGACGCCTTGTAGTTGTTCACGCTGTCGTCCTCGGCTTCGAGGATGCGGTCTAGCCGCTGAATGTTTCCATAACGCTCCCGATAATGCTCCCAATCCAATTCCGCCAGGTCCGCGTAGCCTTCGAACTGGCTGATCACACCTTCGTGGAACGGGACGAACATTCGTCGCGTCACATGCTCCCACCGATCGAGTTCCTGCGCCGTCAGATCGATCCTCCCGACGAGGTCGAGCCGATCCCGCAACGGCAGCAGGTCCAGCGCGTCCATTGCGCGCAAGATCACCCAGACCGCCATGACATTGGTGTACGCGTTGTTGTCTATTCCGTCGTACTCCATGCCGGGATAGCCCGAATGAAACTCGTCGGGTCCGATGATGCCCCGGATCGTGTAGCGGTCGCGGCTGTCGTCGAATTGCGCCAGGCCGACCCAGAAGCGTGCGACCTCGACCATCATCTCGGCTCCGTAATCGACGAGAAACTGGCGGTCACCGGTCACCTGGTAGTGCTGCCAGGCGTTGTACGCGATCGCGAGACCCACATGATGTGCACGCGCGCTGGGATCCGGATTCCACCGTCCCGACTGCGGATTGAGGTGCAGTTGCTGGCTCACCTCCCGGCCGTCGCTGCCCGATTGCCAGGGATACATTGCCCCGAGGTATCCCGCCCTTCGTGCCGCGCGGCGGGCCTCGGGTAGCCGTCGATACCGATAGAGCAGCAGGGAGCGTGCCAGGTTCGGCATGCGCACGCTCAGCACCGGCGAGACGAACAGCGAATCCCAGAAGACATGTCCGCGGTAGGCCTCGCCATGTAGGCCCCGGGCCGGCACCCCGACGTCGAGTTCGGCGGTGTGCGGAGAGATCGTCTGCAGCACGTGCACCAGATGCAGCCGGAGGATTCGCACCGCTTCGGTGCTGCCACCCAGGTTGACGGTGCACTGTTCCCACAGCCGGGCCCAAGCTCGGGCGTGCTGAAAATGCAGGTCGGCGTAGCGACCGGCTCCCTCGAGGTAATGCTGTGCGGCACTTGCCGGTTCGGATACGGCTGGGTCCCGCCCGGTAACCACCGTCGCGACCTTTTCCAGCGTGACCGACTGTCCCGCGGACAGCGCCACCTGGATGTCATGACCTGCACGGTAACCGTCTCGCACGGTCCGGTACCGCGCATCAGCCCGGGCATCGTCCAGCCAGACCGTATTGCGCGCGGCTACCGCGATCGCGATGCGTGACTGCGACGTTTCAGTCCGCAACACCACGGAATCGGGCGATATTTCGTCGATCGCCGGCTCGGTGAGGTGGGTATCTGCCAAGGAGCGGTAGCGTTCCACCAAGGTATTGCGCACGCTTCCGTCCACCAGCGATCTGAACTCGACCGTTCCTGACCAGTTTTCGGCGGAGACGGTGGTCAGCATCGCAAAGATGTGGGGCTGGTGCATCGACGCGAACCGTTGCTGGGTCAGCGTGGTGCTGTGGCCGGAACCGTGCCGGAACCGGAGTGTGCGCGTCAGCGTCGCATGGCGCAAATCGAATACCTGCCGATAGGACAACAACTCGGCGTCATCAACGCGGAACCACGGTCCATCGTCGATGCGGAACGTCAGCGAGAGCCAATTGGGCAGGTTGACCAGGCTTTCGTTCTCGATAGCGCGGTCCGCGATTCGATCGTCGAGCTGGTTGTACACGCCGGCCGCATAGGTGCCCGGATAATGCACTTCGCATGCCGACGCTTCCGGCGCGCACCCACGGGTAGCGACGTAACCGTTGCCGACCGTGCAGAGCGCCTCCCGCAGCAGCTCGTGGTCCGGCTGGTAGCCGTCGTAAACGAGTTCCCACGACTCCGCCGGGCTCGCTGCAATCTCTTCCAGGTCGTCCGCGAGTCGCCGAATGAATCCGCACACTGCGGAGGGGTTTTCCAGGCTGAATATCGCCGAAGACGAGCGATCGTCGTCCGCGTCGTGGCGCACGACTATCCCCACGCCGTCGAACTCGACGGCGTCGAACGCATCCTCGTCGGTGAGGTCGTCACCGACGTAGATGGGTAACACCAGACGCCCCCCGCCATCGCGGGCCTCGATGTGCCCGAGCAGCCAATCGAGTGTCGTGCCCTTGTCCCAGATGATGTTTGGGCGAAGTTCGATGACCTTGCGGCCGATGCTGGTGCGAAGGCCCTCAGAACGACCGTATCGGCGGACCGTCGCGACCACCCGACCGATGTCCCTGGCATCGGCATTGCGGTAATGGACGGCAACCGCAAAGCGCTTGTGTTCTACCTTTGTTCCCGCGACGTCCTTCAGCATCTCCGTCAATCGGGAGGCGGCCAGCGACAAGGCATCGAGAACCCCTGTGGCAGAGGTGTTCTCGTGGTGGGTGCCATCAGGTTCCAGCAGTTCAAATCCGTGGCTGCCCGCGTACCATATGCCGTCGACGTCTACCCGATCGCGCACATCTGAGAGATCGCGGCCACTTATCACCGTGACCGGACAATGTGCGGCCAGTGCCCGCAGCGCATCGGCGGCGCCGTCGACGAGCGTCGCCGACTCGGGATGCTTGACGATATCGGACAGCGTGCCGTCGAAGTCGAGAAAGACCGCCGGTCGCCGGGCGCCCACCAGTTCTTTGAGCTGGCCGTAGACCTGAACGGCATCGGCGATGTCCGACACCGCGGTGCTACCGTCTCGCACCGAGATCCCGGCGAGGTCGGCGACGGCCGTGTCGGCGCCGCACGTCAGTAGTTCGTCGGCATCTCCCTGGTCCTCAAGGCCGATGACCAAGCCGAAGCCATCCGCTATGGCGGCTTTGACACCGACGTCGTCGTGTTCGATCACCACGCAACGCGCGGCGGGGAAGCCCAAGTAGGCCGCCACTTCCGCGAGCGGCGACGAGTCGACCGTTGTAGCGGTGTCCGCCTTGCAGACAAGGTCGATGGATTCGTCTATCCCCGCGCTGCGTAAAACCCGCTTGCAGCCCGGGGTGCGAGAGTAGACGGCTGTGGCGATGCCGGCATCTCGCAGCCGCCGGAGCAAGAAGGGAGCGGAATCGCGGGCCTTCGCCGCTTCCGGCGCAGTATCGGTGACCACGCAAGCGAGGTTGAAGATCACGGCATCGTGGTAGCGCCTATCGAGAGTGGCGGGCCACTCGGTCACCCGTATCACGATTCCACAAAGCGCCTCCCGGTCAAGGCCGGCGCCCCAATGAAGGTCTCTCGTCCATGCGGTTGGGGACGAAAGTCTCATGACCTTCGCCCGTTCGGTCAATAGCGTTCTGGATGAACGAGGGAGAACCACATGACCGCATCCATGAGGCGCCACGGCATCGTGGTCGGAGTTGACGGATCGCCCGCATCGAATTTCGCCGTCTGCTGGGCGGCGCGTGACGCGGCGTTGCGCAATGTCCCGCTGACCCTGGTCCACATGGTGAACGCCACGACGATGTGGCCTCAGGTGCCGATGGCGGCCGAAGCCGTGGCGTGGCAGGAGGACGACGGCCGCCGGGTGTTGGAGGAGGCGGTCAAGATCGCCGAGGACGCCATAAGGACAACCCGGAAGATCGACATCACGAGGGAACTGTGGCATGCACCGCCGGCGCCGACGCTGGCCAACATGTCGGAAGAGGCCGACATGGTCGTCGTCGGGTCCCACGGCCGCGGAGCCGCAGGGCGGGCCTTGCTCGGTTCGGTCAGTTCCGGCGTCGTGCGGCGCGCGCACTGTCCGGTCGCCGTCATTCGCGACGAAGACCCACTGATGCCGTACCCCCAGCAGGCGCCCGTCCTGGTCGGAATCGACGGCTCACCGGCTTCCGAACTTGCGACGGCCATCGCCTTCGACGAAGCGTCACGACGTGGCGTCGAGCTCAAGGCCGTTCACGCGTGGAGCGACGCCCAGGTCTTCGAGCTTCCCGGAGTGGACTGGGCGGCTGTGAAGTCGGAAGCGGAGCGGAGCCTGGCCGAACGTCTGGCGGGCTGGCACGAGCGTTACCCCGACGTCACCGTGCACCGAATCGTCGTATGCGACCGGCCCGCTCGGCAGCTGATCGAGCAGTCGGAAACCGCCCAGCTGACCGTCGTGGGTAGCCACGGCCGCGGCGGCTTGACCGGTGTACTGCTGGGTTCGGTGAGCAACGCCGTCGTCCACTCGGTTCGCATGCCGGTTATCGTGGCACGGCCGTCCTAAGGCCATCCCGAATGTCCTCGGCGACGCACAAACCGACGGTGATGGGGCGCGAGCTCGTGGCCGCTGACGTCGGGGCCCCCGGTACGCCCACGGAACCCTATGTCGATGTTCACGAAACCCACACCGGTGTGGTCGTGCTGGCCGGCAAGCGTGCCTTCAAGGCGAAGAAGCCGGTGCTGACCGACTTTCTCGACTTCCGGACACCCGAACAGCGCGAACGTGCCTGCCGTCGAGAAGTCGAATTGAACAGCCGGCTTTCTCCGGAAAGTTATTTGGGGATCGCACATCTCACCGATCCGGCCGGCGGGCCCCCCGAACCGGTCGTCGTGATGCGGCGCTACTTCGACAGGGACCGCTTGGCATTCAAAGTGTGCTGTGACCCCGACGAATCCATTTACCGCGTGTTGGACACCATCGCCGCCATGTTGGCCCGATTTCACCGACAGTCCCAGCGGAGCACTGCCATTGACGCCCAGGGCCAGGTCTGCGCGATCGACGGACGGTTCAGCGAGAACCTGCAGGAACTGAATCGGCATGCGGACAACCCCGATTCGGGATTTTCCTTCGATGATCTGGCCCCAATCCAGCGCCTGGCGGTCGATTTCACGTCGGGGCGTGCTCCGTTGTTCACGCATCGGATCGCGGATGGGTGCATCGTCGACGGCCACGGCGATCTGCTTGCCGACGATATTTTCTGCGTGGAAGGCGAACCGGCGCTCCTCGACTGCCTGGAGTTTGATGACAAGCTCCGCTATCTCGACCGCATCGACGACGCCGCTTTCCTGGCAATGGACCTGGAGTTCTTGGGGCGCGCAGACCTTGGAGACTATTTCCTCGATCGCTATGCGCTCCATTCGGGGGACACGGCCCCATCGTCACTGCGAGACTTCTACATCGCGTACCGCGCCGTCGTCCGGGCAAAGGTCGATTGCGTAAGGCTGTCGCAAGGACACCCGGAGGCCACTGCCGATGCGGCTCGGCACCTGGCGATTGCGACCCGGCATTTGGAGATGGGTAGCGTTCGGATGGCCCTGGTCGGGGGGAATCCTGGAACGGGCAAGTCGACCATCGCGCGAGCTCTCGCCGAAAAGACTGGGGCGCAGGTCATCTCCACCGATGACGTACGCCGAGAATTGCGGGCGGTGGGTATGGTCGCCGGCGATTCCGGCGATCTGGATGCGGGGTTGTACCGTCCCGGCAACGTCAGGACCGTCTACGAAGTTGTCCTGCACCGGGCGCGGGCCCTGTTGACCAACGGTCAATCGGTCATCCTCGACGGGACCTGGCGCAATCCGCAGGTCCGCGCCCATGCCTATCGCATTGCCCGCGAGACGTTTTCGGCATTGGTGGAGATCAGGTGTTCGGTGAACGCCGATGTGGCGGCGGACCGGATAGAAACGCGCCGGCAGGGGAGTTCCGAGGTCACTCCCGGGATCGCGGCGGCCCTGGCCGAACAGCACAGCGGCTGGGAGACGGCGTACCCGCTGGACACCTCGCGGTCGGTTGAGTACTCCGTCGAACAAGCCCACGATGTCTGGCGCCAAGCGGTCCACGCGCCGGCTCTGCAGAACCGCTGAAATATTAAGAGAGGCTGGACATGTCATCTGAAACCCTCACCGCCAAGTATGTCTCGGATATTGCGACGCTGCGCCTCGGGGACGCCGAGGAGGCCGGTGGCAAAGGCGCCAACATGGGGGAGTTGGTGGCCGCGGGCCTTCCGGTGCCGCCGGGGTTCGTGTTGATGCGGAGTAGCTACCTGGCTTCGATGGAGGCCGGCGGGGTGGATACCGAACTCGCCGCTCTGCATCGCGAAGCGTTGACGCAGGTGGACAGCGCCGCCCGGCTGGCCGAGCTCTGCCAACGAATGCGGACGCTGGTGGCGAAAGCCGGCGTGAGCCGGGACGTCCGCGATCGGTTGCTCGAGTCCTACCGCGCTCTGGGAACGAATTGCATTGTGGCCGTGCGCTCGTCGGCAACCGGTGAAGACGGCCGCGATGCATCGTTCGCGGGAATGAACCAGACGGTGACTAACGTGGCAGGGGAAAGTGCCCTGCTCGAGGCGGTAATCACGTGCTGGGCCTCGCTTTTCAGCCCGCGGGTCATCACCTATCGGGCCAGCCGCGGATTCGGGGCCGATCCCGCGATGGCGGTGGTCGTCCAGCAGATGATTTCCTCCGAACAATCCGGGGTCGCGTTCACCACCGATCCCAGCACGGGGGAGCGGGAACACATCGTTATCGAAGCCGCTCTCGGGCTCGGCGAGGTCGTGGTGTCCGGGAAGGTCCAGCCCGACACCTACGTCGTCGACAAGAAGACCTTGAACGTGCTCGACGTCAAAGTCGGGTACCAGGCTTTCAAGATCGAGCGCGGTCCCGACGGGCACGACGTCATCGTCGAATTGGACCGCGCGCAGGCCGAGGCGCGAGTCCTTGACGACGCGGCGTTGCGCCGCATCGCCGAGTTGGCGATTGCCGTTGAGGCGCATCATGGTTGCCCCCAAGACGTCGAATGGGCGATCGCGTCCGGCAAGGCCTGGTTGGTCCAGGCCCGGCCGATCACGACGCTGAGCACGCAGGCGGCCGATGGGGAGGAAACCACGGGCGTCCTGCTTCGGGGGCTGCCGGCGGCGCCCGGGTCGGCCTCCGGCCGCGTTCGGGTGCTCCGCACTCCTGAAGAGGGCAACCGGTTGGTCGACAACGAGATTCTGGTGGCCCCGATGACCAATCCGGATTGGCTTCCCGCTATCCGGCGTGCGGCGGCGGTGGTGACCGAGACCGGCGGTATGACCTGCCATGCGGCCATTGTCGCGCGCGAACTCAGAGTTCCCTGTGTGGTGGGTGCCCGCAATGCGACCACCGTTCTGCACGACGGGCAGTCGGTCACCGTCGATGGCTCGCGTGGGAATGTCAGTGCCGGAAGCCTCAGCCCGCAGGTCAGCGTGTCGGCCCCCCGGCAGCCGGTGGTTACCACGAGTGCCGTCGAGACAACCGGTACCAAGATCTACGTCAACCTGGCCATCCCCGACTCGGCTGAAGCGGTCGCGGCCCAAGACGTCGACGGCGTCGGCCTACTGCGGGCCGAATTCCTGCTCACCCAGGCGCTTTCCGGCAGGCACCCGCGTGACCTCATCGCTCGCGGCGAGCAGTTCGGTCTCATCGACGCCATCGCGACATCGATCGGACGAATCGCCTCGGCCTTCGGGAACCGGCCGGTGATATACCGAGCGACGGATTTTCGTAGCAACGAGTTCCGCGGCTTGCAGGGTGGTGAGGCCTACGAACCCGTCGAGAACAACCCGATGATCGGATACCGCGGGTGCTATCGATACGTCAAAGAACGCGACCTGTTCGGTCTGGAGCTTCAGGCGTTGGCACGGGTGCGGGAGCAGAATCCGAACGTGCATCTGATGATTCCCTTCGTGCGGACGCGCTGGGAGCTGGAGACGTGCCTGTCACTGGTCGACTTGAGTCCGCTGGGTTCTCAGCGCGGTCTGCATCGGTGGGTGATGGCCGAAGTGCCCTCGGTGACGTACTGGCTACCCGAATACATAGGGCTGGGTGTGGACGGCGTATCCATCGGCAGTAATGACCTGACCCAGCTGATGCTGGGGGTCGACCGCGATTCCGAGATCTGTGCCGAGTTGTTCGACGAATCCGATGGGGCCGTTCTCGATGCCATCGGCCGCATTGTCGCGACGGCGCGGAAACACGGCATCACGTCGTCGTTGTGCGGCCAGGCGCCCTCGACCAACCCGGCTTTCGCCGAGCACCTGGTCAGGATGGGCATCACCTCGGTGTCGGTCAACCCCGACGCGGTCGCTGCCACCCGGCGGACGGTCGCGGCCGCCGAACGACGGTTGCTGTTGGAAGCGGCCGCGCAGCACCGAAGCCAGGTGTGACCCATGCCGCGGCATTGGCTGGTGATGGACGCCGCGGGGGAAGGGATCACGGCACCCTACGTCACCCGATTGGCTGGTGCCGGCCGTCATCTGCCCGAGACCCACCTGACGACCGACGAACTGATGGCCACCACGCGCCATCGCACGCACATCGACCTGGAACGCCTGACCGGAATCCGTGAACGCCGGGTCTCCGTGGGCGAGGAGGACTCGTACACCCTTGCCGTCTCGGCGGCGATCGACTGTCTGTCCAGGGCGCAACAGGATCCCGCGTCGCTGGACGTGGTGATCAGCTGCAGTATCACGAAGTTCCGTGGTGGCCTGACGCAGTGGCTCGAGCCCACGATGAGCAGTGCCGTGGCAAATGGAATCGGGGCGTCACAGGCGATGACCTTCGATGTATCCAATGCGTGCGCGGGGATGCTCACCGGGGTGACGATTCTGAACAATTGGATCCGCCAGGGAATCGTCGAGCGTGGGCTGGTGGTCAGCGGCGAGTACATCTCGCAGCTGAGCCACAATGCGGCACGCCACATCCGCAACATCATGAGCAAGGAATTGGCGTGCCTGACTTTGGGTGATGCCGGGGCGGCACTGCTGCTCGAGCGGGCTCCGGCCGGCTCTGCCGGTATCACCCTCGCCGGATTCACCACTGTCGCCGATTACAGCCGGCTGTGCTTGGCGTATCCGCAGGGACACGATCCGGGTGCGCGGATGTTCACGAATTCCCGCGCCATCCAGCGGGCCGCGATCGCCGACACGCCGTTGTTGCTTCATGAAGTCCTTGATGCCGTGGGTATTTCGATTCACGACATCGACCACGTGATCACCCACCAGACCTCGGCGCGCGCGATCCGCAAGGGCATGGCCCGAATGTCGGAGACGTTCGGCGACAGCCCCCGGCACGACGCCGTGATCACCGTCGACCGGTACGGCAACACGGCATCGACGACCCACACGGTGGCATTGGTCGAGGAACTGGAAGCGGGACGCATCGCGGCGGGGGAGAGGATCGCGCTGCTGGCGCTGGCGTCGGGGCTGGAAATCGGCGTGGTGTTGGTCACTTTGGACGAGGATTTGGTGAGCCGCTATGGGCACGATCATTGATCGAGTCGCCATCGCATATCCACGGTGGCTAGGACGGCGCAGCGCGCTGCACCTGGCCGTGACCGCGGGTAAGGACTGCCTGCAGCGGGCCGGCTGCGACCCCGGTGAACTCGATCTCGTCGTCAACGCCGGGATCTATCGCGACCGAAATCTCGGAGAACCGGCATTGGCGGCGCTGATCCAGGATGACATCGGCGCCAATCCCGAAGATCCGCACACCGGCGCCCACGGCACGTTTTCGTTCGATATCGCCAACGGCGCTTGCGGGGTGCTCACCGCGCTGCAGATCGTCGACGGCTTTTTGCGGTCACGGGCCGTCCGGCTGGCACTCGTCGTCGCCAGCGATGCCGACCCCGGCCACGGAATGAGCGAGCATTTTCCGTTTTCGGCCGCCGGCGCGGCGTTGCTGTGTCGCTGGACCGACGAAGACTACGGGCTGAGCCCGGTGTCCTGGTCGAATGCCGAGGAGCCGATGGGGGACGGTCAGAGCTTCACCGCCACAGTAGGATTCGCGGACTCTCGCAACGTTCTCCGGTTCGGTCAATCGGGTGACATGGACGAGCGGTTCCTCGTGGCTGCGGTGTCGGCGGTGTGCGCATGCCTCGAGGCCCAATCGACACGGCTGGCCGATGTCGACGTCATTGTCGCGGCGCCCGCACGCCACGAGTACCGCACCCTGTTGAGCGACAGGCTTGGGGTGCCGGTCGACAAAATCATCGTCGCCGACGATCAGAACATGCACACCGCGGCGCTGGCGGCCGCCTTCGGGCAGCGAGCCGAAACGTTACCGGTCGGCGCTCGAGTGCTTTTCGTCGTCGCCGGCGCGGGTACCACCGGGGGCGCCGCTCTCTACCGGCAACCGCCATCCGCATTTTCTGGATCAGATGGCACCGCGCGGAAGGTAGCCAAATGGAGCAACTAACTGCCTTGGATGCAGGTTTCCTCGAGGCCGAAGACTCCGATCCGCACGTAAGCCTGGCGGTCGGCGCCGTGTCAATCGCGGAGGGTCCGGCCCCAGGCTACGACGAATTCGTTTCTGCTATCGCCGACCGGATGCCGGCGATCCAGCGATTCAGGCAGATGCTGCGGACTCATCCGCTCGATCTGCGCCCGCCCGAATGGGTTGACGACCCCCATTTCGAGATTTCACGCCATGTGCATCGCCTTGCGCTTCCGCATCCCGGGGGGGACACCGAACTATTCGAGATGATCGCGACTTTGATGGAGCGCCGCCTGGATCGTGAACGGCCACTGTGGGACTGCTGGATCATCGAAGGGCTGAGCGACGACCGCTGGGCAGTGCTGACCAAGATTCACCACTGCATCGCAGACGGCATCGCGGCAACCCAGCTGATGGCGAAGTTCAGCGACGATGACACCGGCGAAAGTTTCGTGACAGCTATTCACGCGGCTCAGCGGCCGGCCCGGCACGAGTCGGGTTCGGTGAAACCAAGCCTCAACCCGATGAACTGGGTGAGTGAGATGGGACGAAGCGCCATGGGCGTGGCAACCGCCGCCGAGCACGTTGCCGTGGGTGCGGCCGAATTGGCCGCCAGTCTGCTCATCCCCGGCCCGGAATCGTCACTCAACGGACCGGTTACGACGATGCGCCGGTACAGCGCAGCCCGGGTTCGGTTGACCGACATGCAGAAGGTGGCCCAGAAGTTCGGTGTCACCGTGAACGACGTTGCGCTGGCGGCGATTACCAGCAGTTACCGCTCGGTCCTGCTGGCGCGCGGGGAGCAGCCCGGGCGGAATTCCCTGCGCACGCTGGTGCCGGTTTCGGTCCGTCCGATCGACCAGCTCAAGGTGGCCGACAACCGGGTCTCGGCCATGTTGCCGCTGCTACCGGTCGACGAGGAGGATCCCCTCAAACAGCTGCGACTGGTGCACGATCGGCTCAAGCACGCCAAAGCGAGCGGTCAAAGCGAAGGTGGCAGTGCCGTGGTTTCGGCGCTGGCGCGTGTTCCGTTCGCCTTCTCCGCGTGGACGATTCGATTGCTGATGCGCCTGCCCCAACGTGCGGTGGTCGCCCTGGCCACCAACGTTCCCGGCCCACGAGGCCAGCAGCGATTGCTGGGGCGCCGGGTGCTGGAAATTCTGCCCATTCCTCCCATCGCCCTTCAGCTGCGCACGGGCATTGCGATGGTCAGTTACGCCGACAACTTCGTTTTCGGCATCACCGCCGACTTCGACACGGCGCCCGACATCGAGGCGCTCGCCCGCGGGATCGAAGACGGTGTCGAACGGTTGGTGAGGGCCAGCCGACCGCATCGGCGTAGCCGCGCCGCGAAGCTCGAACCGTCAAAAGTCAAGTCCGCGAAGTGAACGGGCGCGCCAGACACCGCGATCCGCTGACGGGGTTCGCTTCTCTCGATGCACGCCCAGGGTGGCGCATGCCCGGATCTCAGGTTGCGTTTTGAAGTCAGGCACACGACGGGACGGTAGTATCGGTGCAGCCGCAGGCAAGGAAAGAGGGCCACGCCTGATGACATCGCCCAGCGCCGAACGCTATCTGAGCTCGGCGTTACTCGACAAGAGCTTGCGAGAGCGGCTATGCGACGTCGACGCCATGGTGGATGCGATCACCGACTACGCGATCATTCAACTCGACGCGATCGGAGACGTGATCCGCTGGTGCCCGGGCGCCGAGGCGATGACGGGCTACACCGTGGCGGACGTGCTCGACCAACCCGTCTCGGTGTTGTACACCGAAGAGGACCGCGCCGGCGCGCGGGCCGGATGCGAGTTGGACGCGGCGCGCGACTCGGGACGCATCGAGTTCGAAGGCTGGCGAGTGCGCAAGGACGGCCGGCGGTTTCGTGCCGCCGTGGCGTTGGCAGTGATAAAAGACGACGCGGGTGCCGTCACCGGGTTCACCAAAGTGATGCGCGACGTAACCGCCGAGCACCAACGAGCCGAAACGATGTTCCACGCTCTGCTGGAATCGGCCCCGGAGGCGATGGTCATCGTCGGCCCGGACGGGCGCATCATGCTCGCGAACGCCCAAACCGACCAGATGTTCGGCTACCCCCGCGAAGAACTGCTGGGCAGGGAGATTGAGATGCTGATCCCGCCCCGGCTACGCGGCGCCCACGAACAGCATCGCGCCGGCTTCTTCGACAAGCCGGGGCCACGGCGCATGGGGGCCGGTCTAGAGCTCTGGGGGCTGCGTCGCGATAGAACCGTGTTCCCTGTCGACGTGAGCCTCAGCCCGTTGCAGACCGAGCAGGGCGTCATGGTGTCGGCGGCCATTCGCGACATCACCGAGCAGTTGGCCCTCCAGGCCGAGCTGAGCGAAGCTCGCGCGCAGGCCGAAGTATTCGCCGAGCGGGACCGCATCGCAGGCGATCTGCAAGACCACGCAATTCAGCGCGTCTTCGCCGTCGGCCTCGCGCTTCAGGGCACCATCCCGCGGGCGCGCTCGGCCGAAGTGCAGCAGCGCCTCAACACCGCGGTCGACGATCTCCACGCGGTGGTGCAGGATTTCCGCACGGCGATCTTCGATCTGCGCCGCAGGGACACCGATGTCACCGGTCTGCGCCAGCGTCTGGATGAAGTGATCAGCCGGCTATCAGACGATTTGGCCACCACCGTGCAGTACAAAGGACCGCTTTCGGTGGTGGAGGGCGCGCTGGCCGAGGACGCCGAAGCCGTCGTCACGGAAGCGATCAACAACGCGGTGCGGCACGCGGCGGCGACCAAGCTGACGATCGCCGTCGAGGTCGCCGACGAACTGTGTATCGAAGTCGTCGACAACGGAAGAGGCTTGCCCCACGACGTCACGGAAGCCGGCCTGATGAGATTGCGCAAGCGTGCCGAATCGGTCGGGGGCACCTTGGACGTCGATCATGCTCCCGGCGGGGGCACCCGGCTGCGATGGATTGCTCCGCTTGTTCTGATCTAGTGCCGCGTTCTGGGCGCTGTGGCCGAACGGCCCCCGTGTTAGAGGCTTCAGTCCCTATCGGCTGGTGCGGCTGCCGCGATAAATGTTGTAAATACGACATTTTGAGCGAGGCAACATCGTCGTGAGAGGAACAGCCACATGGCAACTGGTGTTGCGGCCAAAATAATTGTCCTGCAGACGCACTCGGCTTGGAATGCGGCTCAGCTGCGCGCCCGCGAGCGCGAGGAGTCGATGCGCCGCCATCCGTCATCTTCGGCCGGACCCGATGTGGCTGAAGGCCTCATCGAACAGCCCGCACGCCGGCTTCCAGAAGATGACGGAAGCGAGGACGATCCGCGCCCGTGGGCGTTGAGGGTCCTCAGGTGATAGTGGTCGGAAAATCCGCGTAAAACAGCGCCCTGGTCATACATGATGTCGCATCTGTATGGTGCTCGTAGGCGTCTATCGGGGCACCCTACGACAGGAGAATCGCAGTGGCGGAACGGTTGGCGGGAAAGGTCGCCCTGATCAGTGGCGGTGCCCGGGGGATGGGTGCATCGCACGTGCGATCGCTGGTCGCCGAGGGCGCCCGGGTGGTCTTCGGTGACATCCTCGACGACGAGGGCAAGGCGGTAGCGGCGGAGGTCGGTGACGCGGCCCGCTATCTGCACCTCGACGTGACCAAGCCCGAGGATTGGGATGCCGCGGTGACCACCGCCCTGGGCGAGTTCGGCCACCTCGACGTGTTGGTCAACAACGCCGGCATCATCAACATCGGCACGCTGGAGGATTACGCACTCTCGGAGTGGCAGCGCATCCTCGACATCAATTTGACGGGCGTGTTTCTCGGCATCCGCGCGGTGGTCAAGCCGATGAAGGAAGCGGGCCGCGGATCGATCATCAACATCTCCTCGATCGAAGGCATGGCCGGCACCATCGCCTGCCATGGGTACACGGCAACGAAATTCGCGGTGCGGGGTCTCACCAAGTCGGCCGCACTGGAACTTGGGCCAAGCGGAATCCGGGTCAACTCAATCCATCCCGGGCTCATCAAGACCCCGATGACGGATTGGGTTCCCGACGACATCTTCCAGACGGCGCTGGGCCGGGCCGCCCAACCCGTGGAGGTGTCCAACCTCGTCGTCTACCTGGCCAGCGACGAGTCCAGCTACTCCACCGGCTCGGAGTTCGTGGTGGACGGCGGCACCACCGCCGGCCTGGGACACAAGGACTTCTCCAGCGTCGAGACCGACGCGCAGCCGGACTGGGTTACCTAAGTTCCGTCTCGTGTCGCGAGACTGTAACTGGCACCGTGTTCCGCGAGTAGTGCCGTCGACAGTTACAGTTTCGCGGCGAGACTGGCCGGTTGCGGCCAGGGCGAGGGAACCGGGCGCTGCCTCACCCGTTGGGGCCACCAGAACCACTTGCCCAGCAGCGCGGCGATGGACGGTGTCATCAGCGACCGCACGATCAGGGTGTCGAACAGCAGACCCAGTCCGATCGTGGTGCCGACCTGGCCGATGACCGTCAGCTGGCTGACCGCCATCGTCATCATCGTGAAGGCGAAGACCAGCCCCGCCGATGTCACCACCGAGCCGGTGCCGCCCATCGACCGGATGATGCCCGTGTTCAGGCCGGCGTGGATCTCCTCCTTGAACCGCGCCACCAGCAACAGGTTGTAGTCGGCGCCGACGGCCAGCAGGATGATCACCGACATCGCGAGCACCATCCAGTGCAGCTCGATGCCGATGAGGTGCTGCCAGATCAGCACCGAAAGCCCGAAGGACGCGCCCAGCGAGAGCAAGACGGTTCCCACGATGACCGCCGATGCCACCACACCTCGCGTGATGATCAGCATGATGATGAAAATCAGGCACAGTGAGGCGATTCCGGCGATCAACAGGTCGTAGGTGTTGCCGTCGCTGAGGTCTTTGTAGATCGACGCGGTACCCGCGAGATAGATCTTCGAGCCCTCCAGCGGCGTGCCCTTCAGCGCCTCGTAGGCGGCCTTCTTGATCAACGGGATGTGCGAAATACCTTCCTGCGACATCGGATCGCCGTCATGGCTGATGATGAACCGCACGGCATGCCCGTCGGGGGAGATGAAGTTCTTCATGCCCTTCTTGAACTCTTTGTTGTTGAAGGTCTCCGGGGGCAGGTAGAACGAGTCGTCGTTCTTGGAGGCGTCGAACGCCTTACCCATGGCGTTGGAGTTCTTCTGAGCCTCGTTCTGCTGATCCTGCAGACCCTTCTGCGTCGAATACATGGTCAGCATCGTCGTTTTCATGGCCTTCATGTTTTCGATCATGGAGGGCATCAACGCCACCATCTGGGGCATCAGCGTGTCGAGATGATCCATGATCGGCAGCAGGCTCTGGATGTCGTCGGTCATCGTGTCGATGCCGTCGAGGCCGTCGAAGACCGAACGAAGCGACCAGCACACCGGGATGTCGTAGCAGTGCTTTTCCCAGTAGAGGTAGCTGCGGATCGGGCGGAAGAAGTCCTCGAAATCCGCCATGTGGTCGCGCAATTCGTTGATGTCGATGGTCATGTCATGCATCTTCTTGACCATCTGGTGCATGTCGTTCGACATTTGCACGGTGATGCTGGACATCTTTTCCATGCTGTCGATGGTCGTCTGCATCATGTCGGCCTGGTGGAGCATGTCGGCCATCTGATCTTCTTGGTACTTCTGGTTCATCTGCTGGGTGACGCCCTGCATGCTGATCTGGAACGGGATCGAGGTGTGCTCGATCGGCGTGCCTTGCGGGCGCGTGATGGCCTGCACGCGACCGATTCCCGGCACCCGGAAGATCGTCTTGGCGATCTTGTCGATGACCAGGAAGTCCGCCGAGTTCCGCAGGTCGTGATCGCTTTCGATCATCAGCACTTCGGGATTCATCCGCGCCTGCGAGAAGTGCCGGTCGGCGGCCGCGTAACCCTCGTTCGCGGGCAGGTCCGCGGGTAGGTAATTGCGGTCGTTGTAGTTGGTGCGGTAGCCCGGCAGGGTCAGCAAGCCCACCAGCGCGACCCCGATCGTCACCACCAGGATCGGGCCGGGCCAGCGCACGACGAGGGCGCCGATCTTGCGCCACCCGCGAATGCGTTGCGTCCGTTTCGGTTCGAGGGTCCTGCCGAAACGCGTGGCCACCGCGATGACGGCCGCACCGAGCGTCAGGGCCGCCGCGACCACGACCACCATGCCGATGGCCAGCGGAATGCCCAGCGTCTGGAAGTACGGCAGGTTGGTGAAGTGCAGGCAGAAAGTCGCGCCGGCGATGGTCATACCGGACCCGAGCACCACGTGGGCGGTGCCCTTGTACATGGTGTAGTACGCCTCTTCGCGGGTCTCACCGATAGCCCGGGCTTCCTGATATCGGCCTATCAAGAAGATCGCGTAGTCAGTGGCGGCCGCGATTCCCAACGTGACCAACAGGTTCGTGGCGAACGTCGAGAGCCCAATGAGGTTGAAGTAGCCCAGGAAAGCGACCATGCCGCGCGCGGCCGACAGCTCGAGCACCACCATCACCAGCGTCAGCAACACGGTGACGATGGACCGATAGACCAACAGCAGCATGCCGATGATCACGGTGAACGTGGCCAACGTGATGAGCTGCAAGCTGCGGTCGCCAGCCTCGTGCTGGTCCGCCGACAACGCTGCGGGGCCGGTGACGTAGGCCTTCACCCCCTTGGGCGTCGGCACGCTCTTGACGATATTTTGTACGGATTCCACCGACTCGTTGGCCAGGGCCTCACCCTGGTTACCGGCGAGGTAGACCTGGACGTAGGCGGCCTTACCGTCGTTGCTCTGTGCGCCCGCCCCGGTCAGCGGATCGCTCCACATATCCTGAACGTGCTCAACGTGTTTGGTGTCGGCGTCGAGCTTCCTGACGATCTGGTCGTAGTAGGCGTGCGCATCGGCACCGAGGGGATTCTGGCCTTCGAGGACGATCATCACCGAGCTGTTGGACTTGTACTCGTTGAAAATCGCACCCATTCGCTTGGTGGCGACCACCGATTGCGCATCGTCGGGTGCCATCGACACCGAACGCATCTTGCCGACCTCGTCCAGCTGGGGGACGACGACGTTGAGCACCGCGATGATCGCGATCCAGCCCAGGATGATCGGCACGGCCAACGTGCGGATGATCCGGGGGATCTTGTCGTGCACGGGTTCTTTGACGACGGGGATGGCGTCGGTGCGGGTGTCGTCGACTGTTGTGCTCATGCGGATTTCACCAAGCAGAAGGTCAGGGCGTGCACGCCGTGGGTGATGTTCTCGGCCTTGACTTCGTCATCGATGGTGATGCGGCAACCGAGGGAACTGCCGTCGCTCTGGGCCGAGAGATTCGGGAAGACCGAGGGGGCGGTGGTGCTGAGGACCAGCGTCCACGGCAGCGGCGCGCCGTCGACCCGCCGCGGATCGGCGGAGAGGTCCAAGTAGTTCACGTTCGCCTGGTCGGCCGAGCCGAAGACCTCGTATTTGACGACCTTGGGCTTGAACGGCTTCGAATCATCGAGCCGCGGGCTGCTCATGATGCCGGTGTCGTGGGCGCCGAAAAACGATTTGACTCGGACGACCGCAAAGCCGCCGACCACCACGACCGCCACGATCAACAGCGGCAACCAGGCGTTGCGCACAAGTCTCGATATCTGCACCTAGGTGGTCCCTTCCCCATCACGCGGTCGTGACGTGGATCAGCGTTCGCGCGACCGGTCGTGGGCAGGTGAGTGCCCACAAGTCGCATTGCTCAACAACGAATTACGTCGATTGCTACGGTTCGCGCGCGCTCGAGCGTCACACGCGGTGAATGCTGCCCACCCACACCGGCCGACGTCCCCGGCACCGACACCCGGCTCGCCTTGTTGCTGAAGCCTCCCCGGGTACCGCCACCAGCGCATAGTACATGATGTGCATATCTTGCAGTGCATGCAACATTTGCTACTGGTGTTTCAGGTCACTTTGTGAAGATGCTGTTCACCAGCGCGGCAGCCCGCTCAACATAGGGCATCGGCGTGTCGGCGGTTTCATTTGCCTCGCCGCCGGCCCACCTCTCGATGCCGGAACGTACCGCCGTCAGCGCCAGCGCAGAGATCAGTGCCGCCATCTCGTCGTCCGGCTTCATCGCCTGGCGGCGCACGATGATCTCGGTCAACTGGTTTTGGAACCGTTCCAAGTCGGCGAGGAACGCCGCCAACACGGCGGGAGAGGTTTTCGCGAGCTCCAGCATGTGCGCCGCGTGTTCGCGCTGCGGCGGCACGTCGCGCAGGTGATGCGCGGCCAACGTGATCAGCTCCGCCAGCACCACCGAATAGGGGGCCGGGCCTGCGGCGACGAAGTCCTCCACCAGCTCGGGGGGTATGTCCGAGGGGCCGTAGGCGATGGCCGATTCTTTGTTGGGGAAGTAGTTGAAGAACGTGCGCGTGGCGATTCCGGCTTCGGCGCAGATCTCGTCGACGGTGACCTTGTCGAATCCGCGCTCCAGCGTGAGGCGCACCGCGGCGTCGCGGATGTCGGCGCTCGTCTGGCGGCGACGGCGCTCGCGGAGCCCTACGGGATTGGCCATACCCATATAGTTGCACGCTGTGCACACTTTGCAGTCAAAAAGGTGTGCTTCCGGGCTCGCCGGCCCCGCGTGTCAGGGCGCGCAGCAATGGTTGGCCGATCGGGCAGGGGCTTGGGCGACGTGCGCTATAGAGACCTAACTTCGGTATGACCCTGTTGTCGCACAACAGAATTCAGCTATGCGCCGCGAATGGGGCGCTGGGATGAAGGCAGTCATCCACTTGGCGCAAGCGCGCCGCGCAAATACTCGCATTGACTTTCGAAGAACCTCGTCGAGACCGGCGCCTTGTCCGCGATCTGATCGAACGCGTGGAACGCGCCCGGAACGATCTCCTCCTGGACCGGGACACCGGCGTCGCGCAGGCGTCGCGCGTACTCCTGGCTCTCCCGATAGAAGAGGTCCAGCGTGCCGACTCCGATCCAGGCGGGCGGCAGGCCGGACAGATCGGTTCGGCGTGCCGGCGCCGCCTCTTCGGGATCTGCGCCGTTGAGGTACCACTGCCAGGCCAGTTGATTGTCGGACTCCGTCCACATGATGCGCCTCGGGCCGTTACGCTCGGCGCCAGTGCGATCGTCGAGCATCGGGTAGACGAGCATCTGGAACGCGATTTCGACGTCGTTGCGGTCGTGGGCCCGCTGGGCCACCGCGGCCGCGAAATTCCCACCCGCACTGGCCCCGCCGACGGCGACCCGATCCGGATCAACCCACGACTGGCCGGCCAGCCACAGCAGGGCCGCGTAACAATCTTCGACCGGTGTCGGGTAGGGGTGCTCGGGCGCCAACCGGTGTTCCACCGCGGCAATCGCAAACCCGGTGCGGTGCGACAGCTTCCGCAGGAACTTATCGTCCTGGGCCGCGTGGCCCATGATGGTTCCCCCGCCATGGATCCACAGCAGTGCGGGTGCGCGCTCGGGAAGGCCCGCCGGACGATGCAGCCGGACCGCGACGTGCGCGTTGACGGCGGCGACGGGCACGGTGCGGACGCGCCCGGCGTTGCCCATCAGATTCATCACTGCGCGCTGAAACTTCAGACCGCGGTGCAACGCGTATCCGCGAGGAACGAATCGCGCCACCTTGCGCAGGCCGGGATCCAACACCTGCGGGGACGTGAAGGCGTTGTCGGGGAGCCTGTTTGCCATCGAATGCCCTCTGTTCCCTCGCACCGGCAGACATCGCTGACCATACAGGAACGGAGTTAGTGTCCAAGGCAGCTTATTGCGGCCCGTTGTGGTCGCTGAGTGCGCCCACCACGTGATCGAACATGGTCTGTTTTATCGCGGCCAGCGTGCCCGGGTCTTTGCCCCGCAGTGGGCGCAGCACGTCGAGGGCGGTGTCGGTGACCGCACCCTCGGCACAGGTCGCGTCGACGATGCCGAAGTGCTCTGCATCGGGACCGCTGAAGCGTCGGCCGGTGGTCATCGAGGCGACGGCCGCGCGAGGGGTGAGTTTGGCTTGGATGAGCGCGGCCATACCGGGGTTGAACGGTATGCGGATGTCTACCTCGGGAAAACAGAAATATCCGCGGTCTGCGCGCATCACGCGAAAGTCATGCGCGATGGCCAGCATCGCTCCGGCACCGAACGCGTGACCCACCACTGAGGCCGCGGTGGGCAGGGGCAGGGTCAGCATGCGCGCCAGCAGCCGGTGCACCCGGCCGATGTACCACTGCGCCCGGTCGGTGTTGGCGCTGAGCCAGTCCAGGTCCAGTCCGTTGGAGTAGAACTTTCCGGCGGCGGTTGTGATCAGTCCCTGGGCGCCGGCTGAGACGGCTTGGTCGAGTGCGTCATCGATGTCATCCAGAAATGTTGGGGAGAAACGGTTCTCGTCTTCACCCAGGTTAATGATGGCGATTTTGTCGGCGTAGTCCAATGTCACTGTCATGGTGTTTCCTCTTGAGTTGCGCTGATGGTTACAAAGATTCGTCATCCGCGTTGCTGTCGCGGCGGAGGGGGGCCGACCGCCAGCACCGCGCGCACCGCCGCGTGCAGCTGCGCGCGTGCGGTGACACTTTCGATCCGGTCCCGGCGCAGCAGCAGGGCGGTGGGCAGGTCGACGACGCAGCTGGTGATCGCACCCACCGCCCCCGCGTCCTTGCGGTCCCACATCGCGATGGCAAGCCGCACCATCAACGCGACGAGATGCTTGTCGAGACGTCGCAGCTCGTCGGCAACGTCGTCGGGCACATCGTCGGCGAGCACTTGCTCGCGGGGCACCCGCAACACCAACGTCGATGAGCCGGGGAACTGCTCGGCGAACACCACGGCCGCGTCGGCAGCGGCCACCACGGCCTCGATGGGACCACCCTGGTCGCCACTGCCCACCGCTTCGTCGACCAGCGAAGTCTGCACCGACAAGAATCGTCTACCCGCCCGCAGCCAGGCCTGGCCCATCAGCCCGCCCCGTGATGTAAACGTGTGATACACAGCGCCGTTGGACACACCCACCGCGGAACTGATCGCTCGGATGGTCACCGCGGATGGGCCCGACCGCGCCACCAGATCCTCGACGGCGACCAGGACGACGTCGGGATCGTGCATGCGCGGGCGCGGCATGCGGTCACTATAACAGAGCACTTGCTCTAATAGCTGTCCGGTGCCTTCCCGCTGGAGGATGCCGGATCCGGCGGCCAGGATCAGAACGTGAATTTTGCGCCGGTTAGCATCGGATGTCCGGATGTCGACGCGGAGGGTGAGGCTTGGCTGCGATACCCGTCATCGCGCTCACCGGTCATCTCGGAGCCGGCAAGACGACGCTGCTCAACCACCTGCTACGTCACCCGGGCACCCGAATCGGAGTGGTGGTCAACGACTTCGGCGACATCAACATCGACGCCGGCCTGGTCGCCGGCCAGGTCGACGAGCCCGCCTCGATCGCCGGCGGATGCATCTGTTGCCTACCCGACGGCGGAGGGCTCGACGACGCACTCATCAAGCTCGCCGATCCAGCTCGGCGCCTCGATGCCATCGTCGTCGAGGCCAGCGGTCTGGCCGACCCGGTGGCCATCGCGCGGCTCATTGGCTTCAGCGAGATCCGTGGGGTCCGACCCGGCGGCCTTGTCGACGTCGTCGACGCCGCGAACCACTTCGACACCGTCGACCGCGGCACACTGCCCCCGGTGCGCTACGGCGCGGCGTCGCTGATCGTCGTCAACAAGCTTGACCAGCTGCCTGAGCGGGAGCGGGCGGCGGTGGTACAACGCGTCACACAGCGTGCGGCGCAACGTAACCCGCGGGTACATGTCGTGGGCACGACGGGTGGCCGGATAGCCACAGAGCTGCTCTTCGACGCATCCGCCACCTCCGGCCAGGTTGGACAGCTCTCGTTTCTGGATCTGGTGCCCGAGCACGACCACGTCCACGTCCACGCCGACGCCGTCACCGTCAGCAGCTCCGGCTGCGTCGACCCCGACGCCCTGCTGGACCTCTTGGAAGATCCACCGCCTCGGGTCTTCAGGCTCAAAGGCATCGTGGCAGTGCGCCACCGCGCGACCGTCCACGGCTACGTCGTCAACTTGGTGGGTAACGCGATCCACATCGGGACCGCGCCGCGGGGCGCCATCACCAACTGCCTGGTGGCGATCGGGATGAATCTCGACGTCGAGGCTGTCCGCGCCCGAGTCGACAGCGCGCTGCAGCCCGCCTCGGGGCGGCCGTCAGCGCAGGCCCTGCGGCGGCTTGACCGGTACCGGCGCCTGAGCGCGTGAGCAACGATCCGGCAAGATACGGGTGATGTCATCTTCGCTGGGCGACGTGCTCGCTACGTTAGAGCTAGAGAGGGTCGGCGAGTGGCTCTTCGTCGGGCAGCAGTTGCCGGCGCCCGCCAACCACATTCTCGGCGGCCATATCTCGGCTCAGGCTCTGTTGGCTGCGAGCCACACCGCGCCGGGTCGCGTGCCGCATAGTGTCCACACGTACTTCCTGCGGCCGGGCGATTCGCGTCGGCCGGTGGAATTCGAGGTTGTCGATCTTCAAGAAGGCCGGACGTTTTCGGCGCGCCGGGTCACTGCGCGCCAGGACGGCAAGATCCTGATGGAAGCGATGTCCTCGTTCAAAGCCGCAGATTCCGCACCCGCTCAGGTCGTCTACCAACCGCCCATGCCCGAGGCGTCCAGCCCGGAGTCGCTGCCATGGGTCGCGCCGCACCTGGCGGAGTCCGACGAGACCGCCCGGGGGCGGTGGGCGAGCCTGCGCTGGTTTGAGCGACGGATCATCGACACCGAGGTCGCTCCACCCGCACGGGCGCGGATGTGGTGGCGACCCGACGGGCCGGTGCCCGATGATCCGGTGCTGACCGCCAGCCTGGTGGCCTACCTGTCGGCGGTGACGTTGACCGAGCCGGCATACGCGGCGCGCGGGGGCGCCGGGGCGTCAGCGCAGCGTGATCATTCGGTGTGGTTCCACGCTCCGGCGGCGTTATCGGGTTGGCTGCTCTACGACCGGTCATCGCCAAGTAGCGCGGGTTCGCTATCGCTGGCGAGTGGGACGATGTTCAACCGCGACGGCGGGCTGGTGTGCACGGTAAAACAAGAGATGTATTTTCCGCCGCGCACGGCCTGAAATCTCATCGGTTGTTGGCCAATAACGCTGTGCTGCAGGAACATTCGTCACAGTGACGTATTGTCGGTGACGGGCGGGGACGGGAAAAGGGGGAGTCCGCGGTCCGGTTTGGGCGTGCGACATCCTGACGCCCCGCGCGGTCGCACTTCGTGTGCCGGCCCGCGGTCGCGGAGCTGCCGGTGCGGAATGCGTCGGCGCCGACTGTGACGAACGTCAACCGGCGAGAGTGACGTGGGTCATAGCTCGACCGACCTCAATTAGGTCATCCTGACCGTTCGTTTGCATATCTAATGGCTGGGAGCGCGATGGCCGACCTCGACTTTGCCTATGACCTGACCCTCGACGAGGCGCGCAGACGCAGCGCAATGCTCGAAGCGATTGGTGACGACTGGGACCCCATCGCCGTGCTGCGCGAGGAAGAGAAGGCCTACGACATGCTGTACTCGAACCTGGACGAGGAGCAGCAACGGGTCTACGACGAGTTGGTCCGCGCCGGCGTGCTGCCCGAACGGACGATCGCTCGTGCTGCCGATTGATCCGACCGCCGACCGCGGCCGCCGCGCCTGGTTGCCGTGCCCGTCCTGCGATCACCGTGCCACGTGCGGTGAGTGTCGGAGCAGCCGGAATTGCGATACGCACTGGCAGTATCTCCTGAGCAACAGGGGCACGCTGGTGCACCTGCAGTGCTCGGATTGTGGCCATCTCTGGTCGACCGACACGCATCGTCGCACCCGCCCCAAGCGGTGGGGCCACAAGCTGAACTGACGCCGCCAGCGCCCGTAACCCAATAGCCCTGCGCCGCAAAGTGATTCGTCACAGTGACGTATTGACGGCGATGGGCGGGGAAGCGGGGATGGGGAGCCCGGGGGCGGTGCAAGTGCGTAAATCCCCGTGGCGCCGGTCCATTCCTCGATGGCCGCCTGCCGGCGATTGAATCCCGAAGCTCGGCGCGCTCGACGGCCGGCGCTGAGCAATCCTGAGCGACCGCCGGGCCCGATCCTGGGTGGCATCCCGAACCGCCTGCGGGGCATGGTAATTCGTCACAGTGACGTATCACCGGCCGTGTCGCCGGAACGCGGGAGGGGTAAGCGGCCACCCGCTGCGTGCGTTACTGGCCCGGTCGGATGGCGCCTCGAGTTGATGGCTCTCGTATAGCGGCGGCCTCGTCGTCCGCGCCGATTGGGTTGTCCGGGCGGCGGTAGGGCGACGTCGTCGCATGGCCGCGCGGGCCACGGCGTTGTAAACCAGCAGCTCACGGCGAGCGTGGCTTGAACTCGGGATTAGCCTCTGCCGATAAGCGACATTATGTCAAGTAAAGTCCGCCGTCCTCATCCGGTGGACCCGGCGCTGGCCCACACTTTGGAGCGGTGCCAACGCCTCGCTACCGACGGGTGGCGCAGCAGCGTTGGCAGCACTGCTAGCGGGTCGAAGTAGGTGATGCGCTCGATCCCTTTGCCGTCTCGCAGCCGGAGCCGGTTGACGTTCGGCCAGTCGAGCACGTCACGTCCGAGGCTGGCGCGGAGCCGAAATTCGATGAAGACGATGTCGTTGTCGCCGCTCCAGTGGTCGACGTCGGCAGTCAGTCCGGGAATGCTGTAGAAGAATCGGTGAAACTGTGCTTGTGCGGCTTCGAGTCCGACCGTGCGTGGTGCGAGCGGTTGCACAAGAACCACATCTGGATGCAGCAGCTCCGGCAACCGTTGCGGTGATGGATGGCGCCAGAAGTCAGCGAACCTCGTGACGAACTGCTCTGCATTAGACGGCGTGTTCATGCGGACAACGATGCCCGTGGACGGACTGCTATCTCGACCCGGCGCGCTGCCATCGGCTGCCATGTCGCTAATTGCGTGCCGATTAACGAACGTCCGCGACCCGTGAAGGACACCGCCTTGGAATCAGGGCTCCCCCATCCGCTCGCATGGGCCGACTTGCCGGAAAGCTAGCAGGAAGAAACTTGTGGCGTGCGGTTGACTGTCACTCGATCGTGAGGAACGTCCGCGCGAGGTGACTGTGAGAGGACCGACTATGCCCACCATCACCACGTCGGACGGTGTCGAGATCTTCTACAAGGACTGGGGCTCTGGGCAGCCGATCGTTTTCAGTCATGGCTGGCCGTTGACGGCCGACGACTGGGATGCGCAGATGATGTTCTTCTTGCACCAGGGCTATCGGGTGATCGCTCACGACCGGCGCGGCCATGGTCGATCCGAGCAGGTTGGGACCGGCAATGACATAGATCATTGGGTGGCCGACCTGGCCGCGCTAACCGAGCAGCTCGACCTTCGCGACGCCGTCCACATTGGGCACTCCACCGGCGGCGCTGAGGTGGCCCGTTATGTGGCGCGCCACCAAGAGCGGGTCGCCAAGGCGGTACTCGTGTCCTCACCGACCCCGAGCATGTTGCGGACAGAAAACAATCCGGGCGGGCAGCCCCAGGAGTGGTTCGACGCGGTGCAGGCCGGTGTCTCGGGAAATCGATCGGAGTTCTTCCGCGCGGTTCCGGAGGGCCCGTTCTACGGATTCAATCGATCCGGAGTGGAGCCGTCTGAGGCTGTCATCGCGAACTGGTGGCGGCAGGGTATGTCCGGCAGCGCCCACGCTCACTATGAGACAGTGTTTTCCTGGCTGCAGGACTACACCGAGGACCTGCGGACCATCACCGTTCCCGTTTTGGTGATGCACGGCGACGACGATCAGATCGTCCCGTTCACAAGCGCGGTGCCCCGTGCCGTCGAACTACTTCCGAACGGTGCGTTGAAGACCTATGCCGGCTACCCGCACGGCATGTTGACCACGCACGCCGATGTTCTCAACCCGGATCTGCTTGCGTTCATCGCATCCTGATCGGCAGCGTCGGACCAGCCCGGCACCACACTGATGCATCGAGGCGTAACGTCGAGACCTGTTGCACCACACCAGAGGTCGCCGAAAAGTCTGATCGAATCCTCTCGCGGGGCCGTTAAGGCCACGCGCCGTATCGGCCGCTAGCCCATTGTGAAGATCGCGCCCGCGGCGAAGCCAATCACTGTTACGAGGGCCACCAAAATCACCGCGACCGTCGCGCGCACTATCTCTTCTTCAGTGAGTGGCCAGCGCGGCTTCGTTTCGACGGGAACGGTGTCCCCTCGACGGGAAAATGCGTTGATTTTTGCGACCGCCAATAGGAGATCGTCATGGCCGTCGGCCGCGTCTTGGTCGACGGAGTTGTGCGCGGCGATTGCGGTGGTCATATGAGCCCCCAGGCTTGCGGACGCCGATAGGCGTTATTGGAAGTCGAATGCTTCGGCCTTCTTGCCTAAAGATACGAGTGCGAGGTCACGATTGCGGTAACGATGCTTAACGGTCACGGCACACAATCGTGCTCCCGCATTGCGCGGCGAGCCGTATGAGTTTCTGGTGCAGAATTCCTTTTTCGGTTGTGCACCAACCTATTTCGTTGTCCAATATCGGAATGAGCCCCGTCGCCGAATACGACTTCATCATCGTGGGAGCAGGCAGCGCGGGCTGCCTGCTCGCCAATCGGCTCAGCGAGAACCCTGATCGCCGGGTGCTCCTGATTGAGGCCGGCGGCAAAGACGACTGGTTCTGGATCAAGGTGCCGGTGGGCTATCTGTACACAATCGCCAATCCCCGCACCGACTGGTGCTTCACGACCGAGGCCGACCCCGGCCTGGCCGGCCGCAGCATCCACTACGCGCGCGGCCGGGTGATCGGCGGCTGCTCATCGATCAACGCCATGATCCACATGCGCGGACAGGCCAGCGATTACGACCTGTGGGCACGCGCCACCGGGGACGACCGATGGCGTTGGGGCGGCCCGGACAGTCCGGGCGAGACACTGGCGATCTACAAAAAGTTGGAGGACTACTTCGGCGGAGCCGACGAGTGCCACGGCGCCGGTGGTGAGATCCCTGTCGAGCGGCCACGCGTGCGTTGGAAGATCTTGGACGCCTGGCAGGACGCCGCTGCCGAGGTGGGCATCTTCCCGATCGATGAATTCAACCGGGGCGTCAACGCCGGCTCTGCCTACTTTCATGTCAACCAACGGCGTGGCCGTCGCTGGTCGATGGCGGATGCCTTCCTGCATCCGATCGCCCACCGGCCCAACCTCACCGTCTACACGCAGACCCAGGCCGTGCGGCTCCTGATGGATGACCAGGTCGCTGAGGAGCAACGTCGCGGGGCCTGGACGACGGCCCAGCGCCGCGTCACCGGCCTGCGGCTTCTCCGAGGCGGCCACATCGTCGACGTCCGAGCCCGCCGCGAGGTGATCTTGAGCGCCGGAGCTATTGGCTCGCCGCATCTGATGCAGGTCTCGGGTCTGGGACCGGCTGGACTGCTTGCCCAGCATCAGGTGCCGGTGGTTGTCGATCTGCCAGGAGTGGGCGAAAACCTCCAAGACCACCTGCAGATTCGAACGATCTACCGGATACAGGGCGCCCCGACCGTCAACACCCTGTACCGCAACTGGATCACCCGGGCGGGCATGGGGCTTCAGTACCTGCTGCTGCGATCGGGGCCCATGACGATGCCGCCGTCCACGCTGGGGGCTTTCGCCAAGAGCGACCCCGCCCTGGAAAGCGCCGATCTGGAGTGGCATGTGCAGCCCCTGTCGTTGCCGAAGTTCGGCGAACCGCTGCACCCCTTCGGAGCGATCACTCCCTCGGTCTGCAATCTGCGACCTACCTCGCGTGGCTACGTGCGCATGGCCAGTGCAGATCCCCTTACCTACCCGAAGATCTGCTGCAACTACCTGTCGACTGACGCCGATAGTCAAGTCGCCGTGCGGGGACTTCGGATGACTCGGCAGATCATGGCTGCGCCGGCACTGGCCCGCTACGGTCCGCAGGAGTTGCTTCCCGGCCCGCAAGTGGCGAGCGACGAAGAGCTGCAGCAGGCGGCCAGCGAACTGGGTACGACGATTTTCCACCCGGTGGGCACCTGCGCGATGGGAGCCTTTGACGCACGCGGTCGGCCGCGGTCGGCTGCCACGGTGCTCGACACCGATTGCCGCGTGTACCGCGTCGCAGGCCTTCGAGTGGTCGATGCTTCCGTGATGCCCAACATCATTTCCGGCAACACCAACGCGCCGACCATGCTCATCGCCGAGCGCGCCGCGCGGGCGATCGTGGGATAAGTCATTCCCCCGCATGTGCTTTCGCGGTTATAGCCGAACGGTATCCCCTTGGTATCTATCTGGGAACGCAGCCGCGTTTCGGCTGGACCAGGCCTATCGGTAACAGGAGTCACATCGTTAACATCGCGCGATGCACAATTTGCCCCTCGCGGCCAGTAACGCGCGACCGCGTGTCGTTTCCCGGCGCGATGCGCTGCGCTACGCCGCCGCGTTGGCAGGTCTGGGTGCCGCATCAGTAGCCTGCGGCACGCCCACGGCGGCCGCCGCCGCTCCTCCCCAACTGATCGACTTCGCCGCGCGCCAGATTCCGGCGCAGCAGATCCGAGCTGCCGGCTATAGCGGGGTGGTCAACTACGTTTCGGAGTCGCGTCCCGGCTCATCGTTTGGCGCCAAGCCGGTCACTCGGTCCTACGCCGACTCATTGAAAGCCGCGGGCCTGGTGATCGTCAGTAACTACCAATACGGCAAGCCGGGTTCGTCAGCACCGTCGGACTTCACGCGGGGCTACGCCGGCGGCATCGCGGATGCCCGCACCGCCTGGCAGCTGCACACCGCCGCGGGCGGCGGCCAGAGTGCGCCGATTTTCTTCACCATCGACGAAGACATCAATCGCGACACCTGGAATCACACCGCGCTGCAGTGGTTTCGCGGAATCAACTCGGTTCTCGGAGTTCAACGCACCGGGGTCTACGGAGGCGTCAGGGTGTGTCAATGGGCCGCGGCCGATGGCGTTATCGGGTCTTCGAGCACACCTGGCCGCCGCTGGGTCTGGCAAACTCGAGCCTGGTCCGGCAATCAGGTTCACCCCGCCGCCGTTCTCTACCAGCGAGTCGTGAGCACCTCGTCCAATCCCGGGCCGAAGGTCGGCGGACTCGAAGTCGACGTCAACGACGTCCTGGCTTCCGATTGCGGCCAGTGGAACCTCCATGCGGGTCGTCCAAGTGGCGATGTGCGGTAGTGGCGAGATCGCTGCCCGCGATTCGAGCTACAGCCCGGATGGCACGGCTTTGCCGTTCACCGTCACCGCGACCTGGCCGGTCGTGGGGTTGAACTCGATCTTGCCGTGCTCGAAGGTCGACACCTGCAGATCGCCGACGGTGTTCACGTCGCTGGTGGGCAGACCCAGCGGACCTGCGGAACCGTTAGTCCCGGTGACCGCAGGCGTGCCGTCCGGCCCCCGCGGGACGTTCCAGGCCTCCCGGATCTTGCCAAGGATGATGTAGGCGGGGGTGCCGGCCTGACCGTTTCTGGCGGTAATCGCGCCGCCCTGGAACTGCTGAAATACCACGCCGCTGTCCCGTGTGCCCGCGTTGCGGTCACCCGTCAATGGCTTGCCGAGAGCCTGCCGCTGATCCTGGGTTGCCGACGAGTACTTGGCGGCGATCGGGCCGGTGAGAGTGACCTCGACGCCACGCTCCCCGATGAGCTTCACCTCGGAAGGCTGCACCGGAGCTTGGGACGTGGGGGTGGCGCTCACCTTGGTCTGAGGGGGTGCCGACGCGTCGACGCTCTTGCCACTGCTGCAGCCCCCAGTGATCAGCGCGACGGTGGCCAGGCCGACGCCTGCGGCGTGGCGGTATGCGATCGTTCTCATGGTTCCTCTCTCGCCTTCCTGTGGGTCCGGGTCAGGCTGCGGCTGACGTCCTCAACCGGCCGGGACCGCAAACCGAACCACTCGAGCGGTGCAAGCGGCGGCCGCGGTCTTCGTTGCTCCGAACGAACTTACGACCCGGTCATAGACGATGAACCGGCGCACCCGAGTAAGCGCGCTAGCAAACATCCGGTTTGAAAGTCCGAGCTTTGGATAAACCTGTCAATCAGCTGCCGCGCTTCGACAGCCGGCATTTCACGAAGGGAGCCCGACGTGGCGTTCTCACACATTGCATCGAAGACAACGGCAGTAACAGCCACGTTGGCGGCGGCCGGACTCGTCGCGGCGTCACCGGCATTCGCGGATCCGCAAGTGCTCCAATTCGGCCAGATGGCGGAGCTTTCCAGTAACGGCGGCACCATCGACTACACCGTGAGCAACCTGCAGCCCAGCGGCCACAACGACGGCGTGTGGTACTCCGACGTCACGGCCAAAGGCGTAAGCGGTAACGCAACTCCGAACATTGCCGATTTCAACGCGCGGGCCGCCAACAGCTCCACGTTCGCGGTGATGAAGGGCAACCAGACCGACGGCCTTCCTGAGGGGCCACTCCCCTTAGGCAGCCCTGTTACTGGGCGCATTTACTTCGACGTGCGCAGCGGTACGAACCCCGACAGCGTGGTCTACCGGGACGCCGGAGGCACGGACAAGGTCGTCTGGAAAGGCCAGTAACGCGCCTTCCTTCATCGAGGCCTTGCTCTATAAGCGTCACTGAGGCGACCTCAGACACGGACATCAAGCCCTTCGCGGCGAATACCACAGCGCCGCAACACACATGGATGACGGTCGCGCAACTGCTGCGATCTCTAGGCGTCGTCACCCGCGCGGCGGAGCATCGCGTCCGGTCATCGTTGCCCGCTGCTTACCCGGCGGTAGAAGGTACGGCGATATCGAGAAGCCCGGATGCCGCCCCGAACAGGTGGCCTTGTGCCAATGCGCATCCGGCTTTGAAAACCGTCTCGGCCTGCTCGACCGCTTCTATGCCTTCGGCGATCACGTTGAGACCCAGCGCCTCGCACAAGCCGATGACCGACCGGTACAACGTCAGGTTTCGGCCCGGCTCGACGCCCACTGCCAGGCCGCGGTCGAGCTTGACGATTTGCACGGGCAATTCGTGGAGGTACGTCAGCGAGTTGTAGCCCGCGCCGAAGTCGTCCAGGGCCACCCTGATGCCCAATTCGGACAACCGTCTGATCGCGGCCGCCCCGTCGGCGAGATCAACAACGGGAACCGTCTCGGTGATTTCCAGGACCAGCCGGTGCGGCGATAAGCGGTGCCGCGCCAGCGCGCTGCTGATGACATCTTCGAATTCAACGCTGCCAAGTCGGGCGGCACCGACATTGATATGGAGGTCCAGATCGAGGCCCGCGGCCTGGATCTCCGCGCAGGCCAGATCGAGCACCATGGCATCGAGTTGTGCCCCCATGCCGTTCGCTTCGGCCAGCGAGACGAAAGTCTGGGGAGGTATCTGCATCCCACTTCGTGTTGTCCACCGGGCAAGCGCCTCCACCGCGACGGGGATGCCGCGTGGGAGGGACACCACGGGCTGATACTTCAGCCGGAAACCCTCCGGAACGCGCCCCTTCGCCTGCCGGAGCGCGGTCGGAAAATCTTCCGACACGCTGAACGCCGGGTGGTAGACGACGGCGGTGTCCTTGCCCAGCCGCTTACCGGTGTACATCGAGATGTCGGCCTGCCTGAGCAAGTCGTCAGACGTCGGCGGGAGACCGTCGCCCCCGGGACTGACCAGGCCCATGCTGGCGCGGACCCGCACCGAACTCCCGTGCACCGAGAACGGGCTCCGTAGTGCCACGCGTAGCGTGTCGGCGAACATCTCGGGTGCCTCGACGCCACCTGCGATCAGGATGGCGAACTCGTCTCCCCCGATGCGGGCCAGCGTGTCGCCGGGCCGGAGGCAACGCTCAAGGCGCCCGCTGATCGCGCACAGGAGTTCGTCGCCGGCGGCGTGCCCGAATCGGTCGTTGACCTCTTTGAAGTCGTCGATGTCGACGAAGACCAAGACGAACGGCCCCTCGCGTATCGCTTCGTCCAGCCGCTGCGCCAACAACAGTCGATTCGGTAGTCCGGTCAATGCATCGTGCTGGGCCTGGTGGGCAAGTCGGCGCTTGGCGTCGACGAGCTGTTCGGTCAACAGCCGCTGCACACGCATCGCCACCACGTAGCGGGTCGCGACCAGCAGCGCCATCGCCAGATAAGTGCTGACGAAGATCGGGTCTACCCTGCGGCCGATGAGCACGTGGAACGTGAGGAGAGCGGTGCTGCCCATGAAGCCCACGTAGGGCAGGGTCAGCTGCGCCCAGTTGGTCGGTTGTTCCATCTCGTCGTGGGGGGGTCGCGGGCGCGGCGGCAGTTCAAGCAGGCTCCACGTGATCAATAGCGGAGCCATGACGAATCCGGTGCCCACCCACAGATCCAGCGTCGTCACCCCAATGCTCCGAAGATAAGCCAGCAGCCTGTCTGAGGAAGTCAGGGTAATCACCGCGGCTGCCAGCAGCATGTAGTTCGCCCGGCCCGGCCGGTACGGCGGGTACCACATCGCAACAAGAACGGCGGCCACCACCACGACGAGCTCAACGGCGGCGATGCCGAAGACGACTGCGGAATTGGTCGACCGCGGCAGCGCGGCGCCGTCCATGGCGCCCAACCGGGCGACGTACACCAGGTGGCAAAATGCCAGCGTCGCCAGCAGGCCGTCCAGGACGGTGGTGACGACCCCCGGCCGTATCCGCGCCCTTGTTCTGTCGTCGTGACGGTGGCCGGCACGCACGAGCAGCACCATCGCCGTGCCGAACAACAGGCCGGCGAGAAAGTAGCCGACGACGGCTGGTTCCGGTGCGGTTGCCCCGCGGTCGTGGGCGCGACTCGGGCGCGAGAGAAATTCGGCGGTCAAAAACGTCGCGATCGCCACGAGGAGCAACACCCGCCACCACCGCCATAGGCCGGTCACCCGGCGCGTGACTTCAAGACCAACGACTAGTGCGCCGAAACAGATCGTTGCTTCGAGGACAAACTGCACACGTTGCGCCGTCGCGACTCCCCACAGCCCGAGCGCGTTGAACCCCGCCGCGGCGACGAAGACGGCAGATAGCCCGCGATACAGGCGACGACTCCCAAACGGCAACGCGTCCCCTCCAGCCTGCGGCGTTGACGCTCCATATCCTGACAGAACAGTTTGGCGGCTGGAACGTTATCGCCCGATTGGGTGACCACAGCTACATCGCCTGTCTGACCGTCGTCGGCATCGACGAGCACCACTGGCGCGCTGTCGCTGACGGCACCGACATCTTGAAGCCGCCGACAATCGAGCGCTCGGCCAGGCAATCCCTCTCCCCTGAGTTGTCAGTGCTACTGCCATCCTCCGGGCGCCGTCATCATCGTGGTGAGACAACGCATCCGGTGACCGTTGCCATCAGCGCCTGCTGGAAGGTGTGTCCCGGCAACCTTTCTGGAACAGCTGGCCGGTCGGCGGTATTGCTACTGGAAGCCGTTGCGCGGGTGACCGATTCGACCGTCGAGGTAATCATCGTCCAGGTCGGCGGCACGGACAGCGGACCGACCGGTCACCGCGGCCGTCATCAGCAGCGACGAGGGGCCGGACCACGCCTGGCCGGTCAGTCCGGCCAGCTCGGCCGCGTAACCACTGGCGGTCGATTCCAGCTCTGCGGCGAGCGCGACTGTTGCTCTGCGAGTTCGTTATTCCCGTCCATCACCGCGACTTCCACGGCAAGTGGGTGGACATCGAGATGCTGGTCGTCGCCGGCGCGCGCGAACGCACCGCGGACGAGTACGGCGTGCTGTTCGACCAAGCCGGTTTCCAGTTGAACCGGGTCGTCGACACCGTGTCACCGCTCAGCATCGTCGAGGCGATCGCGGTGTAGCCGAGCTATTTCGGCGACGCCAGGTCCAGCCCCAGCTCGTCGGCGGGGGCGGTTAGGAACCGGTGCACTGCAGGCCCCACCAATCCGACCACCTCATCGACCCCGAGCGTCGACAGAGGCGGCACACGCATGATGTAGCGCAGCATCGCGGTGCCAACGAGGTTGGTCGCGGCCAGCATCGCGCGCAGCCGCGTTTCGTCGCCACCGCCCAACGCGTCGGACACCGCGGTGAGCAGATAGTCGTGCAGGAAACCGCGAAACGCATCGTTGGCATCGCTGTTCGACGTCGCCGACTGCACCATCGAGGCCATGCTCGCGGCCGTCTCGGGATCCTCCCAGATCCCGAGGTAGGCCCGCACGACGCGGAAGCCTAAGTCGTCGCCCTTCTCGGCGAGCTCGGTCGTCAGCAGGTCAGACGGCAGCACCAACTTCATCGACTCGCGAAACAATGCCGCCTTCGAGCCGAAGAGATAAAGGACCATCGCCGGATCCACTCGCGCATCGTCGGCAATCGCCCGCAGCGTCGTCTTGTCGTAACCGTGCATGGCGAACTGCCGCTTTGCCGCGCGCAGTACCGCGTCGCGCGACACGGGCTCGCCTTGGCGTCGACCGCGCCGCTTGATCGTTTGCCCAGCTGGCGACATCTGCGAACCATATCATTTCAACCGTCATTGAAAAGGTCGCCCAGCGGTTGTACGCTTCGCTGAGTTATGCCCTGGTCGTTGAAAAACGACCCATGGGTCTCCCTCTCGCGCCGCCGTCCGCGGAAGGGACTGACCGACATGGACTTTGCGTCTCTGCCCCCGGAGATCAACTCCGGGCTCATGTATGCCGGTCCGGGGGCAGAGACGCAAAGTCCATGTCGGTCAGTCC
>NZ_LZJP01000009.1:0-3224 GCF_001667865.1 Mycobacterium mantenii | reverse complement strand
TCGCCGGTGCGATACATCCGGGTGCCCGGTTCACCGAACGGACACGCCATGAACCGCGACGCGGTCAGCCCGGGCCGGCGCCAATACCCCACGCCGACGCCCTGACCGGCCAGATACAGCTCGCCGACCACCCCGGCGGGCACCGGGCGCAGCCACTCGTCGAGCACGAAGAACGCGGCCCCGGTTACCGGTGAGCCGATGGGTGGCGCGCCGAACCCTGCCGTCAGCGGCGAACTGTGCGACACCCACATGGTGGTTTCGGTGGGGCCGTAGACGTTGACCATCACCCGGCCCGGTGCCCAGCGGTCCACCAACTCCGGCGGGCAGGGCTCGGCCCCGATCACCAACGCCGTGCCGTCCAGCCCCTCGGTGGGCAAAAGACCGACCGCCGAAGGGGTTTGGGTCAACACCGTGACGCCCTCACCCACCAGCAGGGCGTGGAACTCCTGCGGGGAACGGGCCACCGCATCGGGCACCACCACCAGGCACCCGCCGTGCAGCAGCGCCCCCCAGATCTCCCACACCGAGAAGTCGAAGGCATACGAGTGGAACTGGGTCCACACCTGCTGGTCCGACAACGCGAAGCCGATATCCAGTGAGTCGAACAATTGCGCGACGTTGTGATGAGTGACCGCAACACCTTTGGGCACACCCGTGGTCCCCGAGGTGTAAATGATGTGCGCCAGATCAGACGGCGCCGGCAGCGCCAACCCGGTGCTGGGTTGCGTCGCAATCGCCGGGTCGGCCACGTCGATCACACTCAGCTCGAACCCCTCGAACCGTCCGGCCAGATCGGCGGTGGTGATCGCGGCCCTCGGCGCGGCGTCGCGCAGCATGAACTCCACCCGGGCCGCCGGCAGCGCGGGGTCGATCGGCAGATACGCCGCCCCGGACTTCAGCACCCCCAGGATCGCCACGATCGCCTCGGCCGAGCGCGAAAACAGCAGCGCCACAACCCCACCCGGACCCACCCCGCGCCCGGCCAGCACGTGCGCCAACCGGTTGGCGGCCTCGTCGAGCTCCCGGTACGTCAACGACCGGCCCTCGAACCGCACCGCCACCGCATCCGGGGTCCGCGCCACCTGCGCGGCGAACAACCCCACCACCGACACCGGCCGCACCGACCGACCCAGCGTGCGCCGATTGCCCAGTGCGCTCAGTAGCGTGCACTCGCTCTTGTCGAGCACATCGATCGACGAGAGTCGGCGGCGCGGATCGTCGGTCATCGCCACCAACACCCGGCGCAAGCGTTCGGTCAAGGTGTGGATGCTGTCCGGGTCGAACACGTCGGTGCGAAACTCCACCGTTCCGCCGATCCCGGCGGGCCGGCCGTCGGCAGTCCAGCGGCCGGACAACGAGAACGTCAAATCCATCCGGGCGGTGCGGGTGTCGACGGGCTCCCTGGTGACGTGCAGCTCACCGAGAGTCAACTCCGCGTGGTCATTGCCCTGCCAGGCGAGCATGACCTGGACCAGTGGGTGGTGCGCCAGGGATCGGGTTGGGTTAAGCCGTTCGACCAGTACCTCGAAGGGGACGTCTTGGTGTTCGTAGGCCGCCAGGCTGCGTTGGCGCACCCGGGCCAACAACTCGGCAACACTGGGATCACCACCCAGATCCACCCGCAACACCAACGTATTGACGAAAAAACCCACCACATCATCGAGCGCGGGATCACTGCGCCCCGCGATCGGAAAACCCACCGCCACATCCGAACTCGCACCCAGCTTGGCCAACAACACCGCCAACGCCGCCTGCACCACCATGAACTCAGTCGCATTGTGCGCCCGCGCCACCGCACGCACCCGCTGCTGCAACTGCGCCGACCACGCAATGTCCACACTGGCCCCGCGATAATCGGCCACCAACGGATACGGCCGATCCGTCGGCAACTCCACCCGCTCGGGCAACCCCGCCAAGGCCTCTTCCCAATAAGCCAGCTGCCCCGCGATCGGACTATCCGAATCCTCCAGATCACCAAACCGGGCCCGCTGCCACAACGTGTAATCCACATACTGCACCGCCAACGGCGCCCACCCCGGCGCCCGACCCGCACACCGACTGGCATACGCAAGACCCAAATCACGCACCAACGGCGTCAGCGACCAACCATCCGCAGCAATATGGTGAGCCACCGCCACCAACACGTGGTCGTCGTCGGCGATCCGCAAAAGCACTGTCCGCAAGGGGATTTCGCTGGACAAGTCGAACCGGTGCCGCGCCGCGGTGTCGATCGCTTCACTCAGGCGGTCTATCGACCAGTCACCGGCATCGATCACCGGCCAGGCGACGTCGACCTGCTCGGGCGGGATAATCACTTGCCGCGGCGTCCCCTGGTGTGCGGGGAACACCGTGCGCAGGCTTTCGTGGCGGGTCACCACGTCGCGCAACGCGGCGCCCATCGCGGCGGTATCCAAGCGCCCGCTCAGCCGCAGGGCGACCGCCATGTTGTGGACGGGAGACGGCCCGTGTAACTGGTCGAGGAACCAGAGCCGCGATTGGGCAAACGACAACGGCACGACGGCCGGCCGGTCGGCGGCCACCACCCGCGCGAGCTTGCTCCCCCCTCCGCACACACGCGGCGCCAACTCGGCGACGGTGGGTGCCTCGAACAGCACCCGCACTCCCAGTTGGGCATCGAGGCCGGTATTGACGGCTGAGACGAGCCGCATTGCCGACAGTGAGTCGCCGCCGAGGTCGAAGAAGGAATCGTCGACCCCGACGCGGTCCACGCCCAGGACCCGGGCGTAGATGCCGGCCAGGATCTCCTCGATCGCGTTTTCCGGAGCGCGGTAACCATCACCGCCCCCGTAGTCCGGGGCGGGCAGGGCGCGGGCGTCCAGCTTGCCGCTGACCGTCAGCGGCAGCGCGTCGAGCACCACCACCGCCGACGGCACCATGTATGTGGGGAGCCGCTGACCCAACCGGGCCCGAATGTCGGCCGGGTCAGCGGCTCCGGTCACATAGCCGACGAGACGCTTCTCGCCGACACGATCTTCACGAACCAGCACCGCCGCTTGTTCAACGCCGTCCAAATCGGCGAGCGCGGTGCGGATTTCGCCCAACTCGATGCGGTAGCCGCGGACCTTGACCTGTTCGTCGGCGCGGCCGAGGTAGCGCAACTGTCCGTCGGGGCCCCAGCAGACGAGGTCGCCGGTGCGATACATCCGGGTGCCCGGTTCACCGAACGGACACGCCATGAACCGCGACGCGGTCAGCCCGGGCCG
>NZ_LZJP01000008.1:0-64081 GCF_001667865.1 Mycobacterium mantenii | reverse complement strand
GCCTGCGCCAACGCCTCACGGCTGGGCTTCGACCCGTCCGGGGTACGCGCGCGCTCCCGGTGCGCCCGCCCCCGCTCCCGGCGCGCCGGCCGGGGAGGCGCCGCCCGCTGAAGCGCCCGCGCCGCCGGACCCGCGCAAGGACCTCGCCGACCGCATCGCCGAGGAGAAGAAGTGGCGCCAGAGCACCCGTCAGGGCATCCAGTTCCTCGCCCTGCAGTTCCAGGCGACGCGCTGCGACAAAGAAGACATCCTGGCCGGCAACGACGACCCCGCCCAGCCGCTGATCACCTGCTCGACCGACCACAAGGTGGCCTACCTGCTGGGCCCGTCGATCATCAGCGGTGACCAGATCCAGGACGCCAGCGCGAGCCAGAACCAGCGCGGCATCGGCTACGTCGTCGACCTCCAGTTCAAGTCCGCCGCCGCCAACACCTGGGCCGACTTCACCGCCGCCCACATCGGCACCCAGACCGCGTTCACGCTGGACTCGCAGGTCGTCAGCGCGCCGATGATCCAGGAAGCGATTCCCGGCGGCCGGACCCAGATCAGCGGCGGCGATCCGCCGTTCACCGCCTCGACCGCCAAGCAGCTGGCCAACGTCCTCAAATACGGCTCGCTGCCGCTGTCCTTCGAAGCCTCCGAGGCCCAAACCGTCTCGGCGACACTGGGATTGACCTCGCTGCGAGCGGGACTGATCGCGGGCGCGATCGGGGCGGGTGCGGGCGGTGCCGGGCTCGGCGTTGGCGGGGGCTCCTGCGGATACGGTCGCGGCTGGGCACCCGGGGCAGTGCCCGGACCCGGCTGGCCGGGAGCGGGTTGACCGGGCGATAGCTGACCAGGCGCGGGCTGCCCGGGCGCGGGCTGCCCCGGAGCGGGCTGACCGGGTGCGGGCTGCCGTGGCGCGGGCTTGGGCTCGGCGCTCTGGGCCGGCATCGAGTTGAGCACCGGCCGGATGTAGAGGCGGGCGGTCTGCCCCAGGTTGCGGGCCTCGTTGCCGTCGTTCCCCGGGACCGTGATGATCAGGTTGTCGCCGTCGACCACGACCTCCGAACCGGACACGCCGAGGCCGTTGACCCGGGCGCCGATGATCTGCTGGGCCTGCGCCAACGCCTCACGGCTGGGCTTCGACCCGTCCGGGGTACGCGCGGTCAGCGTGACGCGGGTGCCCCCCTGAAGGTCGATACCGAGCTTGGGGGCGGCTCGCTTGTCTCCGGTGAGAAACACCAGCAGGTAGACGCCGACGAGCAACAACAAGAAGACCGACAGGTAGCGGGCAGGGTGCACCGGCGCCGAAGACGATGCCACGTTCCTTCTATCTCCTCGAAAATCGGTTACTTACCCCGGACAGAGCCTACGTGGCCCGCAGTTGCCCGTTGCGCAAGCGGTCCGCCGTTGGGCGATTGATGGGAATCCCGGTCAGGAATCGTTGGCGACCGAGCCCTCGCCGGCGGCACCGTCGCCCTCGGCCAGGTCCTCGTCGTCGTCGGGCAGGATCCGGTCGCGGATCGCGAGCTTCATCCAGGTGGTGACCACCCCGGGCGCGATCTCGAGGTCGACGGTGTCGTCGGTGATCGCGACCACGGTGGCCTGCAGGCCCGACGTGGTGTGCACCCGATCGCCCGGGCGCAACGACTCGTGCAGGTCGATGGTGGCCTGCATCGCCTTCTTCTGGCGGCGCGACGCCAAGTACATGAACCCGCCCATGATGAGCAAGAACGGCAGGAACAGGATCAAACTCTGCATGGACGCGCCTGTCTTTCGTCGTGATTTCGGGGCATTACGAGGAGGTGGGTGCCGGTACGACTCGGGCGTCGCGCACCTCGTAACGGTCCAGTGTGCCCGTCCAGTCTGGCAGGCCACGGGTCGCGACCGACCGCCGCGGTGCACCGAGTGCCCGCCGGCGTCAAGCTAGATAGGCTTTTGATGCGACGTGACACGCGCGCCGCGGGGAGGAGTATGTAGTGGCCAGCCTCGAGCAGACTCGCCAGCTGGTCACCGAGATCCCCGGTCCGGCATCGCTGGAACTGACCAAGCGCCGGGCGGCGGCGGTGTCGCACGCGGTGAACGTGTCGGTGCCGGTTTTCGTGGCCCGCGCCGGCGGCGGCATCATCGAGGACGTCGACGGCAACCGGCTGATCGACCTCGGCTCGGGCATCGCGGTGACGACGATCGGCAACTCCTCTCCCCGGGTGGTCGAGGCGGTGCGCGCGCAGGTGGCCGAGTTCACCCACACCTGCTTCATGGTGACGCCGTACGAGTCCTACGTCGCCGTCGCCGAAACGCTGAACCGGATCACCCCGGGCGCCGGCGAGAAGCGCTCGGTGCTGTTCAACTCCGGCGCCGAGGCGGTCGAGAACGCGGTCAAGGTCGCGCGCGCGTACACGCGCAAGCCCGCCGTGGTGGCGTTCAACCACGCCTACCACGGCCGCACCAACCTGACGATGGCGCTGACCGCCAAGTCGATGCCCTACAAGGGCGGCTTCGGCCCGTTCGCGCCGGAGGTCTACCGGGCGCCACTGTCCTACCCCTATCGCGACGGCCTCCTCGACAAGGAACTGGCGACGGACGGGGAAAAGGCCGCCGCGCGGGCCATCAACGTCATCGAAAGCCAGGTCGGCGCCGACAGCCTGGCCGCCCTGATCATCGAGCCGATCCAGGGTGAGGGCGGGTTCATCGTGCCGGCCGAGGGATTCCTGCCCACCCTGCTGGACTGGTGCCACAGGAACGACGTGGTGTTCGTCGCCGACGAGGTGCAAACCGGGTTCGCCCGCTCCGGCGCCATGTTCGCGTGCGAGCACGAGGGCATCGAACCCGACCTGATCTGCACCGCCAAGGCCATCGCGGACGGACTGCCGCTGTCGGCGGTCACCGGCCGCGCGCAGATCATGGATGCGCCCCATGTCGGCGGTTTGGGCGGCACCTTCGGCGGAAACCCACTAGCTTGCGCGGCAGCGTTGGCCACGATCGAGACGATCGAGAACGACGGATTGATCGAACGGGCCCAGCACCTGGAACGCCTGATCACCGAGCCGCTGCTGCGCCTGCAAGCCGGCGATGACCGGATCGGCGACGTGCGCGGTCGGGGCGCCATGATCGCCATCGAATTGGTGAAGTCGGGAACCGCCGAGCCCGACAAGGAACTGACCCAGAAGCTGACCGTCGCGGCCGCGGCCGCCGGGGTGATCGTCCTGACCTGCGGCATGTACGGCAACATCATCCGGCTGCTGCCCCCGCTGACCATCAGCGACGAACTGCTGACCGAGGGGATCGACATCCTCGGCGGACTGCTGCGCGACCTCTAGACCCGGGGAAGCTCCGCCCGCGCGTCCTTACCGCGTGGGCAATGTCACAAACGCCGCAACGACCGGATCGTGGTGGAATACCGTTACTTTAGCTAACGTTCTATCTGTCAGCGCGGACAGCGCAAATTGGCTCGCTAACTTTCATTTGCAAGGGATCATTTATGTCGACTCCTATTCGGGACGAAGAACTCGACCATCGCGTCGAGGAACTCATTGCCAACGACCCCCAGTTCGCCGCGGCCCAACCGGACCCGGCGATCACCGCGGCCCTCGAACAGCCGGGGCTGCGGCTGCCGCAGATCGTCCGGACCGTGCTCGACGGTTACGCCGAGCGGCCGGCGCTGGCGCAGCGGGTGGTGGAGTTCGTCAAGGACGCCGAGACTGGACGGACTTCGGCCGAGTTGCTCCCGCGCTTCGAGACCATTACGTACGGCGAACTGGGCCAACGGGTTTCGGCCCTCGGCCGCGCCTGGGCCGCCGACGCCAACCCCGGCGACCGGGTCTGCGTGCTGGGTTTCAACAGCGTCGACTACGCCACCATCGACATTGCGCTGGGCACCATCGGGGCCGTGTCGGTGCCGCTGCAGACCAGCGCGGCGATCACGTCGCTGCAGCCGATCGTGGCCGAGACCGAGCCCACCCTGATCGCGACGAGCGTCAACCAGCTGCCCGACGCGGTGCAGCTGATCCTGGCCGGCGACCACCTGCCGGGCAAGCTGGTCGTGTTCGACTATCAGCCCCAGGTCGACGACCAGCGCGAGGCCGTGGACGGCGCCGTGGCGCGGCTGGCCGGCACCGGCGTGGCCGTCGAGACGCTCGCCGACGTGCTGCAGCGCGGCAAGGACCTGCCGGCAGTTTCCGAGCGGGCGACCGACGAGGACTCGCTGGCCCTGCTGATCTACACCTCCGGCAGCACCGGCGCGCCCAAGGGCGCGATGTACCCGCAGAGCAACGTCGGCAAGATGTGGCGGCGCGGCAGCAAGAACTGGTTCGGCGAGAGCGCCGCATCGATCACCCTCAACTTCATGCCGATGAGCCACGTCATGGGCCGCGGAATCCTTTACGGCACGCTGGGAAATGGTGGCACCGCCTACTTTGCGGCCCGCAGCGACCTGTCCACCCTGCTCGAGGATCTCGAGTTGGTGCGTCCCACCGAGATGAACTTCGTCCCGCGGATCTGGGAGACGCTGTTCGGTGAATTCCAGCGCCAGGTCGAGCGGCGTCTGGCCGACGGCGCGGACCGCGAGACCGTGGAGGCCGCGGTGCTCGAGGAACAGCGCCAGTACCTGCTGGGCGGCCGGTTCATCTTCGCGATGACGGGCTCCGCACCCACCTCACCGGAGTTGAAGAAGTGGGCCGAGTCGCTGCTGCAGATGCACCTGATGGACGGCTACGGCTCGACCGAGGCCGGAATGGTGTTGTTCGACGGCGAGATTCAGCGCCCGCCGGTGGTCGACTACAAGCTGGTCGACGTTCCGGATCTGGGGTACTTCGCTACCGACCGCCCGCATCCGCGCGGAGAGCTGTTGCTGCGGACCCAGAACATGTTCCCCGGCTACTACAAGCGGCCCGAGACCACGGCCAACGTTTTCGACGACGACGGGTACTACCGGACCGGTGACGTGTTCGCCGAGATCGCCCCGGGCAGGCTCGTGTACGTCGACCGCCGCAACAATGTGCTCAAGCTTGCGCAGGGCGAGTTCGTGACGCTGGCCAAGCTGGAGGCGGTGTTCGGCAACAGCCCGCTGATCCGTCAGATCTACGTCTACGGCAACAGCGCCCAGCCCTACCTGCTGGCCGTGGTGGTGCCCACCGAAGAAGCCTTGGCGGACAACGACCTTGACTCGCTCAAGCCGAAGATCGCCGACTCGTTGCAGAAGGTCGCGAAAGAGACCGACCTGCAGTCCTACGAGGTGCCGCGCGACTTCATCATCGAGACCACCCCGTTCACGCTGGAAAACGGTTTGCTGACCGGGATCCGCAAGCTGGCGTGGCCGAAGCTCAAGCAGCACTACGGGGAACGGCTCGAGCAGATCTACGCCGACCTGGCCGCCGGCCAGGCCAACGAGCTGGCCGAACTGCGCCGTAGCGGCGCCGAGGCGCCGGTGCTGCAGACCGTGAGCCGGGCCGCGGCCGCCATGCTGGGCGCGGCGGCCGGCGACCTGTCCCCCGACGCCCACTTCACCGATCTGGGTGGAGACTCGTTGTCGGCGTTGACATTCGGAAACCTGCTGCGCGAGATCTTCGACGTCGACGTGCCGGTGGGTGTCATCGTCAGCCCGGCCAACGACCTGGCGGCCATCGCCGACTACATCGAGGCCGAGCGGCAGGGATCCAAGCGGCCGACGTTCGCGGCCGTGCACGGACGCGGCGCCACCACGGTCCGCGCCGGTGACCTCACGCTGGACAAGTTCCTCGACGAGGCCATCCTGGCCGCCGCGCCGAGCCTGCCCAAGCCGGCGACCGAGGTGCGCACGGTGCTGCTGACCGGCGCGACCGGATTCCTGGGCCGCTACCTGGCGCTGGACTGGCTCGAGCGGATGGACATGGTCGACGGCAAGGTGATCGCCTTGGTAAGGGCCAAGTCCGACGCGGAGGCGCGTGCCCGGCTGGACAAGACCTTCGACAGCGGCGACCCGAAACTGTTGGCGCACTACCAGAAGGTGGCCGCCGACCACCTCGAGGTCATCGCGGGTGACAAGGGCGAGGCCAACCTCGGCCTGGACCAGCAGACCTGGCAGCGGCTGGCCGACACGGTCGATGTCATCGTCGACCCGGCGGCGCTGGTGAACCACGTGCTGCCCTACAGCGAGCTGTTCGGGCCCAATGCGCTGGGCACCGCGGAGCTGATCCGGATTGCGTTGACGTCCAAGCAAAAGCCGTACACGTACGTGTCGACGATCGGTGTGGGCGACCAGATCCAGCCGGGCACGTTCGTCGAGAACGCCGACATCCGGCAGATCAGCGCCACCCGCGAGATCAACGACAACTACGCCAACGGGTACGGCAACAGCAAGTGGGCCGGCGAGGTGTTGCTGCGTGAGGCGCACGACCTGTGCGGTCTGCCCGTCTCGGTGTTCCGCTGCGACATGATCCTGGCCGACACCACCTATGCCGGACAGCTCAACCTGCCGGACATGTTCACCCGGCTGATGCTGAGCCTGGTCGCCACCGGTATCGCGCCCGGTTCGTTCTACGAGCTCGACGCCGACGGCAACCGGCAGCGGGCGCACTACGACGGCCTGCCGGTCGAGTTCATCGCCGCGGCGATCTCGACGCTGGGAACACAGATCACCGACAGCGACAACGGTTTCCAGACGTACCACGTGATGAACCCGTATGACGACGGCATCGGACTCGACGAGTACATCGACTGGCTGGTCGAGGCCGGGTATTCGATCGAGCGCATCGCCGATTACTCCGAGTGGCTGCGGCGGTTCGAGATGTCGCTGCGGGCCCTGCCGGATCGGCAGCGCCAGTACTCGCTGCTGCCGTTGTTGCACAACTACCAGAAGCCGGAGAAACCGATCAACGGCTCGATGGCACCCACCGATGTGTTCCGCGCGGCGGTGCAGGAAGCGAAAATCGGCCCCGACAAAGACATTCCGCATGTCTCGGCGCCGGTCATCGTCAAGTACATCACCAACCTGCAGTTGCTCGGACTGCTCTAAGGGCAGCAAAGCAATCGCCCAGTCCCGTTGCGGGACTGGGCGATTGCTTTTGATGGCGCGAGCTACTGCTGCGGGTGCGGCCAGCGCAGGTACGCGGCGTTGGCGCCCGCCCCGGCGCCGGCACGGTTACGCCGCCATCCCCGCTTCGGCTCGGGGTCCGCCGAGGATCGCGGCTTGGTCAGCGCGCCCGAGGAGACCTCGGCCGGCTCGTAGACCGAATCCCGGTACGGCTCAACGCTCGGCGCCGCGGCGGGTTCGGCCGCCACCGGATGCACGTCGCGGGCCAGGCGCACCGCGGTGCGCGCCAGCACGACGCCGCCGACGAAGATGATCAGCGCGCCCAGGCCGGAGAAGTACGTGACCTCGAGCACCGCGCGCTTGCGTTCGGTCGCGGCGATGGGATCACCGGCGGAGCCGATGCCCAACAACGGGGCGACCTGACCGCCCACCACGAACCAGGCACCGGCCAGCACGGCCAGCCAACCGCCCAGCATGGCGGCGACCCGGTTCCCGGCGACGATCAGCAACAAACCGCCCAGCGCGGTGGCCGCTCCCGGCGCCACCTCCAGCCAGCCCCGGGCCGTGCTCCACGCCCAATCCCGGTCCGGTGTGTAGGCAAAATTAAAGTGCGGACCAACAAACGGTATTAACGCCCCCCAAGCTCCCAAAATGACCAGGAGCAATCCGCTGACCGCGCCGCGCGAGCGCGGCATGCTCAGCCCGCGCGGTTGGCCGTCTTCTGCGTATTTCATGACATCCCCTCGTTGAATACCGGGCTTGATTCCGGCCTGGGATGGTTACCCAGCGCTTTCCACTACTAACCCACGGGAGAGTCGAAAGCCACCGCTAGCCGTGGCTTTTGAGGCTGCTGAGACTCGTGTTACTAGTGAAGTCCGAAGAGCAGGAGCACGATTGCGATCGCCGGAAAGGCGCCCTGCGTCGCGGCGGCGCGCGCCTTCGCGCGGTCGGACGCGACCAGCACCACCGCCGCCGCGGCCATCGACCCGACGCCGGCGAAGACGAGTGCCGCGCCAATGCCGTTGTGCCCCAAGGCAACTGCGGCAATGCCCACGCCTGTGACGATGGCCAGGAACAAGTTGTAGAAGCCTTGGTTGAAGGCGAGGAGCTTGGTGGTTTCGGCCTCGGCTTCGGTGGTGCCGAACGTGGCGCGCGTGCGCGGCGAGGTCCAGGTCAACGATTCGATCACAAAGATGTAGACATGCAGCAACGCCGCCAGCGCGGCGAACACCAATCCGGCGGTGATCATCGCCCCTCCTCGCGCCTCGAGGCCCGGCGCGGCGGCCGGTTTCAGCATGTTTCGGCGCCGGTGAACTTTACCGACCAGCGGTTGCCCGGGCCAGCCTGACGCGAAACGGCACCGGCAGCAAAGGGCTACCGGTGCCTCCCGCCCTGCTCGGTTACCGGCTACGCGCCTGCGTGGTGGTGCCGGTGGAACAGGCCGCCGCCGGCGCGCCGACGGAACAAGCCACGACCAGTGCGCCCGCGGGGCTCCGGCCCGGCCGCCGCAGCGTCCGCCCGCGCCGCCGCCGGGGCGCGCGTCTCGTCGTACATGGCCGGCTCAGCCGCCGGAACGGCCTCGCCCGCTACGGGAGCCGGGTGCGTCACCACGACGTCGCGTGCGTGCCGAACGGCCAGGCGGGCCACGGCGGCCCCGCCCAGGAACACGATCAGGGCGCCCAGACCGGTGAAGTAGGTGACCTCGAGCAGGGCCCGCTTGAGGTCCGTCGCCGCCATCGGTTGACCGAGGTCCCCGATGCCGAGGGTCGATGCGAACGCACGGCCGACCACGAACCAGGCGCCGCCGGCGACCGCCAGCCACCCGCCGAACACGGCGCTGGCACGGTTACCGGACATGAGCACCAGCAGGCCGCCCACCGCTGCGGCGGCCCCGGGGAGCACCTCCAGCCAGCCCTTGGCCGTGGTCCACGTCCATGCCGGGTCGGTCATGTAGGCCCAGTCGATGTTGGGGCCGAAGAACGGCACCAAGGCACCCCACGCACCCAGGAGTATTAGGAGTAACCCGGTTAGCGCGCCGCGGGTACGTGGCATGTACAGCGCGCGAGGGCGGTCGTAGTCGTGGCTCATGGTCCTCATCGGAACCTCCTTCACAGGTATCACTGCTGTGAGGCTGGTTACCCGAACGTTCGGGCGATGGCTCGGCGCGAAGGTCACGATTTGGTCGCGAAACGCACCCGGGGCCGCCGACGGCCCAGCTACCTGCTGGTCGCACGGTCCCGATGGCGGCGACCCGCTTCGCCCGGCACCGCCGCGCTTGCGGTCGCCGCTAGTCGAACAGGCCGGCCTGGCCGAGGCCGGTGACCCCGGCCGGAGGGGCCATGCCGAGGTGCGTCCACGCCTGGGCGGTGGCGACCCGGCCCCGCGGCGTCCGGGCGACCATGCCGGCGCGGACCAGGAACGGCTCGCACACCTCCTCGACCGTGGCGGCCTCCTCGCCCACCGCCACCGCCAGCGTCGAAACCCCGACCGGGCCGCCGCCGAAGCTGCGGGTCAGCGCCGAGAGCACCGCCCGGTCCAGCCGGTCCAGGCCCAGCTCGTCGACGTCATAGACCGCCAGCGCGGCCTTGGCGACGTCGCGGGTGATCACGCCGTCCGCGCGCACCTCGGCGAAGTCGCGAACCCGGCGCAACAACCGGTTGGCGATCCGCGGCGTCCCGCGCGAGCGCCGGGCGATCTCCTCGGCCGCGTCACCGCCGAGTTCGATGCCCAGGATCCCGGCGGAGCGGGCCAGCACCCGCTCCAGCTCGGCAGGCTCGTAGAAGTCCATGTGCGCGGTGAACCCGAACCGGTCCCGCAGCGGGCCGGTCAGCGCGCCGGAGCGGGTGGTCGCGCCGACCAGCGTGAACGGCGCCACCTCCAGCGGAATCGACGTCGCCCCGGGACCCTTGCCGACCACCACGTCGACCCGGAAGTCCTCCATGGCCAGGTACAGCATCTCCTCGGCGGGCCGGGCGATGCGGTGGATCTCGTCGATGAACAGCACGTCGTGCTCGACCAGGTTGGACAGCATCGCCGCCAGGTCACCGGCGCGTTCCAGCGCGGGCCCGGACGTCACCCGCAACGAGGATCCGAGCTCGGCGGCGATGATCATCGCCAGCGACGTCTTGCCCAGTCCCGGCGGGCCGGACAGCAGAATGTGATCCGGTGTGCCGCCCCGGTTCTTGGCGCCCTCGATGACGAGCTGCAGCTGTTCGCGCACCCGCGGCTGGCCGATGAACTCGCGCAGCGAGCGCGGTCGCAGGCTGGTCTCGATGTCGCCCTCGCCGGGCGCCAGCGCGCCGGAAACCTCTCGCTCGGCGTGGTCGTCCCCGACATCTTGCGGGGTCATCGGGACTTACCCAGCAGGGACAGGGCCGCGCGCAGGGCGCCGGACGTCGTCGCGTCCTGTTCGGTGGCCAGCACCTTGTCGGTGGCCTCTTCGGCCTGCTTGGCGGCGAAGCCCAGCCCGACCAGGGCCTCGACCACCGGCCCCCGCACCGCGTGCCCGTTCACCACGGACGCGCCGCCCGGCGCGCCCGCCATGCCGGCACCGACCTTGTCCCGCAACTCCAAGACCATCCGTTCGGCGCTGCGCTTGCCGATGCCCGGCACCCGGGTCAGCGCGCTGACGTCGCTGTCATGTAGCGCCTGGCGCAGCGCTCCCGCGTCGTGCACGGCCAGGGTCGCCATCGCCAGCCGGGGCCCCACCCCCGACACCGACAGCAGCGTCGAGAACAGGTCGCGGCTGTCGGTGTCGGTGAAGCCGTACAACGTCATCGAGTCCTCGCGGACGATCATCGCGGTGATCAGCCGCGCCTCGGTGCCGGTCCGCAACGTGGACAGCGTCGACGGGGTCGCGTTCACCCGGTAGCCGACGCCGGCGGCCTCGATCACCACATGGTCCAGCGCCACCTCGAGGACCTCGCCGCGCACCGAGGCGATCATCGCGCGGCCTTCAGCTTGGCATCCAACTTGGCCTTGTATTTCTGTCGCTGCTGGGCGGCCATGGTTTCGGCCGCGGCCATCCGGGCGATCATCGGCGCCCGCCAGCAGTGACAAATCGCCAACGCCAGCGCGTCGGCGGCGTCGGCAGGTGTCGGTTTCGCTTGCAGCGCAAGGATTCTGGTGACCATAGCGGTGACTTGCGCCTTGTCGGCCGCGCCGTTGCCGGTGACCGCGGCCTTGACCTCGCTGGGCGTGTGGAAGTGCACGTCGACACCGCGCTTGGCCGCCGCCAGCGCGACCACCCCGCCGGCCTGGGCGGTGCCCATCACCGTCGACACATTCAGCTGGGAGAACACCCGCTCGACGGCCACGACGTCCGGCTGGTGGGTGGCCAGCCAGTGCTCGACGGCATCGCTGATCTGCAGCAGCCTTTCGGCAAGCGGTGCATTCGACGGCGTGCGCACCACGTCGACGTCCAGCGCGACGACCGTGCGCCCGCGCCCGCTTTCGACGACCGACAGACCGCATCGGGTCAGGCCGGGATCGACGCCCATCACCCGCATTCCCGCTCCCAACTAGTAGAACAGCTGTTCGATACCCTAGCGGCCGGCCCCGACGGGTCCGGGTAGGACACGCGGCGACGCGGCCGATTCCCGGGGGTGACGTTACGGCGCCGAACCCGCGGAAAAGCTGTTAGCTTTAGCCCACGTTCGCTCAAGCAATGTGGCAACGGAAGGGTTGGCGTGGGATCTCTGCTGCTCATCATCGCCGTGGCGCTCTTCATCGCATCCATCGTGGTGCTGGTGGTGGCTTTGCGGCGGCCCAAGAAACCGGCCCAGCAAGGCCGACGCCCGGATCCCCTGGCGTCCGACGCGATGCCGCAGTTCGGACCGCGCCAGCTCGGCCCCGGCGCCGTCGTCAGCTACGGCGGCGTCGACTACATCGTGCGCGGGTCGGTCACCTACCGCGAGGGCCCGTTCGTGTGGTGGGAGCACCTGCTGGAAGGCGGCGACCAGCCGATCTGGTTCAGCGTCGAGGAGGACGACGGGCGGCTCGAACTCGCGATGTGGGTCACCCGCAAGGACGTGCCGCTGCGGCCCGGCGACCCCTACGTCGTCGACGGCGTGATGTTCCACGAGTCCGAACGCGGCCGGGCCTCCTACACGACCGAAGGTGCCACCGGCCTGCCCGCCGGCGGCGAGATGGAATTCGTCGACTGCACCAACGCCGACGAGTCGGTGCTGCTCTCGTTCGAGCGCTGGGCACCCGACATGCCCTGGGAGGTGTCGACGGGCAAGTCCGTGTCGCCCGGCGAGATCACCGTGTACGCGGCGCCCCCGCCCGCCTCGGCCTAGGGCACGAGGTCTGCTCGGTGCCCCTTCATCAGCTCGCCGTGACCCCGGCGGACGTATCCGGCGAACGGCTGGGACTGGCGCTCAACGCGCCCCTACCCGCTCCGCTGGCCAGCTGCCGGCTGGCTCACCCCGGCGGTGGCGCCGCGCTCCTGCTCGGGGTGCTCGGCGCCTCACACGTCGTCGCGGTCGAGCACGCGGCGGGCCAATTCTCCGAGGAAATCTCCTGCACCGCACGCACTCTCGGGGCCGACCTGCCCGAGCGCACCGACGCGCCCGGCTACCGCCTGCAATCTTGTACCGACACCCACGACGAGGCGAGCTTTCGTCGCCTCGCGCGGGACCTGCGCGACCGCTGCGCCAGCGGGGCGGGCTGGCTGGGCGGAACGTTCCCCGGCGATGACGCCGCGCTGACCGCGCTGGCCGCCGAACCCGACGGCGCCGGCTGGCGCTGGCAGACCTGGCATCTCTATCCGAACCGTCCCGCCGGCAACGGCGGAACGGTGGTGCACACGACCAGCCGGTGGCGCCCGTGAGCCGCAATCGCCTGTTCGTGATCGCCGGCGTGCTGGGCCTGGCCGGGGTGACGTGTCTGATCTTCGGAATCATCTTGCTGCAGAAGAACATTGCGTCGTATGTCGCCGGGCACTATCACGAATACGCCCGCGACGTGAACGGGACCCGTTACCAGTGCAGCGGGTCCCCCGAACAGGTGGCCGACACCCTGGCCGACTACCAGGAACCCGACGCGCGAGCCGACAACGACAAAACCGAGTACCTGCGCTACAACAACAACATCGTGATCGTCGGCCCCGACGGCAACTACCCGTGCAGCATCCGCGTCGAACCGCTGAGCGCCGGATACAGCCACGGCGCCTTCATCTTCCTGGGCCCCGGATTTTCCCCCGGATCCCCCTCGGGCGGCGCCGGTGGCACCCCCGGCGGCCCCGGCGGAACCAAGTGACGGCACCCCACCGCAAAGGAGAGCACCATGTACCTCGCCGTCGAGATCGGCACCGTCGACCTCAATCCCGTGCTGAAAGGCGCGGTCGCGACGATCCTGTACTTCGTGGTCGGCATGGCCGTGCTGCTCGTCGGGTTCTACGCGGTCGACGTGCTGACCCCGGGAAAGCTGCGCCAGTTGGTGTTCATCGACCGCCGACCGAACGCCGTCGTGGTGGCGGGTGCGATGTACATCGCCCTGACCGTCGTCATCATCACCGCCATCACCAACAGCTATAGCCAGCTGGGCCAGGGCCTCGTCGGCGTGGCGGTCTACGGCCTGATGGGGGTCATCCTGCTGGGCATCGCGCTGTTGACCATGCATCTGCTGATACCGGGCAGTTTCCACGAGCACATCGACGAGCCGGAGCTGCATCCGGGATCGTTCGCGGTAGCGCTGATACTGCTCGCCGTCGGAGGGGTGACCGCCGCGGCGGTGTCATGAGCACGGTCGAGGTGCGGACGCCCGCCCCGACGCCGCCCGCGGCGTCGTCGGGGCGGTGGCGGGCGGTGTTGCTGGCCGCCGTGGCGGCGTGCGCGGCGTGCGGCATCATCTACGAACTCGCGCTGCTGACGCTGTCGGCCAGTCTCGACGGCGGCGGGATCGTCGCCACCTCCCTGATCGTCGCGGGCTACATCGCCGCGCTGGGCGTGGGTGCCCTGCTGGTCAAACCGCTGCTGGCGCACGCCGCGATCACCTTCATCGCCGTCGAGGCGCTGCTGGGCATCATCGGTGGGCTCTCGGCGGCGGCGCTGTACGTGGTGTTCGCCTTTGTGGACGGGTCGACGTGGGTGCTGGCGGTGAGCACGGCGCTGATCGGTGGCCTGGTCGGCGCCGAGGTGCCGCTGTTGATGACGCTGCTGCACCGGGGCAAGATGGGCCCCGACGCAGACCCGGGGGCCGACGCCGGCCGCACCCTGGCCAACCTGAACGCCGCGGACTACCTGGGCGCGTTGCTCGGCGGGCTGGTCTGGCCGTTCCTGCTGCTGCCGCAGCTGGGCATGATTCGCGGCGCGGCGGCCACCGGCATGATCAACCTCGCGGCGGCGGCCGTCGTGGCCGTTTTCCTGTTGCGCCAAGTGGTTTCGACGCGACAGTTGCTGCTGGCGCTGTGCGCGCTGACCGCCGCGGCGGGCCTGCTCGCCACCCTGCTGCTGCGTTCGGCCGACATCGAAACAACAAGCAGGCAAAGGCTTTACGCCGACCCGATCATCGCCTACCGGCACACGGCGTATCAGGAGATCGTGGTGACCCGCCGCGGCGACGACACCCGGCTCTACCTCGACGGCGGCCTGCAGTTCTCCACCCGCGACGAATACCGCTACACCGAGAGCCTCGTCTACCCCGCCCTCGGCAACGGCGCTCACTCGGTGCTGGTGCTCGGCGGCGGCGACGGCCTGGCGGCGCGCGAATTGCTGCGTCAGCCAAGCATTTCCAAGATCGTGCAGGTCGAGCTCGACCCCGCCGTGATCGACATCGCACGCACCACGCTGCGCAACGCGAACGGCGGTTCGCTGGACAACCCGCGGGTGTCCGTGCTGACCGAGGACGCGATGAACTGGTTGCGCCGGCCCGATGTGGATCGCTTCGACGCGGTCATCGTCGACCTTCCCGACCCCGACACCCCCGTGCTGGGCCGGCTGTACTCGACGGAGTTCTATGCGCTCATCGCCCGGGCGCTGACCCCCGGTGGGCTGATGGTGGTGCAGGCGGGCAGTCCCTACTCCACCCCGACGGCGTATTGGCGGACCGTCTCGTCGATCCGCGCCGCGGGCTACGCGGTCACGCCGTATCACGTGCACGTGCCCACGTTTGGCGACTGGGGGTTCGCCCTGGCGCAGCGCGCCGGCGCCGCGCCCACACCGAAGGTGCCCGCCAACGCGCCCCCGCTGCGCTACCTCAGCCAGCAGGTGCTCGACGCCGCCGCGGTGTTCTCCGGTGACATCGCGCCGCGCGCGGTGGAGCCGTCGACCCTGGACCATCCGCGCATCGTCGAGGACATGCGGCGCGGGTACGAGTAGCTACTCGTCGTCGAGAGCGGCCAGCACCTCGTCGGACAGGTCGACGTTGGTCCAGACGTTCTGCACGTCGTCGCTGTCCTCGAGGGCGTCGACGAGCTTGAACACCTTGCGCGCGCCGTCGACGTCGACGGGCACGCTGACCGACGGCTGGAAGCTGGCCTCGGCCGATTCGTAGTCGATGCCGGCGTCCTGCAGCGCGGTGCGCACCGCCACCAGGTCGGTCGGCTCGGAGATGATCTCGAAGCTGTCGCCGAGGTCGTTGACGTCCTCGGCCCCCGCCTCGAGCACCGCCGTCAGCACGTCGTCCTCGGTCAGGCCGTTCTTCTCGAGGGTGACGACGCCCTTGCGGGTGAACAGGTAGGACACCGATCCGGGATCGGCCATGTTGCCGCCGTTGCGGGTCACCGCCACCCGGACCTCGCCGGCCGCGCGGTTGCGGTTGTCGGTGAGGCACTCGATCAGCACCGCCACGCCGTTGGGCCCGTAGCCCTCGTACATGATCGTCTGGTAGTCGGCGCCACCGGCTTCCTCGCCCGCACCCCGCTTGCGGGCGCGCTCGATGTTGTCGTTGGGCACCGAGGTCTTCTTCGCCTTCTGGATGGCGTCGTACAGCGTCGGGTTGCCCGCCGGGTCACCGCCGCCGGTGCGGGCGGCGACCTCGATGTTCTTGATCAGCCGGGCGAACTCCTTGCCGCGGCGCGCGTCTTTGACGGCCTTCTGGTGTTTGGTGGTGGCCCACTTGGAATGGCCGCTCATCGGTGTCCTTATCTGAAAGTCTTCTTGTTTTTGTGGCCAGACGAGTCTACGTGGACGGTCGCGGTGGCTGGCCCGGCGTCTACCCAGCGGTCGCAGTGGCCCCAGGAGTCACGGCTGAATGGGGATATGCGCGCCCCGGAAAGCGATAGCGCATCCGCTAGCGCTTCGCGTACGCACACGCACCACCGGAGGGCGGCACATGTGACCACCCGTCGGGCGGTCAGCCGGTGACGAGGTCGACGAACAGGTGATGGATGCGCCGGTCGCCGGTCATCTCGGGGTGAAACGCGGTGGCCAGCTTGCGGCCTTGCCGCACCGCGACGACGTGCCCGGCCGCGGTGGCCAGCACTTCGACGCCGTCACCGGTGCGCTCGACCCAGGGTGCGCGGATGAACACCGCGCGCACCGGATCGCCCAGCCCCGTGAACGGAATGTCGCCCTCGAACGAGTCGACCTGCCGCCCAAAAGCGTTGCGGCGCACCGTCATATCGATCGCGCGCAGCGGCAGCGCCTCGCGCCCGCCCGCGCCGGCGTCGAGGATCTCGCTGGCCAGCAGGATCATGCCCGCGCACGCGCCGTAGGCGGGCAGCCCGTCGGCCAGCAGCCCCCGTAGCGGCTCCAGCAGGCCGAGGTCGAGCAGCAGGTGGCTCATGGTGGTCGATTCCCCACCGGGAATGACCAGGCCGTCGACCGACTCGAGCTCGCTGCGCCGGCGCACCGGCATCGACTCGGCCCCGGCCTCGCGCAGCGCGGACAGGTGTTCGCGGGTGTCGCCCTGCAGCGCCAGCACCCCGATCCGCGGGGCGCTCACTGGGTGGTCGGCTGGTATCCGCGCTTGAAGCGGGTCAGCCCCTCCTGCATGACCGCCGCGACCATCTCGCCCGACTGGGTGAAGATCTTGCCCTGGCACAGTGAACGGCCACTGCTGGCCGACGGCGAGGACTGGTCGTACAGCAGCCATTCGTCGGCCCGGAACGGGCGCATGAACCACATGGCGTGGTCCAGCGACGCCACCTGCAGGTGCTCCCGCACGTCGAGATGGGTGACCTGGGCCGATCCCAGCAGGGTCAGGTCGCTCATGTAGGCCAGCGCGCAGATGTGCAGCACCGGGTCGTCGGGCAGCGGGTCGCGGTGGCGGAACCAAACCTGTTGCTGCGCGGCCTTGCCCGGCGAGAGCTGCAGCAGGTCGCGCGGCACGATGCAGACGTCCCACTCCTCGAACTGCTTGAAGCCGGCGTCGTCGAAGACCTTGATCGAGTCCAGCCCGGGCAGCCCGTCGGGCGGCGGCGCGGCCGGCATCACGTCCTGGTGATGGATGCCTTCCTGGTCGGTGTGAAAGGAGGCGCCCATGCTGAAGATGATTTCGCCGTGCTGGATCGCGTTGACCCGGCGAGTGGCGAACGAGCCGCCGTCGCGGGAGCGCTCGACGATGAACACCGTGCGCTCCTTGGCGTCCCCGGGCCGCAGGAAGTACCCGTGCAACGAGTGCACCTGGTACTGCGGGTCGACGGTGCGCACCGCGGACACCAGCGACTGCCCCGCCACGTGGCCACCGAACGTGCGCTGCAGGAAGCCCGATTCCGGGCTGAACACGCTGCCGCGATAGATGTTGACCTCGAGCTGCTCGAGATCGAGGATCTCTTGGATCGACACGGACTGTTTTTACCAGCCGCGCTCGGCCAGCCGATGGGGCTCCGCGATCTGCTCGACGTTGATGCCGACCATCGCCTCGCCCAGCCCGCGGGACACCTTGGCCAGCACGTCGGGGTCGTCGTAGAAGGTGGTCGCCTTGACGATCGCCGCGGCGCGCTGCGCGGGATCGCCGGATTTGAAGATGCCCGAGCCCACGAACACGCCCTCGGCCCCGAGCTGCATCATCATCGCCGCGTCCGCCGGGGTGGCGATGCCGCCCGCGGTGAACAGCGTGACCGGCAGCTTGCCCGCCCGTGCCACCTCGACGACCAGCTCGTAGGGGGCCTGCAATTCCTTTGCCGCGACGTACAACTCATCCTCGGACAGCGATGTCAGGCGCCGGATCTCGCCGCCGATGGCCCGCATGTGGGTGGTCGCGTTGGACACGTCACCGGTGCCGGCTTCGCCCTTGGAGCGGATCATGGCCGCGCCCTCGTTGATGCGCCGCAGCGCCTCGCCGAGGTTGGTCGCCCCGCACACGAACGGCACGGTGAACTTCCACTTGTCGATGTGGTGGGTGTAGTCGGCGGGGGTGAGCACCTCGGACTCGTCGACGTAGTCCACGCCGAGGCTCTGCAGGATCTGCGCCTCGACGAAGTGGCCGATGCGTGCCTTGGCCATCACCGGGATGGTGACGGCGGCGATGATGCCCTCGATCATGTCGGGGTCGCTCATCCGCGACACCCCGCCCTGGGCGCGGATGTCGGCGGGCACCCGCTCCAGCGCCATCACGGCGACGGCGCCGGCGGCCTCGGCGATCTTGGCCTGCTCGGGGGTGACGACGTCCATGATGACGCCGCCCTTGAGCATCTCGGCCATGCCGCGTTTGACGCGCGCCGTTCCGGTTCGCCCGTTGTTGGGGTGGGCGGTAGTCACTGCATGATCTCCTTCAACCGTTGTCGACCCAGTCTAATGAGGCGCTTTGGCCCGCGTTGACACCGCGGAGTCAGCGGATGGACAGCAGCGGCCCGGGGGTGCGGCCGCCGGCCAGCGCCGCCGCTTCGGTGAGCAGTCCGGATAGCTGCATGGGGTATACCGTCTCCCCCGCCGCGACCAGCGCGGCGATGTCGGCAGCGTCACACCAGCGGTGGCCGTGGATGTAGCTGTGTTCCAGTTCGGTTCGGCCGGTGCGCGACGGCTCGAATCGGTGGGTGCGGTAGACGAAGTAGAACTCCTCGCTGTCGATCAGCGAGCCGTTGAACTCGAAGACCTCGTCGCGCCGCCACACCGGCCCGACCATGTCGGCCGGCGCGGCCCGCAGGCCCGTTTCCTCGGCCAGCTCCCGCGCGGCGGCCTCGGCCAGCCGCTCCCCCTGCTGGACTTCGCCGCCCACCGTGAACCACCACTTGGGCGCGTGCCGCTCGGCGAGCGCGGGATCCGAACCGCACAACAGCAGCACCGCGCCGGTGTCGTCGAGCAGCACGATGCGCGCCGAGGTGCGGTGGTTGAGGAGGCCTTCAAAACGTGCGTCGCCGTGGGCCAGCGCGTGCGGCCGCTCGACGATCTCGAAATAGCTGGGCAACGCGGCGGTCCCGCCCAGGTGGAACAGCCGCACCAGGGGCCGTTCGGCCAGCGCCAGGGTGTCCCGGACGGCATCGTTGTGGAAGCGACGGGCCAGCACCACCCGGGCCTCGGCGTCGGCCAGCTCGGCGATCAGCCCGGCCGGCAGCGAAGCCGGATCAACGATCGCCAGCGCGGCCGACAGCTCGTTCTCGGCGTTCTCCCGCGCGGGCCGCGCCGCCCCCTCCGCCGCGTCGGCCAGCGCCGCCAGCCGCCGCCCCTCGGACGCGCCGCCGTAGGCGTCGATGGCGACGGCGCGCGCCACCACCGCGCGCCGTGCCAGCGCGCCGTCGAGCGCCTGCCACGACAGGTCGTAGCGGACGTGCAGCCGGTCCAGCCGGTTGGCCGTCCGGTAAGCCCAGGCGCCGAAGACCGCCAGCACCGCGACGAAGACCGCGATGGCGACGATCAGCCATGTCATCAACTGGCCACCTCAACCTTGGCGCCCGAAGCGGCGACCGTCTCGTACACCCGCATGATCTGGCTGGCCACCACTGACCAGTCGTAGCGCTGGACGGCTGCCGAGCCGGCCGTTATGTAACGCTCCCGCAGCACATCATCCTCCAGCACCGCGATCAGCGCATCGGCGAGCGCGTCGCCGTCGCCGACGGGCACCAGGCAGCCCACGTCGCCGCCCTGCAGCACGCGCCGAAAGGCGTCCAGGTCGCTGGCCACCACCGGGGTGCCGGCGGCCAGCGCCTCGACCAGGACGATGCCGAAACTCTCCCCGCCGAGGTTGGGTGCGCAATACACGTCGGCGCTGCGCATGGCCGACGCCTTGCCCGCGTCGTCGACCTGACCCAGGAAGCGGATGTGGTCCACCAATTCGCCTGCCTGGGCCCGCAATTGGTCCTCGTCGCCGCGCCCGACGATCAGCAGCTGCACGTCGGCGAAACGCTCGACCAACCCGGGGAGCGCATCGAGCAGCACCGACATGCCCTTGCGCGGCTCGTCGTAGCGGCCCAGGAACAACACCGTCTTGCCGGCGCGCGGGTAGCCGTCCAGGCGCGCCGCCGAGGCGAAGGAGGCCACGTCGACGCCGTTGGGTATCTCCACCGCGTCGGTGCCCAGCGCCTCCATCTGCCAGCGGCGGGCCAGATCGGAGACCGCGATCCGGCCGACGATCTTCTCGTGCATCGGGCGCAGGATGCCCTGAAACACCGTCAGCGTCAGCGATTTGGTGGTCGACGTGTGAAACGTGGCGACGATCGGACCCTCGGCGATGTTCAGCGCCAGCATGGACAGGCTCGGCGCGTTGGGCTCGTGCAGGTGCAGCACGTCGAAATCGCCTTCGGCGAGCCACTTTTTCACCTTGCGGTGGGTCGCGGGCCCGAACCGCAGCCGGGCCACCGACCCGTTGTAGGGAATCGGGACGGCCTTGCCCGCCGAGACGACGTAGTCGGGCAGCGACGCGTGCGGCGACGACGGTGCGAGCACGCTGACCTCGTGCCCGCGGCCCCGCATCACCTCGGCCAGCTGCAGGACGTGCGACTGAACCCCGCCCGGAACGTCGAACGAGTAGGGACAGACCATCCCGATCCGCATCAGGTTTCCTTCAGCCGGGCCTGCTTGGCTTCGGGAAGGTCGGCCAGCCACTGCGGCTGCAGCATGTGCCAGTCCTGGGGGTAGGTGGCGATGTTCTTCTCGAACTGATCGGCCATCGCCTGGGTGATGGCTTTGACGTCGCCGCCGGTGCAATCCAGGGGCGGGTGGATGGACACCCCCCAGCCCGGGCCGTCGAACCAGCAGTGTGCCGGCAGCAGGTCGGCCCCGGTCGCGATCGCGAGCTTCGCCGGCCCGGCCGGCATCCGGGTGGGCTCACCGAAGAAGTCGACCTGCACGCCGGTGCGGGTGAGGTCGCGCTCGGCCATCAGGCACACCACCCGGTTGTCGCGCAGCCGATCGCACAGCACGTCGAACGGCGACCGTTCTCCCCCGGACAGCGGCAGCACCTCGAAGCCGAGGCGTTCGCGGTAGGCGATGAAGCGCCGGTACAGCGATTCGGGTTTGAGCCGCTCGGCGACGGTGGTGAACGTGCCGTGCGTCTGCGCCAGCCACACCCCGGCCATGTCCCAGTTGCCGCTGTGCGGCAACGCGATCACCGCGCCGCGGCCGCCGGCCAGCGCCGCCTCGATGTGGTCCCGGCCCAGGACGGAGTCGTGCAGCTCGCGGCCCAGCTCGCGCAGGTCCATGCCCGGAAGCCGGAACGCCTCGCGCCAATAGCGGGCGTAGGAGGCCAGCGAGGCACGCATCAGCGAGTCCGGCACGTCCCCGGGCGACACCCCGACGACGCGGGCCAGGTTCTTGCGCAGCTGGTCGGGGCCGCCGCCGCGGGCCGCGTACCGCGCCCCGGCCTCAAAGGCGTTGCGCGCGGCGAACTCCGGCATCGCCCGCACCGCCATCCAGCCGGACGCATAGGCCCAGTCGGCGTTTATTCCACCGGTCAGCCGGCCCACCAGCCGGCTCGCCAGCCGGCGTTGTGCCCCAATCACTTTCATGCCCGGCGGAGTGGGAATCACGGCTGGCCCATCAGCCGGTCGGTCGCCCCCGGCGAGGTGCGCACCGTGTGCAACCGCTGCGCGCAGGTGACCAGGCTCGCCACCGCCAGCACCCACATCGCGACCGGCAGCGCGGGCGGCCAGGCAACATAGGGAAAGTCCGACACGCCAGCGCCCACCAGCACGATGATCAACCGTTCCGGCCGTTCGATCAAGCCGCCATCGCCGCGCAGCCCGCTGGCTTCGGCGCGCGCCTTGATGTAGGAGATCACCTGCGAGGTGACCAGGCAGATCAGCGTGGCTACCACCAGCAGCGTGTCGTGCAGGCCGAAGGCGATCCACCACAGCAGCCCGCAGAACACCGCGCCGTCGCTGACCCGGTCACAGGTCGCGTCCAGCACCGCGCCGAACCGGGTGCCGCCGCCCCGTTCCCGGGCCATCGCCCCGTCAAGCATGTCGAACAGGACGAAGAACCAGACCACGCAGCCACCCGCGAACAGCTTGCCCATCGGGAACAGCGTCAGCGCCCCCGCCACAGATCCGGTGGTGCCCACGATGGTGACGACGTCGGGGGTCAAACCCATCCGCAGGCATGCCCTTGCGGTCGGAGTGGTCAGCCGCGCGAACGCCGCCCGGGAAAGGAACGGCATTTTGCTCATGGTTGTTTCGTCCACTCCGTGGCCAGCAGCTGACGCGTCTCGCGCAGCAGTTGCGGGATCACCTTGGACCCGCCGACGATGGTGATGAAATTCGCATCGCCACCCCAGCGCGGCACCACGTGCACATGCAGGTGTTCGGCCAGTGACCCGCCGGCCGACGTCCCCAGGTTCAGGCCGACGTTGAAGCCGTGCGGCCGCGACACGTTCTTGATGACGCGAATTGCCTTCTGGATGAAGGACATCAGCTCCGCGCTCTCCGGGTCGGTCAGGTCCTCGAGCTCGGAGACCCGCCGGTAGGGCACCACCATCAGGTGTCCGGGGTTGTACGGGTAGAGGTTGAGCACGGCGTAGACCAGCTCGCCGCGGGCGACCACCAGGCCGTCCTCGTCGGACAGGTGCGGAATGTCGCTGAACGGCTGCTCGGTCTTGCCTGAAGAGTTGGGGTCGCGCTTCAGCGGCGCTTCGGCCAGATAGGTCATCCGGTACGGAGTCCACAACCGCTGCAGGTGATCTCGCTCGCCGACACCCCTGTCCAGGATGGTGTCGTCGGCACCCTGCTCCACGGGCTCGCGATCAGTCACAGTCACTCACCACTCGACACTTTCACGAGATCGGCCGTGGGCACGGAATTCTCGCGATCGGCGATCCACTTCACGATCGCCTCGACCGCGTTGTCGCGGGGCACGCCGTTGATCTGGGTGCGGTCACCGAATCGGAAGCTCACGGCCCCGGCCTGCACGTCGCGGTCACCGGCCAGCAACATGAACGGCACCCGCAGGTTCGTTTGATTCACGATCTTCTTGGCCATCCGGTCATCGCTGGCGTCGACCTCGACCCGCACGCCGTGTGACTTCAGCTGTGCGGCAATGCTTTCCAGGTATTCCACGTGCTCGTCGGCGACCGGGATGCCCACCGCCTGCACCGGCGCCAGCCAGGCCGGGAAGGCCCCCGCGTAGTGCTCGGTGAGGATGCCGAAGAACCGCTCGATCGAGCCGAACAGCGCCCGGTGGATGAGCACCGGCCGCTGCCGGGATCCGTCGGACGCGGTGTATTCCAGTTCGAATCGGTCCGGCATGTTGAAGTCGATCTGCAGCGTCGACATCTGCCAGCTGCGGCCCAGCGCGTCCTTGACCTGCACCGAGATCTTCGGTCCGTAGAACGCCGCGCCGCCCGGGTCGGGAACGAGCTGCAGGCCCGAGGCCTCACCGACCTCGCGCAGGATCTCGGTGGCTTCCTCCCACACCTCGTCGGAGCCCACCGACTTCTCCGGGTCCTTGGTGGACAGCTCCAGGTAGTAGTCGTTGAGGCCGTAGTCGGCCAGCAGGTCGAGTACGAAGCGCAGCACCGAGGTCAGCTCGTCGCGCATCTGCTCGCGGGTGCAGTAGATGTGCGCGTCGTCCTGCGTCATCCCGCGCACCCGGGTCAGGCCGTGGATCACGCCGGACTTCTCGTAGCGGTAGACGCTGCCGAATTCGAAGAGCCGCAACGGAAGTTCGCGATAGGAGCGCCCGCGGGACCGGTAGATCAGGTGGTGCATCGGGCAGTTCATCGGCTTGAGGTAGTAGTCCTGGCCGGGCTTGCGTACCGTGCCGTCCGGGTTGAACTCGGCGTCGAGATGCATCGGCGGGTACATCCCCTCGGCGTACCACTCCAGGTGCCCCGACGTGACGTAGAGCTGCTCCTTGGTGATGTGCGGGGTGTTGACGAACTCGTAGCCCGCCTGCTCGTGCTTGCGGCGCGAGTACTCCTCCAGCTCCCGGCGGATGATGCCGCCCCTGGGGTGGAAAACCGCCAGCCCCGAACCGATTTCGTCGGGGAAGCTGAACAGGTCCAGCTCCACGCCCAGCTTGCGGTGGTCGCGGCGCTGGGCCTCGGCGATCAGCTCCAGGTGCTTGTCCAGCGCCTCCTGCGTCTCCCACGCGGTGCCGTAGATGCGCTGCAGGCTGGCGTTGCGCTGATCGCCCCGCCAGTACGCCGCCGAGCTGCGGGTCAGCTTGAACGCCGGGATGTGCTTGGTGGTGGGGATGTGCGGACCGCGACACAGGTCGCCCCAAACCCGTTCGCGGGAACGGGGATTGAGGTTGTCGTACGCCGTGAGCTCGTCGCCGCCGACCTCCATGATGTCGGGGTCGCCGGATTTGTCGTCGACCAGTTCGAGCTTGTAGGGCTCGTCGGCCAGCTCGGTGCGTGCCTGGTCCTTGGACTCGTAGACACGCCGCTCGAACAGCTGGCCCTCCTTGATGATCTGGCGCATCCGCTTCTCCAGCGCCGCCAGGTCTTCGGGGGTGAACGGTTCGGCCACGTCGAAGTCGTAGTAGAAGCCGTCGGTGATCGGGGGCCCGATGCCCAGCTTGGCGTCCGGGAAGAGGTCCTGCACGGCCTGCGCCAACACGTGCGCGGCCGAATGCCGGATGACGCTGCGGCCCTCGTCGGTGTTGGCGGCCACGGGAACGACGTCGGTGTCGGTGTCGGGTGTCCAGCTCAGGTCGCGCAACTTTCCCGAGTCGTCGCGCACCACCACGACGGCCTCGGGCGCGCCCCGGCGCGGCAGCCCGGCTTCGCCGACCGCGGCGGCCGCGGTGGTCCCGGCAGGCACCCGGATCGGGGCTGCTGGGGCAGGCTGTGCGGGGACGGTCATCGCGGCGGTCTCCAAGGCTCGGTGGGTCGACGACCATGCTATCGGGGCGGTTCGAAGCCGAGCAGGGCCGTCGAGCGGGCGCCCACCTGTCCGGCAGGATGGGTCCTATGGGGGCGCAGACGGCTTTGATGTTGCTGCTCGGCGCCATCACGGCCATCGTGCTGGTCAATTGGATCAGCGAACGCACCGGATTGCCCAGTGCGACGCTTCTGGTTCTGGTCGGCATCGGTTATGCGCTGGTGCCTGGGCCGAACATCAGCCTCGAGCCCGACGTGGTGATGACCTGCGTATTGCCGCCGCTGCTCTTCAACGCGGCGCTGGAATCCTCACTGGTCGGCATACGCCGCAATCTGCGCACCGTCATCAGCCTGTCGGTGGTCCTCGTTCTGCTCACCGCGGCCGCCGTCAGCGTCGCATTCGGCCTGCTCGTCAGCGGTGCGACGCTCGCGGTGGGCCTGGTGCTCGGTGCCGCGGTGGCGCCGACCGATCCGGTGGCCGCGCTCGCTGTCGCCCGCAAGGAAGGCCTCCCGCTCAACATCGTCACCCTGATCGAGGGCGAAGGACTGCTCAACGACGCGACCGCGCTGACCACGCTCTCAATCGCCATCACGGTGGCGCGCGGTGGAGCGTTCTCGGCTCCGGCGGCGATCCGGCAGTTCGCGCTGGCGGCGGTGGGCGGGCTCCTGGTGGGTGTGGTGTTCGCATTCTGCCGGCGTCTCCTTCGCCGTTGGCGACAAGACGTGCTGACGGCCAATGCGATCTCGCTGGCCACACCGTTTGTCACCTATCTGGTGGCCGAGGAGCTCTCCGCCTCCGGCGTGCTGGCGGTCGTGGTGTGTGGCTTGATCGTCGGCCACGACTCGCCCCGGCTGGAATCGGGGGCGAACCGATTGCAGACCAGGGCCGTCTGGCGGCTGGTCAACTTCCTGCTCGAAGGCCTGGTGTTCTTGCTGATCGGCCATCAGCTGCCGGCCATTCTCGACGACCTGGGCGGCTATCAACTGTCGACAATCATCCTGGCGGTCAGCGTCACCGTCGCGGTGGTTCTCTTGGTGCGGCCGCTGTGGCTGCTGGTCACCCAGTCACTTCCGCGGCCGCTGCACACCCGCCTGGGCGATGTCTCCGGGTCCGCGGCGAACGAAACAGCCGAAGCAGACGCGGGCCGGCGGCCCGGCCGCAACTCCGAGCGCCTCAGTGGCCGCGAAGTCCTCGTGCTGAGCTGGGCCGGCACCCGGGGCGTGGTCAGCCTCGCCGCGATTTTCGCAGTTCCGTTCGTGACCGACAGCCACGCACCGTTTCCCGACCGGGACCTGTTGCTGTTCTGCACCTTGGTGGTGGTGCTGGTGACGTTGATCGGCCAGGGCATCACGTTCGGTCCGCTGGTGCGTGCGCTGGGTCTGCGCGCCAACACCGTGGACGAAGTACGCCTGCGTAATCGGGCTCGCACGGCCGCGGTTCAGGCGGCGCTCGACAGGCTCGACGAGTTGGATCAACAGGGTCGTGATGACGTCGATCATCGGGCAATCGACGGAGTGCGAAGGCAGTTGTCCGCCCGACTTGAACGATATCTACGTCGCCTCGATCTGCTCTCGGATTCCGGTGAGCTCGCCCGCTCCCCTGAGTACGAGGCCGCAGTCGGAATACGGCGGGCGGCCATCGATGCGCAACGCGACGAACTCGTGCGCTGGCGTGATGCAGGCATGCTGCCCGACCAGAGCCTTCGCGTGCTCGAACGCGAACTCGACCACGAGGAGGAAACGCTGCCGTTGGGGACACCTCGACCACGCCGAGGTCATCAAAAGTATTGATTTCCAACATATTTGGTGCCGATTAGCGTCGTGCCAGCCAGGCCAGCGCGGCCACGGCCAACGCCTGGGTGCCGGTGTCGAGAGTGGGTTGGATGACGGGGGCGAACGTCCGCGAGTGGTTGACGGAAATGTCCTCGCTGACGCGGCCCGCCGCGGCGGCCGCCTGGTAGGTGTCGGGATCGATCCCGCCGATACCCCAATAGCTGTAAGGCGTAGTGAGGGCGTTGGGGATGTCGCTGAAGTCCTCGCTAGCGGTCTGCGGCGGCAGGTCGCATGCCCGGTCGCCGAAGTAGTCGTCGAACGCGGCGCGCACCCGTCCGGTGACCGTTGGGTCGTTGTTGGTCGCCGGATAGTGGTCGAAGAGCTCGAATTGCGGGTCTTTCGGGGAGTTCGAGGCTTGGCATTCGGCGGTGACGATGCGCCGGATCGCATCCAGGATCCGGTTGCGGGTCTGCCCGCTATAAGTGCGCAGATTCAGTTCCAGCACCGCACGGTCGCCGATGACGTTGCTCTTGGTACCCGACTCGATCCGGCCGATGGTCAGCACCGCGGGATCGGTCGGTGCGACCTCACGGGCGACGACGGTCTGCAGCCGGATCACGATCATGGCGGCGAGCACGACGGGATCGACGGTCGCCTGGGGCATCGAGCCGTGTCCGCCGCGGCCGTACACGGTGATCCGCATGCTGTCGGCGGTCGTCAGGACTGGACCGGGTTGCGTGGCCACCTGACCCGCCGGAAACGGAAGAACATGTTGGGCCAGTGCGACATCGACGTGACCTACCAGCGTCGCCAGGCCGTCCTCGACCATGCGCCGCGCGCCGTCACCGACTTCCTCGGCGGGCTGGAACAACGCGATCACCGTGCCGTGCCAATGCCCCGGTGCCGCGGCCAGCAGCGAGGCCGCGCCGAGCAGACAGGTGACGTGGACATCGTGCCCGCAGGCGTGCATCACCGGCACTTCGTTGCCGTCTTTATCGGTGGCGATGACGGCGCTGGCGTACGCCAGGCCGGTGTCTTCGGCCACCGGCAGCGCGTCCATGTCGGCACGCAGCAGCACGGTTGGGCCCTCGCCGTTGCGCAGCATCCCCACGACGCCGGTGCCCCCGACGCCCTCGTGCACGTCGTAGCCGAGGCCGCGGAGCCGTTGGGCCACTGCCGCAGCGGTCTTGTGTTCTTGATGGGACAGTTCGGGGTGCTGGTGCAGGTTGCGATAAAAGTCCTGCTGCCAGCCACGGACGTCGGCCAGGCCTGCGAGTACCGCCGAGTCAGTGTCCATCTTCCACATCTTTTCTGTTGCGACGATGTACTACGAAACGCCCTGTGGCATAACATTTTCCAGCGGGAGGCAACATCCAGCCACGTCGCTGCGAAAGCCAGCACAACACCATTCCGGTCAGCGCTCCACCCAAAAGCCCTGGGGTTGGGTGGTTTTGGTAATTGAAGAGCACCAACACACCGCTGGCGGCGAGCGCGCAAGTGGCGTACAACGTGTTGCCGCCGAAGATGCCCGGCACCCGTCGCATCACGATGTCGCGCGTGGCGCCCCCACCGACCGCCGAGATCGTGCCCAGTAGCAGCGCGGCCAACCAGCCGAGCCCCACGGCAAGCGTCTTGTGCGCACCGGTTGCGGCCCAGCAGCCCAGTGCCAGCGCATCGACGATCGGCCACACCCCGTTCCACAATCGGCCTTCAATCCGGAACACGAACGCGATCCCCGCGCCCGCCAATGCGGTCAGCAGGTAGGCGTAGTCGGTGAGCGCGATGGGGGTGCCGTGCTGGAGCAGGGTGTCGCGGATGATGCCGCCGCCCAGGCCGGACAGCACAGCGAGCGCGGCGAAGCCGACGAAATCCAGTTTCGCCTTGCGGGCGACCACGCCGCCCAACAGCGCATTGCCGAACACGCCGGTCAGGTCTACCGCACGGAATAAGTCCGTCATAGTCAGCTCGGCGATCACCACACCGACCGGGGTACCCACTCGGGGAACGTGCCTTCAGGGCTGGCCCGGTTTGAGCCGCACGAACAGCGCGTCGGCTTCGGTCAGCAGCTGCTCGCCGTCGGTCAACCGGCCGGACACGAAGATCTTGCGCCCGTCCACCCGATCGATGCCGGCGTCGAACTGCAGTTCCTTTTCCACCGGGACGATGTGGCGGTAGTCGATCTTGAGGTAGGCGGTGCGCTGTCGCGGGTTGCCGGTGAGCACCGAGGCCGACAACCCGAGGATCGAATCGAACAGCATCCCCAGCGCGCCGCCGTGCACGGCGCCGTTGCGGCCCAGGTGGAACCGGGCGAAGCGGGCCTGGCCGTGGATGCGGCCGTCAGTGCCTTTTAGCGGCCCGTTCCGGACCTTCATCGGGATCGTCAGGATGTTGCCGCGCATCGGCAGGTCCATCCGCCGGCCCGACGGGGACGCCCATTCGTCGGCGTCGAACGGCGCCAGCAGCGCCGACGCCTTCTCCAGGAGGTCAGCGGCCTCGGTGATGACCTCGTCGGGAGCGTCGGCGGCCCGGGCGTGGTCCTGCAACGCGCGGACGGCGTCGATGAACCGGCCGTAGTCGGGCCCGCCCTTGGTCGTCGGTTCCGGCGGATTGAATCCCCCGCCGGGGTGTCGCTGATGTTCGGCCACCACAACACCGTATTGCCCGGCCGACGGGCTTTCGCGCGGTGGTTAGGCCGGCTGCTGCGCCCCGGCGGCCGACAACGTTTCGAACTCGTCGTCGGACAGCTCGATCTGGGCGGCGGCGACGTTTTCCTCCAGGTGCGCAACCTTGGACGTGCCGGGGATCGGCACCATCACCGGCGAGCGTTTCAGCAACCACGCCAGCGCCAACTGTGACGGCGACGCGTCGTGGTCGGCGGCGATGCGCTGCAGCGGGCCGTCGGCGGCGGCCAGCGGCCCGGCGGCCAGCGGGAACCACGGGATGAACGCGATGCCCTGCCTGGTCGCGGTGTCCAGGAGCGGCTCGGCGCCGCGGGCGGTCAGGTTGTACATGTTCTGCACCGACACGATCTCGGTGATCCGCAGGGCCGCGTTGAGTTGGTCGGCATCGATCTCGGACAGGCCGATGTGGCGGATCTTGCCCTCGTTCTTCAGGGTCAGCAGCTCACCCACCTGGTCTTCGAGCGGGAAGTTCGCGTCGATGCGGTGCAGCTGGAACAGGTCGATGGTGTCCACGCCCAGCCGGCGCAGGCTCATCTCGCATTCCTGACGCAGATAACTGGGATTGCCCAACGGGATCCAGATGTCCGGGCCGGTGCGCAGCAGCCCCGCCTTGGTCGCGATCACCAGACCGTCGTAGGGGTGCAGCGCCTCGCGAATGATCTCCTCGGAGACGTATGGACCGTAGGAGTCGGCGGTGTCGATGAAGTTCACCCCGAGTTCGACGGCCCGCCGCAGCACCCGGACGCATTCGTCGCGGTCGTCGGGCGGGCCCCACACGCCCTTTGCCGTCAGGCGCATCGCGCCGAAGCCGAGCCGGTTGACGGTCATGTCGCCGCCGAAGGTGAATGTTCCGGATGCCCCTGCAACAGTTTTCGAGTTTTCTACGGTCACTTCTACGACCGTACGCGCCGAATGCGGCCGCGCATCTCGGCGTGGCAAGCTGAGCACGTGGACCTGCGAGCGCTCGAGGAACTTCCCCTGACCTACTCCGAAGTGGGGGCGACGGCGTCCGGCGAGCTGCCCGCCGGATACGACCATCAACACGCCGAGCGCCAAATCGGCACGGGCCGGCAACGTTTCGAGCAGGCCGCCGCCGCCGTCATGCGCTGGGGCATGCAGCGCGGATCCGGGTTGCGCGTACGGGCCAGCTCCGAGATCGCCGTCGTCGACGCGGTGGTGGTGGTGAAGATGGGCTTTCTGCCCGCGCCCTGCCGCGTCGTCTACGTCGTCGACGAGCCCGACATCCGGGGCTTCGGCTACGGCACCCTGCCCGGCCATCCGGAGTCCGGCGAGGAACGCTTCGTGGTTCGCCACGACCCGGTCACCGCGGCGGTGTACGCGGAGGTGTCGGCCTTCTCCCGGCCCGCCACCTGGTGGAGCAAGGCCGGCGGGCCGGTGGTGAAGCTGGGCCAGCGCGTCATCGCCAAGCGCTACCTGCGCGCGGTGTGACGGCGGGCGCTACCGCGCGCCGCCCCCGATGCTGCCGCTGTGCACGCCCTGCGCCAGCCGGGCCAGTGCGACGGCGCCGACGAGCAGACCGAAGTCGCGCAGCGCGACGTCGTAGAAGCCGGGGCCGCTGACCAGGTCGATGATGATGCCGGCGAGCCACGCCGCGACCACCCAGGCGCCCCAGCGCGGGGCCACCGCAACCAGGACCCCGGCCACGATCTCGATGACCCCCACCAGGTACATGCACTGATCGGCCGTCCCGGGCACCAGGTCGTTGATCCAGCCGGCCAGATACATGCTCCAGTGATGCGGGTGGGTCAGCAGGTTGAAGAACTTGTCCAGCCCGAAAACTATGGGCGCGACGGTGAACACGGTTCGCAGCGCGACGTATGCCGAGAAGGCCGGATCCCTCAGCTGGTCGGTCAGGGCGGGGGTGGGGCTGACTTGCTCGGTGCTCATGGGAGCCTCCATTTCTAACGGATAATAATTTGAACGTTAGATCCAGTACACTGTAGCGTCAAGCATTTTGTCTGTTAGAAATGGCGGTCGAATGGACGACGCGGACGCCCTGGAGCGCGACGCCGCAGCGATCGGCGCGCTCACCGATCCGGTGCGCCGACAGCTCTACGAGTTCGTGTGCGCCCAACCGGGACTGGTGAGCCGCGACCAGGCGGCTGACGCCGTCGGAATCGCCCACCACCAGGCCAAGTTTCACCTGGACCGGCTCACCGCCGAGGGCCTGCTGGAAGCCGATTACGCGCGCCTGTCCGGACGCTCGGGCCCCGGCGCCGGACGTACCTCCAAGCTGTATCGCAGGACGCGCCGCGACATCGCGGTCAGCCTGCCGCAGCGGGAGTACGAGCTGGCCGGGCGCTTGATGGCGACGGCCATCACCCGCTCGGCCGATACCGGCGAGCCCGTCGCCGAGGTCCTCAACGGTGTCGCCCGCGAGTACGGCCGAACCATGGGCGCCACTGCGTTTTCGGGGCCTGCGCCCCCGCAGGACGCCGCCGCCGCGCTGAAGCGGGCGGTCCGGGTGCTGAGCCGGTACGGCTACGAGCCGCGGTTCGGCGACGGTGAGGTCGAGCTCGCCAATTGCCCGTTCCATGCCCTGGCACAGGAGCAGACGGAACTGGCCTGCACCATGAACCACGCGCTGATCACCGGCGTGGCCGAGGCGCTCGGACCGCACCGGCCCGACGCGCGCCTCTGCCCCGACCGGGACCGGTGCTGCGTCGTGCTCACGCCCGGCCCCGAATAGTTCCCGCTACGAGCCCCACCCGGACAGCAATCCTTCAGCGCCCGTACACATCTCGTCGATGACGTCGGCCACCGAGGCGTCGCCGCGGATCATCCCGACGCCCTGACCGGCATCCACCGGCGCGATCCGGCAGTCCCCCGCGGCGATCGCGGCGGCCAGCTCATCGCAGGCCCCCGCGTCCATCGCTTCCTCGTGGCCCGTCCAGTGCTCGACGAAATCGTTGGCCAACACCCGCGACGGGAACCGCGCCGGCCAGGGCAGGCCCTTGGCGACGTCGAAAACCCGGGTGACCGCGGTGTCGGTTTCGGTGGCCGTGACCAGGGCCCGGCGCCCGGCGTCGCCGGTCAGCGCCTCCGGGCATGCCGACAACCGGGTGCCCACCCACGCCCCGCTGGCACCGGCGGCCAGCACCGCGGCCAGGCTGCGCGCCGAGGCGACGCCGCCACCGGCCAGCACCGGGACGGTGACGGCATCCAGAACGGCGTCCAGCAGCGGCAGCAGCCCCAGCTTGTCCTCGCCGTGCCCGCCGCCCTCGGATCCGCGCGCGACCAGGATGTCGACGCCCGCGTCGACGGCCCGCCGGGCCCCGACGCCGTCGTAAACCTGTGTCACGGTGGGGATTCCGGCGTCATGCGCCTTGGCGACCCATGACCATTCCGTTCCGAAGCTGACCGACAACAGGGCCGGGCGGGCGGCCAGCGCATCCTCGAGCAGCCCGTCCTCGTTGCGCATCACCCAGTCGACCATGCCGATGCCGAACCGCCCGTCGACGTGCCGAAGCTGCTCGGCGAGCAACTCCCTGGACGCGACGCTGCCCATGCCGACCATGCCGAGGCCACCGGCCGCGGTGACCGCGGCGGCCAGGCGGCCGCCGGCCACCCCGCCCATCGGGGCATTGACGATGGGGACCCGCAGACCGAAACTCGTTGACCAGGGCGTCGACAGCATCGTCCGTTAGTGCGCCGACGGAATGGTCTTCAGCACGGTCAGCAGCACCACCGAATCCTCGACCGCGTGCAGGGCGTGCCGTTCGGCGGGAATCGCAACGTATTCACCGGCCTTGCCGTCCCAGGCGTCGCCGTTGGTCGTCAGCCGCACGTGACCCTGCAGCACCTGCAGCGTCGCCTCACCGGGGCTGTCGTGTTCGGACAGGTCGTGCCCGGCGAGCAGGGCCAGCAGTGTCTGGCGGAGCTCGTGGGTGTGACCGCCGTGAATCGTGTGGGCGGCCCGTCCGCTGTGCGATTGCTTGGCCTCGGCGAGCTTTTCGGACGAGAGCTCGGTCAGCGAGATGGAATCCATAATGGTCCTTCGAAGTTGCAAGGCCCTCATGAGGCCTTGAGGGTTGCTGTTAGCCGCTCAGTAGCAGTATCCCCGCCGCGATGAGGCCGATGACTTTGACCGCCTCCAGGGCGACGTACCCGTAGTGGGCGCGGGAACGCGGCCCGTCCGATCCGGCGAGCACCTTGTCCGCCCGACGGGTCAGCGCGGGGCGCACCGCGACCAGCTGGATGGCCAGTGCGGCCACGGCGACGGCGATCGCCACCCTGACGCCCGCCGGGGTCGGACCGGCCACCACGATGGCCCCGATGACGAGGGCGAAAGCCACCTCGACGGTGTTGAGCGCGCGAAACACCAACCGCCCGATGCCGAGCCCGATCTGCAGCGTCACATTGGGCGCCCGGAATTTCAGCGGGGCCTCCAGGAACGAGATGGCGAGCACCATGCCGAGCCAGATGAAGGTCAGCGCAACGGCAGTCGCCGTGCCGGTGCTCATTTGGCCGCCAGTGTCAGGTGAGCCAGACACAGATCCGGCTCGACGAACGGGTCGAGCCGGTCCACCGAGACGGGCGCTCCCCAGGTCTCCATGGCTCCTTGCATCAGGCCCAGATGCACCGGGCAGACGACGCTCGAGGAGTTCTCGGCCAATTCGAGAAAGGGGCAGTGCCGCAACCCCACCTGCTGCTGTCCGTCGTTGATCCGGCGCTCGGGGGCGAAGCCGAGTTCGTCGAGCACCTCGATCAAGCGGGCGATCGCCTCTTCGGCGCCGTCGGCGTCATCGGGCACCGCGTGCAGTTCGGCATCCATCTTGTGCCCCCAGGCGCGACCCGCCGCCAGGGCCTTGGGCGCGGGGTCGCGCTCGTCGGCGAAGGCCATGGACAGGATCTCGGCCAGCAGCCGATAGTGCCGCGTCCCGCCGCGATCCATCTGCCGGACCGCGCGAAACATCAGCGGTGGGCGTCCCGGACCCTTCCGATCCAGCTCGACGTGCTCCACCTGCCCGTCAGCGACCAGGCTGTCGAGGTGGAAGCGGACCGTGTTGGGGTGCACACCCAGCACGCCGGCGATGCCGGCGATGCTCATCGGATCCGGCGAGGCCCGCAACAGCCGCATCACGGCGCGTCGCCGGCCCGCCGATTCCCCGGTTGACGAGTCCTGCGCCTTCTGGGAATTGTCGGATTTCTCGGATTTCAAAGGGCCCCTCCCGCTCCTAGTCCTTCACGCCCCGTCCGAGTGGGTGGCACTGGGCTGGCCCGCCACCAGAGGTGTGTCGACCCCGAGCGGACCGAGCTTGCCCGCCCCACCCGGGGACCCCAGGGGGGCGTCGCGACCCGGCAGCGTTTCAGCGAAGAACGCCTCATTGTCGGCCAGGTAGGGTTTGAGATCCTCAGGCAGGTCATCTTCGTAGTAAATCGCCTCCACCGGACAGACCGGTTCACACGCGCCGCAGTCGACGCATTCATCGGGATGAATGTAGAGGGCCCGGCCGCCTTCGTAAATGCAATCCACCGGGCATTCGTCGACGCATGCGCGGTCCATCACATCGATGCATGGCTTCCCGATCACGTAGGTCATGGGCTAGAGTTTACACAACTGTACTTGTGAAAACTAGAGTAAAGGTCGGAGAACCCATGGCCGCCAACGAACTTGATGTACGCCAACTGCGCAAGCCGGAAAAGCACCCGACCATCTTCGCCACCTATGCCGCGCTGCAAGTCGGCGACTCGTTCGTTCTGGTCAACAACCACGACCCCAAGCACCTGCACGACGAATTCGAGGCCGACCATCCCGGCGGTTACGACTGGGAGTACCTCGACAAAGGCCCCACCGTCTGGCGGATCCGGATCGGTAAACTCATCGAGACCCCACCCCCCGTGCGCCACCCCGGACATCTCGAGCTGGCCCTGGAGCCGGTGGAAAGCGCTGCGCGGCAGGAGATCTGATGCCAGGACAACGAGCAGGTTCCGAACTGCCGCTACCGTCCTCGAGCCGCGCCGACGACGCGGTCGCCGGGCATTGGCTGCTGGCGCGGCTCGGTAAGCGCGTGCTGCGCCCCGGCGGTGTCGAGCTGACCCGCACCCTGCTGTCCAGCGCGGAACTGACCGGCGCCGACGTCGTCGAACTGGCACCCGGCCTGGGCCGGACCGCCACCGAGATCGTGGCCCGGGCGCCGCGGTCGTACGTCGGCGCCGAGGGTGACCCGGACGCGGCCAACGTCGTGCGCGGCGTGCTCAGCGATCTCGGTGCGCAAAACGCGGCCGTGCGGGTCGCGGACGCGGCCGACACCGGATTGCCGGACGCCAGCAGCGATGTGGTCATCGGCGAGGCGATGCTGAGCATGCAGGGCGAGGCGGCCAAGGCGGCCATCGTCGCCGAGGCGGCCCGGGTGTTGCGGCCGGGCGGGCGCTACGCGATCCACGAACTCGCCCTTACCCCGGACGACGTGCCGGAGGAGATCAGCACCGAAATCCGGCAGGCGCTCGCCCGGGCGATCAAGGTCAACGCCCGTCCCTTGACGGTCGCGGAGTGGTCGAGACTGCTCGCCGAGCACGGGTTGGTGGTCGATCATGTGGCGACAGCGCCCATGGCGCTGCTGCAGCCGCGCCGGCTGGTCTCCGACGAAGGGCTGTTCGGTGCGCTGCGATTCGCCAGGAACGTGCTCGTGCACCGCGAGGCGCGCAAGCGGGTCCTGACGATGCGCCGCACGTTCCACAAACACCGCAAGCGGTTGGCCGCCGTCGCCATCGTCGCGCATAAACCGGCGGGGCCGGGCACCGCCTGACAACCGCTGCAACGCTTCAACCTTCGCCTTTGCACCCCGGCTCACTTTGGGCCCGTTCCGCAATCTCTGCGTGACGGTTTAGTTACGCCCCCTGACAAAACTTGGCTGCGGCAGTTGCGGGGAGAACAAAGGAGCTTGCCGGTTATGGGTGCTACCCCACCGTTGTTGACGGAGTCCGACCTCGACGCGTTGGCGTCGGATTTCCTGCAGTCGCACTACTTCGGGTCCATTTATGCCGATTGGTCACCGGATCGACGGCTCGACATGTTCCTGCGGCGGCGGGGTCTCGCCCGGGTGGCCAACGACGGCGACCTGTCCCACAACGTTTTGGAACGCATCATGGCCCGCGGCCGCGCCACGCTGGCGCGGCGTTGACGGGCCAATTGACTTATGTAGGACCAGGTAGGCGATCCGATGACCAAAGACTTGAAAAAAACGGGATTTCGCACGGCGAAAATGCCGACCACCGCATTGGTACAGACGTACTATTGTGCCCTAGAGCTGAACACGCGGTCGGGGTCGGTTGAGTGGTCGAGGCCAGCGGGGAGGGGACGATGAATTCACCGAAATGGATGGTTCATTGGCCGCAGCGCAGGCCGACGGCCACGATCTACCAGCTGACCGACCGCCTCCACAAAGGACACATCGCTCGGGTACCCGCGCACGAGATCACGGCGACGGTGGCGGCGTGGCTGGCCGACCTGGGTGCCGACAGCCCGCTGGTCGACGAACTCGAGCGCGCCGTGTGTGGCGGGGACTGGGCGGCCGCGCACGCGCTGAGCGAGTGCCTGGCGATCGAAATCGCGGTGGCCGACTGAAACGTCGTTCAGCAAAGCGACGCTTTTAATCGACATTATTGCTGGTTTTCATCGACAGTTTCGTTGACGTATATCGACGTGCCCAACAGTAACGGGCGTGTCCGACGTCCCGACACAAACAAAGTATCCGCAGGCCTCGAGGGGCCGCCGCGCGTCGCATCACTCCGGTGACGACCGCGAACAAGCGATACTTGCCACCGCCGAGCGGCTGCTGGAGGAACGACCGCTGGCCGACTTTTCCGTCGACGATCTAGCAAAAGGCGCCGGAATTTCGCGGCCCACGTTCTACTTCTATTTCCGGTCGAAGAACGCGGTGCTGCTGTCGCTGCTCGACCAGATGAACGCCAAGGCGCAGGCGGCGCTGCGGGCGCTCGACGTCGTGTCTTCGGGCGACCCCGAGGCGATCTGGCGGGCACGCATCGAAGCGTTCTTCGAGGTGTCCGGATCGCACCGGGCCGTCGCGGTCGCGGGCGCCGCGGCCAAGGCGACCAACCCCGAGGTGCGGCAGCTGTGGTCCGCACTCATGAGCAAGTGGATCTCCTACACCACCATCGCGATCAAGTCCGAGCGCGGACGCGGCGCGGCCCCCGACACCATCCCGGCCGCGGAGCTGGCCGTGGCGCTCAACATGTTGAGCGAGCGGATGATGGCCGCGGCCTTCACCGCCGAGGATCAGGCGATCCCCGAAGACCGGGTGATCGACACGCTGCTGCACATCTGGCTGGCCAGCATTTATCAGCGCTGAGCGAGCACCGTTGCCGCACGGCTCAGGCAGTCGTCGATCAACCGGCCGGCGGCGCCGAAGTAGGTGGCGGACGGCTCCTTGCCCGCCAGCTCGGCGATCGCCCGCTGTTCGCCCGCAATGTCTGCGGCGTTGACGTTTTCGGCCATCCGCTGCGTATGTACGGTCAATCCGGCCAGCAGCTCCCCACTCTGGGATCCCGCGACGACGCTGCGCCGGCCCAGCGTGCGCAGGGTGTCCCATTCGGCATGCCACGCCCCGTCGGGCCGCTCGTCGTTGGCCAGCGCCGCGGCGGTGTGCAGCGTCGCAGCCAATGGCGGGGCCGCGATGGCGGCACGGCGGATCAGGATGGACAGCACCGGGTTTCGCTTGTGGGGCATCGACGACGAGCCACCGCGGTTTCCGGTTGCCGGCTCGCTGAGTTCGGCGATCTCCGGTCGGACCAGGGTGACGATGTCCGAGGCGATGCGGCCCCAGGCGTCGGTGCAGCCGACGAAGGCGTCGGCGGCCGCGGTGACCGGTGCGCGGGTGGTGTGCCACGGCGACCGCGCGGCCAATCCCAATGCGGTTGCGGTGCTTCGCACTAGCTGCAGTGAGACGCCGGCCGGGTCGGTCGCGCCGGTGAGCAATGCCGCCAGCTCCGTCGTCGCGGCCAACGTGCCTGCCGCGCCGCCGAGTTGGATCGGTGTGGTCAGCGCGGCCACCCGCTCGAACGCGTCGATGACTCCGCTCAGCCAGCCGGCGGCCTTGCCGCCAAACGTGGTGGGCGCGGCGTGCTGGGTGAGGGTGCGGGCCACCATCGGCGTGTCCCGGTGCCGGGCTACGAGTTCGGACAGTGTGGAAATCTGCTGTGTCAGTTGGGCTGTCAGCTCATCGGCGACCGCCCGCACGGCCAGCATCAGGCTGGTGTCCAGGACGTCCTGACTGGTGAGCCCGCGGTGAATCCAGGGCGCGACGGCCGGTTCGGCCCGCTGCCGCAGCAGGGCCACCAGTACAATGACCGGGTTGCCGCCGTCCTCGGCGGAGACCGCGAGCGACTCACAGTCGCCGGGCGTGGCCAGGTTCCCGATGTCCGCTTCGGCGCAGGCGGCCGGCGCCAGACCGGCGGTCGCCAGGGCGCTCAGCCACACCGCTTCCACCGCCACCATCGATGCGAGCAGCGCCCGGTCCGTCATGTGCTCCCCGGCGCGATGGTCTCCGGGCCACAACAGGTTGGTCATCGCGCGTCGTCCCGATACGCCAGGAACACGGTCTCGGCCGGGCCCTGCAGGTGGATATCGAAACGGTAAGCGGCGCCGTTATTTTCGGCGGTGCACAGCAATGCGGGCCGACGCTCGGCGGCGACCGCCGCCAGCAGCGGATCGGCGTTCGGGTCGGCGCCGGGCAGGTAGGCGCGGGTGAAGAGCCGGTCCAGCAGTCCCCGGGCGAACACCGTGAGCGCGAAGAAGGGCGGCCGCCCGGCGATCGCCGAACCGGGCGTCAGGGTGGTGAACGCGTAGTGTCCGGCGTCGTCGGTCGCGCAACGCCCCCACCCGGTGAATGAGGTATCCCGATGGCGCCGGAGCGAACCGGCTTGTCGCGGAACGCGTCCCGCGCCGTCGGGTTGCCAGAGTTCCACCAGTGCGTCCGGGACGGCCGCGCCGGCACCGTCGTACACCGTGCCGTGCAGCCGGATGGCCTGCGGATGGCCGTCGTCGACCATGAGGTTGTCACCGGGATACGGCAATCCCAGATCGAGGAACGGCCCGACGGTTTGCCCTGGCGTGCAAGCTGATTCAGTCATGCTCGCCTTCTGTCGGGGTGCCTGCGCCACCGGCAAGCACAATGTCCCACCGGTAAGCGGTCGCGTACTCCGGCACGTTGAGGTCGTGGTCGTATCGAGAGATCAGCCGTTGGCGCGCGGCGGGATCGAGGATCGACTGGAAGATCGGATCCAGCGCGAACATCGGGTCACCCGGGAAGTACATCTGGGTGACCAGGCGCTGGATGAAAGCGGTTCCGAAGACGGAGAAGTGGATGTGCGCCGGGCGCCACGCGTTGTGGTGGTTGCGCCACGGGTAGGGCCCGGGCTTGATGGTCAGGAACCGGTAGGTGCCATCCGGACCGGTCAGGCAGCGGCCCGCACCGGTGAAGTTCGGGTCGAGCGGCGCCGGATGCTGGTCGCGCCGGTGGCGGTAGCGACCGGCGGCGTTGGCCTGCCAGATCTCCACCAGCTGGCCCACCACCGGCCGGCCGGATTCGTCCAGGACGCGTCCGGTCACGACGACCCGCTCGCCGATCGGCTCGCCCGCATGACCGGCCGTCAGGTCGGCGTCGAGGGGGTCGACGTCCTGGTGGCCGAAGCACGGCGCCCAGCGTTCGACGCCCTCGGGATCGACGACGACCAAGGGTTGCTTGGGATGGCGCAGGATCGTGCTGCGGTACGGCGGGTAGTCGAGCAGCGGCCGGTCGCCATGCCCGACTCCCCCGCCGCCCTGGTATTGCGCTGCGATGCGGGCGATCTCCGCCGTGATGTCACCCTGGGAAGCGACACGCTCGGCGTCCATGTGCCGTGAGGCTACTCTCGCCGGCCCACCGAATCCCGCAAGCGGGCGGTGTCGCCGGCTCAGAGAGAGCGCACCAGCGCCGCCCGCCCCTTGGTGCGCATCTTGTACGTTGCCGAGCCGCGGTATTGCTCCATCTTCGCGGCCATCTTGTTGCCCAGCTCCTCGAGCTCGGCATCGGTGATCTTCACTTCCGGCGGAGCCGGGATCATGTCGCGTTCCTCTTCGTCGGCGTGGGCCTCCAGCACCGTCTTGAAGGAGTTCCACTCGTCCTCGTAGCCGGGCGCGCTCTGCGGGGTCCTCAACAACACCGAAAGCTGGTCGACCACCTGGCGGTGCTCGGCGTGGGCGACCGCGATCAACTTGCTGGCATCCTTGAGCGCCGGGTAGTACAGGTCGTCCTCGATGCGGAAGTGGATGTCCAGCTCGATCAGCAGGTCGTCGAAAAGCTCATGGCGCTCTTCGGAATTCACCGGGGCGTCGCTGATCTTGCGGCCGAGGCCCTTGATCACGATGTGGTGTTCTTTCAGGACGTCGTAGGCGTTCAATTGGCTGCTCCTCCTTTTGCGATTCCTACCGCGCCGCCGGGAGCGGGCTGCTGCTCGCCGCGGACTTCGACCACTCCGTCGTTCAATCGGGCCTCGTAGCACGGCAGCGGCGCCGCCGCCGGACCGCGCACGACTTCTCCGGACTCGGCCGCGAACCACGAACCGTGCCAGGGGCACACCAGCCGGCCCCGGTCCATCCAGCCGTCGGACATCGGCGCGGCCAGGTGCGGGCAGAATTCCCCGTACGCCGCCACCTCACCGGGCTTGGTCTGGCAGACCACCAAACCCACTCCGTCGACCTCGACCCGTACCGGCTTGCCGTTCAACGAACTCGCGGGCAGCACCGGCGTCCAGGTGGCGGTGCGCAACCGCGGACCCGACTGATCGATGCCGATCCCGGACTCGAAGACCAGCGCCCCACCGAGATAGCTTCCAGCCACGGTGATGCCGTAGCCGAGGGCGGTGAGCAGGATGCCGCGTCCGTGCCGCCCCTTGCGCCGGTCCCACCAGGACTGCATGTACAGCGCGGTCGCGGCCATGTTCACCAGCCCGTGCACCGCACCGATCCGGCGGTCCTCCTCGTGAGTGTGCTGCCAGTCGGTGACACCGGTGACGGCCGAGCCGAGGCTCGCCAGGATGCCCACCCCGAGTGCGCGCGACGCGAACCGCGACGCGTCGACGACCTCGGACGCCGGCTGTCCGGGCAGGATGCTGAGCGCGTCCAGCGCCACGGTCGTCCCGAGGGCGCCACTGGTGAGTGAGGCCAGCGGCGGGTGCACCGGGTGACCGAGCCAGACCCCGTTGAGCGCGTTGGCGACGGTGTTGCGGGCGCCGCCGAGCCCGTTGAAGGCGAAACTGAGCAGGTGTTCGAACCGATAGCTCGGTCGATCAATCCATTCCTGGCGCCCGATAGTGGCTAAGACCTTCGACCCGACCTGCTGCAATCGACCCCCTCGTGGTCGACCCACCATGGCACCAGTTCCTTCCTCAGATCAGCGGAAAACAACGGTTAATTACCGCAAAACCGAACGGTTACCCCTTGTTTACGCCGCGCTCACAAGCGCGGAGCGGTTGTCGTGACCCACCGTAGCCGCGGGCTTCCACCTTTTACCTGCGTGCAACCTGTGAATTAGCACCAAGCATTCTTGGGGAAACCTGACGGCGCCGCTGGCAGGTGATTGACCCGCGACGAAGACTGCGGGATTCTACTGAGCGGAGAGTTTTTCTGTAGAACAGAGATATCGCAGAGGGGCCATGGCACACCATCGCGGCGAACTTGTCGAGGTCTTCGAGAACGTGCGACGGGGGATGATCCCCGCGCACATCTACAACGACCGCGAACTGTTCGCGCTGGAGAAGCAGCGGCTGTTCAGCCGGGCATGGACGTTCGTGGGCCACGAGTCCGAGATCGGCCAGGACGGCGACTACGTGGTGCGCCGCGTGCTCGACGACTCGTTCATCATCACCCGCGACGCGCATGGCACCGTGCGCGCGCTGTTCAATATGTGCCTGCATCGCGGAATGCAGGTCTGTCGCGCGGAGATGGGAAACGCCTCCAACTTCCGCTGCCCCTACCACGGCTGGACCTACCGCAACGACGGCCGGCTCACCGGGCTGCCGTTCCACCGGGAGGCATACGGCGGCGACGAGGGGTTCGCCAAGGACCAAACCCTGTTGCCCGCACCGAATTTCGCGAGCTACAACGGCCTGCTGTTCATCAGCCTGGATCCGAAAGCCGAACCGCTGGAGGAGTTCCTCGGCGACTTCAAGTTCTACCTCGACTACTACACCAAGCAGAGCGCCGGCGGCGTCGAAGTGCGGGGGCCGCAGCGCTGGCGGATCAAGGCGAACTGGAAGATCGGTGCGGAGAACTTCGCCGGCGACATGTACCACACCCCGCACACCCATGCGTCGATCGTCGACATCGGGCTCTTCCGCGAGCCGAAAGCCCAGAAGCGCAAGGACGGTGCCACCTACTGGGCGCACCGCGGCGGTGGGACCACCTACAAACTTCCGCCGGGCAGCTTCGAGGAGCGGATGCGCTACGTGGGCTACCCCGACGAGATGATCGGCCGGATCAAAGGCGTGTGGACACCGCAACAGCAACGAGTGGTCGGCGAGGACGGATTCATGATCTCGGCCGCGACGTGCTTTCCGAACCTGAGCTTCGTGCACAACTGGCCCAAGGTGCACGACCGCGAGGACCAGGTGCTGCCATTCATCTCCATCCGGCTGTGGCAGCCGATCAGCGAGAACGAGACCGAGGTGTGCTCGTGGTTCGCGGTGGACTCCGCCGCTCCCGCGCAGTACAAGCAAGATTCGTACCGGGCCTACCTGATGTGCTTCGGGTCGACCGGCATGTTCGAACAAGACGACGTGGAGAACTGGGTGTCGCTGACCACCACCGCGGGCGGTTCCATGGCGCGACGGCTGCTGCTGAACAGCAGGATGGGGCTGCTCGCCGACGACCGTCCCGTCATCGAGGCGTTGTCGCCCAACGCCTTCCACGGCCCCGGGCGCGCGCAGGTCGGCTACAACGAGCACAACCAGCGTGCGCTGCTGAACATGTGGGCCGACTATCTGCAGCGGGTGCCCGCATGAGAAAGCCGTTGCCGTTTAACGACATTCGCCACTTCGAGGCGCATCAGTTCCTGGTAGACGAGGCGTACCTGCTCGACGCCCAGGAGTATGAGGCGTGGTTGGACACGCTGACCGACGACGTCCGCTACGCCATGCCGGTGCGCGTCACGACCGCGCGCGGCGCCGGGTTCGGCGCGTCGGCGGAAAGGGGGCCCGGCATGCACCATTTCGACGAGGACAAATACTCGCTGAACCAGCGGGTCGCGCGGATGAGCACCGAGCACGCGTGGGCCGAGGATCCGCCGTCGCGGCTGCGCCACTTCGTCACCAACGTGCGCAGCTTTGAGCCCCACGACCCAGAAGACACAACCCACCTACTGGTCGAATCGGCCGAACTGCTGTTCCGCAGCCGGGGCGACGTCAACGACAGCGCCCTGATGTCGTGCGGGCGCGAGGACGTGTTGCGCCGGTGCGGTGATCGCTGGAAGCTGGCCCGCCGCACGATCATCGCCGACGAATCGGTGCTGAGGATGCAGAACCTCGCGGTGTTTCTATGAACGGTGCCGGCAATGGACAATGAACTGCAGCGGCTGCTGGACGGCGCGGTCGGCGAAGCGATCTGCGTCGCAAACGAATTCACCGAGGTGGTGGTGTGCCGGATCGACACCCGAAACGGGTCACGGCTGTTGATCAGCGCACCGAAATCCGGGCGGTGGATCACCCTGGACGCGCTCGAGGTCGAGGCATTGACGTGGCAGAACCCCCGTACCCTGGCTGCCATGGTCGGCAATTCCCACGAGCCGCTGCTGCCCGACGAAGGCGAACCCCCGCGATGACGGGCTGGCTGGAGGGCAAGCGCGCGCTGGTCGTGGGCGCGGGTTCCGGGATCGGCCGGGCCGTGGTGGCGGCCTTCGGCGCCGAGGGTGCGAATGTTGCCGTGCTGGAACGTGATCCACACAAATGTGACGCGCTGCGGCAGCAGTTGCCGCGGGTGCCGGTGATCGAGGGCGACGCCACCACCCGCGAGGCCAATGACCGGGCCGTCGCCGCCGCGGTGGACGCGTTCGGCGGGCTGGACACCCTGGTCAACTGCGTCGGGGTCTTCGACTTCTACCGGGGCGTGGGCGACATCGAACCCGATGCGCTGCCCGGCGCGTTCGACGAGATGTTTCGCACCAACGTGCTCAGCCATCTGCAATCGGTGAAGGCCGCGATCCCGGCGCTGCGACGCGCGAGGGGGTCGTCGATCGTGCTGACCGAATCCGCGTCGTCGTTCTATCCCGGGCGCGGTGGTGTGCTCTACGTGTCCTCGAAATTCGCGGTGCGCGGGCTGGTGTCGGCGTTGGCGCACGAACTCGCGCCGGACATTCGGGTCAACGGGGTGGCACCCGGCGGCACGCTCAACACCGACCTGCGCGGCCTGTCCAGCCTGGGGCTCGACGAGACCCGACTCGACGACAGCCCGGACCGGGCGCGTGATGTCGCCGAGCGCACTCCCCTGCATGTCGCGCTCACCGGCGAGGATCACGCGTGGAGTTACGTGTTCCTGGCGTCCGGACGCTCCCGCGGAATCACCGGCGAAACCGTGCGGCCGGACGGCGGATTCGGGCTGGGTGCGCGATGACGGACCTGGATCAACAACGCGAGCTGGTGGCGCAGGGCTGCCGCGTCGCGGCGGCCCGCGGCCTGGTCGACGGCATCCTCGGTCACCTGAGCCTGCGGGTCGACGACGAGCGCCTGCTGGTGCGCTGCCGAAGCGATACCGACACCGGGGTGGCGTTCACCCGCCCCAGCGACATCCGGCTGATCACGTTCGACGGCACCGCCGGCGCCCCAGGCGAACTCGACGGCTACCGCGTCCCCAACGAACTGCCGATCCACGTCGAAACCATGCTGGCCGACCCGGCGCACACCGCCGTCGCGCACCTGCACCCGCCGGACGTGGTCGCCGCCGATCTGGCCGGCATCACGCTGCGGCCGATCTACGGCGCCTATGACATTCCCGGCGCCTGGCTGGCGCGCGGAGGTGTCCCGGTCTACGAACGCGCTGTGCTGATCCGGAATTCGGGCCTGGGCAAGGAAATGGTGGCGGCGATGCAAGGACGTCCCGTGGTGATCTGCCGCGGGCACGGGACCACCAGCGCCGCCGCCACCGTGCCGCAGGCGGTGCTGCAGGCGATCAGCCTCGACGCGCTGGCGCGAACGTCGTTGCGGGTGGTCGCGGCCGGCGGCACGCTGCGTGACATCGATGACGCGGACTGGGATGACCTGCCGGACTTGGGATCTGCGTTCACCGCCGAGGCGGCCTGGCGTCACGAAGTGGCCAGGCTCGACTGAGCCGGATCTTCCGCCTCCTCAGCGAGCCCTACGGAGCCCGCATCGTCGCCGGGGGCTAGCCGAGCTGATCGCCGATCTCTTTGGCGGCCGCCGCAAGGGCCGCGGCCACCGCGGGATACCGCGCGGCATCCAGCCGGTTCTGCGGTGCGGCGGCGTTGAGCGCGAGCCGCAGCCCGGGCGCGTGGGTGGGGATCGGCACCGCGACCGACGCGACCCCCTCCTCGCTTTCCTCCCGGTTGGTGGCGTAGCCGCGCTCGCGGATGCCGGACAGCTCGGCTTCCAACTCGGTGCGGCTGCCGATCGAATGCGAGGTGATGCGCTTGAGCCGCTCGCGCGGCAGCAGCGCGCGCAATTCCGGTGGCGACAACTGGGCCAGCATGACCTTGCCCGTCGAGGTGCAGTGGGCCGGCATGGCCCGGCCGAGCCGCGACGCCACCCGCACCGCGGCAGGGCCCTCGACGGCGGCGACGAAGCGCACGCTGGCGCCGTCCAGCATTCCGACATGCACCGTTTCGCGCAGTTGTTCGCTGAGGCTGCGCATGACGGGCGCGGCCGAGCGCGCGATGTCGATGCGACCGAAGATCGCGAATGCCACCCCGGTCAACGACGGACCGGGCAGGTACGCCTTGGACACCGGGTCCTGGCGGACGAACCCGCGATAGGCCAGCATCGCCAGCAACCGATGCGCGGTCGACGACGCCACGCCCAGGTAGCGGGTTGCCTCGCTCAATCGGATCTGGGGTTGTTCACCCAGCAGCAGCAACAACTTGAGCGCGTTGTCGACCGACTCGATCGGATATTGCGGCGCAAGCGAATCGGCGCCAGGCGCCGCGGTGGCGGTCGCGTCGGCCGGCCGGCGCTTGGGAGGCATGACATGACGGTACCCGCGGCGGCGCGGTGGATTGCCGTGTTTACAGCAGGCTCAGCACAGTCGCGCCCAGTACCCCCGCGAGCATCACGACGACCGTTGTGGTCGCGACGACCCGCCACCCGAAGCCGCGGACGACCATCGCGGCACCCGGAATGCTGACGGCGGGCAGGGTGATCAGGAGCGCACCGAGCGTCCCCGACGAGGCCCCGAGCAACGCCAAGCCCTGCAGGACTGGAATTTCGCCGGCCGTGGGGATCACGATCAGCGTGCCGACGATCGCGGCGAGTACGGCGATCAGCAGACCATGCAGCAGGCCATTGCCGCCCGGTTGAACCAGGGTGAGCAGCCAGCCCCGGACTGCGCCGATGAGAAGCACCAGGATTGCGTACTCGGGCAACAAGAACACGCACAGCCTCAGGAGCGCTTGCACGAATCGGCGGCCCCGCGCCGCGGGCCGCTCGTCATTGGGTGCGTCGGCCGTCGCGGTCGTCGCAAGCCGATTCCCGCGCGCACCCGTGACCAATCCCACCGCCACCGCGACGCCGAGCACCGTAGCGACGCCGACGACCATCCTGGTCAGCGTCCACTGCCAGGGGGCAACCAGCCACAAGAACGCGAGTACCGCCGGGTTCAGCAACGGATTCCCCAGCCAGTAGGCGACGGCCGCGGGGGAAGTGACGTCGTTGCGCCGCAACGTGACGGCAACCGGGGCGGCGCAGCACGTGCACATCATCGACGGCATGCCGGCCACCCCGCCGGCCAGTGCGCTCGAGATCGGGTGACGGCGGTTCAGCGCCCGCGGCAGCCATGATCGCGGCAGCAGCGCCTGAACCGAGGCGCTGATCAGCAAGGCCACCACGAGGGCCGGCCAGATCGATACCAGGTACGCGTGGAAGAACGTCGCGGCGGCGTGCCACGACGGGCTGTCGCCGGCGCGCACCGAACCCACGGTCAAGATGTTGGGGCCGGACCAACGATGGGTCCGCCCGGCGCCCAGGGCCTTGGTCACGTAGGGCGTCCACTTGGCCCAGAGAAGTCCGACGACGAACACCGCCGATGCGATCAGAACACCGATCGCCACGTCCGCACGGTTTCGCGTTCCAATTGTCTTGACCGGCAATGGCTTCGCCATGGTGAATGACGCTAGCCCAGGACCGGCGCGACGCGTGCCGCGGGCCGCCCACGGCAGCGGGTGGCCGACGCCGCGTTTTGACGCTTCCGGAATCAGAGATACCTATTATTCTCGGCATCGTGAGCGGGGCTACTCACGTTCGATACCACCGTTACGTCGCCATCGGTGACAGCCAGACAGAGGGCTTGTGGGACGGCGACGACACCGTCGGCCTGCTCGGATTCGCCGACCGGCTCGCGGTGATGGTCGACTCGCTCTACCCCGGCTTGCAGTACGCCAACCTGGCGATTCGCGGGAAGCGGATCGGCCACGTGCTCAGCGAGCAGCTTCCGCAGGCGCTGGCGATGCGGCCCGATCTGATCACCGTCTGCGCCGGGATGAACGATGTCATCCAGCCGGGGCGATCCTTCTCGCCCGCCCTGGTCGACCTCGAGCACATCTACGCGGCGCTGGCCGAGTCGGGTGCGACCGTGGTGACGACGACGTTCCCGAACGTGGCGCAGTTCCTCCCGCTGGGACGGCTGGTGGCGGGGCGGCTCACCCGCATCAACGGAGCGATCAGGGCGGCCGCCCATCGCTACGGGTTCCGGCTCGTCGACCTGTACAACGCGCCCTCGATGCGCGAGTTGGACACCTGGGCCATCGACCGGGTTCACGCGTCCAGCAAGGGCCATATACTGTTCGCCGCCGCGGCCGCCGAAGCGCTCAATCTTCCTGACAGCAACCATGATTGGGCACGCGGCGGCCTGACCCCCACCCAGCGTTCCTTTGCCGCCGGCACGTACGAACAGTTGCGCTGGACACAGGAGAGTTTCTTTCCGTGGATCTGGCGGCGGCTGCGCGGCCTCTCGTCGTACGACGGGCGCGAACCCAAACGCCCGCGGCTGGAGGGGCTGGGCGCCGCAAGCGAATTCAAGCGCACACCTTAAGCCACGGATCCTCGGTCGGTCAGGCATCCTTGACGCATGAATCTCGAGCCGGTGCTGCACTCGATTCCGCCGCTTGCGGTCTATTTGATGGTCGGCGGTGTGGTCGGGATCGAGAGCCTGGGCATTCCCCTGCCGGGCGAGATCGTGCTGGTGACGGCCGCGCTGATGTCGTCGCACCATGACCTGGCCGTCAATCCGCTCGGCGTGGGGATCGCCGCGGTGCTCGGCGCGGTGATCGGCGATTCGATCGGCTACGCGATCGGGCGCCGGTTCGGCATGCCGCTTTTCGACCGGCTCGGGCAGCGGTTTCCGAAACATTTCGGTCCCGGACACGTCGCGCTCGCCGAAAAGCTGTTCAACCGCTGGGGTGTTCGAGCCGTCTTCCTCGGCCGCTTCGTCGCGCTGCTGCGGATCCTGGCCGGCCCGCTGGCCGGGGCGCTGAACATGCATTACCCCCGCTTCCTGGCGGCCAACGTCTCGGGTGCGATCTGCTGGGCGGGCGGCACCACCGCGCTGGTGTACTTCGCCGGAATCGCCGCCGAACGCTGGCTGGAACGGTTCTCCTGGATCGGGCTGCTGGTCGCCGTCGCGGCCGGGCTGACCGCCGCGATCCTGTTGCGGGAGCGCACATCCCGAATGATCAAGGAATTGGAGGCCGAGCATTACCGCAAGACCGGCGCAGGCGCGCCCGACACCGTCTGACTAGACGGCCTCGCCGGTGTCCGCCACCAAAGGCGGCCGATGTTCGTCGATCAAGGTGCGAGCCATCTTGCGTGCGCGCAGCGCGGCGTCCAGGTCGCCGACGGCTGCCAGCACGATGGCGCCCTTCATGAGGATGTGCCAGGAGGAGGCGAAGTCCTCGACGTCGGTCAGGCCGGCCGCGACGGCGCGGCGGCGCACGATGTCACGGACGTGCTCGATGTGGACGAGACAGGCCTGTCCCGCCGGATGCTCGGGCCCCAGTTCGAGCAGCACGTTGATGAACGAGCAGCCCTCGTATCCATCGCGCAGCTGGAACCAGTCATGCATGACGTCGAAGATCGCCAGCAATTGTTCGTCGGGGGTACCGGCGCGCAGCCGCGACTGCTCCTCGATCAGGCCGTGGGTCCAGAGCTCCTCGCGGCGCTGCAGCACAGCCAGAACCAAGTCGTCCTTGGTGGCGAAATGGCGGTACAGGGTGGCCTTGGCGACGCCGGCGCGATGGATCACTTCGTCGGTGCCGACGGCGCGAATCCCACGCCGGCTGAACAGCTCATATGCCGAGGTGAGGACACGTTCACGCGCCGAGGCGGGGGGCGTTCCGACATCGGAAGTCGTCATTGCCAGGCTTACCATACTCTTAACCCAGGCCGGTAGACAGACCGCCCTGTCTCGTTATAGAAAAGAGATTCGCATCCGCGTACAGTCTGTCTTCAGACATTAGGACGGGCATCCATCGAGGCGTCTGCGACGCCTGTCGATTAGGGGGTCCATCATGAATTCCGTCGTTGTGGAAGCGATGCCCACCAGTCATCTGACGCTGAGCACCAAACTTGTCTACGAGCTCGGCGACCCTAACAGCACGTTGCGGGCGACCGCGGACCGCAGCGGCCCCTCGGTGGTGATCTACGCCGGGGGCGAGGTCGACGCCTGCAATGAGGTCACCTGGCGCCACCTGGTGAGCGAGGCGTCCAGCGGCGTCACCGCGCCCGGCTTCTTCGTGGTCGACGTCACCGGGCTGGACTTCATGGGTTGCTGCGCGTTCGCGGTGCTGGCCGAGGAGGCCAAGAGCTGCCGGGAACGCGGCATCGAACTGCGCCTGGTGAGCTGCGAGCCGATCGCCGCGCGCGTGGTCGACGCGTGCGGGCTCAGCGCTGTGCTGCCGATTTACCCGACCGTCGACTCCGCGCTGTCCGCGGCTGCTCGCTGGTAATACCTCGGGCCGTAGCCGGCTCAATGGGTGAACATCCCACCGTTGGCGCCGAGGAAGAGTTCCTCCTCGTCGACCCGCGAACCGGTGAGCCGGCCGCCCAGAACGCCGCGGTTGCCGCGGAGGCCGAGCGGCGGGGCGTCGAGCTGCAGCTGGAACTGAGCAGTTGCCAGGTGGAAACCACGTCGCAGGTGGCGGCGACCAGCGCTGAACTCGGCGAGGAACTGAGCCGACTGCGGCGAACCGCGGCGCAGGCCGCCGAGGCCGTCGGCGTCCAGCTGCTGGCCTCCGGGCTCCCGCCGACCACACCGCACGAGTTTCCCGTCACCGACACCCCTCGCTACCGGCGAATCGGTGACCAGTTCGGGATGATCGCCCACGAGCAGGGCATCTGCGGATGCCACGTGCACGTGCAGGTGCCCGACCGCGCCGCGGCCATCCATGTCAGTAATTGGCTGCGGCCGTGGCTGCCGTCATTGCTTGCGCTGTCGGCCAATTCGCGGGTGTACCGCAACGCGGACAGCGGATACGCGAGCTGGCGCAGCGTGCTGTGGCGGCGCTGGCCGGCCGCGGGGGCACCGCCGTTTTTCGCCTCGCCCGACGAGTACGACGACGCGGTGCGCATGCTGGTCGACACCGGGGTGATCCTGGACAAGGACATGATCTATTGGGACGTACGCCCTTCGGCGGACTTCCCGACGGTGGAGGTGCGGGTGGCCGACGTGCCGGCCACCGTCGCCGAAACCGTGTTGCTTGCCACGCTGATCCGGGCGGCGGTGATGACGGCGCTCGACGCACCCGATGAGGCGCGGCGGCTGCCGCCCGGTGCGTTGCGGGCGGCGTACTGGAAGGCCGCACACGACGGGTTGTCCGGCCGCGCACTCGATTTGGTCCACGGCCGCGGGGCGGTGCCGGCGAGTGAGCAATTGGCCGCTCTGGTGCGGCGGGTGCGCCCCGCGCTGGAATCGCTGGGCGAATACGACCGCGTCGTCGCAGAACTTGACCGCGTCATGTCCCACGGTAACGGGGCGATGCGTCAGCTGCGGGCGTGGCGCAAACGCGGTGAGGTGCGCGACGTCATCGCCGAAGCCGCCGCGGCCACCCTGAGTTGAGGCCTACCCGCACGGCCAATCCCGTTGCCGCAGCTGATCTCTCGTCAGGCCACCGCGAGCAGGCGATAGAGGCCGATCAGGCCCACGACCACGATGATGCCGCGCAGCGTGTTGCCCGACAACCGGCGCCCATATCGCGCCCCGAGCAGGCCGCCGACCAGTGCCCCCGCGGCGATCAGCCCGGCGGCCGGCCAGCTGATCCGGTCGAACGCCACCAAGGTATAGGCAACGGCGGCAACCACATTCACCACCAGCGCCAGCAGATTCTTGGCGGCGTTCATGCGCTGCACCGACTCGGGCAGCAGGGCACCCATCAGGCCGACCAGCAGGATGCCTTGCGCGGCGGTGAAGTAGCCGCCGTAGACGCCGACGGCGAACGTGCCGAGCACCAGCGTCGCCATCCGGCGGGGGCTGACATGTTCGGGTGAGCGGCCCGCCTCCTCGGCGCGCCGCGCGGTCCACGCCTGGATTCGCGGACCGATCACCACCAGCACCAGCGCCAGCACCAGCAGCACCGGCACGATCTCGGCGAACACCTTCTCGGGCAGGTGCAGCAACAGGTAGGCGCCCAGCGCCGCGCCGGCCAGCGATGCCGGGAGCTGCCAGCGCAGCCGATCCCATTGACCGCTCAACTCGACGCGATAACCCCAGGTGCCCGAGACGCTGCCGGCGACCAGACCCGTCGCGTTCGACATGGTGGCCGTCACCGGCGGATAGCCGAGCGCGACCAGCGTCGGGAAGGTGATCAGGGTCCCGGACCCCACCAGCGCGTTGATCGCACCGGCGCCCAGCCCGGCCAGGCATATGAGGAACATCTGAAATGGCGACACCGAAGAAAAACCTTAGCCTGCCGCCGATTTCGGCGCGACGCGAGGATCGCCCGCGCGATCCCCGGTCAGGCGGGAGGAGCTTCGGCGCCGCGTTCCACGCCGGTGCGCAGCTTGACCGAGGCCGAATACGCCAGGGTGCGAAAGTGCAGGACCGGATCGTCGGAGGCCTCGATGCCGTCGGTCACGCGCATCGGGTCGAACACCACGATGTCGCCGCCGTGCTCACGTTCGGTTTCCAGGCCGGTGATCGCCACGGTGCCGACGGTGACGATCTGGGTGCTCTGCCAGGCCGCCGACGGGTCGACCGTCGAGTCGGTGGGCCCGGCGATCTGCACCCGGAAGTCGAACCGCACCGGGCCGTCGTCCAGCCGCGCCGTGAGCTCGTCGGCCAGGAAGTCGGGATCCTTGCCCTGGGCGTCCGACCCCGACAGGTATTCCTCGGCGGCGGTCGGAACCAGGTGGTAGCGAACGAATCTGGCGCTGCCGTCGGCGGCGATCCAGCGAAAGGCGTGCAGGCCATGGTATTCGGTGGTGGCGTAGCTGGCCGGGATGCGGTTCGCCTCACGCAGGATGGGCAGCGCACCGAGCAGCCCTGGATGGAAGAGCAGGTGTTTGGCCATGCGCAGCGGCGTCGTGAGGCCGGGTCGCATCGCCTTGAGCAGATCGATGAAGCCGTCCGGAGTGCTGGAGACGAACAGCCGCGCGGTCTGCGCCGAGACGTCGGTGGTGGAGCCGTCGGGCAGGGTGAACTTCACCGCCATCCCGCGCACTCCGGGTGCGCCGTCGCGCTGCTCGGGGTTGCCCGATCCGTTGGAGAAGCGAATCAGCGCGGGGACCGTCGAACCATCGAGATGCTTTGCGCGCGAGAGTATGAGCGCGTCGGGGGTCGCGGTGAACGTGCCGCGATACAGAGTGCCTTTGGCGTGCAGTGCGCGGCAGCCGGGCCGGGCTCCGCCGGCGCCCCGGATCGCCTCGATCGCCTCGTCAGGAGTAAGTCCACCGCTCATGGACGAATCTTAGTCGGCTCAGTCGGGAAAGCCGAAGAGTTCGACGACACCGTGATCGCGGCCGGCGGTATAGCCGCCGTCGACGGCGAGGGCCTGGCCGCTGACGAACGAGGCGTCGGGAGACAGCAGAAAGGCGGCCATGGCCGCGACCTCGTCGGGGCGGCCCAGCCGCTGCAGGGCATGCTCCTTGGTGATGGAGGCCAGCGGCCCCTCCATCCCGGGAATGCTGAAGACGCTGTGCGCCATGGGCGTTTCGATGAAGCCGGGACAGATGACGTTGGCCCGGATACCGCTCGGCCCGTAGTCCAGCGCGATGTTCTTGGTGAGCAGCACGACGCCGCCCTTGGCCGCGTTGTACGAGCTGCCGCCCGCGGTGCCTTCCAGGCCTTCGACGCTGGCGACCGTCACGATCGATCCCCGTTCGCCATCGGCCCGGGGCTGGTCGATCATCCGGGCCAGAGCCGCCTTGGCCACCAGGAAGGTGCCGGTGAGGTTGATCCCGATCACCCGGTCCCATTCGGCGCGCTCGAGCAGGTGCACCGGCCCTCCCCCGGCGACCCCGGCCGCGTGGAAGAGGCCGTCGAGCCGACCCGGCACCGCGGCCAGCACCGCGGCGATCGCGCGTTCGTCGGTTACGTCGGCGGCGACGAACGTGAACCGCGAACCCAGATCGCCGGGCGGGGCATTCAGGTCGGCGCCGATCACGGTGCCGCCCTCGGCCAACAGCCGCCGCGCGGTGGCCAGCCCGATTCCCGACGCGGCCCCGGTCACGACGAAGGTGCGGGAACGGGCGCGGTCGGGGTTCACCATGTCGGATCCTTCAACGAATCGGCGGGTCGGCTCAGTCATGGTGACACACCACCCCGCAACAGGTTCACGGATACCGGAATTCTGGTCAAAGCCGTTCGTGCACTGAGCTTTACAAAACCCTCCGGCGCTTCGATAGGCGGGCTGTATCAGCCGATAGCAAACCCGTCTTGGACATTCCTCCCGCCGCGGGAGGACGATAAACCCACGGGCGAATTCCGCAGCGCCCGACGGCGTTAGGAACGACGATGTCGACAACTGAGCCTCAGCCGCTGTCCCGTCGGGCCGGAGGGAGGTTCGGGGCGGTCAGCGCGGCCGCCGCGACCGCGGTGGTCGCCCTTGCCTGCGTCGCCCACCACGCCGAGCCCACCGCCGCGGTGGCGCTGATGTCCGACGATGCGATCGCCGTCGCGCAGGGCGTCTCGGTCACCCCCGCGCCCGGCTGGACGCTCGGGAACCGCGGCCCGAACTGGGTGGCGCTGAACAACGCCGACACCAGCGCGCAGCTGCGGATCACCGTCAAACCCGCGGGCGGCGCCGATGCCGCCGGGCTGCTGCAGGCCGACATCGACCAGTACACCGGCGGCGCCTCGGCGGTCCTGACCGATGTGAACCGCCTGAACCCGCCCGAGACCAGGCCGCTGACCGGCGCCAACTTCCAGCAGGCCGCGTCCATCGACTACACGGCCACCGTGGTGAACCCGCAGGGCTCGATTCCGGTGATCGGCAGGTTCACCGAGTTGCTCAACACCTCGAATGGCCGATCGGCGTTCATCGACTTCCGGCAGGACAGCAGCGCGACCACCCAGGCCGCCGCGGACGGCGGCGTGATGATCAATTCCATGGAATGAGGCGCCGGCGACCTTGCTGGCGAGGGTCGGCGTCGAGTGCGCACAATCGACCGCGTATAGAGACTGGAGCAAACCGACCGCGGAGGGGTTCATGCCACCAGCCGACACGGCGACCAGCACGGCGCAGACGCTCGCCGGCATCGTCGAAGGACACGCACAGCAGCGGCCCGACGCGATCGCGATCCGCTACGGCGAACGCCAGTGGTCGTGGGCCGAATGGAGCTCGCGGATCCGCCGCACGGCGGGGGCGCTGCGCGCGGCCGGTCTCGAGCGCGGCCAGTGCGTGGCCGTCCTGGACAAGAATCACCCCGCCTGCCTCGAAGTGCTCATCGCCGGCGCCTCCATCGGCGTCGTCACCACCGTCGTCAACTGGCGGGTGATCGGCGACGAACTCGTCCACGTTCTCAACGACAGCGGTGCCCGGGTACTGCTGGTCGGCGCTGAGCTGCGTGCGGCGGCCGAGGCGGCCGCCGAGCGGGTACCGGGAGTCGAAAGCATCATCGAGGTCGGCGACGAGTACGAATCGCTGCTCGCCGCGGCGACACCGACGCGGTCCGACGCGAGCGTCGGCGAGAACGAGACCGCGTTGGTGATCTACAGCTCCGGCACCACCGGACGCCCCAAGGGCGTGCTGCTCAGCCAGCGCGCGCTGGTCAATCACGCGTCGAACCTGGCACCGGCGTTTCCCTTCGCCGAAGGGGACGCCAACCTGGTCGCGATGCCCCTGTTCCATGTGGGCGGGATCGGGTATGCGCTGTTCGGAATCCGTTCCGGCGCACCGACGTTCATGACCCGCGAACCGGAGGCCGCGACGCTGATCGGCGCGGTGCGGGCCGGTGCCACCCACGCATTCTTCGTCCCGCCGGTGATCGCCCGTTTCCTGGACGCGGGCGAGGCGGCGAGCGCGGCCATCGCCGGCCTGCGCTACATCGTGTACGGGGCCGCACCGATGCCGCTGCCGTTGCTGCATCGAGCGCTGTCCACCTGGCCCGACACGAAATTCGTGCAGGTGTACGGGCAGACGGAATTGTGCGGCGCGGTCACCGCGCTGTCCGACGACGATCACCGCGATGCGGCGCGGCCCGAGCTGCAGCTGGCGGCCGGAAAGGCGGTGCTGGGCTGCGAGATTCGCATCGCCCACCCCGAGACCGGCACCCCGTTGCCGCCCGGGGAGCCCGGCGAGGTGTGGGTGCGCAGCAACCAGAACATGACCGGCTACCTGAACCGCCCGGACGCGACGGCCGAGACCATCACCGCCGACGACTGGGTGCGCACCGGCGATATCGGGCGCCTGGACGCCGCCGGCTACGTCTACATCGAAGACCGCATCAAGGACATGATCATCACCGGCGGCGAGAACGTCTACGGCCCCGAGGTGGAGAGCGTGCTCATCGAGCATCCCGCCGTCGAGGACGCCGCGGTGATCGGGGTGCCCGACGACTTCTGGGGCGAATCGGTCAAGGCGATCGTGGTCACCGGCGGCGAGGTGGACGCGAAAGACATCATCGAATTCTGCCGACGGCAGCTGGCCGGCTTCAAGTGTCCCCGCACCGTGGACTTCGTGCCGGAACTCCCCCGCAACGCGAGCGGAAAGATCCTGAAAACTCAGTTGCGGGAACCGTTTTGGCGCGATCGGGCGCGGGGCATATGAGTCCCGGCGTGGATGTGTCGCGGCGCGACTGCGCGATCAGTGTGCTGGGCGGGCCGACCACGGTGGTCGACATCGCCGGCCGCAGGATCGTCATGGACCCGACGTTTGATCCGCCGGGCGTGCACGCCTACCTGACCAAGCTCACCGGGCCCGCGGTGAGCGCCGACGCCCTGGGACCGGTGGACGCCGTGTTGGTCAGCCACGACCAGCATCCCGACAATTTCGACGATGACGGCCGCCGGATGGCGCTGGCCGCGCCGTTGCTGCTCACCCATCCCGGCGCCGCGGCCCGGCTGGGTCCGCCAGCGGTCGGGTTGGCGCCCTGGCAATCCCACGAACTGCAAGGCGGATCCGAATCGCTTCGCGTGCAAGCGGTTCCGGCCGTCCACGGTCCGGCCGACGGGCAGCGCGACGCCGGCGGCCACGTCAACTGCGAGGTAACGGGTTTCGTGCTGTCCGGGCCCGGACTGCCGACGGTGTACCTCAGCGGCGACAACGCCTCGATGGCCGCAGTCAAAGACGTCGCGGACCGGGTCGGTCGGGTCGACATCGCCGTGCTGTTCGCCGGCGCGGCGAGCGTGCCCACCAAGGAGCGCGGTCGGCCGTTGACGCTCACCGCGGCGCGCGCGGCCGCCGCCGCCGAACTGCTGGGCGCCACGGCGGTGATCCCCGCCCACGTCGACGGCTGGGCCCATTTCAGCGAGGGCGTCGACGAATTCGTCGCGGCGTTCGATCAGGCCGGCATCAGCAACGTGCTCAAGGTCGCTGCGCACGGGGAGTGGATCGATTGGGGCTGAGCCGCTACAGCGACCCGCTACAGGCGGCCCTCGACACGCAGGTCCGGATGCACCCAGTCGGGTGAGCGGCGTTCCTTGAACGAGCGGAATCCTTCGATGGCCTCGGCGTCGGACAGGCTGGCGGTCATGCCGATGCGGTCATAGAGGCCCAGATAGCCGTCGATGCTGGCTTTGATGACGCCGCGAGCGCGGGGCGCGGTTCGACAGCATTGCGCAAGTAGGTCTTTCGCCGCGTCCAACAGAGCCTCGTGCGGAACGACCTTGGTGACCAGACCCCAGTCGAGCGCTTCGACCGCGGTGAGCACCCGCCCGGTGAACATCAGGTCGCGGGTGCGTACCGGCCCGACGACGCGGGTGAGCATCTGGCTGTAGTAGGTGTCGGCGTAGCCGCGGAACAACTCGGGCACCCGGAAGGTCGCCCGATCGCTCACCACCGACAGGTCGCTGCACAACGCGATCTGAAACCCGCCGCCCTGGCATAGCCCGTTGACCGCGGAGACGATGGGTTTGGCCGAGGTGCGCACCGCGTCGAACGGCGTGACGTCCATTCCCAGCGCGGACCCGAAGGTGATCCAGTTGTCCTCACCTCCCCCGCCCCCCATGTCGCCACCGGGGGCGAAGACATCACCGGTTCCGGTGAGCACCAGCCCGGCCAGATCCGGATCCTCGTTGAGACGCCCTACCGCATAACGGATTCCGAAGTACATCGCCGGGCTCAGGGCGTTGCGTGCCTCGGGTCGGTCGATGGTGCACACGGCGATCGGTCCCTCGCGCTCGAAGCGCAGGTACGGCGTACCCAGCCAATCGCCTTCGGGTGGGCGGGGGGTGTTCTTCGGCGTCTGCGCCACGGGACTCCTTCGGGTCGGCGTCGCCACGGATACAGCGCGCCGCGACGCCGCTACTGTAGCTCTTACGGTATCTCTGCGAAGCGGCCGCCTAGACGTAAGACAGGGTGGCCGTCTCGGCGGTCGCAGACGCATCGGCCAGCAGGGAGGCGAGTTTGGTCTGGAGCGTGGACGTGGTGTCCCCCACCGGCTTGTCGCAGAACCTGCAGCGCGTAGAGAAGTTCGGCTGTTCGTCCTCGTCCGGCCAGAACCGGCGCGGCCCGACTTGTGCGCCGGGGTCGAACTGCACCGACTGATGCGGGGCGTCTTTGAGGATTCGGCCGACGGGATGCCCTTGCGGGCATTCGAGTTTCAGCATGCCGACGCCCTCCTGGTTGCCGACCATGGTTCACCGTCCTCTCGGGTATGCGCTTGTCAATGCAGGATCTTCGCGAGGTTGCGCCATCGCCGATGCCGGTGGCGAAACATGAGCCGGACGAAGGCGCGAGTCAGCAGCCCGTGCAGGCCGTCGTCGGTTTCGATCTCGTCGGTGTAGCGGCAGCTGTGCTCGTCGATGGGCTCGAACGTCAGGCGGTGATTCCAGGTGCGGACGGGTCCGCCGTGCTCGTTGGTGTAGATCTCGGTCGGCTCGAGTCGCTTGATGGTGAGGTGATGCGTCCAGGCCGGGACCACGCCGAACCACCAGAACCGCGCCGATCCCTGGGTGCCGACCCCGATCCGCTCGGGGACGTCGAGCCGGTAAACCCGCAGCACCGGGCTGAGCACGTGCTTCATCAGCTCGGGCTTGCGCGCCAGGGCGGAGGCCGTCTCGACCGGGATCGGCAACTCGGTAGTTAGGGTTACCTTACTCATGAGGTTCATGGTGGCCCAGCCGGTGCGATCGGGCAAGGGTGCCGCGGGCTCAGCGGGGTACGGCGGCGAGCGTGCGGCTGCAGTGCGAAAAGGAGGCGGCCAACCATGTCGTTGACCTGCGTTGATTTGTGGTCCCGGCTGGGATCGAACCAGCGACCTTCCGCGTGTGAAGCGGACGCTCTCCCACTGAGCCACGGGACCGCGCCGAGATGGCGAACGACGTCGAAGACTAGCACGCGCCGACCGCCGACAATACCGGCCACAGCGTAGACGGGTCGAAGCGCTAGCCTAGACACGGCTCGTACCAAGAAATTTGTATGTGCCCGCTCACGTGGACTATCGTCGTGCTTCGCACCGGGCGACGAGTCGTCCGAGGCGCGCGGATGTAGCGCAGTTGGTAGCGCATCACCTTGCCAAGGTGAGGGTCGCGGGTTCGAATCCCGTCATCCGCTCGAAGGTGCAAGTGGCGTGGACCCCAACGGTGGAGTGGCCGAGTGGTGAGGCAACGGCCTGCAAAGCCGTGCACACGGGTTCGATTCCCGTCTCCACCTCCAGCTTTTGGTTTCCCGGCGCGATTAGCTCAGCGGGAGAGCGCTTCCCTGACACGGAAGAGGTCACTGGTTCAATCCCAGTATCGCGCACCAGAGTTTTTGCAGCCTACAGCGTGTGCCCAGTCTGTCTACATGATCGCCGCGCAATATACGCGCAACTTGGGCTCGCCAAAAAAGGACCGCTGCGGCGCACTTCGATGACGCCCGCGCCGGGTGGCTGGATGCGCTCTGGTCACGCCAATTTGACTGATTCGCGAGGGCCGGGAGCCGGTTGGCTGGCCTGCGTGAGAGCGGTTAGTGCATCGATGTCGCGGCTGAGCTGGTGGTAGAGGACGGCCGGTCCAAGCCATCTGCTCAAGAGACTGCGGAGTGCCACTGGGTTGAGTGGCCGCTCGGGAGGATCGAGCAGAATCGACTGGAGTGTGCGTACAGCGAGTTCGATGAGGTCGTCCATCGCAGTGTGGTCGAAGCCATGGGCGGCCCAGTCGACGTCATATCGTCGGAACATTTCTCGTCCGAGGCCAAATGCCGCGCCGGCGGTGAACGAGGCCGACGTGCCACCCGGTAGCCGTGCGTCCAAGACGCGCGCCATCAGCGGGTCGTCGGCGAACTCCTCGGCCGCGAATGCTACGCCCTCCACGACGGCAGCCGCCGGATTTGTCCACCCACGCAGGTGATCGGCTAAACGGTCGAGAAACCCGTTAGCCGCTCGCATCTGACTGCCGACTACTAGCGCTTCAGCGCCGGGAAAGTATCGGTAGATGGTCTGGCGGCTCACTCCCAGAGTGCGGGCCAAATCGCTGACGCGGATGGAAGATCCGCCTTCGGCAATCAAGGAGTCAACCGCGTCGAGAATCCTGTTGACGGCTTCCTCATCGGAGGTCGGCGTGCGGCCCGACCATCCATGGCTACGCAAGGGTAAGGCCCATCATCCTGCTCCAGTTCCGTACGACTTGACAACCTGTAGCTAAAAGTATTGCGAACTGGCGCCGAGGTCAACGGTATCTTCTCGCTCCGTACATGCCAGGTCGTTCGAAACTTTAAGCAAATGTCCGCGACTGCCGCACAGGAGTTCTTCTTCACCACACCTCGCGGATCCGCAACAGTTAATAGTGACGCAACATATTGCTCTGATTTGTCTTGTCAGTTGGCGCTAGGTCTGCTGTGATAGATCAAGGAATTGCGGCATGTTCCACTGCGCCAGGAGGACGGGCGATGACCGTAAGTGAGGTCAGTGACATTCGGTACGACCCCTACGATGTGGAACTTCTGGCCGATCCCTACCCAGTGTTCCGGCGGCTGCGCGAGGAGTCGCCGCTGTACTACAACGAGCAATACGATTTCTATGCGCTCAGTCGTTTCCAGGACGTGAGTCGTGCGCTTGTCGACACCGGCACGTTCAGTTCAGCCCGCGGAATGATCCTCGAAGTGATCAAGGCCAACATCGAGATACCGCCCGGCATCATCGTTTTCGAAGACCCGCCGGTTCATGACATCCATCGTAAATTGCTCGCGCGGATGTTCACCCCACGCAAGATCGCCGAACTCGAGGACAAGATTCGCGCGTTTTGCGCACAATGTCTCGACCCTCTCGTCGGCACTGGACGTTTCGACTTCATCGCCGATCTCGGCGCTCAGATGCCGATGAGAGTCATCGGAATGCTGGTCGGCATTCCCGAACACGACCAAGAACAAGTTCGGGAACGCTCGAATGCCGCGTTGCTCACCGAGGCCGGCCAACCCATGACCCTGGCGTCGAAAGGCGTCCACTACGACGAGGTGTTCGCCGCTTATCTCGACTGGCGCGCCGAACACCCCTCCGACGACATCACAACCGAACTCCTCAACGTCGAATTCGACGACGAGACAGGAGTCCGCCGAAGGCTGACCCGCGACGAAATCCTGCTTTACATCAGCCTCGTCGCCTCCGCGGGCAACGAGACCACCACACGACTCCTCGGCTGGGCCGGAAAGGTTCTCGCCGACCATCCCGGCCAGCGGCACGAAATCGCAGCCAATCATCGGTTGATTCCACAGACGATCGAGGAGCTGCTGCGCTACGAACCTCCCGTACCGCACCTCGCCCGCTACGTCACTCGTGATACCGAGTGGTACGGACATACGGTGCCCGAAGGCAGCGTCATGATGCCGCTGATCGCATCAGCTTGCCGTGATAATCGCCAATTCCCGCCTGAGGGAGACCGATTCGACATTCACCGACAGCCGCGTCAGCACCTGGCATTCAGCGTGGGAGCTCACTTCTGCCTAGGAGCGGCACTCGCCAGGCTGGAGGCACGAATCGCGCTCGAGGAAATCCTCAAGCGCTTCCCCGAATGGGATATCGACACCCAGAACGCACACTTATCATCAGCGTCGGCTGTCCGAGGCTGGGAATCGATGCCCGCGTTCATCTAGCTCAGGCGCATGGGCAAGTATTCAGGCCCCGTGCCGCGTCTCCGGGAATGCTCCGCCTCGGATTTATTGGCGGTCGAGTCAATAAATCCGAGGCATCCGCGATCCAGAGAAAACAGACTGCCGGTAAGCACACTGCGCGTTTGCCGGTCGCTCGTGCGCACCCCAGATAACCAGACGTCAACCCGCTGCGCTAGTTAACGCCCTCCGAGCTCTGTTGCCTGGCGCAGTGGATCATCCGCTCACTCAGGTGGATGAGCGGGTCCTCATACCCGCCGGGCATGGTGTAGGCCAGCTGGCGCAATTCGACGGCAAACTCGTAGAGATGTTGCTGCAGCAACGCGTCGGCCATCAGACGGTGGTGACCGCGCGTGCGGCGACGCGAGCTGCCCCGAACAACAACATTCGTTCCAAACCTCTCCCGTTCGGCGACCCTGGCATCTGGTGATGTGTGCCGATTCGTCGATGGCAGCCTAGACGCTTCCGCGTCTATTTACATCGGGAATTGTAAAAATTCCCGCGGCTTGTAAAGCCTGAACCTTCCCAGCTACGACAGTCGGGTCGAACGCGGTCGCCTGGTCGTCGTCGCATCATCGGCCGGCGCCTGCTCGGCCGCAGCCCGCGCACCAGAGCTCAACCGTTTCGCTCGGACACTCCTTAAGGGTGCTCTTCAATCACGCACTGAACAATCGCATTGGCAAGGGGCGGGTCGAATCCCATCCGCGCTACCTTCTGAGCCTCAGCAGCAGGGGAGGCGCCAGAATTGAGATCCTGCTCAACAGTGCCCACAAGCTGCAAGTTTTGGGGGTCTCGTCCCGCCACAGGTTCGGTCACCTTTCCCACGCAGCGGCGGTAACCACTCAAGTCGGCGTGGGCAGACGTCTCTGTCAGCATCGCCTGGGCGATGAACAAGGCGGCGATGGCTATGCCGATCGCGGCGGCGGCGTGGACGAAACGCATGTTTAAGCGGATACCCAGCTGCAACGATGGATAATCAGCAAACAATTCGATGCCGGGGTTGTCTCGGATCAATCGTCAGCTCTCGCCCTTGACTCGCTCAACCCGGCGCCTCCCAATCTGAGCGATTTTCGCGGGACGGCGAGTGTGTCATCCGTTGATGGACGGCTCGCGGTCGTGGACAACTCGCGACTATCGCTGGCGCGAACCCGACGCGCAATCCCAGTATCGCGCACCAGCTTTGGCGCGGTTTTAGAATCAATGCTCGGTTGCGACTCGACGCCGAACGACGGCGATGCCTCAGTCGCTGGTGTGGACGATCAACACGTCGGTCTTGGCCCTGCGGGAGACCGCGGACGGGACCGACCCGAGCAGCCGCCCGGCGACGCTGGCGAGTCCGACGTTGCCGACGACCAGCAGGTCGGCCGCGACCTCCTCGGCCAGTTGCACCAGCGCGTTGATGGGGGCACCGACGACCGATTTCTCCTCCACGTTCTTGGCCCCGGCCTGGTGCGCCCGCTCCCTGGCGTCCCGCAGGATCGCGTAGAAGGGGGCCTCGCCCACGGTCCGGTAGTCCTGACCGTGGTCGCTCCCCGGCGGAATGGCGTAGCGGCCCCGTTCCTCGGGGACGGGAGTATGCGCCG
>NZ_LZJP01000007.1:0-27272 GCF_001667865.1 Mycobacterium mantenii | reverse complement strand
GGCGAAACCCAATGGATCCCACCACCACACCTCGACCGCGGCCAACCCCGCACCAACACCTTCCACCACCCCGAAAAGCTCCTGGGTGACCCGGAGGAGTAGGCCTCAGCCGGCCAACGTTGCCCGGGTGCACATGGTGACGTAGGGCAGCGCCAGGCCCGTCGAATTCGCCAGCGCCGGATGGGTGGCCAGCAATTCGCGCACCTGGTCGAGCGTTTGGGTGCGGACCTCGGTCGGCGAGGTGATGCAGTAACTGCGGGACGCGACAAGGTCGATCAACGCCTGCGGCGTGAGGTAACTCGTCCACTCGACCCGATGATGCGCCAGGTCGGCGAACGGCTCGGGCAGCGTCACCTGGGTGCGGCCGCCGTCGCCGTCGCTGCCGATGATCCGCCCCAGTTCGCGCACCCAGCCGAGCCGTTCGTCGCGGGTGTTCCACACCAAACCCAGCCGACCGCCGGGCCGCAGCACCCGGGCCACCTCCGGAATCGCGCGCTCCGGATCCACCCAATGCCAGGCCTGCGCCACCAGCACGACGTCAACGCTGTTGTCCTCCAACGGAATCTCTTCCGCGGTGCCCAGCAGCGCCCGCGTTTCCGGCAGCGAGGTGCGCAACACCTCCAGCATGTCCGGTATCGGGTCGACGGCAACCACGTCCAGCCCGCGTTCCACCAGCCGGGTCGTCAGCTTCCCGGTGCCGGCGCCCAGGTCGAGCACCTGGCGCGCCCCGACGGGCAGCAGCCAGTCGATCGCTTCCGGGGGATAGGAGGGGCGGCCACGCTCATAAGCCGCGGCCGCCGAGCCGAACGAGAGGGAGCGGTCGTGCCGCGAGCGGGTCATGCGTTACGACGCGCCTTCCCTGTTATCCGCGTCGGCCAACACCAGTGTCTTGCGGATCATTTCGCCGACCGCGTCGGATTCCACCAGGAAGCCGTCGTGCCCGCAGACGGAGTCCACGACCTGAAGGTCGGCGCAGCCGGGCAGGTGCTCGGCCAGCTCCTGCTGCAGGCGCAGCGGGTACAGCCGGTCAGACGTGATGCCGCCGACAACGACCGGAACCGGGCAGTGACGCAACGCTTTACGCACCCCACCGCGGCCCCGGCCGACGTCGTGACCGTTCAGCGCCTCGGTCAACACCACGTAGCTGCCGGCGTCGAAGCGCTCCAGCAGCTTGTCGCCCTGGTATTCGAGATAGCTTTGCACCGCGTAGCGGCCGCCGTTGTTCGGATCCTCGTCGTTCTGCCCGTCGTTGCCGAACCGGGTGTCGAGCTCGACTTCACCGCGATAGGTCAGATGCGCGAAGCGGCGGGCGATGGTCAGCCCGGTATCCGGCGCGAGCCCGGTGTCGTGGTAGTCGCCGCCCTGCCAGTTCGGGTCGGCCTTGATCGCCGCGATCTGCGTGGACTGGGTGCCGATCTGATCGGCGGTGGCACGCGCGCCCACCGCCAGCAGCAGCCCGGCCCGCACCCGGTTCGGGTGGCCGACGATCCACTCCAAAGCCCTTGCGCCACCCATGGATCCACCGACCACGGCGGCGACCCGCTCGATCCCCAGTGCGGTCAGCGCGGCGATGTCGGCCTCCACCTGATCACGGATCGAGATCCGGGGGAACCTTGAGCCCCAAGGCTTTCCGTCCCGGGTCCGCGAACTCGGTCCGGTGGAGCCGCGGCAACCGCCCAGCACATTGGTGGCCAGCGCGCACCAGCGGTTGGTGTCGATCGGCGCGCCCGGCCCCACCATTTCGTCCCACCAGCCGCCGGTGGGGTGTCCGGGTCCGGCGGACCCGGTGACATGCGAGTCGCCGGTCAGCGCGTGCAGCACCACCACCACGTTGTCCCGCGTCGGCGACAACTCGCCCCAGCGCTGGATGGCGATGTGCACGTCGTCGATGACCGCGCCGCCTTCGGTGGTCAGCGAACCGATGGGGACGAAGCCGATTTCGCCTTCGTCGGGCAGTGTCTGGGTCGGGACGTCGGAGATCGTCATGGCCGGGCTCCTTAGAACGCCGCCACGGCTTGCGGATCGGTGCCGGACGCGCCCGCGGTCGCGCCGAATTTGCTTGCCGCGGCGAATCCGAGCTCCAGGTCGGCCAGGATGTCGTCGATGCCCTCGATGCCGACGGCCAGGCGCACCAGCCCGGGGCTGACCCCGGTGCTCAGCTGCTCCTGTGCGGACAGCTGCGCGTGCGTCGTGGACGCCGGGTGGATCACCAGGGAGCGCACATCGCCGATGTTGGCGACGTGGCTGTGCAGCTTCAACGCGTTCACGAACGCCTTGCCGGCCTCGACGCCGCCGGCCAGCTCGAACGCCAGTACCGCGCCGGTTCCCTTGGGCGCCAGCTTCTTTGCACGGTCATGCCAGGGCGAGCCGGGCAGGCCGGCGTAGTTGACCGACAACACGCCATCGTGGTCGGCCAGGTACTCGGCCACGCGTTGCGCGTTGGCGACATGGCGCTCCATGCGCAGGCTCAGCGTCTCGATGCCCTGGGCGACCAGGAACGCGTTGAACGGCGACGCGGCGGACCCGAGGTCGCGCAGCAGCTGCACGCGCGCCTTGAGCGCGTAGGCCGGCGGACCGAGTTCGGCGAACACCACGCCGTGGTAGCTCGGGTCGGGGGTGGTGAATCCCGGGAAGCGTCCCTGCGTCCAGTCGAAGGTGCCGCCGTCGACGATGACCCCGGCGATCGCCGAGCCGTGCCCGCCGAGGTACTTGGTGGCCGAGTGCACGACGATGTCCGCGCCGTGTTCGAACGGCTGGATCAGATACGGCGTGGCGATGGTGTTGTCGACGATCAGCGGTATGCCGTTGGCGTGCGCCACCCCGGCGACTCCCGGGATGTCCAGGATGTCGATCTGCGGGTTGGAGATCGTCTCGCCGAAGAAGGCTTTGGTGTTCGGCCGCACCGCCGCCTGCCACGAATCCAGGTCGTCGGGATCCTCCACGAAGGTGACCTCGATGCCGAGCTTGGCCAGCGAGTAGTGGAACAGGTTGTACGTCCCGCCGTAGAGCCGCGGGCTCGAGACGATGTGATCTCCGGCACAGGCGAGGTTCAATATGGCGAAAGTCTCAGCGGCCTGTCCGGAGCTCAGGAACAGCGCCGCCACCCCGCCCTCGAGTGCGGCGACGCGCTGCTCGACGACATCGGTGGTCGGGTTGCCGATCCGGGTGTAGATGTTGCCCGGCACTTCCAGCCCGAACAGGGCGGCGGCGTGCGTGGTGTCGTCGAAGGTGTACGACGTGGTCTGGTAGATCGGCAGGGCGCGGGCGTTGGTGGCCGGGTCCGGCCGTTGGCCGGCGTGCACCTGCTTGGTCTCGAATGTCCAGTTCGCGGTCGGATCGGTGTCGTGGGCGGCTTCGTGATCGGCGTTGTCGGAGGTCACGGGGTTGCTTTCTGCTGGTAGGGGTCTGCTAACGGATGGCCGGGACGCCGGAAGGGGCGTCAACCGGGGGCGCGAATTAGCAGCGACACATGATGAGGCGCGGATGGGCCGAGTGAATGCACATCACGTTTCCCTGTCTGCTCAGGGGCCCGTCATGGCGGACCCGCGCTTGCCGGATAGCCGGTTTGTGTGGCTACTCAACCTGGTCATCACCCGGGGCACCCCACCGCGGTTGGAGGGTTGCCGGCCAGCAAGCCGGGGCTTGATGCTGGCGCTCATGACCAATACGAAGACTATCTTACTGTGCCGACCCGGTGCCAACCCTCGCGGTGCACGTGCAGGTCGACACCTGTCCAAACACCCTTGATAACGTGGCAGTCAGAACGCTGAGCCCCCAAAATTTTCAACCCATCATTGACGCCGGGAGAGGGACCGTGAGCGCCGAACAACCGACCGTCATCTACACACTGACCGACGAGGCGCCGTTGCTGGCGACCTACGCGTTCCTGCCGATCGTGCGCGCCTTCGCCGAGCCGGCGGGCATCAAGATCAAGACCAGCGACATCTCGGTGGCCGCCCGGATCCTCGCCGAGTTCTCCGACGACCTGACCGAAGAGCAGCGGGTGCCGGACAACCTGGGCGAACTGGGCCGGCTGACGAAGCAGCCCGACACCAACATCATCAAGCTGCCGAACATCAGCGCCTCGGTGCCCCAGCTGATCGCCGCCGTCAAGGAGTTGCAGGGCAAGGGATATAAAATCCCGGACTTCCCGCAGAGCCCAAAGACCGACGAGGACAGGGAAATCCGCGCCCGCTACGGCAAATGCCTGGGCAGCGCGGTCAACCCGGTTCTGCGGCAAGGCAACTCGGACCGCCGCGCGCCCCAGGCCGTCAAGGAGTACGCGCGCAGGCACCCGCACAGCATGGGGGCGTGGTCGCCGGCCTCGCGCACGCACGTCGCGACCATGCGGCACGGCGACTTCTATCACGGCGAGAAGTCGATGACGCTGGACCGCGCCCGCAACGTGAAGATGGTGCTGGAGACCAAGAGCGGGCAGACCCTCGAGCTCAAGCCCAAGGTCGAGCTGCGCGAAGGCGACGTCATCGACTCCATGTTCATGAGCAAGAAGGCCCTCGTGGAGTTCTACGAGGAACAGATGCAGGACGCCTACGAGACCGGCGTGATGTTCTCGCTGCACGTCAAGGCGACGATGATGAAGGTCTCGCACCCGATCGTGTTCGGCCACGCCGTCAAGGTCTTCTACAAGGACGCGTTCGCCAAGCATCAGGAGCTCTTCGACGAACTCGGCGTGGACGTCAACAACGGGTTGGTCGACCTCTACAACAAGATCGAGTCACTGCCGGCGTCGCTGCACGAGGAGATCATCCGCGACCTGCACGCCTGCCACGAACACCGCCCCGAGCTGGCGATGGTCGATTCGGCCAAGGGCATCACCAACTTTCATTCGCCCAGCGATGTGATCGTGGACGCGTCGATGCCGGCGATGATCCGCGCGGGCGGCAAGATGTGGGGCGCCGACGGGCGGCAGAAGGACACCAAGGCCGTCAACCCGGAGTCGACCTTCTCCCGCATCTACCAAGAGATCATCAACTTCTGTAAGACACACGGGCAGTTCGATCCGCGGACGATGGGCACCGTTCCCAACGTCGGGCTGATGGCGCAGCAGGCCGAGGAGTACGGCTCGCACGACAAGACGTTCGAAATCCCCGAGGACGGCGTCGCCAACATCGTCGACCTAGACAGCGGGGAAGTGTTGCTGACCCAGAACGTGGAGGAGGGCGACATCTGGCGGATGCCGATCGTCACCGACGAGGCGATCCGGGACTGGGTCAAGCTGGCGGTCACCCGGGCGCGGAACTCCGGCATGACGGTGGTCTTCTGGCTGGACACCGAACGGCCGCACGAGGTGGAGCTGCGCAAGAAGGTCAAGGCGTACCTGAAGGAACACGACACCGAGGGCCTGGACATCAACATCATGCCGCAGGTGTGGGCCATGAGGTACACGCTGGAGCGCGCGATGCGCGGACAGGACACCATCGCCGCGACCGGAAACATCCTGCGCGACTACCTCACCGACCTGTTCCCGATCCTGGAACTGGGCACCAGCGCCAAGATGCTGTCCATCGTGCCGTTGATGGCCGGCGGCGGAATGTACGAGACCGGGGCGGGTGGTTCGGCGCCCAAGCACGTGCACCAGCTGGTCGAGGAGAACCACCTGCGCTGGGATTCCCTGGGTGAATTCCTGGCTCTGGGAGCGTGTTTCGAAGACATCGGCATCAAGACCGACAACGAGCGCGCCAAGGTGCTGGGCAAGACGCTGGACGCCGCGATCGGCAAGCTGCTGGAGAACAACAAGAGCCCGTCGCGCAAGACCGGTGAACTCGACAACCGCGGCAGCCAGTTCTACCTGGCGCTGTATTGGGCGCAGGAACTCGCGCAATCCGACGACGAGGAGCTGCGCAAGCACTTCGCCGCGCTGGCCGAGTCGTTGGGTGAAAACGAGGACAGCATCGTGTCCGAACTGGCCGAGGCGCAGGGCGAGGCGGTCGACATCGGCGGCTACTACCAGCCGGACACCGAGAAGACGACGGCAATCATGCGGCCGAGCAAGACATTCAACGAGGCGCTGGCGGCTTCGACAGGCTAGGGCCGCAAGCAGGAAGCCGGACTCGACATGGCAGGCGAAGCCAAGATCAAGGTCAAAGGCCGCGTGGTCGAGCTCGACGGTGACGAGATGACCCGCGTCATCTGGAAATTCATCAAAGACCTGCTGATCCTGCCGCACCTCGATATCAACCTGGACTATTACGACCTGGGCATCGAGAACCGGGATCGCACCAACGACCAGGTGACCATCGACGCCGCGTACGCCATCAAGAAACACGGCGTGGGCGTCAAGTGCGCGACCATCACCCCCGACGAGGCCCGGGTTTCCGAGTTCAACCTGAAGAAGATGTGGCTGTCGCCCAACGGCACGATCCGGAACATCCTGGGCGGCACCATCTTCCGCGAGCCGATCGTGATCTCGAACGTGCCGCGGCTGGTGCCGGGGTGGACCAAGCCCATCGTGATCGGCCGCCACGCCTTCGGCGACCAGTACCGGTCGACCAACTTCAAGGTCGACAAACCCGGAACCGTCGCAATCACTTTCACCCCCGCCGACGGCAGCGAGCCGATAGTGCGCAAGGTGGTGTCCATTCCCCCCGACGGCGGCGTGGTGATGGGGATGTACAACTTCAAGGACTCCATCCGGGACTTCGCGCGCGCCTCGCTGAAGTACGGGCTGGACGCCAAATGGCCGGTGTACCTGTCCACCAAGAACACCATCCTCAAGGCCTACGACGGCATGTTCAAAGACGAGTTCCAGCGCGTCTACGACGAGGAGTTCAAGGACAAGTTCGAGGCCGAGGGACTGACCTACGAGCACCGGTTGATCGACGACATGGTCGCGGCCTGCCTGAAGTGGGAGGGCGGCTACGTGTGGGCCTGCAAGAACTACGACGGCGACGTCCAGTCGGACCTCGTCGCGCAGGGCTACGGCTCACTGGGGCTGATGACGTCGGTGCTGATGACCGCCGACGGCAGGACGGTCGAGGCCGAAGCCGCGCACGGCACCGTCACCCGACATTTCCGCCAGTATCAGGCCGGCAAGCCGACCTCGACCAACCCGATCGCGTCCATCTTCGCCTGGACGCGCGGACTGGCGCACCGCGGCAAGCTGGACAACACCCCCGAGGTGATCGAGTTCGCGCAGATGCTGGAGAACGTGGTGGTCTCCACCGTCGAGAGCGGGAAGATGACCAAGGACCTGGCCCTGCTGATCGGCCCCGACCAGAAGTGGCAGCAGAGCGAGGAATTTCTCCACTCGATCGCGGAGAACCTGGAAAAGAAGCTGGCTAACTAGCCGAGGGGTTGGCACCCCGGTCCGCTTGGCTGCATTCCTCGAGGAAGTCGACGATCAGTTCGGTGACGCGCTCGGGCGCCTCGAACATCGGGATGTGCCCCACGCCGTCGAGCTTGGTGACCTGGTGGTCGTCGGGCAGGTGGGTGGTGAAGTGCCGGCTGAACCTCGGGGCGGGCACGATCCGGTCTTTTTCGCAGATCACCAGGTGCGCCGGGACGGCGTTCTCGGCCAGCTCCCGCAGCCCGTGCAGCAGCAGCGACTTGACCAGCAGCTGGAAATAGGCCGGGCAGTGCGCGACATCGTCGATGCAGCCGAGCAGTTGAGCGTCGCTGACGCCGTCGGGCGTGGCGCTGATCGCGTAGGTGGCCAGCTGGCGGCTGAACGGCAGGCGCATCACCTTCGGGCCGAACAGCGCGGCCAGCACCAGCAGCGGGATGCCCAGGATGAACTTGGCGATCACCTCGAACTTGGCCGGGCTCCAGCGCGTCCATCCGCCGGCCGGGGCGATGCCCATGACGCTGCGGGCCCGTCCGCGCCGCTCGAGTTCGAACGCGACCCAGCCGCCCAGCGAGTTGCCCACGATGTGCGCGGTGTCCCAGCCCAGCTCGTCGAGTTGGCGCTCGACGTCGTCGGCCAGCACCGCCGAGGACAAGAACCAGGTCCCCGCGGGGGCGCCGCCGTTGTGGCCGGCCATCGTCGGGGCGAAAACCTCGTATCGGCCGGTGTCGGCCAGCCGCTGGGCGACGTCCTCCCAGACCGCCTGTGACAGCAGGAACGGGTGCAGCAACAAGACCGGCTCCCCGGAACCGAGGTGGATCGGTGGCCGCGTCCCCGTGCTGCTGGTACTCCCCATAGTGCCGACATTAAAGGCGGTACCGCCGGTACCGCAAGGCGGGCACGACGCCAGCGCCCGGCCGGCCGCACGCTCGCAGGCGAGAACCCGGCTGGCCGGGCACTCGGCGGAGGCGGGCCGCGTGAAAAGATCGGTGCATCATGAGCACCGCTACCGGATCCAGCCGGCTTTTCTCCGGCGTGCAGCCCACGTCCGATTCGCTTCATCTGGGGAACGCGCTGGGCGCCATCACGCAGTGGGTCGCGCTGCAGGACGACCATGACGCCTTCTTCTGCGTGGTCGACCTGCACGCCATCACCATCGCGCAGGATCCCGAGGCGCTGCGCCGCCGCACCCTGATCACCGCCGCCCAGTACCTGGCGCTGGGCATCGACCCGGCCCGCAGCACCATCTTCGTGCAGAGCCACGTGCCCGCCCACACCCAGCTGGCCTGGGTGCTGGGCTGCTTCACCGGCTTCGGGCAGGCCTCGCGGATGACGCAGTTCAAGGACAAGTCGCAGCGGCAGGGCACCGACTCCACCACCGTGGGTCTGTTCACCTACCCGGTGCTGCAGGCCGCCGACGTGTTGGCCTACGACGCCGAGCTGGTGCCGGTGGGCGAGGACCAGCGCCAGCATCTCGAGTTGGCGCGCGACATCGCCGAGCGGTTCAACAGCCGCTTCCCGGACACGCTCGTGGTCCCGGACCTGCTCATTCCCAAGGCCACCGCCAAGATCTACGACCTGCAGGATCCGACGTCGAAGATGAGCAAGTCGGCGGCCACCGATGCGGGGTTGATCAACCTGCTCGACGAACCGGCGGTGTCGGCCAAGAAGATTCGCTCGGCGGTCACCGACAGCGAGCGCGAGATCCGCTTCGACACCGAGGCCAAGCCGGGCGTGTCCAACCTGCTGAGCATCCAGTCGGCGGTCACCGGTGTCCGCGTCGACACGCTCGTGGAAGGCTATGCCGGAAGGGGTTACGGCGATTTGAAGAAGGACACCGCCGAGGCGGTCGTCGAGTTCGTCGCCCCGATCAAGGCGCGGGTGGACGAACTGACCTCCGACTTCGCCGAATTGGAGGCCATCCTTGCCGCCGGAGCGGAAAAGGCCAACGATGTGGCCGGGAAAACCGTCCAGCGGGTTTACGATCGGCTTGGGTTCCTTCCACAACGGAGCTAGAACCGCTTCTCATTGGAGTCATGCGATGAGCGAGCCGGCCAAGGCGGGCATTGTCGATCGGCTGCGGGCCCGGTACGGGTGGATCGATCACATCCTCCGCGCCTATCGCAGGTTCGACGACCGCAACGGCGGGTTCTTCGCGGCCGGCCTCACGTACTACACGATCTTCGCGTTGTTTCCTTTGCTCATGGTCGGTTTCGCGGCATTCGGGTTCGTGCTGGCCCGGCGGCCGCAGCTGTTGAGCACCATCGACGACCACATCCGCTCCCAGGTGACCGGCACGCTGGGTAACCAACTGGAGGAGTTGATGAACTCGGCCATCGACGCCCGGACTTCGGTCGGGGTCATCGGTTTGGCCACCGCGGTGTGGGCGGGCCTGGGCTGGATATCGCACCTGCGCCAGGCGTTGACGGAGATGTGGTGGGACCGGCAGATCGAGTCACCGGGCTTCGTGCACAACAAGTTCTCCGATCTGCTGGCGATGGTCGGGACGTTCGCGGTGATCGTGGCCACCGTCGCGCTGACCACCGTCGGCCATGCCGCGCCGTTGGCCGCGCTGTTGAAATGGCTTGGCATACCGCAGTTTGTGGTGTTCGACTGGCTCTTCTGGCTGTTCTCGATTCTGATCGCGACGCTGGTGTCGTGGCTGCTGTTCACGTGGATGATCGCCCGGCTGCCCCGCGAAAAGGTCAGCCTGGTCGATTCGATGCGGGCCGGGCTGATCGCGGCGATCGGCTTCGAGGTGTTCAAGCAGGTGGCATCTATCTATCTGAGGACGGTGCTGCGCAGCCCGGCGGGCGCGGCGTTCGGCCCGGTGCTGGGGTTGATGGTGTTCGCTTACATCACCGCCTATCTCGTGCTGTTCTGCACCGCGTGGGCGGCGACGGCATCCACGGATCCGCGCAGTCAACCCGTTGCCCCTCCGGCGCCGGCGATCATCGCGCCGCGGGTGCACCTGGACGAGGGTCTGGGTTACCGCCAGACGCTGACCGCGATGGCATTGGGAGCCGTTGGGGCGCTGACACTTTCCCGGATCGCCCGCTTGCTGCGTTAGCGCCAGGCGCCGCGCACCATGATCGCCGAGACGCGCAGATCAGCGTCCAGCACGACAAGGTCGGCGTCGTAGCCGGCTTCGAGCACGCCCACTCGCTGTAGGCCGAGCGCTCGCGCCGGCGTCGCGGCGGTGGTCTGTACCGCGGCGACGAGTCCCGCATCGGCGTGCACGGTGCCGAAGAGCCGGTCCATGGTGGCGGTGCTGCCCGCGATCGTCGACGTCCCGTGCACCCGTGCCACACCGGAGACGACATCGATGGGCACCGCGCCGAGCCGAAATGCGCCGTCGGCGCGGCCCGCCGCGGCGATCGCGTCGGTGATCGTGGCGACCCGGTCCGCGCCGGCGGCCGCGATGACCGCCCGCACCACGTCGGGGTGTAGGTGCACGCCGTCCGCGATCACCTCGACGGTCACCCGCGGGTCGCGCAGCAAGGCCAGCGCCGGGCCGGGTTCGCGATGGTGCAGCGGTGGCATCGCGTTGAACAGGTGCGTGCCGACCGTGGCGCCCGCGGCGATCGCCGCTTTGGTCTGCTCGTAGGTGGCGCCGGTATGCCCCACCGCCACAACGACTCCCGCGTCCACGAAACGCCGGATGGCCGCATCGGCCCCGGGCAGCTCGGGCGCCAGCGTCACCATCTTGATCGCGCCGCCGCCCGCGGCCAGCAGGGCGCCGATCTCGTCGGAGTCCGGATCACGCATCTGGGTGCGGTCGTGGGCTCCGCAGTGCGCCCGGCTCAGCCACGGCCCCTCCAGGTGGATGCCCGCGACGGTGCCTGCCCGGGTGGCCTCGGCGAGCGCCCGCACCCCGCTGAGCAATTCGGGTGGCGAGGCGGTCACCAGGCTGGCCAGCGTGGTGGTGGTGCCGTGCCGCAGGTGGAACGCGGCCGCGCCGGCGATGCCGTCGGCGTCGGTGTAGGAAGCGCCGCCGCCGCCGTGCACGTGCATGTCGATAAAGCCCGGCACCACAGTGCAATCGGGGAAGTCTCGGTCGGCCGGGCGGGGCGGCGCCCCGGGCGCGCAGGCCGTGATCCGTCCGCCGGAGGTTTCGAGCCAGCCCGGGCGGCAGACCCGGCCGTCGAGGACCATGGTGCCCGCGGCGATCACGGCCATCGGCCGCCGTTTTCCCAGAAGTGGCGGATGTCCTCGAGCTGGCGGCCCTTGGTTTCCGGCGCGTAGCGGTAGACGAAGACGAACGCGACCGCGGCAAGGGACGCGAACAGTGCGAAAGTTCCTGCGCCGCCCAGGGAATGGAGCAGGCTCAGGAAGACGGCGGCGATGATGGCGTTAGCCACCAGGTTGGAGGTCAACATGGTGCTCGACCCGATCGAGCGTAGCCGGGACGGGAAGCTTTCGCTGGCGTACACCCAGCCCAGGGAGCCAAAGCCCATGGTGTAGCCGATGATGAACAGCAGGATGCCGGCGAACCCGGCGATCGGGCCGCCGAAGCCCCGGCCGAACACGGCCATCAGGCCGACGTCGGCGACGATCATCATCGCGGTGCCGCACAACAGGATTGGCCGCCGGCCCACCCGATCTACCAGCAGCAGGGCCGCGCCGACGGCCGCCAGGCCGGCGACCTGAAGCAGCGCCGGCAGCCCCAGCAGCGCGAAGTTGCCGGTGAAGCCCATGGCCTGGAAGATGCGGGGGCTGTAATAGATGATCGCGTTGATGCCGGTGATCTGGATCAAAAACCCGAGGACGACCACGAAGACGGTGGCCCGCAGGTACGGGGGCCGCAGCATCTCGGAGGCGGCGCCCTTGCTGCCGGGGGTGGCCTCGCTCAGCGCGCGGCCGATCTCGGCGAGGTCGTCGTCGACCTGTGCGGTGGGTTCGACGCGCAGCAGCGCCGCGCGGGCATCGTCCGTCCGGCCCTTCAACACGTACCACCGGGCCGTGTCGGGCATCCGAATCACCAACGGCAGCAAGAGCAATGCGGGCACGCAGGCCAGCCCCAGCATCCAGCGCCAGCTGTGGGTGCCGGCCAGCAGGTATCCGGTCAGGTAGCCGACGATGAGCCCGCTGACGATCGCCAGTTGATAGGCCGTCAGCAGCGAGCCGCGCACCGCCGTCGGGGCCGACTCCGCCACGTACACCGGGACGACCACCACCGTCACGCCGATGGTCAGACCCAGCAGCAGCCGCGCGGTCAGCAGCATCGGCAGCGAGATCGAGAACGCGGCCAGCAGCGCGAAAACCGTGTAGGCGAACAGGATCAGCACCACCGACCTTTTCCGCCCGATCACGTTGGCCAGCACGCCGGCGCCGAGCGCCCCGACGATCTGGCCGATCACCACCATGGTCGTGAGCAATTCCTGCTGGCGCGTGGACAATCCGAAGTCCTCGGTGACGAACAACTGCGCCCCGGCGATGATGGACAGGTCGTAACCGTAGATGACGCCCACGCTGGCGGCGGTCAGCCCGACCAGCAGACCGCGCCGCGACACAGTGGGCACCGCTCAGCGGTGTTGCGGTCGGCGGTTCATCGAGCGCGCCATCATGATCAGCGCGAACACCACGATGGTGCCGATCACCGCCACGCCGACCCGGATCGGCATGGCGTCCGCCGAACCGATGAGGTCGCCGGCCGCGGCGTTGTTCGCGACCGGGTCGGCGGCGGTATCGTGTTTGGCCGGCGCCAGGGACGGGTCGGGCGCGATCAGCGAGCCGACCTGGGTGCCCTGCGGGGTGGAGAAGCCGTAGTCCAGCAGGTGTGCGGCCTGCTCCCACGGCGCGATCGGCTGCCGCGTCCCGTGCAACAGCACCGCCACCAACCGGCGCCCGTCGTGGTTGGCCGCGCCGACGAACGTCTGGCCCGCGTCGTCGGTGTAACCGGTCTTGCCGCCCAGCGCGCCGGGATACTTGTAGAGCAGCTGGTTGTCGTTCTCCAGCTCGTAGCCCGGGTGATCGCCATGGCCGGGGAAGTCGAAGGTCCGGGTCGCGACGATGTCGGCGAACGTCGGGTTCTGCCAGGCGTAGCGGTAGAACAGCCCGATGTCGTAGGCCGAGGTGCTCATGCCGGGGGCGTCCAGTCCCGACGGCGACGCCACCCGGGTGTCCTGGCCGCCCAGCTTGGCGCTCAGCACGTTGATCTTCTCCAGCGCCTGCTGCATGCCGCCCAGCTGCATCGCGAGCGCGTGGGCGGCGTCGTTGCCGGAGTGCATCAGCAGCCCGTGCAGCAGCTGGTTGACGGTGAAGACGCCGCCCTCCTCGACGCCGACCTTGGTGCCCTCGGCGGCGGCGTCGTCGGCGGTGCCCGGGACCGCCTTGTTCAGGTTGAGCGCGTTGATGGAGGCCATCGCGACCAGCACCTTGATGATGCTGGCCGGGCGGTGCCGGCCGTGCGGGTCCTTGGCCGCGATCACCGCGCCGCTGTCCAGGTCCGCCACCAGCCAGGCCTCGGCGGATACGTCGCCCGGCAGCGCCGGCGTGTTCGGCGCCGCGACGATCCCGCAGCTGCCCAGCGCGTCGCCGCCGACCGGCTTGGCGGGCACCGCCAGCGGGATCGGCGGGTCGCCGGCGGTGGGGGCCTCCGACGAGTCCACGGCCTTCGGGGTGTTCACCTTGTACGGGCAGTCCGGGGGCGCGGCATTGGGTCCGGGGGCGGGTTCGGCCGCGGCGAGCGGCATCCCCAGCGGCAATGTCGCCGGCGCTGCCAGCGTGACCGGGGCGGCCGTCAGGAAAAGCGCCGCTGCCAGGCATGATGTGGAACGTAACAGGGTCATCGTGGTTGCAGACTAGGCGATCGGACGGCGGATTCGCGGGAGCCGCGCTGTGACTGATGGGGCACAAGTTACAGGCGTAGGTTCCCAGGCCGCCGGCGCGCGATGACCGCGCCGAACGCCTACACTGACCGCTATTCCAAAATTTCGGTTGTGGTCGACGGGTCCGCGGTCGCTGGGCCAACTGCTCAGGCAGGCCGAGAAGGCGACCCAGGTTCGGCGCGCAGGGACCGAGCAGGTGGTGGCCGAACTCAGGCAGCTTCGCGAGTCCGCATCGGATCCCGAGCTGCGGTCATCGCTCGCGTGGCTCTGCAACGCGTTGACGCGGCTGGCCAACACCTCGTCGCCGGCACATTCGCGTGAGGTACTGATGGCCGCCGACGCGGTGAAGCGGGCGGCCCGCTAGAGCTTGGTGGCCGCCAGGTCCACCCGCGCGAGGGCCGGGTAGTTGATCGTGCCCATCCAGAGCTTTCCCGCCGCCTCGACCAGACCGGTCACGGCGCCGAAGTCCGGATGCGTGGTGCGCAGGCCGGCGACGGCCGCCCCGCTGTCCGGATCGAACGCGACCGCCCAGACCTCGGGCTTGATCCGCGGCTGCAGCTTCTCCGGGAGGCGCCACACCACCTGGCGGATGATCGGGGCCCGCGGGAACAGCGATTCCAGCGCCGGGTTCGCCTCGGTGACCAGCGCGGTCCAGATGCGGCCGTCCGCACCGGTGGACAGGTTGTCGGGCATGCCGGGCAGGTGCACCGCCAACGGTGTCACCGATCCGGCCCGCGGCCCGGTCAGCCAGTACTTCGACAGCCGGCGCGCCTGGGTTTCGGCGAAGACCAGCGCCGAGCCGTCGGCCGTCGGGGTCAGCCCGTTGGCGAAGTACAGGCCGTCGGCCAGGGTGCTGACGGTGCCGTCGGTGTCGAGCCGGAACAGGCCGCCGGTTCCGCGTGCCTCCACGATCGGGGCGGTGTAGTCCTCGAAATGATAGTCGGCCGTCGACTCGGTGAAATAGATTGTCCCGTCCGGTGTTTCGGTGACGTTGGAGCAGAACATGAGCCGCCTGCCGCCGACCGATTCCAGCAACACGTCGAGCGCGCCGCTCGCCGGGTCCAGCGCGAGCAATCCACGATGGCTGTCGCAGATCAGGATTCGGCCATCGCGGGCGACGTGCAGACCGAGCGGGCGCCCGCCGGTGTCGGCGATAACAGTTGGGTTGTCGCCGTCGGGGTCAATCCGCACGATGCGCCCGTCTTCGAGGCCCGTCCACAACCGGCCGGCCGCGTCGACGACGACATCCTCGGGACCGTTGCCGGGCAGCGGGACGACGGTGATGCCCGGCGCCGGCATGTCGGGCAGCGGGTCGGCCGGCGGCGGCTGCCACCGGACCGGATGGATACGGGGTTTGCGCGCCATAACCAGGACTTTAGAGCCGCGCGGACTCCCGCGTCAGCACCTCGCGCAGGATGGATTCGATGGTGTCGAACTCGGCCTGGCCGCTGATCAGCGGCGGCGCCAGCTGAATGACGGAATCGCCGCGGTCGTCGGTGCGGCAATACAGCCCGGCCTCGAACAGCGCCGCACCGACCCGGGCGAGCAGCGGGCGGCGCTCGGAGTCGCTGAAGGTCTGCTTGGTCGCCTGGTCCTTGACCAGTTCCACGCCGAAGAAGAAACCCTCGCCGCGCACGTCGCCGACGATCGGGAGGTCGTAGAGCTTGTCCAGGGTCGCGCGCAGGGCCGGGGCGTGGGTTCGGACGTGCTCGTTGAGACCCTCACGCTCGAAGATGTCGAGGTTGGCCAGCCCGACGGCCGCCGAAACCGGATGGCCGCCAAAGGTATACCCGTGCGGGAACATGGTGGCGCCGTCGTTGAACGGTTCGAACAGCCTGTCGGTGGCGATCATCGCGCCGATCGGTGAGTAGCCCGACGTCATCCCCTTGGCGCAGGTGATCATGTCGGGCACGTAGCCGAAGTCTGAGCAGGCGAACATTGATCCGATGCGGCCGAACGCGCAGATCACCTCGTCGGAGACCAGCAGCACGTCGTATTCGTCGCAGATCTGGCGCACCCGCTCGAAATAGCCTGGGGGAGGCGGGATGCTGCCACCGGCGTTCTGCACCGGCTCCAGGAACACCGCGGCCACGGTGTCGGGGCCTTCGAACTCGATGGCCTCGGCGATCCGGTCGGCGGCCCACTGCCCGAAGGCCTTCGGGTCGGTTCCGAACGGCTCGGGCGCCCGGTAGAAATTGGTGTTGGGCACCCGGAAGCCGCCGGGCGTCACCGGCTCGAACGGCGCCTTGTATTTCGGCAGCCCGGTGATCGCCAGCGCGCCCTGGGTGGTGCCGTGGTAGGCGACCGATCGCGAAATCACCTTGTGCTTACCGGGTTTGCCGGTGAGCTTGAAGTACTGCTTGGCCAGCTTCCAGGCGGTCTCGACGGCCTCGGTGCCGCCGGTGGTGAAGAAGACCCGGTTCAGGTCGCCCGGGGCGTAGCCGGCGAGGCGTTCGGCGAGTTCGATCGCGGGGGGTGTCGCGTATCCCCACAGCGGGAAGAACGCCAGCGTGCTCGCCTGCCGGGCGGCGACCTCGGCGAGTTCGGTGCGGCCGTGGCCGACCTGCACGGTGAACAGTCCGGACAGGCCGTCGAGGTAGGCCTTGCCGCGGTCGTCGAAGATGGTGACGCCCTCGCCGCGGGTGATGATCGGCGGCGTGATGTCCGGACCGTGCCGGGCGAAGTGCAGCCACAGGTTGTCAGTCATGTCGTTGGTGAGCGTAGCGCTAGGCTCGGTGACATGACCTCAGCACAGCAGGTCAGCGAGTTCGAGTCGTTACGGCCCCACCTCATGTCGGTCGCCTACCGGCTCACCGGCACGGTGGCCGACGCCGAGGACATCGTCCAGGATGCGTGGCTGCGCTGGCATAAGCAGGATCCCGAAAACCGAACGAAGATCACCGACCTGCGGGCCTGGCTGACCACGGTGGTGAGCAGGCTGGGGCTGGACCGGTTGCGCTCGGCCGCGCATCGTCGCGAGACCTACACCGGCAATTGGCTGCCCGAGCCGGTGGTCACCGGCTTCGACGCGGCCGATCCGCTGTCCGCGGTGGTGGCCGGCGAGGACGCCCGGTTCGCGGCGATGGTGGTGCTGGAGCGGCTGTCACCCGATCAGCGGGTCGCGTTCGTGTTGCACGACGGGTTCGCCGTGCCGTTCGCGGAGGTGGCGCAGGTGCTGGGAACCAACGAGGCCGCCGCCCGGCAGCTGGCGTCGCGGGCGCGCAAGGCCGTCGCGGCCGAGCCGCCGCCCCAACCCGATCCGTCGCACGACAAGGTGGTCGGGGAGTTGATGGACGCCATGGCATCCGGCGATCTGGAGGCCGTGGTGGCGCTGCTCCACCCCGACGTGATCCTCACCGGCGACGCGAATGGCAAGGCGCCCACGGCAATCAACGTCATCCACGGCGCGGACAAGGTGGCCCGATTTTTCTTCGGCCTGGCCCAGCGCTACGGCCCGGCGATGTTCACCTCGTATCAGCTGGGGCTGGTCAACGGTGAGCTGGGCGGCTACACGCCCGGCTGCCCCGCCAGCGACGGGTACCGGGAGATGATGCCGCGAATCATGGCCGCCACGGTGCGCGACGGAAAGGTCTGCGCCCTATGGGATGTCGCCAACCCCGACAAATTCACCGGCTCTCCGCTGCGGACCCGTTGAGCTCGGTCGCCCAGGGCACCCGGCAGGCGTCGCCGGAGTTGAAGCCCTGTTCGGTGATGCCCAGCGCGGTGTTCATCCGCGCCCGCATGTTCTCCACGCCGATCTGGTAGGTCAGCTCGATCACCCCGGCGTCACCGAAGCGGGCCCGCAGATCGGCGACCTGCTCGTCGGTCACGGTGTGCGGATCGGTGGTCATCGCGTCGGCGTAGGCGATGGCGGCGCGCTCGTCGTCGGTGAATGCCGTTGAGGTGACGTAGTTGTCGATCTCCTTCAGGCGCGTGACGTCCAGGCCGTCCAGCCGCTGCAGCATGGACCCGAAGTCGACACACCACGAGCAGCCGACCGTGCGCGCGGTCCAGAGCACCGCGAGTTCGCGCACGCTGACCGGCAGGGTTTTCGACGCCCGGTCCAGCATGGTCTCGTGCACGGCGCCGGCGATCATCAGCCCGCGATGGTGTGCGGCAACGGTGAACGGTTCGGGGACCTGGCCGTAGCGCCGCTTGGCGATCCGGTACATGGCCCGGGTCAGCAATCCGGTGCGCTTGGGTGGCAGGGGCTCGATGCGGGTTTTCTGTGTCATACCCGTCAGACGAGGCAGCCCCGCGAAGTGTGACGGGCCTCGGGAACCATGAGGCGAGTTTCAAACGTGCTAGCGCATGCGCCAGCGCTTTCGGGAAAAGCTTGTTGGTTCCGGAGAGGTACCCCTGTGACGAATGTGACGCAGGCCCGCAAGCGCCTAGCGCGAGAACATGATCGCGCGCTTGACCTCCTGGATCGCCTTGGTGATCTGGATGCCGCGCGGGCAGGCCTCGGTGCAGTTGAACGTGGTGCGGCAGCGCCACACGCCGTCGACCTCGTTGAGGATGTCCAGGCGTTCGGCGGCGGCCTCGTCGCGGCTGTCGAAGATGAAGCGATGCGCGTTGACGATCGCCGCCGGGCCGTAGTAACTGCCCTCGTGCCAGAAGATCGGGCAACTGGTGGTGCACGCCGCGCACAGGATGCACTTGGTGGTGTCGTCGTAGCGGGCGCGGTCGGTCGGGCTCTGAATGCGTTCGCGGGTCGGCGGGTTGCCGGTGGTGATCAGGTACGGTTTCACCGCCCGGTAGGCGTCGAAGAACGGCTCCATGTCGACCACCAGGTCCTTCTCCACCGGCAGCCCACGGATCGGCTCGACCGTGATGGTCAGTGCCTTGCCCGGTTTCCCCTTCTTGTGCGCCGGCAGCAGGTCGCGCATCAGCACCTTGCACGCCAGCCGGTTGACGCCGTTGATGCGCATGGCGTCCGAGCCGCACACCCCGTGCGCGCAGGAGCGCCGGAAGGTCAGCGTCCCGTCCAGGTAGCTCTTGATGTAGATCAGCAGGTTGAGCATCCGGTCGCTGGGTAGGCACGGTACCCGAAAGCTTTGCCAGCCACCGGTTTCCGCGTAGGCGTCGGGCTGGTCGGGATTGAACCGGGCGATCTTGACGGTCACCATGACCGCCTCGTCCGGAATCGGCGGCAGGGGTGGTTCCAGGCTGGTCTCGACGTCCGAATCGACAGCCATCAGTACTTGCGCTCCTTGGGTTCGTAGCGAGTCTGCACGACGGGCTTGAAGTCCAGCGTGATGTCGCTCAGCAGATCGGGGCCCTGCTTGTAGGCCATCGTGTGGCGCATGAAGTTGACGTCGTCGCGGTTGGGATAGTCCTCGCGGGCGTGGCCGCCGCGAGACTCCTTGCGGTTCAACGCCCCGACCACGGTGACCTCGGCGAGCTCCAGCAGGAAGCCCAGTTCGATGGCCTCGAGCAGGTCGCTGTTGAACCGTTTCCCCTTGTCGTGCACGGTGATTCGCGCGTAGCGCTCCTTGAGCGCGTGGATGTCGGTGAGCGCCTGCTTGAGCGTCTCCTCGGTGCGGAACACGGCGGCGTTGTTGTCCATCGACTGCTGCAGCGCGTTGCGGATGTCGGCGACGCGCTCGTTGCCGTGCTCGTTCAAGATGTCGCCGACCCAGCCGAGGACCATCGCCTCGGGCTGCGGGGGCATGTCCACGAAGTCGTGCCCGCGCGCGTAATTGGCCGCGGCGATGCCGGCGCGGCGGCCGAACACGTTGATGTCCAGCAGTGAATTGGTGCCCAGCCGGTTGGCCCCGTGCACCGACACGCACGCACACTCGCCGGCCGCGTACAGCCCCGGCACCGTAGAAGTGTTGTCCCGCAACACCTGTCCGGTGACGGTGGTGGGGATGCCGCCCATCACGTAGTGGCAGGTCGGGTAGACGGGGACCAGCTCGTGCACCGGGTCCACACCCAGATAGGTGCGGGCGAACTCGGTGATGTCGGGCAGCTTGGCCTCCAGCACGTCCTCGCCGAGGTGGCGGACGTCGATGTAGACGTAGTCCTTGTTGGGTCCGGCGCCGCGGCCCTCCAGGACCTCCAAAACCATGGAGCGGGCCACGATGTCGCGCGGTGCCAGGTCGACGATCGTGGGGGCGTAGCGCTCCATGAAGCGCTCGCCGTCGGCGTTGAGCAGCCGGCCGCCCTCACCGCGCACCGCCTCGGAGATCAGGATGCCCAGGCCGGCCAGGCCGGTGGGGTGGAACTGGTGAAACTCCATGTCCTCCAATGGAAGTCCCTTGCGGAAGACGATGCCGAGGCCGTCGCCGGTCAACGTGTGCGCGTTGGAGGTGGTCTTGTACATCCGGCCCGACCCGCCGGTGGCGAGCACGATCGACTTGGCGTGGAAGACGTGGATGTCGCCGGTGGCCAGCTCGTAGGCGACCACGCCGGTGGCCACCGGTCCGCTGGGCGTCTGCGTCAAAACCAGGTCCAGCGCGTAGAACTCGTTGAAGAACTGCACGTCGTGCCGCACACAGTTCTGGTACAGCGTCTGCAGAATCATGTGGCCGGTGCGGTCGGCGGCGTAGCAGGCCCGGCGCACCGGGGCCTTGCCGTGGTCGCGGGTGTGCCCGCCGAAACGGCGCTGGTCGATGCGGCCCTCGGGGGTGCGGTTGAACGGCATCCCCATCTTCTCCAGGTCCAGCACCGCGTCGATCGCTTCCTTGCACATGATCTCCACGGCGTCCTGGTCGGCGAGGTAGTCGCCGCCCTTGACGGTGTCGAACGTGTGCCATTCCCAGTTGTCGTCCTCGACGTTGGCCAGCGCCGCGCACATGCCGCCCTGGGCGGCGCCGGTGTGGCTGCGGGTGGGGTAGAGCTTGGTCAGCACCGCCGTGCGCACCCGCGGCCCGGCCTCCACCGCCGCGCGCATGCCGGCACCGCCGGCGCCGACGATCACCACGTCGTATCGGTGTTGCTGGATCACCTCGTCAGCCTCCGACGATGCAGAGCGAAGCGATGAGGAGGAGGTGGCGCAAACATGTCAGCCTCCGATATTCGGGTCGAATGTCAGCAGCACGTAGGTACCCAGCACCAGGGTGAACGCCATGGACAACAGCAGCAGGCTGTTGAGCCAGAACCGGGTGCTGTCCTTGCGGCTGTAGTCGTCGATGATGGTCCGCAGCCCGTTGCCGCCGTGCAGCTGCGCCAGCCACAGCAGCGCCAGGTCCCAGAACTGCCAGAACGGCGACGCCCAGCGCTGCGCCACATAGTTGAAGTCGATGCGGTACACGCCGTCGTCCCACATCAGCATGATGAACAGGTGGCCGATCGCCAGCACGAACAACGCGATCCCGGAGAACCGCATGAACAGCCAGGCGAACTTCTCGAAGTTGGGGATGCCGGCCCGCCGCCGCGGTGAGCGGGGGTTGTCCAGGCTGGCGGGCCGGTCGTGGCTGCGCTGCCGGACCGGCGCCACCTGGCCGCGTCCGAGCTGAAGGTCGGGACTGCTCATCGGAAGTGCCCCATCATGTGGATGACCGTCACCACGCCGGCCGGGACCATCAGCAGCAGGAACACGACGCCGACGATCCAGAACATCAGCCGCTGGTGGCGCGGGCCCTCGGACCAGAAGTCGATCAGGATCACCCGGATCCCGTTCAGGCCGTGGAAGAGCACCGCGGCGACCAGGCCGTATTCCATCAGGCCGACGATCGGCATCTGATAGTCGTGGATCACCGCGTTGTAGGTCTGCGGGCTGACCCGCAGCATCGCGGCGTCGAGGACGTGCACGAACAGGAAGAAGAAGATCGTCGCGCCGCTGATCCGGTGCAGCACCCACGACCACATGCCGGGGTCGCCCCGGTACAGCGTGCGTGGTGGCCTGCGTTTGCGCGATGGAGGTACCGGTGCCGCCGGATCCGCGGTTGTCGGTTGCGTCGTCACCCCAGTCCTCACCGCCTTCTTCCGACTTCAACGTCAGTCACACCGGGCACTTGAGCTTATCTCGGTCGCGGCGCGGCCTGCGTCGACGTCCGTCAAGCGAAATGCCGCTTTGCGACTAGGGTGACTGTCGGTATCGGCCATGGGTGAGCGGGGTTTCGTTATGCCTGAGATCGACTGGAAAATGTTGCGGGACAAGGCAATCGAGGTGTCTGCGGGTGCCTATGCACCGTACTCGCGATTCCGGGTCGGGGCGGCCGCGCTGGTCGACGACCACCGCGTGGTCACCGGCTGCAATGTGGAGAACATCTCATATGGCCTTGGTCTCTGTGCCGAATGCGCGGTGGTGTGCGCCCTGCATTCCACCGGCGGGGGCCGGCTGGTGGCGCTGGCGTGCGTGGACGGGCGGGGTGCGGTGCTGATGCCGTGCGGGCGGTGCCGTCAGGTGCTGCTGGAACACGGCGGCCCGGAACTGCTGATCGACCATCCGGGAGGGCCGCGCCGGCTCGGCGACCTGCTGCCGGACGCCTTCGGCCCCGACGATCTGGCCGCGGGGCGCGGTTGATGCCCCCCGCGTTCGACGCGCCCACGGTGATCAGGACCAAGCGCGACGGCGGCCGGTTGTCCGACGCCGCCATCGACTGGGTCGTCGGCGCCTACACCGACGGCCGGGTGGCCGAAGAACAGATGGCGGCGCTGCTGATGGCGATCCTGTTGCGCGGCATGGACCGCGGCGAGACCGCCCGGTGGACCGCGGCGATGCTGGCGTCGGGCGAAACGCTCGACTTCAGCGACCTCGGCGTGCCGACGGTGGACAAGCACTCCACCGGCGGGGTGGGGGACAAGATCACCCTGCCATTGGTGCCGATCGTCGCGGCCTGCGGCGCGGCGGTGCCGCAGGCGTCGGGCCGCGGGCTCGGCCACACCGGCGGCACCCTGGACAAGCTGGAATCCATCGCCGGGTTCACCGGCGAGCTGTCCAACCGGCGCGTGCGCGACCAGCTGCGCGAGGTCGGGGCGGCCATCTTCGCCGCCGGTGATCTGGCCCCGGCCGACGCCAAGCTGTACGCGCTGCGCGACATCACCGCCACCGTCGAGTCGCTGCCGCTGATCGCCAGCTCGGTGATGAGCAAGAAGCTGGCGGAGGGGGCCGGGGCGCTGGTGCTGGACGTGAAAGTGGGCTCCGGGGCCTTCACGTCCTCGGAGGCGCAGAGCCGCGAACTGGCGCACACCATGGTCGAGCTGGGCGCGGCGCACGGGGTGCCCACCCGCGCGCTGCTGACGGACATGAACCGCCCGCTGGGCGCGACCGTCGGCAATGCGCTCGAGGTCGCCGAGTCGCTCGAGGTGCTGGCCGGCGGCGGGCCGCCCGACGTCGTCGAGCTGACGCTGCGGCTGGCCGAAGAGATGCTCGAGCTGGCCGGGATCGACGACCGAGATCCCGCCGACACCTTGCGCGACGGCACCGCTATGGACCGGTTTCGCCGGCTCGTCGCGGCCCAGGGCGGCGATTTGTCGGTGCCGTTGCCGATCGCTGGGCATGCCGAGACCGTGAACGCGCCCCGGGGCGGCACAATGGGCGATATCGACGCGATGGCAGTGGGGCTGGCGGCATGGCGGCTCGGTGCGGGCAGGTCCCGTCCGGGCGAACGGGTGCAGTCGGGCGCCGGTGTCCGGATCCACCGCCGCCCCGGCCAACCGGTCACGGCCGGTGAGCCGTTGTTCACCCTCTACACCGAAACCCCGGAGCGCTTCGGCGCCGCGCTCGCCGAGCTGGACGGCCGGTGGAGCGTCGACGACGCACCACCGGCTTCCCGGCGGCTGATCATCGATCGGATCGCGACATGACCGCACCGCTGGGGCTGGAGCAGATCCGAAAGGCCCCCAAGGCCCTGCTGCACGATCACCTCGACGGCGGCCTGCGCCCGTCGACCGTGCTGGACATCGCCGGGCAGATCGGCTACGACGGGCTGCCCGCCACCGACGTCGACGAGCTGGCGAAGTGGTTTCGCACCCGTTCGCACAGCGGCTCGCTGGAGCGCTACCTGGAGCCGTTCTCGCACACCGTGGCGGTGATGCAGACACCCGAGGCGCTGCACCGGGTCGCATACGAGTGCGTGGAGGATCTGGCCGAGGACTCGGTGGTCTACGCCGAGATCCGGTTCGCTCCCGAGCTGCACATCGACCGCGGGCTGTCCTTCGATGCGATCGTCGACGCCGTGCTGGCCGGTTTCGCCGACGGCGAAAAGGCATGTGCCGCAGCGGGACGCCCCATCGTGGTGCGCCTGTTGGTCACCGCCATGCGGCACGCGGCGGTGTCCCGGGAGATCGCCGAGCTGGCGATCCGGTTCCGGGACAAGGGCGTTGTCGGATTCGACATCGCCGGCGCCGAGGCGGGCAACCCGCCGACCCGGCACCTGGATGCCTTCGAGTACATGCGAGACCATAACGCGCGCTTCACCATTCATGCCGGCGAGGCGTTCGGGCTGCCGTCCATCCATGAGGCGATCGCCTTCTGCGGCGCGGACCGGCTGGGCCACGGCGTGCGCATCGTCGACGACATCGACGTGCTGGCCGACGGACGGGTCCGGCTGGGCCAACAGGCATCGATCCTGCGGGACAAGCGAATTCCGCTGGAACTGTGTCCCAGCTCCAACGTGCAGACCGGCGCGGTCAAGAGCATCGCCGAGCATCCGTTCGATCTGCTGGCCCGCACCCGCTTCCGGGTGACCGTCAACACCGACAACCGGTTGATGAGCGACACCTTCATGAGTCGCGAAATGCACCGATTGGTCGAGGCTTTCGGCTACGGGTGGAGTGACCTCGAGCGGTTCACCATCAACGCGATGAAGTCCGCCTTCATCCCGTTCGACGAGCGGCTGGCGATCATCGACGAGGTGATCAAGCCGCGCTATGCCGTGCTGATCGGCTAGGCCGGGCGGCTGGTCATGTCTGCTCGGTAGCCCAAAACGGGTCCGGCTGCACGGAGAGTCCCATGGCGCGCACCGTGCTGGCCAGATGGGTCTGCACCGCGCGCAGGGCGCGCGGTAAGTCGCCGTCGCGCAACGCTTCCGCGATGCCCCGGTGCTCGGCCAGGATCGTCGCCACCCGATCGGGTTCGCGCAGCGCCGATTCCCCGATCATCCGCATCTGGCGGTCGCGCAACATCGAGTAGGAATTCGCCAGGATGGCGTTGCCCGACTCTTCCAGCGTGATCGCGTGGAAGGCGCGGTCGGACTCCAAGAACTCGCGCCAGTCGGCGGCCGCCGCGGCGTCGCGCTGCCGCCGCAGTTCGTCCGATTGCCGTTCGAAGACCGCGGCCCAGACGGCCGGGCCGCGGCCGACCACCTTGCCGGCCGCGAACTGCTCGAGCACCAACCGTGCCTCCATGACCGCCCGCACCTCGTCGGGTGAGACCGGCACCACCAGGGCGCCGCGCTGCGGGTAGAGCCGCAGCAGCCCGTCGGCCTCCAGCCGAAGGAACGCTTCGCGCACCGGGGTGCGCGACATCCCCAGCGCGGCGGCGACGTCGCCCTCGCTGATCAGCTCGCCGCCGGGGAACTCGCCGGTGAGCACCTGGGTCTTCACATAATCCAGCGCGCGGTCCTTGGCCGTGCCGGGCCGGGGATTCCTTGCTGCCATCGCACCCCGCTCTTGTAGCTAAGTCGTATCTCAATCGTGCTCATGACCGTACACCTTGGGGTCCTACCTGCGGTGATTGACACTGAGATACAAGTTAAATACTATTCAGATACGAGACGTACCCGAGTGGTAAGAGGGAGACCCGAGATGCCCAGCACCCAGCAGCTAGTGACGCCCAATCTGGATCCGACGATCCCGGCGCCGATGATCAACGTGGCCGAATACGGGTTCGAGGGCCGTTTCGAGGAGTGGGCGCGCCACGCCGAGTACTTCGAATACTCCAAGGCGGCCAACCCGATCGGGTCCGGGCACGTTCCACCGGTTCCGCTGAAGCGCTTCGATCCCGAGCTCTACCTCGACGCGCCGACCGGCGTGATCCCGCTGGATCTGTCCGGGGAGCTGGGCATCGAGACCGGCGCGGCGACCAGCCCGGCGCTGCTGGCCAACTTCGTCAGCATCCGCGCCAAAGAGCAGGTCGACACCAGCCCCAACGCCACCTCGCAGCTGTACTACGTGCTCTACGGGCGGGGTTTCGCGGCGGTCAACGGCCGGCTGATCGAGTGGGAGAAAGGCGACTTCGTGACGCTGCCCGCCGGCAGCCATTCGGTGTTCTACGCCGCCACCGACACGGCCATGTACTGGGTGCACGACGAGCCGTTGATGCGCTACCTGGGCGCCGAGGCCACCCGGCCGCGCTTTGCGGCGACCAAGTTCCGCCGCGCCGACGCGGTGGCCAAGCTGGACGAGATCGCGTCGCGTCCCGGCGCCAACGACAAGAGCCGGGTCAGCGTGCTGCTGGCCAACGCCAACCAGGAGCAGACGCTGACCATCACCCACGTGCTGTGGGCCATGTTCGGCGTGCTGCCGCCCAACCAGGTGCAGCGCCCGCACCGGCACCAGTCGGTCGCGCTGGATCTGATCCTGGATGCGCCGGAGTCCGGCTGCTACACGCTGCTGGGCACTCGGCTCGACGAGCGCGGCGACATCGTCGATCCCACCCGGGTGGACTGGCGGGCCGGCTGCGCATTCACCACGCCGCCGGGCATGTGGCACGCCCACTACAACGAGACCGATCAGCCCGCCCACCTGATCCCCGTCCAGGACGCCGGGCTGCAGACGCACCTGCGCAGCCTGGACATCAAGTTCACCCAGCGCCGCGATCTCGTCGCCGGGTAGTCGCCGGGCGGCGGCCCATGCACTGCCCCCCGGTCGGCGCATAGTGTGGCTGGACATGAAGGTGCCCCTGCTGGGACCGGTGTCGCTCACGGGTTTCCAGAACGCCTGGTTCTTCCTGGTCCTGCTGATCGTGCTGTTGGTGATCGGCCTCTACGTGGTGCAGCAATTCGCCCGTCGTCGCCGGGTGCTGCGGTTCGCGAACATGGAGGTGCTCGAGCGCGTCGCGCCGCCCAGTCCCAGCAAGTGGCGGCACGTGCCGACCATCCTGCTCGCCGCCTCGCTGGTGTTGCTGACCACCGCGATGGCCGGGCCGACGTCGGACGTGCGGATTCCGCTCAACCGCGCGGTCGTGATGCTGGTGATCGACGTGTCGGAGTCCATGCGGGCGACCGACGTCGAGCCCAACCGGCTCA
>NZ_LZJP01000006.1:0-630 GCF_001667865.1 Mycobacterium mantenii | reverse complement strand
GAAAATCGATCTGGCGCTGGGGAAGCTGAAGCTCGAGCCCGGGATGACGCTGCTGGACATCGGTTGCGGCTGGGGCGGCGCCCTGAAGCGGGCTGTCGAGAAGTACGACGTCAACGTCATCGGAATCACGCTGAGCCGCAATCAGTTCGAGTACAGCAAGAACAAGCTGGCCGCGTTGCCGACCGACCGCAACATCGAGGTGCGCCTACAAGGCTGGGAAGAGTTCGAAGACAAGGTCGACCGGATTGTCACGATCGGCGCCTTCGAAGCTTTCAAGATGGAGCGCTACTCGGCATTTTTCGAGCGCGCGTACGACATCCTTCCCGATGACGGCCGCATGCTGTTGCACACGATTTTGGCGTATTCCCAAAAGCAGCAGCATGAGCGCGGTGTTTCGATCACGATGAGCGATTTGCGCTTCATGCGATTCATCGGCCAGGAAATCTTCCCCGGCGGACAGCTGCCGGCGCAGGAGGATATCTTCAAGTTCGGTGAGGCTGCTGGCTTCTCGATCGAACGGGTGCAGTTGCTGCAGAAGCATTACGAGCGGACCCTCAACATATGGGCGGCCAATCTGGAAGCCAATAAGGACAAGGCGATCGCTGTCACATCGCAAGAGGTCTACGACCG
>NZ_LZJP01000005.1:0-689 GCF_001667865.1 Mycobacterium mantenii | reverse complement strand
TTTTCGGGGTGGTGGAAGGTGTTGGTGCGGGGTTGGCCGCGGTCGAGGTGTGGTGGTGGGATCCATTGGGTTTCGCCTTTGGCGTTTGTGTTGGTGGTCCAGCCGCGTGGTGTGAGTAGGCGGTGGTGGGGGCCGCAGGCGAAGGTGAGTTGGTTGGTGTCGGTGGTGTGGCTTTTGGACCAGTCGGTGACGTGGTGGACTTCGCAGTAGTAGCCGGGCACGGTGCAGCCGGGGGCTGAGCAGCCGCGGTCCTTGGCGTAGAGCATGATTCGCTGCCCGGGTGAGGCCAGGCGTTTGGTGTGATAGAGCGCGAGCGGTTTGGCGTTGTCGAAGACGGCCAGGTAGTGGTGGGCGTGGCGGGCCAGGCGGATCACGTCGCTTATCGGCAAGATGGTGCCGCCCCCGGTGAGCCCGCGCCCGGCGGCGGCTTCGAGCTCGTGCAGGGTGGTGGTGACGATGATGGAGGCCGGTAGCCCGTTGTGTTGGCCCAGGTTTCCGGAGGCCAACACGGCGCGCAGGGCGGCCAGCAGTCCGTCGTGGTTGCGTTGGCTGGCCGAGCGCGGGTCGTGCTCGATGGCGTCTTGGCTGGGAGCGCCGTGCACACACGGATTCTCGTCGAGGGGGTTGCACATGCCCGGGGCGGCGAGTTTGGCCAGCACCGCCTCGAGGGTGGCGCGGGCCTCGGGGGT
>NZ_LZJP01000004.1:0-52396 GCF_001667865.1 Mycobacterium mantenii | reverse complement strand
TCGTCGAGGGGGTTGCACATGCCCGGGGCGGCGAGTTTGGCCAGCACCGCCTCGAGGGTGGCGCGGGCCTCGGGGGTCAGCCAGCCGCGCAGCGCCGACATGCCGTCGGGTTGCTGGTTGCCCAGCGTCAGGCCACGCTGCCGCGCCCGGTCCTGGTCGGTATAGCGGCCGTCGGGGTTGAGGCAGTCGGCGAGCGTCTTGGCGAGCCCGGCCAGTTGTTCGGGCCGATACCGGGTGCCCTCCTTGGCCAATCGCGCTTCGGCGTGCTCGCGGGTGGTCGCATCTATCCAGCCGGGCAGCTGGTGGTAGAACGTGCGGATCACCGCGATTTGGCCGGCCCCCAGTGTGCCGTCGCGTTGGGCGGCCGCGGTGGCGGCCAGTGCCGGTGCGACGGGCTCCCCGGTCAGGCCGTGGCGCGGGCCCAGATCGCGCGCTTCCTTGACGCGCCGGGACGCTTCGGCGCGGCTGATCAGCGTCGCCTCGGTGAGCGCATGGGTCAGCGTGCCGCCGAGTTCCTCCGATGGGGCCTGGCGGGCAAGGGAATTGATCAGCGGATGCTCCAGGGCCGGGAGGCGCCGACGCACCTTCTCGCAGCGCTCCAACACCGCCAGTTGTTGCCGCGGACTCAACGCCTCCAACGACAACCCGCAGGCACGATCCAAGTCGGCATCGAGCGCGTCGAACACCGCGTCGACCTCCTGGGCACCACTTGGACTCACACCGCCAAACTAACCACCCCCACCGACAAAAACCGCCACTCTGTGACCCGTGAAACCAAAGCGACGCAGGGGATTACAGTGGTGCATGTGGATCGAGCAGCGGCCTAGTCGCGCTCGGGCCTATTCGTCGCGTACACCCACGACAGGAATCGCGCCACGGCCTCGGCGGACCGGTGCGCGCGGGGGGAGCTGAAGATGTCGAAAGCGTGTTGGGCGTGCGGCAATTCGGCGTAGGCGACCGGGGACTTGGACACCGCTCGCAGTTCCTCGACGAACTCTACGGCCTCGCCGACCGGGATGAGTGAATCGTCGCGGCCGTGCAGGACGAAGAACGGCGGTGCGTCGGCCCTCAGCTCGCGGATCGGCGAGGCGTCGAGGTAGACGTGCCGGTGGGTGGCGAATTTCCTTTTGACGACGAACTTTTCGAGCAACCCGATGAACTCGGGACGCCCCTCGCCGTGGGTGGTGAACCAGTCGTAGCGCCCGTACACCGGTACCGCGGCCACCACCGAGGTGTCCGCGTGCTCGAAGCCGGGCTGGAATTTCGGGTCGTTGGGAGTCAGCGCCGCCAGCGAACACAGGTGACCGCCGGCCGATCCGCCGGTGATCGCCACGAATTCCGGATCGCCGCCGTAGCGGGAGATGTTCTCCTTGACCCAGGCCAGCGCGCGTTTGACGTCGACGATGTGGTCGGGCCAGGTGTGCCGCGGCGACACCCGGTAGCCGATCGACACGCACACCCAGCCGCGCGCGGCCAGGTGGCTCATCAGCGGGTAGGCCTGGGGGCGGCGCATTCCGATCATCCAGGCACCGCCGGGCACTTGCAGCAGCACCGGCGCCTTGCCGTCGCGCGGCAGGTCTTGGCGGCGCCAGATGTCGGCCAGGTTGGCGCGGCCGTGCGGACCGTAGGACACCACGTTGGTCTTCTCGACGTAACGGCGGCGCGCCACGGTATTACCACCCAGCGGCAGGGTGCGCCGGCCGCTGCGCGTGGGTTCGGCCTGGGGCAGCTTGTTCAGCGCCTCCTGGTAGTCGTCGCCGAGTTGGTCGCGCAGCCCCGCCTCCAGCACCGGGCCGGGAGTGGTGATGCCGCGGTAGCGGATCGCGCCCAGGATGGCCCAGGACGCCGCCGTCAGGGCCAGCGCGGCCTTTCCGCGCCGGCCGGCGAAGTCGCCGCGGCGACCCCGTCGCAGCGCGTCGAGCAGCGAGGCGGAGAAGTAGACCCCCGGCACCTCGGAGGCCGGCCAGCCGAACCAGAAGACCAGTACGGTGCTGTAGCCCTTGCGGGCCAGCGGGCGGAATCCGTTGGCGGCGTTGGCCAATTCGAGTGCGGCCCGGGCCAGCGGACGGGGCTTTCGGATCGTCCGGGGCAGCCGCATCAGCCGTTCACCCGCGCTTGCAGGTCGGCGCGCAGGATCTTGCCGGTGCTGCTGCGGGGAAGTTCGTCCAGCACGGTGATTTCACGGGGGATCTTGTAGTTGGCCAGGTTCTCCCGCACGTGCTGCTTGAGCGCCTCGGGGGCGGCGCCCGCGTCGAGTGCGGCGCCGGGCTCGAGCACCACGAAGGCCGCCAGCCGCTGCCCGTATTGTTCGTCGTCCACGCCTATCACCGCCGCCTCCGCCACGTCGGAATGTGCCGCCAGGGTCTTCTCCACTTCGATCGGGTACACGTTCTCCCCGCCGGAGACGATCATCTCGTCGTCGCGGCCGACGACGAACAGGCGCCCGGCCTCGTCGAGATACCCCACATCGCCCGACGACATGAATCCGGCGTGGAAGTCCTTCGTGCTGCCCGAGGTGTAGCCGTCGAACTGGGTGTTGTTGCGCACGTAGATGCTGCCGACCTCACCGGTGGGCAACTCGTTGAATTCCGGGTCCAGGATTCGGATTTCGGTTCCGCCCGCGGGCCGGCCCGCGGTGTCGGGGGCGGCCCGCAAGTCCTGCGGTGTGGCGGTCGCGATCATGCCGGCCTCGGTGGCGTTGTAGTTGTTGTAGATCACGTCGCCGAACGCGTCCATGAACGCGATGACGACGTCGGGCCGCATCCGCGACCCCGATGCCGCGGCGAATCTCAGGGACCGTCCGCTGTAGCGGCGTCGCACCTCGGCGGGCAGCTCCATGATGCGGTCGAACATCACCGGCACCACGGCGAGCCCGGTGGCCTTGTGGCGGTCGATGAGATCCAGCGTGGCCTCGGGGTCGAACTTGCGCCGGGTGATCACCGTGCAGGCCATGGAGGCGGCGAAGATCAACTGCGAGAAACCCCAGGCGTGGAACATCGGCGCCACGATCACGATGTTCTCCTCGGCCCGCCACGGCGTACGGTCCAAAATCGCCTTGAGCGTGCCGATCCCGGCGTTGCCACCGGTCTGGTTGGCGCCCTTGGGTGTTCCGGTGGTACCGGAGGTGAGCAGGATCATCCTGCCCTTGCGGCCGGAGCGCCGCGGCTGTTGCCCGGCGTGGTCGGCGATCATCTTCTCGACGGTGAGTTCGTGCGGCCCGTCGGTCCAGGCCACGATGCGGCTGGCGTCCGGCTTGTCGGCCAGCGCGCGGTCCACGGTCGGGGTGAATTCCTCGTCGTAGACCACGGCGTCGACGCCCTCGCGGTTGACCACCTCGGCCAGCGCGGGCCCGGCGAACGACGTGTTGAGCAGCACCACGTCGGAACCGATCCGGTTGGTGGCCACCACCGCCTCGACGAAGCCGCGGTGATTGCGGCACATGATGCCCACCACCTTCGGTTGGCCCGCGGGCAGGTTTTGCAGCGCCGCGCCGAACGCGTTGATCCGTTCGTCGAGCTCTCGCCAGGTCAGCGTGCCGAGTTCGTCGATCAGCCCGGGGCGGTCGGGGCAGCGCTGCGCCGCGCCGGCGAAGCCGACGGTCATGCCCATGCCCTCGCGGCGCATTGCCGCCGCCATCTTGAGGTAGCGGTCGGGCCGCATCGGCGCGATCATGCCGGCGCGGCGCAGTGTGGTGATCAGGCCGAGGGTCTCGCTCAAGGGATTCGCCATGGCTCAGCCCAGAATCGGGAAGCGGCGCTTGGCGGCGAGCTCGGTCAGGGCCGTCTGCATCACCGACCGCACGTGCTCGTCGACCTCGTCGACGTCCGGGTCGTCGCCGAACTGCTTGGCGATGTCGATCGGTTCGAGCACCTGGGTCACGATCTTGGTGGGCAGCGGCAGGTTCGGCGGGATGACCGCACTCAGGCCGAAGGGGAAGCCGAACGACAAGGGCAGGATCGCGCTGCGCAGCAGGCGCTTGATCCCCAGCCGCTCGGCCAGCCAGGTGCCGCGGGTCAGATAGAGCTGGGTTTCCTGTCCGCCGATGGACACCGCCGGCACGATCGGGACGCCGGCGTCGATCGCCGTGCGGATGTACCCCTTGCGGCCGTTGAAGTCGATGACATTCTCCGAGAGCGTGGGCCGGTAGGCGTCGTAGTCGCCGCCAGGGAACACGATCACCACCCCGCCGGACCGCAATGCCGCGGCCGCGTTCTCCCGGTTGGCGCGGATGTATCCGGTGCGCCGGAAGAACTCTCCGGTGGGGCCGGTCATGAGGATGTCGTGGCTCAGCGTGTAGACCGGCCGGTCGTAGCCGAGCTTGTCGTAGAAGTGGACGGTGAAGATCGGGACGTCCATGGGGAACATGCCGCCGGAGTGGTTTCCGACCACCAGCGCTCCGCCGGGCGGGAACGCATCCAGGCCGTGCACCTCGGACCGGAAGTAGGTCTTGAGGAACGGGCGCATCACCGCCATCAGGCGCTGGGTCAGGCCGGGGTCGAATTTGCCGATGTCCCCGCCGTCGGGGTTGCCCTTGTCGGTCACGTTCCTCCCTTGACGCTCGCGAGGCGGCTTCGCCCGGTCGAGTCCCTCGATGGTAGCGACCGGACACCCGCTGCTGTCACGGTGTTTCACTCTATTGATTACGGGTATGTGGTGCGGCACGCTGGTGGGCGCTATTGTTACGGCGCCCTACGTGATCCGCGAGTAGAGGGGACCCGATGGACGTAGCCGGTCTGTCACCCGAGCGTGGTGCCCGCGCGAGCGCTACCCACAGACCGGCCAGCACCCGGGACCGGCGCGGGCGGCCCTCCCCGGCCGCTTCGGTCCGCGCGGAAGCGACCCGCCAAGGACCGCCCCGGCCCGCGCTGGCCGTCGAGCGTGCCGCCGCTGCGTCCGCTCCGGATACGGCGGACCAACTGCAGGCCGACTACTTCGTGCGGCTGCTCACCGGCCGGCGCGGCCTCATCGATCTGCGCATCGACGAGTGTCAGCGCAAGATCGCGACCGCGGAAGTCAAGGGCGACGTCGATGCCGTGGTGAACCTCCGCCGCCAGCTGCGCATCGCCGAGCAGGATCGGCAGACCCTGGACGCCCTGATCGACAAGCTGTGCCGGCGCTTTGTGCACCGGATTCCGGTCGCGGCCCCGGCGACATCCCCGCAGGCGCGCCCCGTGGTCCGCCGGGCAACCAAAGCTCCACACTGAATCATCGCTTCCCGCAACGGGTTTCGTCCTCGCTTGACCGGCGGGTTGGTCGGCCCGCATCGCCTAGGGCGCACAAACGCGCACACCGGAATGACGGTGCCGATACATTCAATGGGCCAGCTGGTTTCTAGATAGGAACGAGGCCGCCCATGGGATTCATGGCTCCGGAGTTTCCCGACGTCGACCCGCAGACGTGGCTCACCTTGCCGCGTTCGACCAGGCGCCAGATCATGACCCGGCACTGGGTCGAACACGGCTTCGGTTCCCCGTACGCCGTCTACCTGTTCTACGTCTTCAAGATCGCCGGCTACGCCGCCGGCGCCGCCGCGGTGATCTCACTGACGCCGGGACTGGGCGGCCTCGGTCACCTCACCGAGTGGTGGACCCAGCCGATCGTGTACCAGAAGCTGGTCGTCTTCACGCTGCTGTTCGAGATCCTGGGCCTGGGCTGCGGATCCGGCCCGCTGACCGCGCGGTTCTGGCCGCCGTTCGGGGGTTTCCTGTATTGGTTGCGGCCCAACACCATTCGGCTGCCCGCCTGGCCGGACAAGGTCCCGTTCACCCGTGGCGACAGCCGCACCGTCGTCGATGTGGCGTTGTATCTCGTCGTGCTGGGCTCGGGCGTCTGGGCGCTGCTCTCTCCGGGGCGGGGCGGTCCGGTCACCCCGGCAGGCGATGTCGGCCTGATCGATCCCATGCTGGTCGTGCCCGCCATCATCGCGCTGGTGCTGCTGGGCCTGCGCGACAAGACCGTCTTCCTGGCGGCGCGCGGCGAACACTACGGGCTGACCCTGCTGGTGTTCTTCTTCGGGTTCACCGACCAGATCGCCGCCTTCAAGATCATCATGCTGGCGCTGTGGTGGGGCGCGGCGACCTCCAAGCTCAACCATCATTTCCCGTATGTCGTGGCGGTCATGATGAGCAACAGCCCGGTGCTGCGCAGTCGGGCATTCAATTGGTTCAAGCGCCGGCTCTACCTCGACCCGGTCAACGACCTGCGCCCGTCGTGGATACCGAAGGTCATGGCCCACGTCGGCGGGACGACGGCGGAATTCCTGGTGCCGCTGGTTCTGGTGTTCGTCGCCGACGGCCACCGGTGGGCGTGGTTCCTGATCGCCTTCATGGTGCTGTTCCACCTCAACATCACGTCCACCATTCCGATGGGAGTTCCGTTGGAGTGGAACGTCTTCTTCATTTTTTCGCTGTTCTATCTGTTCGGGCACTACGCGGGCGTCACGGCCACGGGGCTGCGCTCACCGCTGCTGCTGATCATCCTGATCGCCGCACTCGCGGTGGTGCCGATCCTGGGAAACCTCTTCCCGCAACAAATTTCGTTCCTACCGGCGATGCGCTACTACGCGGGCAACTGGGCCACCAGTACCTGGTGCCTGCGTAAGGGCGCCGAGGACAAGATCGAGGCCGGCGTCACCAAAGCGTCGGCGCTGGCGCCCAATCAGCTTGCCCGGCTTTACGATCCGCAGACGGCCGAACTCATGATCGACAAGTTGATGGCGTGGCGATCCATGCACACCCATGGGCGCACGCTGGGCGGGTTGGTGCCCCGGGCCCTGCCCGAGGGTGCCGACGAGGCCGACTACCTGTTGCGGGACGGCGAGATCATCGCCGGGCCGCTGATCGGGTGGAACTTCGGCGAAGGCCACCTGCACAACGAACAGCTCCTGGCCGCCGTGCAGCGGCGCTGCGGCTTCGATGAGGGCGAGGTGCGGGTCATCATCCTGGAAGCCCAGCCGATCCAGCGACAGACGCAGGCCTACCGCATCGTCGACGCCAAGACCGGTCTGATCGAGGAGGGCTACGTCGACGTCGCGGGAATGCTCAGTCGCCAGCCCTGGCCCGAGCCGGGCGACGACTACCCCGTGCACGTCATCGATGGCGGCGACCCGCCGCGCCCGGCTTCGCCGCGCTCGCGATCGCCGCGGACGACCCGGCGCAGCGCTCGATGACCACCGCGGTCGTCGTCGGCGCCGGACCCAACGGCCTGGCCGCGGCGATCCAGTTGGCCCGCAACGGCGTCGACGTGCAGGTGCTGGAGGCCCGCGAGACCGTCGGCGGGGGAGCGCGCTCGGCCGAGTTGACGGTGCCCGGGGTGATCCACGACGTCTGCTCGGCCACCCACCCGTTCGGCGTCGGCTCGCCGTTCTGGCAGGAGATCGACCTGCCGCGCTACGGGCTGGTCTGGAAGTGGCCGGAGATCGACTGCGCGCATCCGCTCGATGACGGCACCGCCGGGGTGCTGTACCAATCGATCGACCGGACGATGGCCGGCATGGGCGCCGACGCCACCCGGTGGCGCCGCGCCGTCGGGGACCTCGCCGCCGGATTCGATCAGCTGGCACAGGATCTGCTGCGCCCGGTGCTGCACATCCCGCGGCACCCGGTCCGCCTGGCCGGCTTCGGGCCGCGCGCGCTGCTGCCGGCGACCGTGATGGCCCGGTGGTTTCGCACCGAGCAGGCCCGCGCGCTGTACGGCGGCGCCGCCGCGCACATCTACACCCGGCTGGACCGTCCGCTGACCGCATCCATGGGGCTGCTCTTCCTGGCCGGCGGGCACCGCTACGGATGGCCCGTCGCCGAAGGCGGTTCCGGGTCGATCACCCGCGCCCTGGCCGCGGCCCTGGAAGCGCACGGCGGCGCCATCGCCACCGGCGTGACCGTCACCGGCCGTCGCGACATCCCGGACGCCGACATCGTCATGCTCGACCTGAGCCCGGCCGCGGCCCTGCAGATCTACGGCGACGCCATGCCCGGCCGCATCAAACGCTCCTACCGGCGCTACCGCCAGGGGTCCTCGGCGTTCAAGGTCGACTTCGCCGTCCGGGGCGACATCCCCTGGACCAACCCCGACTGCCGGCGCGCCGGCAGCGTCCACCTCGGCGGCAGCTTCGCCGAGATCGCCGACACCGAACGCCAACGCGCGCAGGGCAACATGGCGCAGCGGCCGTTCATTCTCGTCGGCCAGCAGTACCTGGCCGACCCCACCCGCTCGGCCGGCGGCGTCAATCCGATCTGGGCGTACGCGCACGTGCCGTTCGGCTACACCGGTGACGCCACCGCGGTCATCATCGAGCAGATCGAGCGGTTCGCCCCAGGATTCCGCGATTGCATCGTCGCGACCGCCAGCTTGGGCACCGCCGATCTGGAGGCCTACAACCCCAACTACATCGGCGGCGACATCATCGGCGGCGCCAACGACGGGCTCCAGGTCATCCTGCGGCCGCGCATCGCGGTCAACCCGTATGCGACCGGCGTGCCCGGGGTGTACCTGTGTTCGCAGTCCACGCCGCCGGGAGCCGGCATCCACGGCCTGTGCGGTTACTACGCCGCCGAGGCTGCGCTGGGCTGGGCGCGCAAGCGTCGCCGGTAGCCCCGGGGCCGCGTGTGGCCGACGTCACGGCCGTTGTACCAGCGCGGCAACGGCGGACGTCCCTGATCTAGGCTGGCGACGAGCGCAAATCAGCGGACACAGGAAAGAAGACAGAGGAGAGACAAGTGACGGTCCGAGTAGGTATCAACGGCTTCGGTCGAATCGGGCGGAACTTCTACCGGGCCCTACTGGCTCAACAGGAGCAAGGCAGCGCTGATATCGAAGTTGTCGCGGTCAACGACCTCACCGACAACGCCAGCCTGGCGCACCTGCTGAAATTCGACTCCATCCTGGGCCGCCTGCCTTACGACGTGAGCCTCGAGGGCGACGACACCATCGTGGTCGGCAGCAAGAAGATCAAGGCGCTGGAGGTCAAGGAAGGCCCGGCGGCGCTGCCCTGGGGTGACCTGGGCGTCGACGTCGTCGTCGAGTCCACCGGCATCTTCACCAACGCCGGCAAGGCCAAGGGGCACCTGGACGCCGGCGCCAAGAAGGTGATCATCTCCGCCCCCGCCACCGACGAGGACATCACCATCGTGCTGGGCGTCAACGACGACAAGTACGACGGCAGCCAGAACATCATCTCCAACGCGTCGTGCACCACCAACTGCCTCGGCCCGATCGCCAAGGTGCTCAACGACGAGTTCGGCATCGTCAAGGGCCTGATGACCACCGTCCACGCGTACACCCAGGACCAGAACCTGCAGGACGGACCGCACAAGGACCTGCGCCGGGCCCGCGCCGCCGCGCTGAACATCGTGCCGACCTCGACCGGCGCGGCCAAGGCCATCGGCCTGGTGCTGCCCGAGCTCAAGGGCAAGCTGGACGGCTACGCGCTGCGGGTGCCGATCCCCACCGGCTCGGTCACCGACCTCACCGTCGAGCTGAAGAAGTCCGGCACCGCCGACGAGATCAACGCCGCGATGAAGGCCGCCGCCGAGGGACCGATGAAGGGCATCCTGAAGTACTACGACGCGCCGATCGTGTCCAGCGACATCGTCACCGACCCGCACAGCTCGATCTTCGACTCCGGCCTGACCAAGGTCATCGACAACCAGGCCAAGGTGGTGTCCTGGTACGACAACGAATGGGGCTACTCCAACCGCCTCGTCGACCTGGTCGCCCTGGTCGGCAAGTCGCTGTAAACCGTGGCTATCCACAACCTGAAAGACCTTCTCGCCGAGGGGGTTTCGGGGCGCGGCGTGCTGGTGCGTTCCGATCTGAATGTGCCGCTCGACGACGGGAAAATCACCGACCCCGGCCGCATCACCGCGTCGGTGCCGACGCTGCGCGCGCTGGTCGAGGCGGGCGCCAAGGTGGTGATCGCCGCGCACCTCGGACGGCCCAAGGGCGGAGCCGACCCGAAGCTGTCGCTGGCGCCCGTCGCCGCGGCGCTCGGTGAGCAACTCGGCCGGCACGTCCAGCTGGCCGGCGACGTCGTGGGCACCGACGCCCTGGCGCGCTCCGAGGGCCTGACCGACGGCGATGTCCTGCTGCTGGAGAACATCCGCTTCGACGCCCGCGAAACCAGCAAGGACGACGGCGAGCGGCTGGCGCTGGCCCGGCAGCTGGCCGAATTGGTCGGGCCGACGGGCGCTTTCGTCTCCGACGGCTTCGGTGTGGTGCACCGCAAACAGGCCTCGGTGTACGACATCGCCACCCTGCTGCCGCACTACGCCGGCACGCTGGTGGCCGAGGAGATCCAGGTGCTCGAGCAGTTGACCAGCTCCACCAAGCGCCCCTACGCGGTGGTGCTCGGCGGGTCGAAGGTGTCCGACAAGCTCGGTGTCATCGAGTCGCTGGCCACCAAGGCCGACAGCATCGTCATCGGCGGTGGCATGTGCTTCACTTTCCTTGCCGCGCAGGGCTTCTCGGTCGGCAAGTCGCTGCTGGAAACCGACATGGTGGAAACCTGCCGCAACCTGCTCGACACCTACGCCGACGTCTTGCGGCTGCCCGGCGACATCGTGGTGACCGAGAACTTCGCCGCCGATTCGCCACCACAGTTCGTGGCCGCCAACGCCATTCCGGACGACCTGATGGGGCTGGATATCGGTCCGGGTTCGGTCAAGCGGTTCGCCACATTGCTGTCCAACGCGCAGACCGTGTTCTGGAACGGTCCGATGGGCGTGTTCGAGTTCCCGGCGTACGCGGCGGGCACCAAGGGCGTCGCCCAGGCGATCGCCGCGGCCACCGGCAAGGGCGCGTTCAGCGTGGTGGGCGGCGGGGACTCCGCGGCCGCGGTGCGCGCGCTGGGCATCCCGGAGGGCGACTTCTCGCACATCTCGACCGGCGGGGGAGCCTCGCTGGAATACCTTGAGGGCAAGACGCTTCCGGGTATCGAGGTGTTGAGCCGACCCCAGCCCGACCACAACTAGGGAGGCCCAGAGTCGTGAGCCGCAAACCGCTGATCGCCGGCAACTGGAAGATGAACCTCAACCATTTCGAGGCGATCGCGCTGGTGCAGAAGATCGCGTTCGCGTTGCCGGACAAGTACTACGACAAGGTGGACGTCACGGTGCTGCCGCCGTTCACGGATCTGCGCAGCGTGCAAACCCTTGTCGACGGCGACAAGCTGCGGCTGACCTACGGCGGGCAGGATCTTTCCCAGCACGACTCGGGTGCCTACACCGGCGACATCAGCGGGGCCTTCCTGGCCAAGCTGGGTTGCACGTTCGTCGTGGTCGGGCACTCCGAGCGGCGGACCTATCACCACGAGGACGACGCGGTGGTGGCCGCCAAGACCGCCGCGGCGCTCAAGCACGAATTGACCCCGATCGTGTGCATCGGTGAGCACCTCGACGTCCGCGAGGCGGGAAACCACGTCATTCACTGTGAGGAGCAGCTGCGCGGATCGCTGGCCGGGCTGTCCGCCGAACAGATCGGCAAGGTCGTCATCGCCTACGAGCCGGTGTGGGCGATCGGCACCGGGCGGGTGGCCAGCGCGGGCGACGCCCAGGAGGTGTGCTCGGCGATCCGCAAAGAACTGGGGGCGCTGGCCTCACCGCAGATCGCCGAGAGCGTGCGCGTGCTCTACGGCGGATCGGTGAACGCCAAGAACGTCGGCGACCTGATCGCCCGCGACGACATCGACGGTGGTCTGGTCGGCGGTGCGTCCCTGGACGGCGAGCAGTTCGCCACGCTGGCGGCGATCGCCGCCGGCGGGCCGCTGCCGTAACGCCGGCTCGACCCCGGTAGGCTGGCCCTCATGCAGTTGGCTTTGCAGATCACCCTGGTCGTCACCAGCATCCTGGTGGTGCTGCTGGTGCTGCTGCACCGCGCCAAGGGTGGCGGCCTGTCCACGCTGTTCGGTGGCGGCGTGCAGTCCAGCCTGTCCGGGTCCACGGTGGTGGAAAAGAACCTGGACCGGCTGACGTATTTCATCACCGCCATCTGGCTGGTGTGCATCATCGGCATCGCGCTGATGATCAAGTACCGCTGACGGCCGACCTGTCGACGGGCGGATGCTGACATCCGCATCGATACTGGTTCCCATGGTTGAGGCTTCCGACAGCACGCTGGAACCGATCGGCGCCGTACAGCGCACCCTGGTGGGTCGTGAGGCCACGGAGCCGATGCGGGCCGACATCAGGCTGCTGGGCACCATCCTGGGCGACACGGTTCGCGAGCAGAACGGACACGGGGTGTTCGAGCTCGTCGAACGTGCCCGGGTGGAATCGTTTCGCGTGCGGCGCTCCGAGATCGACCGGGCCGACCTGGCGCGAATGTTCTTTCGCATCGACATCCACCAGGCGATCCCGGTCATCCGGGCGTTCAGCCACTTCGCGTTGCTGGCCAACGTCGCCGAAGACATCCACCGGGAGCGGCGCCGGGCGATTCACGTCGCCGCCGGCGAAGCGCCGCAGGACAGCACCCTGGCCGCGACCTACGCCAAACTCGACCGGGCACAACTGGATTCGGCCACCGTCGCCGATGCGCTGAGGGGCGCCGTGGTGGCCCCGGTGATCACCGCGCACCCCACCGAAACCCGCCGGCGCACCGTCTTCGTCACCCAGCACCGGATCACCGAACTGATGCGGCTGCACGCCGAGGGGCATCGGGAGACCGACGACGGCCGCGACATCGAACTCGAGCTGCGCCGGCAGGTCCTCACGCTGTGGCAGACCGCGCTGATCCGGTTGTCCCGGCTGCAGATCACCGATGAGATCGAGGTGGGCCTGCGCTATTACGCCGCCGCGTTCTTCAGGGTGATTCCGCAGGTCAATGCCGGCCTGCGCGACGCGCTGCGGAGCCGCTGGCCCGACGCCGACCTGCTGAACCAGCCGATCCTGCAGCCCGGCTCGTGGATCGGCGGTGACCGCGACGGCAATCCGAACGTGACGGGCGACGTGGTGCGCCAGGCCACCGGCAGCGCGGCGTTCACGGCGCTGCAGCATTATCTGACCGAGCTGACCGCTTGCGAGCAGGAGCTGTCGATGTCGGCGCGCCTGGTCGCGGTCACGCCCGAGCTGACCGAACTGGCCGAGGGTTGCGGCGAGAAGGCGCGCGCCGACGAGCCGTACCGACGCGCGGTGCGGGTGGTCCGGGCCCGGCTCACCGCGACGAGCGCCGAAATCCTGGACCGGCGACCGCAGCACGAGCTCGACCTGGGGTTGCCGCCGTACGCCACCCCGGCCGAGCTGCTGGCCGACCTGGACACCATCGACGCGTCGCTGCGCGCGCACGGCAGCGCACTGCTCGCCGACGACCGCTTGGCGCTGCTGCGAGAAGGCGTGCGGGTCTTCGGGTTTCATCTGTGTGGCCTGGACATGCGGCAAAACTCCGACGTGCACGAGGAAGTGGTCGCCGAGCTGCTGGCGTGGGCCGGGGTGCACCCGGATTACGCTTCGCTGCCCGAAGACGAGCGGGTCGAGCTGCTGGCCGCCGAGCTCGGTACCCGCCGTCCGCTGGTCGGCGACCGCGCCGAACTGTCCGAGCTGGCTCACAAAGAGCTGGGTGTGGTGCGCGCGGCCACGCACGCCATCAAGCGTTACGGACCGGCCGCCGTACCCAACTACGTGATCTCCATGTGCCGCTCGGTCTCCGACGTGCTGGAGGCCGCGATCCTGCTCAAGGAGGCGGGTCTGATCGACGCGTCCGGGGATGCGCCGTACTGCCCGGTGGGCATCTCACCGTTGTTCGAGACCATCGACGATCTGCACAACGGGGCCACGATCCTGCACGCGATGCTCGAACTCCCGATCTACCGGGCGCTGGTGGCCGCGCGCGACGACAGCCAAGAGGTGATGCTCGGGTACTCCGACTCCAACAAGGACGGCGGGTATCTGGCGTCCAGCTGGGCGGTGTACCGGGCGGAGCTGGCCCTGGTCGAAGTGGCCCGCAAGACCGGAATCCGGTTGCGGCTCTTCCACGGTCGCGGCGGCACCGTCGGTCGTGGCGGCGGGCCGAGCTACGAGGCCATCCTGGCGCAGCCACCCGGAGCGGTAAACGGTTCACTGCGGCTCACCGAGCAGGGCGAGGTGATTGCCGCCAAGTATGCCGAACCGCAAGCGGCGCAACGCAATCTGGAGAGTCTGCTGGCCGCCACGCTGGAATCCACGCTGCTGGATGTCGAGGGGCTGGGTGACACCGCGGAACCGGCGTATGCGGTGCTCGACGAAGTGGCCGTGCTGGCGCAGCGCGCCTATGCCGAATTGGTGCATGAAACACCGGGTTTCGTCGACTACTTCATGGCATCCACGCCGGTCAGCGAGATCGGCTCGCTGAATATCGGCAGCCGGCCCACCTCGCGCAAGCCCACCCAGTCCATCTCGGACCTGCGCGCCATCCCGTGGGTGCTGGCGTGGAGTCAGTCGCGGGTCATGCTGCCCGGCTGGTATGGCACCGGGTCGGCGTTCGAGCAGTGGATCGCGGCGGGCCCGGAAAGCGGAGACGCGCGGGTGGACGTGCTGCACGACTTGTACCAGCGCTGGCCGTTTTTCCGCAGCGTGCTGTCGAATTTGGCTCAGGTGCTGGCCAAGAGCGACCTCGGCCTGGCGGCGCGCTACGCGGAATTGGTGGACGACGAGGAGTTGCGGCGCCGGGTCTTCGACAAGATCGTCGACGAGCACCGGCGGACCATCGCCATGCACAAGCTCATCACCGGCCAGGACAACCTGCTCGCCGACAACCCGGCGCTGGCGCGTTCGGTGTTCAACCGTTTCCCGTACCTCGAGCCGCTCAACCACCTGCAGGTGGAGTTGCTCCGTCGCTACCGTTCCGGCGACGACGACGAATTGGTGCAGCGCGGCATTTTGCTGACGATGAACGGGCTGGCCAGCGCGCTGCGAAACAGCGGCTGATTACGGCGAATTGGTCACCGGGCCGGCCCGGTCGCGAATACCCTGAATCGACGCGACGTCGACCGAGGAGACCAGTGAGCGCATCCGGACTACCCCTGTGGCTGTTTCTGGGTTCGGTCATCGCGGTGGCGATCGCGATCGCGGTGGGCTCCATCTGGCTGGGCGTCCGCATCCTGCCCGCCCAGCGGTATGGGAAGGAGCACAATCCGGCGATCGCCTCGTTCCTCACCGTCGTCGGATTCATCTACGGTGCCCTGCTGGGCTTTACGGTGGTGACCACCTGGGAACACTTCTCGTCCACTCAGGTCGTCGTCTCCGGCGAGGCGTCGGCGTTGACGACGATGTATCGCCAGACCGTCGCGATGCCCGAACCCGAGCGAACCGAAGTTCAGGAGCTGTTGCGCAAGTACGCGAGCGCCGTGGCGGGCCCGGAGTGGAACAAGCAGAACAACGACGGCGCGCGCGCTGCGATCACCCGGATGTACCGCACCGTCGGCCGTCAGCAGCCCAATGTCGCGGCCAAGCCGATCAATCAGCAATTTCTCCACCAGTTGAGCGAGCTGGCCTCCGACCGTAACGAGCGCATCGTGGGCACCAAGCCGCGGATACCGCCGTTGATGTGGGCGGGCCTGATCTTCGGTGCGGTTGTGCTGGTTGCGTTTACGGGCTTCCTGCGGATGGGCAGCACCGTGGGTCACGTGGTCGTGTCGAGCACCGTCGCGGTTCTGCTGGGCCTGCTGCTGTGCGTCGTGTACCAACTCGACCACTCGTATGCGACCGATCAACGGATCACGTCCGGGCCGTTTCGGCACGCACTGGACATTTTCGATTCGGTCGACAACGACAGCCGCTACTTCCCGCGCTGAGCATTGACGGTGCGGGCCGTGGCAACGAGCTGGCTCAGCCTTTCAGCAGCTCGCCGACGTGCGCGGTGACCGAATCGGTGAGGCCCTGCAGGTCATAACCGCCTTCGAGCACCGCCACCAACCTGCCGTCGCAAAGTGTCTCCGCCGCTTTCATCAATTCCCTGGTGACCCAAGCGAAGTCGGCGGCCGTCATGGTCAGCGAACCGAGCGGGTCACGTTCGTGGGCGTCGAAGCCGGCGGACACGATGATCAGCTCGGGCGAAAACGCTTGCAAGGCGGGCACTATCCGATCCTCGAAGGCCGCGCGCAGCTCGGCGCCGCCGTCACCGGGGGCCAGCGGCATGTTGAAGATGTTGCCGACTCCGGTCTCTCGCGCCGCACCGGTCCCGGGGAACAGCGGCATCTGATGCGTGGACGCATACAGCACGCTCGGGTCGGAGTAGAAGACCTGCTGGGTTCCGTTGCCGTGATGCACGTCGAAATCGACGATGGCGACCCGCATCAGCCCGTGTTTGCGCTGTGCATGACGCGCGCCGATGCTGATGTTGTTGAACAGGCAGAAGCCCATGGCCCGCTCGGTTTCGGCGTGGTGTCCCGGCGGGCGGCACGCGACGAACGCGTTCTGCGCGTCACCGGCCAGCACTCGGTCCACCGCCTGCAACGTGGCGCCCACGCCGCGCAGCGCCGTCTCCCAGGTCGAGGGCTCCATCATGGTGTCGCCGCCGTCGAGGTACACGTACCCGTGTTCGGGTCGCGCCGCTTCCAGCGCGTCCACATAGCGATTGGAGTGCACGTAGCGCGTCGTCGCCAGTTCGGCCGGTTCGGCCTCCTCGCGCATCAGGGCGTCGAACTGCGGCCGGCTCAGCGCCGCCTCGACCGCGCGGTAGCGGTCCGGCCGCTCCGGATGACCCGGCGCGGTCTGATGCGCTGCGAAAGCGGAATGGTGCAGCAGCAACGTGGCCATCGGGGTCCTGCCGATCCGCCTACTGCGCCGTCCGGTTGCGCAGCCTGTCCACCAGGCCGCGCACCGCGTGCTCGGTGATCGCCAGCGGCGACATCATGGTCTCGCCCACCTTCACCATCTCGTCGACCCGGACGACGATGGCCTCCACCGGCTCGACCAGCGCGATCAACCGCTTGGCCAGATCGTCCAGGCTGGCCATGGTGCCATCCAGGTGGTCCAGACCGGTCTCCAGGCGTTCCACCGTGGCGTTCAGGCTGGACAGGGAACTGCTGAGCTCCTTCATGGTGTTGCTCAAACCGTCGAGGACGTCTTCGACCTGCTCCACCGTCTTGTCGGCGTTCAGCGCGGCCTGGGTGAGCGTCTTGATCCGGCTTCGCTCTTGCCCCCCGCGCACGGTTCTGTCTGCCATGACCGTCATTATGACCCGGCCCGGGCCGGCGGGAGTCCGAAGGGACCCGCGACGTCGAAAGCGCTAGCGGATGTGCAAGCGCAGTGCGCAGACGACTCGCGCCGAGCCGGACGTGACCCTCAGCCTTGCTCGCCGGTCCGCGACGGCAGCTTGGCCGCGGCGTCCTCGTCGAGCAGCCACAGCGTGGTGTCCAGCCCGACCGCCCCGGCGGCCGGCACCGAAACGGGTGCGGCGCCACCGATGGCGGCCGCCACCGCATCGGCCTTGCCGGCGCCGGATACCATCAGCCAGACCTCGCGCGAGCGCGCAATAGCGGGCAGTGTCAAGGTGATTCGCTCCGGCGGCGGTTTGGGGGAGTCGTCGACGGATACCACCATGCGGGTGGTTTCCAGCACGGCCGGGGTGTCGGGGAACAGCGAGTTGATGTGTCCCTCGGGGCCCATGCCGAGCAGGTGCACATCGAAATTCGGCACCGGCTGCCCGGGTGCGGCGTTGGCGGCCAGCAACTGCTCGTAGGCCAGCGCCGCCGCGGCCAGGTCATTGCCGAACTCACCGTCACTGGCCGGCATCGGGTGCACCTGGCTGGACGGGATGTCGACGTGGGAGAGCAACGCGGCCCGCGCCTGTTTTTCGTTGCGTTCGTCATCGTCCTCCGGGACGTAGCGCTCGTCGCCCCAGAAAAGATGCACCTTGGACCACTCGATCTCGCGTTCTACCAGCGACTCCAGCAGTCCGATGCCGGTGCCGCCGCCGGTCAGCACGACGAGCGCACGGCCCCGCGCCGCGACGGCGTTCGCGATGGTATCGGTCAGCCGCGTGGCGGCGGCTTCGACCATGGTCTGGCTGTGCGGGAAAACTTCGATGCTGATGCTCACACGTATTGCACTTTCTCGATGCCTTCGAGCGCGGATTGATAGATCTCGTCGGGATCCAGTCGACGCAGGTCTTCGGCGAGGCACTCACCGGTTTCCCTGCGCGCCAAGGGGAGTAGGGCGTCCGGCCGGGACGTCCGGCTCAACGTGGCCGTCCTTCCTTCCTGCGGCCGGCTCAAGACGATGGTCTCGTTCTTGCGCACCAGTTCGATCTTGAGCTCGCCGACCGCCCGGCGCACCGGGCCGTCGGTCCGGCTCGCCAGCCACCCGGCCAGGATGTCCAGGGCGGGCTCGGTCCCCAGACCGGACACCAGCGCCGACTCGATCGGCTCGTGCGGCGTCAGGTCGACGGCCGAGGTGAGCAGCGCGCGCCAGTAGGTGATGCGCGCCCAGGCGAGGTCGGTGTCGCCCGCGGTGTATCCGGGCAGCCGGCTCTTGATGGCGGCCAACGGGTCAACCCCGTTGGTCGCATCCGTGATGCGCCGAATGGCCAACCGGCCCAACGGGTCCTGCGCGGGGACCGCGGGCGCGACGTCGGGCCACCAGACCACCACCGGAATGTCGGGCAGCAGGAAGGGGGTGACCACGCTGGCGGCGTGACCCGACAACGGTCCGGACAGCCGCAGCACCACGACCTCGCTGGCGCCGGTGTCACCGCCGGCGCGCAGCTGCGCATCCAGGCGCGGTTTGTCCGCATACGGATTGCCCCGCATCGTCACGATGATCCGGCTGGGGTGCTCGTGACTGGCGTTGTTCGCCGCGTCCAGCGACTCCTCGAGGATCTCCTCGCTGTCCGGCGCGATGATCAGGGTCAGCACCCGGCCCATCGCGTTGGCGCCGACCTTCTCCCGCAGTTCGTCGAGCTTCTTGTTGACGGCCGTGGTGGTGGCGTCCGGCATGTCAATGATCACGGGCGCCGCTCCTCCTCATCGCTGCGCTCTGCATCGTCACGGCGCGGATCATCAGGGTCGCCGCCATTCCCGGCCGGTGCGGCGCAGCATCTCGAACGCGGAATCCGGACCCCAGGTGCCCGCGTCGTAGGGCTCGGGCTTGCCGTCAGCCGCCCAGTTATCGAGCACGGGATCGAGTATCTCCCAAGCCAATTCGACCTCTTCGTTGACCGGGAACAGGGACGGCTCGCCCAGCAGCACGTCGAGGATCAGCTGTTCGTAGGCTTCCGGCGACTCCTCGGCGAACGCCGAGCCGTAGGAGAAGTCCATGTTGACGTCGCGGACCTCCATCGCGGTGCCCGGCACTTTGGAGCCGAAGCGCAGCGTGACACCTTCGTCGGGCTGCACACGGATCACCATGGCGTTGGCGCCCAGCTCGTCGGTCATGGTCGCGTCGAACGGCAGATGTGGCGCGCGCTTGAACACCAGGGCGATCTCGGTGACCCTGCGGCCCAACCGCTTTCCGGTCCGCAGGTAGAAGGGCACACCCGCCCAGCGGCGGGTGTCCACCTCGAGCGTGATCGCCGCGAACGTCTCGGTGGTCGAGTCCTTGGCGAACCCTTCCTCGTCGAGCAGCCCGACGACCTTCTCGCCGCCCTGCCAGCCGCCGGTGTACTGGCCGCGGCTGGTGGTCTCGTCGAGGGGCTCGGCGAGCTGGGTGGCCGAGAGCACCTTGATCTTCTCGGCCTGCAACGCCGACGGGCTGAAGCTGACCGGCTCCTCCATCGCGGTCAGCGCCAGCAGCTGCATCAGATGGTTCTGAATGACGTCGCGCGCGGCGCCGATGCCGTCGTAATAACCGGCCCGCCCGCCCAGGCCGATGTCCTCGGCCATGGTGATCTGCACGTGATCGACGTAGTGCGCGTTCCAGATCGGGTCGAACAACTGATTGGCGAACCGCAGCGCCAGGATGTTGCGGACCGTCTCCTTGCCCAGGTAGTGGTCGATCCGGAACACCGCCTCCTCAGGAAAGACGGCGTTGACAGCCTTGTTCAGGGCTTGCGCGCTCTCCAGGTCGTGACCGAACGGCTTCTCGATGACCACCCGGCTCCACCGCTCGCCCTGCGGGCGCGCCAACCCGGACTTGTGCAGCTGGTCGCACACCACCGGGAAGGACTTGGGCGGGATGGCCAGATAGAAGGCGTGGTTGCCGCCGGTCCCACGCTCGGCGTCCAGCTTGTCCAGGGTCTCGGCCAGCCTGCCGAACGCCTCATCGTCGTCGAAAGCGCCTGGCACGAAACGGAATCCCTCGGCCAGCCGATCCCAGTTCTCCTGGCGGAAGGGCGTGCGGCAGTGTTCCTTGACGGCCTCGTGCACCACCTCGCCGAAATCCTGCGTGCTCCAATCGCGGCGGGCGAAACCCACCAGGGAGAAGCTGGGTGGCAACAGCCCGCGGTTGGCCAGGTCGTAAATCGCCGGCATGACCTTCTTGCGGGCCAGGTCGCCGGTCACGCCGAAGATCACCATCCCACATGGCCCCGCGATGCGCGGGAGCCGCTTATCGCGCTTGTCCCGCAAGGGGTTATGCCATTGTTGCGGGGTGCGGGCTGGGCTCATTTCGAGGCGGAATCCAGCTGCTTCTGCGTTTCCTCCAGCAGCTCGGTCCAGGAATCCACGAACTTCTCCACACCCTCGTTTTCCAGCACTTTGAAGACGTCGGTCAGGTCGATGCCGATCCGCTCCAGCTTGTCGAACACCTCCTGGGCGGCCCCGGCGGTGCCGGTGACCGTGTCGCCCTTGATCTCACCGTGGTCGGCGACCGCGTCGATCGTCTTCTCCGGCATGGTGTTCACCGTGTTGGGCGCCACCAGTTCGGTGACATACAGGGTGTCGGAGTAGTCGGGATTCTTGACGCCCGTGGACGCCCAGAGCGGACGCTGCACGCGAGCCCCGTCGGCCTTGAGCGACTCGTAGCGATCGCCGCCCTCGAACACCTCCTGGTAGGCCGCATAGGCGAGCCGGGCGTTGGCCACCCCCGCCTGCCCCAGCAGCGCCTTCGCATCCTCGGACCCGATCTTTTCCAGCCGCTTGTCGACCTCGGTGTCCACCCGGGACACGAAAAACGATGCCACGGAATGGATCTTGGACAGGTCGTGCCCCGCCTCGCGCGCCTTTTCCAGGCCGGCCAGGTAGGCGTCCATCACCTGACGGTGCCGCTCGACGGAGAAGATGAGCGTGACGTTGACCGAGATCCCTTCGGCCAGAACGGCGGTGATGGCCGGGATGCCGGCCTTGGTGGCCGGGATCTTGATGAACAGGTTGGGCCGGTCGACGATCTTCCACAGTTCGACGGCCTGCGCGGTGGTCTTGTCGGTCTCGGCGGCCAGCCGCGGGTCGACCTCGATGGACACCCGGCCGTCCACGCCGTCGGAGGCCTCCCACTCTCGCTTGAGCACGTCGCACGCGTTGCGGACGTCGTCGGTGGTGACGGTGCGGATGGTCGCGTCCACGTCGGCGCCGCGCTCGGCCAGCTCGGTGATCTGGCCGTCGTAGGAATCGCCCTCCGCCAACGCCTTCTGGAAGATCGACGGGTTGGTGGTCACGCCGACGACACTCTTGGTGTCGATCAGCTCTTGCAGGTTGCCCGACTGCAGTCGCTGACGCGACAGGTCGTCGAGCCAGACGGATACGCCTGCGGCGGACAGCGCCGCCAGATTCGGGTTCTGAGCGGTCATGTGAATTACCCTTTCCTCAGTTGTCCACTACTTCTTCCGCGGCGGCAGCGACGGCTTCGGCGGTGAAGCCGAATTCACGGAATAAGGTTTTGTAGTCGGCGGATTCGCCGTAGTGCTCGATCGAGACGATCTTGCCGGTATCACCGACCAGCTTGTGCCAGCTCTGCGCGACGCCGGCCTCGACGGCCACCCGGGCCGACACGGTCGGCGGCAGCACGCTGTCGCGATAGTCGGCGGGCTGGGACTCGAACCATTCGACGCACGGCATGGAAACCACCCGCGCCACAATGTCCTTGTCCGCCAACAACTTCTGTGCCTCGACCGCGAGCTGGACCTCCGAGCCGGTGGCGATCAGCACCACGTCGGGGTCTTGACCGGCATCCTCGCCGTCGGAGCCCAGGATGTATCCGCCCCGGGTCACGCCGTCGTAGTCGGTGCCTTCGAGTATCGGCACGCCCTGGCGGGTCAGGATCAGTCCGACCGGGCCGCTGCCGTTGCCGCGGGCCAGGATCGTGCGCCAGGCGTAGGCGGTCTCGTTGGCGTCGGCCGGGCGAACCACCGACAGATTCGGGATGGCGCGCAGCGCCGCGAGGTGCTCGATCGGCTGGTGGGTCGGGCCGTCCTCGCCGAGCCCGATGGAGTCGTGCGTCCACACGTAGATGGTGTCGATGTCCATCAGCGAGGCGAGCCGGACCGCGGGGCGCATGTAATCCGAGAACTGCAGGAAGGTGCCGCCGTAGGCCCGGGTCGGCCCGTGCAGCACGATGCCGGACAGGATGGCGCCCATCGCGTGCTCGCGAACGCCGAAGTGCAGCGTGCGGCCGTACCAGTCCGCCGTGTAGTCCTTGGTCGAAATCGACGGCGGGCCAAAGGATTTGACATTGTCCATGGTGGTGTTGTTGCTGCCCGCCAGGTCGGCCGAGCCGCCCCACAACTCGGGGAGCTTCGGGCCGATCGCGTTGAGCACCTTGCCGGACGCGGCGCGGGTGGCCAGCGCCTTGTCGTCGGTTTTCCAGACCGGGATGTCGGCGTCCCAGCCGTCGGGCAGCTTTTCGGCGGTCAACCGGTCCAGTAGTTCCTTGCGTTCGGGCTGGCCCTGCGCCCAGGCGTCGAAGTCCGCCTGCCACTTCTCGTGCGCTTCCTTGCCGCGGTCCACCAGCTTGCGGGTGTGCGCGATCACCTCGTCGCGCACCTCGAAGGTCTTGTCGGGGTCGAAGCCGAGTTCCTTCTTGACGGCCGCCACTTCCTCGTCGCCCAGCGCCGCGCCGTGCGCCTTGCCGGTGTTCATCAGTTTGGGTGCGGGATAGCCGATGATGGTGCGCAACTCGATGAACGACGGCCGGTCGGTGACCGCCTTCGCGTTGGCGATGGCCTCCTCGATGCCGACGACGTTCTCGCCGCCTTCGACCCTCTGCACGTGCCAGCCGTAGGCCTCGTAGCGCGCGGCCGTGTCCTCGCACAGGGCGATGTTGGTGTCGTCCTCGATCGAGATCTCGTTGTGGTCGTAGAAGACGATGAGATTGCCCAGCTGCTGCACGGCGGCCAGTGACGAAGCCTCCGAGGTGACGCCCTCCTCGATGTCGCCGTCGGAGGCGATCACGTAGATGAAGTGATCGAACGGGCTCGTGCCCGGGGCGGCGTCGGGATCGAACAGCCCGCGCTCGTAGCGCGCGGCCATCGCCATGCCCACCGCCGAGGCCAGGCCCTGCCCGAGCGGGCCGGTGGTGATCTCAACGCCCTTGGTGTGCCGGAACTCCGGGTGTCCGGGTGTCTTGGATCCCCAGGTGCGCAGCGACTCGATGTCGGACAGCTCCAGCCCGAAGCCACCCAGGTAGAGCTGGATGTACAGGGTCAGGCTGCTGTGCCCGCAGGACAGGACGAACCGGTCGCGGCCCAGCCAGTGGGTGTCGCTGGGGTCGTGGCTCATCGTCCGCTGGAAGAGGGTGTAAGCCAGCGGCGCCAGGCTCATCGCCGTCCCGGGATGGCCGTTGCCGACCTTTTGCACCGCATCGGCGGCCAGCACCCGAATGGTGTCGACGGCGGCCGAGTCGAGCTCGGTCCAGTCGTCGGGCAGGTGCGGTTGGGTCAGCGTGGAGATCTCTTCGAGTGTCGTCACAGACTCAGTCCTTGGGTCATCGAGCTGATCAATCCCACCCTAGTGCGGGAGGGCCGGCTCTTGCAGCGCAGGATTTGGGGTACCCACCGCCGGCAGATGTGAAAATTACGCGCCGGTCGAAAGCGCTTAACATTCAGTTCGGAAAACTGGGAAAAATCTGCGGGAATGGACCCGCGGGCGGGCCATTGCCTCCACGCGGTCTACCATCGTGTGTAGTAGATGCTGCGCGCCGCTGCGACCCCGAGGAGTTATTGCGTGAGCGTTCGCGGGCGCGCCGCGCCGAGCCAACTGCCAAGCCGAGTGCAAGGCACGGTGCTGGCTTATCTGGCGCTGACCAAACCGCGGGTCATCGAACTGCTGCTCGTCACCGCGATCCCGGCGATGCTGCTGGCGCAGCGTGGCACCGTGAACCCGCTGCTGATCGTCAACACCCTGATCGGCGGAATGCTGGCCGCCGGCGGCGCCAACACCCTCAACTGTGTGGCCGACGCGGACATCGACAAGGTGATGAAGCGCACCGCGCGCCGGCCGCTGGCCCGGGCCGCGGTGCCCACCCGCAACGCCCTGATGCTCGGCCTCGTGCTGACGGTGGCGTCGTTCTTCTGGCTGTGGTGGACGACGAACCTGCTGTCCGGGCTGCTGGCCCTGGCGACGATCGCGTTCTACGTGTTCGTCTACACACTGCTGCTCAAGCGCCGCACCTCGCAGAACGTGGTGTGGGGCGGCGCCGCCGGCTGCATGCCGGTGATGATCGGCTGGTCGGCAGTCACCGGCACCATCCAATGGCCCGCGCTGGTGATGTTCGCCATCATCTTCTTCTGGACTCCGCCGCACACCTGGGCGCTGGCGATGCGCTATAAGGACGACTACAAGGCGGCGGGCGTCCCGATGCTGCCGGCCGTGGCGACCGAGCGTCAGGTGACCAAGCAGATCCTGATCTACACCTGGCTGACCGTGCTGGCCACGCTGGCGCTGGCGCTGGCGACCGGGTGGCTGTACGCCGCGGTCGCCGTGGTGGCCGGGGTGTGGTTCCTGGCGATGGCCCATCAGCTCTACGCCGGGGTCCGCGCCGGCGAACCGGTCAAGCCGCTGCGGTTGTTCCTCCAGTCGAACAACTACCTGGCAGTGGTGTTCTGCGCGCTGGCCGTCGACTCGGCCATCGGGTTGCCGCACCTGTTCTGAGCCGGTCGCCGAGTCACGTCACCGCGGTGGCGCAGAACGCGTCGTTCTGCGAATTCGAGAAGTGATTTCGGATATGGGATCGGTAGCCGGTCCACGGGATCACACTTCAGGCATGGCAAATCACCGCATCGTCAGGACGTTGGTCGCCGGGGCGCTGCTCTCGGCCGGACTGGCCTTCTGCGACGTGGGCATCACCACGGGTGTCGCCGAAGCTCACCCCGGGCCGATGCCGCTGGACGCCTGGCCCGGCTGTCCGAACGACCACCCGCAGGGGCCGTGCCGCTGGTGCCCCGGGCAACCGTTGCCGCCGACCGGCAACCATGTCACCAACCCCGTCGTCTGGGACAACAACATTTGCCACACCTACTATTACGTCTGGTTCGGGCAGGGCAATGTCGCGCAGAACATCTGGGACGGCGACAACCCGCCGGCGCCGCCACCACCACCGCCGCCGGGCCTGATCAATAGAGACAATTGCCAGCAGATCCTCGGAATCTTCTGCCCGCACGCCTAACGCGGCTCGAATTACTTAGGGCAGCAATACAATCGAGCCCGTGGTCTTGCGGCCCTGCAGGTCTTGGTGGGCACGGGCCGCGTCGGCCAGGGGATAGCGTCCGCCGACTTCGACGGTGATGTCGCCGCCGGCGATCGCGGCGAGCAATTCCTCTGCCCGCCAGCTGAATTCCTGGCCGGTGCGGACGAAATGCGCCAGCGACGGCCGCGTCAAGAACACCGACCCGGCGGCGTTGAGGCGCTGCGGGTCGAACGGCGGAACGGGTCCGCTGGCCGCGCCGAACAGCGCCAGCGTGCCCCGGATGGCCAGGCTGGCCAGGCTGGCGTCGAACGTCGTCGCGCCCACGCCGTCGTAGACCGCGGCCACCCCGGCGCCGTCGGTCAGCGAACGAATCCGCTCGCCGAACGCCGCCGCGTCGTCAGGATAGGGGAGCACCTCGTCGGCGCCCGCCCGCCGGGACTGCCGCTCCTTCTCCGGGGTCGAGACCGTGGTGATCACCCGCGCGCCGAGCAGGTGAGCCCACTGGGTCAGGATCAGGCCGACACCGCCCGCACCCGCGTGCACCAGCACCGTGTCGCCCGCCTGCACCGGATACACGGACTTGAGCAGGTAATGGGCGGTCAACCCCTTCAGCAGCGCCGAGGCCACCACGTCGGCGGCCACGCCGTCGGGCACGGTGGCGGTCAGATGCGCTGGGGCCGTGGCGTATTCGGCATAGCCACCGGACGCCGCGGCGCTGACCACGCGATCGCCGACGCGCAACCCGTCCACGCCGTCACCGAGCGCCTCGATGGTGCCGGCCAATTCCGAACCGAGGATGAACGGCAACTCCCGCTCGTAGAGCCCGGAGCGGAAATAGGTGTCGATGTAGTTGACGCCGATGGCCTCGGCCTTGATCAGCACCTCGCCCGGCCCGGGCTTGGGCGTGGCCGTCTCGACGTAGCGCAGCACCTCGGGGCCGCCGGTTTCGCTGACTTCGATTGCGTGCATGTGCTTATCATGCCCGGGCATGAAACTCGCTCGCCCGGACGTCTTCCATCCCCGCATCGTGCTCGCGGGGTCCGGCGACGATGCGGCCCGGACGGCCGACGATGCCGGTCTGGTGGCCGCGCTGCGCACGCGGGGTCTGCATGCGCGCCGGTTGTCCTGGGACGATCGGGACACCCTGGACGCCGATCTGGTGATACTGCGCGCCGTCGCCGACTACCCGGCTCGGCGCGACGAATTCCTGGCCTGGACCCGGCGCGTGCCCCACCTGCTCAACCCGCCCGACGCGCTCGCCTGGAACCTCGATGAGCGGTGTTTGCGCGACCTGGAGGACGACGGGGTGCCCACCGCGCCGGACGCGGCGCCCGAGGCGGCGTTGGTCTTTCTGGGCGGAGAGCGGTCGCACGCCTGGCCGGCCGAGCCGGATTTCGAGGCGTGGGACCTCGGCTACGCCGCGCTGGCCGCGGCCGCCGGCCGCACCGGCGTCCCCGCCCGGGAGCTGCTCTATGCGCGGGCCGACGTGGCCGGCGGGCGGCTGGTCGGGCTCGACCTGGTCGCGCCGGCGCTGGGCTGGCGGCGACTGGACCCCGCGGCCCGCGACCTCGCCCAGCGGCGGTTCGCCGTGGCGGTGGAGTCAGCCTGCGAGCGGTTCGGGCTCGGCCCGCTCTCGCATGGACGCCCATAGCGCCGCGGTGGCCGCTGTGCACGCCGCGGCCCCGGCCACGTGCAGGGCGACCAGCACGGCGGGAACCCCGGTGTAGTACTGGGCGGTGCCGACGGCGGCCTGTGCGAACACCAGCACCAGCAGCACCGCCAGCCGCGCCAGGACGGGCCGGGCGGCACGGACCGCGAGCAGCCCGAAGCCCAGCCCCACCAGCAGCGCCAGGTAGGCGATCAGCAGCGACGAGTGCATGTGCACCAGGGTGTCGACCTCGACCTTCAGCCGTGGCACGGTCCGGGTGGGGCTGCGATCCCCCGCGTGCGGGCCGGCGGCGGTCACCAGCGTGCCGGTGACCAGCACCGCGGCCAGGTTCAGGCCGGACAGGGCCGTCAGGGCGCGCAGCGGCCTGACCACGCGCCGGCGCAATACCCCGTCGTCGGGCTCGCCGACCTTCACGTAGAGCAGCACCGCCAGCCACACCATCGTCATGGACGTCAGCAGGTGGATGGCCACCGTCCACCACAGCAGCCCGGTGCGCACGGTGATGCCGCCGATCACCGCCTGCACGACGGTCGACACCGGCATCAGCCAGGCGTAGACCAGTACCTCGCGGCGTCGCCGCGCCCGGGTTACGGCCAGCACCGCCAGCGCGGCGGTGATCACCACGGCGAAGGTGACCATCCGGTTGCCGAATTCGACGGCCTGATGAATGCGCGGCACCTCGGCGTGGGCCACCGGGACGAAGCTGCCCGGGAAGCACTGTGGCCAGGTCGGGCAACCCAGTCCCGAGGCGGTGACGCGAACGATCGCGCCGGTGATGGCGATGCCGCCCTGGGTGAGGATGACGGCCGCGGCGATCAGGCGCTGCACGCGCCGGCTCGGGTTGGGGAGCAGGTCCACCACTCGCATCAGCATCCGTCCAACCACGGCCCGATCCTAAGGCACCGAAAACTACGGCCCGTAGTACGCCCGGGTCGCACCGAGCCGGCGCCGAGACGTAAGCCACGCACACTCGCCGCGGCGTGTCGTGTGCGTGGTTTACGTGTCGCGAACCCGGCTACTGCAAACCGTCAGGTAAAGCGGAACCAGCGCAGCGCGCTCAGCGCGCCCACCGCGCCCCACGCCGCCAGAACGACCACCCCGAACCAGTCCACCGACATGGTCATGGCCTGCGAGAGCGCCTCGGTGAGCGCGCCCGACGGGGTCAGCCGGGCCGCCAGCTTGACCGCCGTCGGCGTTATGCCGGTTTCCAGGGTGAGCGCGCCCAGTCCGGCGAAGACGAACCACATCAGGTTGGCGACCGCGAGCACGATCTCGGCGCGCAGCGTCCCCCCGAGCAGCAACCCCAGCGCGGCGAACACCACGGTGCCCAGCGCGATGACCGCCGCGCCCAGCACCAGGGCCGCCGGCGCCGGTCGCCAGCCGAGCGCAAAACCGATGGCGCCCAACAGGATTGCCTGCAAGAACACCACGGTGACCACGGCCAGGGACTTGCCCGCGATGATTCCCCACACCGGAAGCGGGGTGGCCCCGAGCCGCTTGAGCGCGCCGTAGCGCCGATCGAAGGCGACCGCGATCGCCTGCCCGGTGAACGCCGTCGAGATCACCGCGAGCGCCATGATGACCGGGGTGAAGGTGGCCGCGCGGTGCTGGCCGAACGAACCGAGCGGCAGCAGCGTCAGCCCGACCAGCAGCGTGATCGGGATGAACATGGTCAGCAGCAGCTGTTCGCCGTTGCGCAGCAGCAGCTTGAGCTCCAAGCCGAATTGCGCGGCAAGCATTTTCGGCACCGCGCTGGGCCGCGGATCGGGAGCGAAGGTGCCCGCGGGGAAGACGTTCGATTGAATCTCGTTGTCCGTCAAGACCGTAACTTCCTGCCGGTGAGGTCGAGGAACACATCCTCGAGGCTGCGTTGCTCGACGCGCATGTCGGTGGCCAGCACGTCGATCCGCGCGCACCACGCCGTGACGGTCGCCAGTACCTGGGGGTCGACGGGCCCCTCGACCAGGTATTCGCCCGGCGTCACCTCGGTGGCTTTGTAGTCCTCCGGCAGGGCGGAGGACAGCAGGGACAGATCGAGGCGCGGCGGTGCGCTGAACCGCAACTGGTCCTTGGCCCCGCTGCGCATCAGCTCGGCCGGCGTGCCCGAGGCCACCGTCACCCCGTGGTCGATGATCACCAGCCGGTCGGCGAGCTCCTCGGCCTCCTTGAGCTGATGCGTGGTCAGCACCACCGTCACGCCGTCGCGGCGCAGGGCGTCGATCAGCTCCCACACCAGTAGCCGGGCGTGGGCGTCCATGCCCGCGGTGGGCTCATCGAGGAACACCAGTTCGGGGCGGCCGACCAGCGCACAGGCCAGCGCCAGCCGCTGCTGCTGGCCGCCGGAGAGTCGCCGGTAGGTGGTCCGGGCGGCGTCGGTGAGACCCAGCGTGTCCAGCAGCCACGCCGGGTCCAGCGGGTCGGCGGCGTAGGCGGCCACCAGGTTCAGCATTTCTCCCGCCCGGGCCGCGGGGTAGCCGCCGCCGCCCTGCAGCATCACCCCGATCCGCGCCCGCAGCCGCGCGTTGTCGGCGATAGGGTCCAGACCGAGCACCTCGATGGTGCCCGCGTCCGGGCGCGTGAAGCCCTCGCACATCTCGACCGTCGTCGTCTTCCCGGCGCCGTTGGGGCCGAGCAGGGCCAGCACCTCGGCGGCGTGCACCTCGAGATCGAGGTTGGAGACGGCTTCGACGGCGGTCGCCCCGGACCCGTACTTCTTGGTGACCCCGCGCAGCCGCACCACTGTTTCAGGGGATTCGCGCGCATCGCGCGCGGGAAAGGCCGAGCTCACGTGGAATCAGCGTAGGCGTCATGTGCCGGGGCCGGCCGGGGGGTCGGCGGAGTCTGCGGCGTTGCCGCCGGATCGGCGACCGGTTGGCCGTTGGAGTCGCTGGCCTGGACCGGCGGTCGGCGCCATGGCAGGCGGGTGTAGGTCAACGCGATGAGCGCGACGACGATGACGGTGCTGGCCAAGGTGGCGTCGATGATCTGGAACAGCGCGAAGCGGTCGCCGTTGGCGGTCGGGCCGAAGATCCCGACGACCAGGCTGATGACGATGGCGGCCACCCGGAAGCCGGTACGGGTCGCCCAGGCGGCCAGCGGGATGATGGCCCACAGCAGATACCAGGGCTGCACCACGGGGAACAGCAGCACCGTGATGCCCAGCGCGACACCCAGGCCGCCGATCGGGTGCAGCCGGCCGCGGAAGACCGCGAAAAGCAGCCAGGCCACCATGATCGTGATGATCATCACGCCGATCGCGCGGGTCAGCCCCAGCACCGCGGTGGTGTGATCACCCAGGCCCAGCAGGATGCCCACCTGTCCGGTGCCGAGCGCCAGCAGGGTAGGCGGTGACATCCAGCTGCGCACCACGTTGGCGGTGCCCAGGGTGTAGATCCAGCCGAAGCCGAGGCCGCTGGCCCAGCCCACCAGCGCCATCACCGCCAGCGACAACGCTGCCATGCCGCCGCCGGTCAGCAGCAGGGCACGCAGGGTGCCACCGCAGCGGTAGGCGAGCGCCATCGTCACGAAGCCCAGCGCAAGCAGCGACGGCAGCTTCACCTGCGACGACAACACGATCAGCACGGCGCCGGCGACCAGCATCCCCAGCGGTTCCCAGTCCGGCCCCGGCCGCTTCCACGACGCGGGCAGCAGCCGGGGTGCATCGATGCCGCGCAGCGCGAATTCCGCCCCGGCCAGCATCAGGCCCAGCATCAGCGCCTCGTTGTGCACGCCGGCCACCAGATGCATGATCAGCAGCGGGTTGGCCGCCCCCAGCCACAGCGCGCTGACCTCGGCGACGCCGCAGCGCCGGGCCAGCCGCGGTGTCGCCCACACGATCAGTCCCACGCCCAGCAGCTCCACCAGCCGGTGACACAGCACGGCGGCGACGATGTTCTCCCCGGTGATCGCGGAGATGCCGCGCCCGATCCACAGGAACAGCGGCCCGTACGGTGCGGGTGTCTCGCGCCACAGCGTCGGCACCGACAGCGTGAAGATGTGGGACAGGCCCAGCCCCGAGGCCGGGCCCACCCGATACGGGTCGAGGCCCTCTAGGGAGATTTGGCTCTGCGCCAGATAGGAGTAGACGTCCTTGCTGTACATCGGCGGGGCGATCAGCAGCGGCAGCACCCACAGCAGCAGGGTGCGGTCCAGGTCGCCGCGCGACATCCGCCGGTTTCCCAGCGCGAAGCGGCCCAGCATCAACCAGGCCAGCGCCATCATGACCGCGCCCGTCGTCGTCATGGTCAACGACACCGTCTGGATTCGCGACGGCAGGTTGAGCAGCCGCACCCCGAAGGTGGGGTCCTGCACGACGGGCCGGGCGCCGGCGCCCAGCGCGCCGATCGCCATCACCACGGTGCCGGTGGCGCCGAACAGGCGGATGCGGCGCAGCGCGGTGAGCTCGGTATCGTTCAGCGGCGAGCCCACTGCTTGCTCGTCGCCGTGCAGACTCGCGATCGATGAGCTCAGCGTGTGGTGGCGGGCTGCCATCAGAGCAGCGTAGCCGCCCGGCCCGAGCCGGCGGCGATCGCAAGCGCGGCGCAGCCGGGCGCAGCGGGTCGCCGCGCGTTCCGGCGCGATCGCAAGCGCGGCGCAGCCGGGCCCGCGCGTTCCACCGAGTGTGAGCAGCGCAACGCCTAGACAGGGGACCCTTGGTAGACCGATCCCCGGAATTGCGTCACACTGGTGTTGTGAAAATCCGAACCAGCCTCGATGGGGCCACCGCGGGCGGCGTCGCCGCTGCCGGCGTGGCGGACGTCGGCGCGCCGGTGCCGGATGGCCACACCCGCCGCGCGATCGTGCGCCTGCTGCTGGAATCCGGATCGATCACCGCCGGCGAGATCGGTGACCGGCTGGGCCTGGCGGCCGCCGGCGTGCGACGCCACCTCGACGCACTGATCGAGGCCGGCGATGCCGAGTCCACGGCGCCCGCGGCGTGGCAACAGGCGGGACGCGGGCGTCCCGCCAAGCGCTATCGGTTGACCGCGGCCGGCCGGGCCAAGCTCGACCACGCCTACGACGACCTGGCGGCGGCGGCCATGCGGCAGTTGCGTGAAATCGGTGGTGAAGAGGCGGTGCAGGCGTTCGCCCGGCAGCGCATCGACACCATATTGGCCGACGTTCCCGCGGCCGACAGCGCGGCCGACGAAGACGTCGAGGCGGCCGCCGGCCGGATCGCCACCGCGTTGACCAAGGCCGGCTATGTCACCACCACCACGCAGGTCGGCGGGCCGATCCACGGCGTGCAGATCTGCCAGCACCACTGTCCGGTGTCCCACGTCGCCGAGGAATTCCCGGAGCTGTGCGACGCCGAACAGCAGGCCATGGCCGAGGTGCTGGGCACCCACGTCCAGCGGTTGGCGACCATCGTCAACGGCAACTGTGCCTGCACCACGCACGTACCCCTGACTCAGGCAACCAGCACGGCGCCCAGCCCGCGCCGCGACACCACGAGCATCAAAGGAGCGTCTCGATGACCCTCACACCCGAGGCCAGCAAGACGGTTACCGCGCCGTTGACCCAGGAAGAGGCGATCGCCTCGCTGGGCAAATACGGCTACGGCTGGTCCGACTCCGACGTCGCGGGGGCCAGCGCCCAGCGCGGCCTGTCCGAGGCGGTGGTGCGCGACATCTCGGCGAAGAAGAACGAGCCCGAGTGGATGCTGCAGACCCGGTTGAAGGCGCTGCGCATCTTCGATCGCAAGCCGATGCCGAACTGGGGCTCGAACCTGGGCGGCATCGACTTCGACAACATCAAGTACTTCGTGCGCTCCACCGAGAAGCAGGCGGCTTCCTGGGAGGACCTGCCCGAGGACATCCGCAACACCTACGACCGGCTGGGCATCCCGGAGGCCGAGAAGCAACGCCTGGTCGCCGGCGTCGCGGCCCAGTACGAATCCGAGGTGGTCTACCACCAGATCCGGGAAGACCTTGAGGCGCAAGGGGTTATCTTCCTCGATACCGACACCGGTCTGCGCGAGCACCCCGAGATCTTCCAGGAGTACTTCGGCACCGTGATCCCGGCCGGGGACAACAAGTTCTCCGCGCTGAACACCGCTGTGTGGTCGGGTGGTTCGTTCATCTACGTCCCGCCGGGCGTGCACGTCGACATCCCGCTGCAGGCCTACTTCCGGATCAACACCGAGAACATGGGCCAGTTCGAGCGGACGCTGATCATCGCCGACGAGGGTTCCTATGTGCACTACGTCGAGGGCTGCACCGCTCCGATCTACAAGTCGGATTCGCTGCACTCGGCGGTGGTCGAGATCATCGTCAAACCCAATGCGCGCGTTCGCTACACGACGATCCAGAACTGGTCGGGCAACGTCTACAACCTGGTCACCAAGCGGGCCCGCGCCGAGGCCGGCGCCACCATGGAGTGGATCGACGGCAACATCGGGTCCAAGGTCACCATGAAATACCCGGCGGTCTGGATGACCGGCGAGCACGCCAAGGGTGAGGTGCTGTCGGTGGCCTTCGCCGGCGAGGACCAGCACCAGGACACCGGCGCGAAGATGCTGCACCTGGCGCCGAACACGTCGAGCAACATCGTGTCCAAGTCGGTGGCCCGCGGCGGTGGCCGCACCTCCTACCGCGGACTGGTGCAGGTGAACAAGGGCGCGCACGGATCGCGTTCCAGTGTGAAATGTGATGCGCTGCTGGTCGACACGATCAGCCGCAGCGACACCTACCCCTACGTCGACATCCGCGAGGACGACGTCACCATGGGCCACGAGGCCACCGTGTCGAAGGTCAGCGAGAACCAGCTCTTCTACCTGATGAGCCGCGGCCTGACCGAGGACGAGGCGATGGCCATGGTGGTGCGGGGCTTCGTCGAGCCGATCGCCAAAGAGCTGCCGATGGAGTACGCGCTGGAGCTCAACCGGCTGATCGAGTTGCAGATGGAGGGCGCTGTCGGATGACCCGCGCCAGCGACGATGCAGAGCGTAGCGATGAGGAGGAGCGGCGCCAATGACCGCCGACAATCTGACTTCGGCCGTCGAGGGGAGTTCGCTTACCGCATTGAATAAAGGGGAGCTGTTCTCCTCGTTCGATGTGGACGCGTTCGAGGTCCCGCACGGTCGCGACGAAATCTGGCGGTTCACCCCGCTGCGCCGGCTGCGTGGCCTGCACGACGGGTCGGCGCGCGCCACCGGCAAGGTCGAGATCAGCGTCAGTGAGCAGCCCGGTCTGCGGGTCGAGTCCGTCCGCCGCGGCGACGAGCGCCTCGGCCAGGGCGGCGTGCCGACCGACCGTGTTGCCGCGCAAGCGTTTTCGTCGTTCAACTCCGCAACCCTGATCACCGTCGAGCGCGACACTCGCATCGCCGAGCCGATTGCCGTCACCGTCACCGGCCCCGGTGCGGGCGCGGTGGCCTACGGACACCTGCAGATCCGGGTCTCCGAGCTGGCCGAGGCCGTCGTCGTCATCGACAACCGGGGCAGCGGAACGCTGGCCGACAACGTCGAATTCGTCGTCGAGGACGCCGCCCGGCTCACCGTGGTGTGGCTGGCCGACTGGGCCGACGACGCCGTGCACGTCAGCATGCAGCACGCCAGGCTGGGCAAGGACGCGGTGCTGCGTCACGTCGCCGTCACGCTCGGCGGCGAGGTGGTGCGGATGACCGCCAACGTGCGGTACCTGGGCCCCGGGGGCGACGCCGAGCTGCTCGGCCTGTACTTCGCCGACGACGGGCAGCACCTGGAGTCGCGGCTGCTGGTGGATCACGCCCAGCCCGACTGCAAGTCGAACGTGCTGTACAAGGGTGCGCTGCAAGGCGATCCAGGCTCTTCACTGCCCGACGCGCACACGGTCTGGATCGGCGACGTGCTGATCCGCGCCGACGCCACCGGCACCGACACCTTCGAGGTGAACCGCAACCTGGTGCTCACCGACGGCGCGCGCGCCGACTCGGTGCCCAACCTGGAGATCGAGACGGGCGAGATCGTCGGCGCCGGGCACGCCAGTGCCACCGGACGTTTCGACGACGAGCAACTGTTCTACCTACGCTCCCGCGGCATCCCCGAGGAGCAGGCGCGCCGCCTGGTCATCCGCGGCTTCTTCGCCGAAATCATCTCCAAGATCGCGGTGCCCGAGATACGGGAACGCCTGACCGCAGCCATCGAACACGAACTGGCCTTAACCGAAAAGACGGAAACAACAGCCTCATGACCACTCTGGAAATCAAAGATCTGCACGTCAGCGTCGTCAACCCGAACGCCGCCGAGTCCGAGCGCGAGATCCCCATCCTCAACGGGGTCGACCTGACGGTGAAATCCGGTGAGACACACGCCTTGATGGGTCCCAACGGTTCGGGCAAGTCGACGCTGTCGTACGCCATCGCCGGCCACCCCAAGTACACGGTGACCTCCGGCTCCATCACGCTCGACGGTCAGGACGTGCTCGCGATGGGCATCGACGAGCGCGCCCGCGCCGGAATCTTCTTGGCCATGCAGTATCCCGTCGAGGTGCCCGGCGTCTCGGTGTCGAACTTCCTGCGCTCGGCGGCGACCGCCGTGCGCGGTGAGGCCCCGAAGCTGCGGCACTGGGTCAAAGAGGTCAAGGCGGCCATGGGCTCGCTGGAAATCGACCCGGCGTTCGCCGAGCGCAGCGTCAACGAGGGCTTCTCCGGTGGTGAGAAGAAGCGCCATGAGATCCTGCAGTTGGAACTGCTCAAACCCAAGATCGCCATCCTCGACGAGACCGACTCCGGGCTCGACGTCGACGCGCTGCGGGTGGTCAGCGAGGGCGTGAACCGCTACGCCGAGGCCGAGCACGGCGGCATCCTGCTGATCACGCACTACACCCGCATCCTGCGCTACATCCACCCCGAATACGTGCACGTGTTCGTCGGCGGCCGGATCGCCGAATCCGGCGGTCCTGAGCTGGCCGACGAACTCGAGCAGAACGGCTACGTCCGCTTCACTCAAGCGGCGGCAACCGGGGCCTGACATGGCTACACCTTCGGCGGCGGTCTCACCCCTGGACGTCGTGGCCATCCGCGCCGACTTCCCGATCCTCAAGCGCGTCATGCGCAGCGGAAACCCGTTGGCGTACCTGGATTCCGGCGCGACGTCGCAGCGGCCACTGCAGGTGCTCGACGCCGAGCGGGAGTTCCTGCTGACCTCCAATGGCGCCGTGCACCGCGGCGCGCACCAGCTGATGGAGGAGGCGACCGACGCCTACGAGCAGGGGCGTGCCGACGTCGCCGCATTCGTCGGGGCCGACCCCGACGAACTGGTGTTCACCAAGAACGCCACCGAGGCGCTCAACCTGGTGTCATATGTGCTGGGGGACAAGCGTTTCGAGCGTGCCGTCGGGCCGGGCGACGTTATCGTCACCACCGAGCTCGAACACCACGCCAACCTGGTGCCCTGGCAAGAACTGTCCCGGCGCACCGGGGCGACCCTGCGCTGGTACGGCGTCACCGACGACGGGCGCATCGACCTGGACTCGCTCGAACTCGACCAACGCGTCAAAATCGTTGCCTTCAGCCATCATTCGAACGTGACCGGCGCGGTGGCCCCGGTGGCCGAACTGGTCGGCCGGGCCCGGGCCGTGGGCGCGCTCACCGTGCTGGACGCCTGCCAGTCGGTGCCGCACCAGCCTGTCGACTTCCACGCCCTCGACGTAGACTTCGCCGCGTTCTCGGGACATAAGATGTTGGGCCCCAACGGTATCGGTGTCCTGTACGGACGCCGCGAGGTGTTGTCGGCGCTGCCACCGTTTTTAACCGGCGGCTCGATGATCGAGACCGTGACCATGGAGTCATCCAGCTACGCACCGGTGCCGCAGCGGTTCGAGGCGGGCACTCCGATGACGTCCCAGGTGGTCGGATTAGGCGCGGCCACCCGCTATCTCGCCGCCATCGGCATGGAAGCCGTGCAGGCCCACGAGCATGCGCTGGTCGCCGCGGCCATCGACGGGCTGTCCGGCATCGATGCCGTGCGCATCATCGGACCGACGTCCATGGAGAACCGCGCCTCGCCGGTGTCTTTCGTCGTCGACGGCGTGCACGCGCACGACGTCGGGCAGGTGCTCGACGACGCGGGGGTCGCGGTACGAGTGGGTCACCACTGCGCCATGCCGCTGCACCGCCGGTTCGGTCTGGCGGCCACCGCTCGGGCGTCCTTCGGGGTGTACAACACCGCCGAAGAGGTCGAGCGATTGGTGGGCGGCGTGCGCCGCGCGCTGGATTTCTTTGGGAGAGGCTGACCTTGCGTCTCGAGCAGATGTATCAGGACGTGATCCTGGACCATTACAAGCACCCGCAGCATCGCGGGCTGCGGGAGCCGTTCGGCGCCGAGGTTTTTCATGTCAACCCGGTCTGCGGTGACGAGGTGACCCTGCGGGTCGCGCTGTCCGAGGACGGCGAAACCGTCGCCGACGTCTCCTACGACGGGCAGGGCTGCTCGATCAGCCAGGCGGCGACCTCGGTGCTCACGCAGCAGGTGATCGGCCAAAGCGTCGGCGAGGCGCTCGAGACCATCACCGCGTTCACCGAAATGGTGTCCTCGCGCGGCACCGTCGAGGGCGACGAGGACGTGCTGGGCGACGGGATCGCCTTCGCCGGGGTGGCCAAGTACCCGGCACGGGTCAAATGTGCGCTGTTGGGCTGGATGGCGTTCAAAGATGCTTTGGCCAAGGCTTATTCGGGCAAAGAAGCGGACTTCGAGGAGGCTACAGATGAGCGAAACCACCGCGCAGGATGAAGAATTCCTCGCCGACCTCGAGGAGGCGATGCGCGACGTGGTCGATCCCGAACTCGGGATCAACGTCGTCGACCTGGGGCTCGTCTACGGGCTGAACGTCGAGGCGGGCGACGACGGGACCGTCGCCCTGATCGACATGACGCTGACCTCGGCGGCCTGCCCGCTGACCGACGTCATCGAAGACCAGTCACGCAGCGCGCTGGTGGGCGCCGGCCTGGTCGACGACCTGCGGATCAACTGGGTGTGGAACCCGCCGTGGGGCCCGGACAAGATCACCGAGGAAGGCCGCGAACAACTGCGCGCCCTCGGCTTCACCGTCTGAGCCAGGGCTCGATCCCCACGAGACCAGATGGTGGCGACCCGCTGCGCCCGGCTCCGCCGCGCTGGCGATCCCCACTAGACCAGATGGTGGCGACCCGCTGCGCCCGGCTCCGCCGCGCTGGCGATCCCCACTAGAGGTGGATGTGGGGGAGATGGGGCAGATGCAGGTGGTGGTGCGGGTGCCCCATGGGCGGGCACGTCTCCACGCTGATCATCGTCGCGTGCAGTACGCCGCCGTCTTGAGTTCCCTGTGCCCCAATGCATTTGCCGTTCGTGATCGCCTGGGTGTCCGAGGGCGTCTGCCGCTGATATGAGGTCGAGTCGGCGACGGTCACGTTGGTGGAGGCGCCCGGTCCGCCGGGGCCCAGGCCGTTGACGGCGATGGTGTTGCCCGAGACCGAGGCGACCGTGCCGTAGAAGCCGGCGGGCGGCGGACATTTGCCGTCCGTGGACTGGGTGACCGTCACCGCCTGCGCGGTGATCGCACCGGGAGGTGGCGCGCTCTGCGGGGTGGCGCGGACATTCACGCAACTGCCGGGCGTCACATCGGTCAGCTTCGCCGGGGTGACGTCGACGACCCTGGTTTGGGGTGTGTAGCTCACCGTCGCCGAGCCGGTCCGCGTTCGAAGTGCGATCGTGCCATCCGAATTCGACTGCACCATGCCCTCGACGTAGTCCTTGCCGACCGGAGGTGGCGGGGGTCCCGGCGGTGGCGCCGCGCTAGGCGGGGCGCCGGGTGCCGCGCTCGGCGGGACCGCGGTGATTGCGTGTGGCGCGCTGCTGTTCGACGAGTCGTGCGAGGGGCCACACATGGCGACGCACAGCGCGATGAAGGCGATCACGACGCCGAGCGCGATCTGTGTCCGCCGGGTCTTCAACGATAAGGCAGGCACAGAACTCATCTCCGATCACACGCTCGCCGTCCCCAGCAAATACCCCCGTCGGGCGCGGTTTTCACGCCGCGCCCCACGGGAGTGACGGCAATCTCAGTCAGCCCCGGCCGGGGTCAGCCACCGTGGCCGGGCTGCTTGGGCTTGCCGCACTTGCCGTCGACGGCCTGTCGTACGTTGATGCTCGTCGCCTGCAGCGCGCCGCCCTTGTCCTGGGTTCCGCGCGCCCACAGGCATTTGCCCGGCGTGATCGCGTCGGTGTTGGCGGGCGTCTGCTTGCTGTACTTGGTCTTGTCATCGACCGTCACGGTCGTTTGCGTGGTGTTGCCACTGGGATCCGTGTTGGTCACGTTGATGGTGTTACCGGAAACCGACGCCACCGAGCCCCGGACCATGGCCGGCTTGGCGGGTGCCTGCGTGGGCGGGAGCGACGGCGGCGTGGTGGTCGAAGCGCCCGGCGCGGACTTCGGCTTCGGGCAGGCGCCGTTGACGGACTCGCTGATCTTCACCGACGCGGCGGTGACGGCCTGGCCGGGCGCCGATCCCTCCGTCGGCTTCACGCTGACGCAGCTGCCGGGGGTGACGTCCGGCAGCCCGGCCGGAACGGCCTCGGTGATCTTGGTGGTCGAGGTGAAGTTCACCGACGCGGTCGCGTTGTCCTCTTTGGTGACCTGAATGGAATTGCCCGCCACCGAGGCGATCAGACCGCTGACCCGCGCTTCGGCGTTAGGGGTGGACGATGTGGTCGTCGACGTCACGACCGACGTCGAGGTCGAGGTCGAGGTGGACGTGGGGCTGGATTTGTTCGAAGAGCCACAGGCAGACAGGGACAAGGCGGTGGCTCCCGCGACCGCGAATACCGCGAAGCGAGTGAGCCGGGGCACGCTGGCAGACATCAACGTTTCTCCATTCGTCGGTTAAAGCCAACGTCCTGGTTTACCCGTTTAAACTGTGTCCAACCTGTGTGTTCTCAGAACGCCTGTTCGGACACCTTCATGATGTCGTCGTCGAGGCCCTCGAGGACCCCGCGCAGCGAGGTCAGCTTCGGCAGCATGTTCTTGGCGAAGAATTGCGCGGTCGCGATCTTGCCCCGGTAGAACGGTTCGTCGTCGCCGGCTCCATCGGCCAGCGCGCGGTGCGCGATGACGGCCTGCACCAGCAGCCGCCAACCGATCAGCAGATCGCCGACCGCGAGCAGGTAACGGACCGATCCCAGCCCCACCTTGTAGATCTCGGTGGGATGCTGCGCCGCGGACATCAGGTAGCCGGTCAGCGCACCGGTCATCGCCGTGACATCGTCGTAGGCGGTCTGCACCAGTTGCGCGACCGGCTTGAGCGCCTCGTCACAGTCGTCGATGGTCGCCGTGATCTGCGTCGTCAGGAACTGCAGGGCCTGACCCCGGTCGCGCACGATCTTGCGGAAGAAGAAGTCGAGGGCCTGGATCGCGGTGGTGCCCTCATACAGCGAATCGATCTTGGAATCGCGGATGTACTGCTCGAGCGGATAGTCGGCCAGGAAGCCGGAACCGCCCAGCGTCTGCAGCGACTCGGTCAGCACCTCATAGGCCCGCTCCGAGCTCACCCCCTTGACGATCGGCAGCAGCAGATCGTCGATCCGGTGCGCCATCTCGGGGTCGGCACCCGAAACCCGTTGGGCCACCGCGTCATCCTGATGGGCGGCGGCATACATGTAGAGCGCGCGAAGGCCTTCCGCGTAGGCCTTCTGGGTCATCAGGCTGCGACGCACGTCGGGATGGTGGATGATCGTGACGCGCGGCGCGGTCTTGTCGGACATCTGCGTCAGGTCCGCGCCCTGCACCCGCTCCTTGGCGAAGGCCAGCGCGTTCAGGTAGCCCGTGGAAAGGGTGCCGGCGGCCTTGACGCCAATCGTCATGCGCGCCTGCTCGATTACGGTGAACATCTGCGCGATGCCCCGGTGCACGTCGCCGACCAGGTAACCGACAGCGGGCACATCCGTTGCGCCGAAAGTCAATTCGCACGTGGGGGAGGACTTGATGCCCATCTTGTGCTCCACCCCGGTGACGAAAACCCCGTTGCGGGGCCCGAGTTCGAAGGTGTCCGGGTCGAACAGGAAGTTGGGCACGTAGAACAGGCTGAGCCCCTTGGTGCCCGGACCGGCGCCCTCGGGACGGGCCAGCACCAAATGGAAAATGTTCTCGGCCGTGTCGCCCACGTCGCCACCGGAGATGAAGCGCTTGACGCCCTCGATGTGCCAGGTGCCGTCGGGCTGTTCGACGGCCTTGGCGCGGCCCGCGCCGACGTCGGAGCCCGCGTCGGGTTCGGTGAGCACCATGGTGGCCGCCCAGCCCCGCTCCACACCCTCGGCGGCCCACCGGCGCTGCTGCTCGTTGCCCTCGACGAACAACGCCTGAGACATGAACGGGCCCAGGCAGAAGAAGTTCGCCGAGGGGTTGGCGCAGATGAGCATTTCGTTGACGGCCCACGCCAGCGGCGGTGGGGCGGGCATGCCGCCGATCTCCTCGGCCATGCCCAGCCGCCACCAGCCGGCCTCCTTGAGCGCCGCCACCGTCTTGGCCAGTTCGTCGGGCACGCTGATCTTGTGCTCGGCCGGGTCGAATACCGGCGGATTGCGGTCGGCGAAGGCGAAGGATTCGGCCACCGGACCTTCGGCGAGGCGGGCGGCTTCGGCCAAGATCGTTCGGACCGTGTCCTCGTCGAGGTCGCTGTAGCCGCCGGTGCCCAGGACGGCGCCGACATCGAGAACTTCGAAGAGGTTGAACTCGATATCACGGACGTTAGCGATGTAGTGGCCCAACGCGATTCCCTCACTGGTCCTCGAGGCGGCGGATCGTCAGGCCCAGTCTGTCGGACGCGGGAAAACGTACGCAACCGTAACCAGCGACGGTCGTGACGGACGCTACAGCGAACGGGACCCGTCCGGCGATAGCCACGGGGCGAACCGCTCGCGGATCGGGGAACATCGCGTCGGCGCCGGGCGTTGAGCAAACTGTGACAACACTTGATCTCACCGCTGAGAAGTTCAACGAAACCATCGAGGGCAACGACATCGTGCTCGTCGACTTCTGGGCGTCCTGGTGTGGTCCGTGCCGCCAGTTCGGTCCCACCTTCCAGGCGTCGTCGGACAAGCACCCCGACATCGTGCACGCCAAGGTCGACACCGAGGCCGAACAACAGTTGGCGGCGGCCGCCCAGATCCGGTCCATCCCCACGCTGATGGCCTTCAAGAAGGGCAAACTGCTGTTCAACCAACCCGGAGCCCTGCCGCCGGCGGCCCTCGAGGACCTGGTCCAGCAAGTCCGCGCCTTCGACGTCGACGCCGCCGAGGCCGGGCAGGGCGAATAAGCACCGCGCCGCGCTGCGCGCAAAGCCTCGGTCGGCTACGCGCTAGGTTGCATGGGTGAGTTTGGTACTGGTAGACCACCCGCGGCCCGGCGTCGCGCTGATAACCCTGAATCGGCCCGAGCGGATGAACTCGATGGCGTTCGACGTCATGCTCCCGCTCAAGGAGGCCCTGGACGAGGTCACCTACGACAATTCGGTGCGGGTGGTGGTGCTCACCGGGGCCGGTCGGGGCTTTTCCTCCGGCGCCGACCACAAGTCCGCGGGCTCGGTGCCCCACGTCGAGGGGCTGACCCGCCCCACCTACGCGCTGCGCTCCATGGAGATCCTCGACGAGGTCATCCTGGCGCTGCGCAAGCTGCACCAACCGGTGATCGCCGCGGTCAACGGCCCCGCCATCGGCGGCGGGTTGTGCCTGGCCCTGGCCGCCGACATCCGGGTGGCCTCCACCAGCGCGTACTTTCGGGCCGCGGGCATCAACAACGGGCTCACCGCCAGCGAACTGGGCCTGTCCTACCTGCTGCCGCGGGCCATCGGCTCGTCACGCGCGTTCGAGATCATGCTGACCGGCCGCGACATCACCGCGGAGGAGGCCGAGCGCATCGGGCTGGTGTCCTGCCAGGTGCCCGAGGAGCAGCTGCTGGACACCTGCTACGCCATCGCTGCGCGGATCGCGGCCTTCTCGCGGCCGGGCATCGAGTTGACCAAGCGCACGCTGTGGAGTGGACTGGACGCCGGTAGCCTGGAAGGGCACATGCAAGCCGAGGGCTTGGGACAGCTTTTCGTCCGCCTGCTCACCGCCAACTTCGAAGAAGCGGTTGCCGCGCGCGCAGAACGACGACCACCGGTGTTCACCGACGACAAATAGGCGTCTTTTCAAAGGAGAGCGATCGTGATCACGGCCACGGACCTCGAGGTCCGCGCTGGTGCGCGCATCCTGCTCTCACCGGACGGTCCCGACCTGCGCATCCAGCCCGGCGACCGGATCGGGCTGGTGGGCCGCAACGGCGCCGGTAAGACCACCACACTGCGCATCCTGGCGGGGGAGACCGAACCGTATGCCGGCGCGATCAACCGCGTCGGCGAAATCGGTTATCTGCCACAGGATCCCAAAGAGGGCGACCTCGATGTGCTGGCCCGCGACCGGGTCCTGTCGGCCCGCGGGCTCGACGTTTTGCTGACGGACCTGGAAAAGCAGCAGGCGCTGATGGCCGAGGTCGCCGACGACGACGCCCGCGACCGCGCGATCCGTCGGTACGGGCAGCTGGAGGAGCGTTTCGTCGCCCTGGGCGGCTACGGCGCGGAAAGCGAAGCCAGCCGCATCTGCGCGAGTCTTGGCCTGCCGGAACGGGTCCTGACGCAGAAGCTGCGCACCCTGTCCGGCGGGCAGCGGCGGCGGGTGGAACTGGCCCGCATCCTGTTCGCCGCGTCGGAGGGCGGCGCGGGCATGTCGGGTTCGTCGACCACGCTGCTCCTCGACGAGCCGACCAACCACCTGGACGCGGATTCCATCGGCTGGCTGCGGGATTTCCTGCGGGCGCACACCGGCGGGCTGGTGATCATCAGCCACAACGTCGAGCTGCTCGCCGACGTCGTCAACCGGGTGTGGTTCCTGGATGCCGTGCGCGGTGAGGTCGACGTCTACAACATGACGTGGCAGAAATATCTCGACGCCCGCGCCACCGACGAGCAACGCCGCCGGCGGGAACGCGCGAACGCCGAACGCAAGGCCACCGCGCTGCGCTCGCAGGCCGCCAAGCTCGGCGCGAAAGCCACCAAAGCCGTTGCCGCACAGAATATGTTGCGTCGTGCCGACCGGATGATGGCCGCGCTCGACGACGAGCGGGTGGCCGACAAGGTGGCCCGCATCAAGTTCCCCAACCCGGCCCCGTGCGGGCGCACGCCGCTGGTGGCCACCGGGCTGAGCAAGTCCTACGGGTCGCTGGAGGTGTTCACCGGCGTCGACCTGGCGATCGACCGCGGCTCGCGGGTGGTGGTGCTGGGCCTCAACGGCGCCGGCAAGACCACGCTGCTGAGGATTCTGGCCGGCACCGAGGACCCCGACACCGGGGGGCTCGAGCCCGGGCACGGGTTGCGGATCGGCTACTTCGCGCAGGAACACGACACGCTCGACAACGATTCGACCGTGTGGGAGAACATCCGCCACGCCGCACCGGATTCGGGCGAGCAGGATCTGCGTGGCCTGCTGGGCGCGTTCATGTTCAGCGGTCCCCAGCTCGACCAGCCGGCGGGCACGCTGTCCGGCGGCGAGAAGACCCGGCTCGCGCTGGCCGGTCTGGTGGCCTCCACCGCCAACGTGCTGTTGCTCGACGAACCGACGAACAACCTAGACCCGGCCTCGCGCGAGCAGGTGCTCGACGCGCTGCGCAGTTACCAGGGAGCAGTGGTCTTGGTCACGCACGACCCGGGTGCCGCCGAGGCGCTCGACCCGCAGCGCGTCGTGCTGTTGCCCGACGGCACCGAGGATTTCTGGTCCGACGAGTACCGGGACCTCATCGAGCTCGCCTGATTTCGTACGCGATTTGGCGAAATCGGTCCCGCGGCCGACAGCGGCTTCTTACTCTGGGTGCTTGCGATCGTGTCCCGGCGTCGGAGGAGCCATGAAGAGAACACTGCGAGGGTCGGCCAAGACACGCGACCAGATGTTGGACGAGCTGCGCCACGCCTACGAAGGCGGCGCCAGCATCCGCAGTCTGGTCGCCGCGACCGGCAGGTCGTACGGCTCGATTCACAGCTTGCTGCGGGAGTCGGGCACCACGATGCGCAGCCGCGGCGGCCCGAACCGGACCGCTAAAACCGCGCGGGCGTAGCGTCACTGCGAAATCACGTCCCCTTGTTCGCAGTGACGTTACGACCGCTTCTCAGAGTCGTTGCGGCGCACCGAGTTTTCCACCAGATCGAGAACCGCGGATAACCGCTGCGGGTCCTCGCCCGAGGCCGACCGGGCCACCAGGCCGTCTAGCACCAATTCCAGATAGCACTGCAGAACGTCGCCGGGCACATCGTCACGCACCCGGTGCGCCTCCTTCTGCCGGCGCAACCGATCGGTGGTTGCCGCCGCCAGCTCCGCCGACCGCTCCGCCCATCCCTGGCTGAACGCGGGATCGTTGCGCAGCTTGCGGGCGATCTCCAATCTGGTGGCCAGCCAGTCGAACTGCTCGGGCGCGGCCAGCATGTCGCGCATCACCTGGATGAGTCCCTCGCGGGAAGCCACGTCGGCCATCCGCTCGGCGTCCTCGTGGGCCAGGGCGAAGAACAGCGCGTCCTTGTCCCGGAAGTGGTGGAAGATCGCGCCGCGCGACATCCCGATCGCCTTCTCCAACCGGCGCACCGTGGCTTTGTCGTAACCGTATTCGGCAAAGCAACGGCGGGCGCCGTCGAGGATCTGGCGGCGTCGAGCCGCCAGATGGTCCTCGCTGACCTTGGGCACGGGTTGGGGTTAGCCCGACTTGAGCATGTTGCGCAGCACGTACTGCAGGATGCCGCCGTTGCGGTAGTAGTCGGCCTCCCCCGGGGTGTCGATGCGCACCACGGCGTCGAACTCGACCGGATCGCCCGATTCCTTGCTTGCCTTGACGTGCACCGTCTTCGGCGTCTTGCCGTCGTTGAGCTCTTCGATCCCGGTGATGTCGAACACCTCGGTGCCGTCCAGTCCCAGATCCTTGGCCGACTTGCCGTCGGGGAACTGCAGCGGGATGACGCCCATGCCGATCAGGTTGGAGCGGTGGATCCGCTCGAACGACTCGGCGATCACCGCGCGAACGCCCAGCAGTCGCGTTCCCTTGGCGGCCCAGTCGCGTGATGAGCCCGATCCGTACTCCTTGCCGCCCAGCACTACCAGCGGAATGTCTTGTGCCGCATAGTTTTGCGCCGCGTCGTAGATGAACGCCTGCGGTGCGTCGTCCTGGGTGAAGTCGCGGGTGTAGCCGCCGGACACGTCGTCGAGCAACAGGTTGCGCAGCCTGATGTTCGCGAACGTGCCACGGATCATCACCTCGTGGTTGCCGCGCCGCGAGCCGAAGGAGTTGTAGTCCTTGCGCTCCACGCCGTGCTCGTCGAGGTACTGCGCCGCCGGGGTGCCCGGCTTGATGCTGGAGGCGGGGGAGATGTGGTCGGTGGTCACCGAATCGCCCAGCAGCGCCAGCACCCGGGCGCCGGTGATGTCGGCCACGGGCTCCGGCTCGGCCGGCATGCCCTCGAAATACGGGGGCTTGCGGACGTAGGTCGAATCCGCATTCCACTCGAAGGTGTTGCCGCTCGGCGTCGGCAGGTTGCGCCACCGCTCGTCGCCCTTGAACACGTCGGCGTAGTTCTTGGTGAACATCTCGGAGTTAATCGCCGAGGCGATGGTGTCCGAGACATCCTTCTGCGACGGCCAGATGTCCTTGAGGAAGACGTCGTTGCCGTCCTTGTCCTTGCCCAGGGGCTGCTCGTCGAAATCGAAGTCCATGGTCCCGGCCAGCGCGTAGGCCACCACCAGCGGCGGGGACGCCAGGTAATTCATCTTCACGTCCGGGTTGATGCGGCCCTCGAAGTTCCGGTTGCCCGACAGCACGGCAGTCACCGAAAGGTCGTTGTCGTTAATCGCTTTCGAGATTTCTTCGGGCAGCGGACCCGAGTTGCCGATGCAGGTGGTGCAGCCGTAGCCGACCAGATAGAAGCCGAGCTTCTCCAGGTAGGGCCACAGGCCGGCCTTGTCGTAGTAGTCGTTGACCACCTGTGAGCCGGGAGCCATGGTGGTCTTCACCCACGGCTTGGACGCCAAACCCTTCTCAACGGCGTTGCGGGCCAACAGCGCAGCGCCCAGCATCACCTCGGGGTTGGAGGTGTTGGTGCACGAGGTGATCGCGGCGATCACTACGGCGCCGTGGTCGATCACGAACTCGCCGCGATCGTCGGAGCGCACCGTCACCGGGTTGCTCGGCCGGCCCTTGGCGTGTGTGGCGGCCGATTGCACGACGGGCCGGTCGTCGGCGTGTCCGTTCGACACCGCCCCCGGATCGCTGGCCGGGAAGGTCTCGTCCACCGACTCGTCCAGTTTCGAATAGCCCTGCTGGCCGTCGTCGCCGCCCTCGACGTAGCTGAGGATCTGATCACGGAACGTGGACTTGGCTTCCGACAACTGGATTCGGTCCTGCGGACGCTTGGGCCCGGCGATCGACGGCACCACCGTGGACAGGTCGAGCTCGAGGTACTCGGAGAACGCCGGCTCGTGGTCGGGGTTGTGCCACATGCCCTGTTCCTTGGCGTAGGCCTCGACCAGTGCCAGCTGCTCGTCCGTGCGGCCGGTGAACTTCAGGTAGGAGATGGTCTCCTCGTCGATCGGGAAAATCGCTGCGGTGGAACCGAATTCGGGGCTCATGTTGCCCAGCGTGGCGCGGTTGGCCAGCGGCACCTCCGACACGCCCTTGCCGTAGAACTCGACGAACTTGCCGACCACGCCGTGCTTGCGCAGCATCTCGGTCACGGTCAGCACGACGTCGGTGGCCGTGACGCCGGCCTGGATCTCGCCGGTCAGCTTGAAGCCGACGACGCGGGGGATCAGCATCGACACCGGCTGACCCAGCATCGCGGCCTCGGCCTCGATACCGCCGACGCCCCAGCCCAGCACGCCCAGGCCGTTGACCATCGTGGTGTGCGAGTCGGTGCCCACGCAGGTGTCGGGGTACGCCGACACTGTTCCGTGCGCGTCTGCGCGGGTCATCACCACGCTGGCCAGGTACTCGATGTTGACCTGGTGCACGATGCCGGTGCCCGGCGGCACCACCTTGAAGTCCTTGAATGCTCCCTGGCCCCAGCGCAGGAACTGGTAGCGCTCGCCGTTGCGCTGGTACTCGATCTCGACGTTGCGCTCGAACGCGTCGGCGGTGCCGAACAGGTCGGCGATCACCGAGTGGTCGATCACCAGGTCGGCGGGCGCGAGCGGGTTGACCTTGTCCGGCTTGCCGCCCAGGTCGCCGATGGCCTCGCGCATCGTGGCCAGGTCGACGATGCACGGCACGCCGGTGAAGTCCTGCATCACGACGCGGGCGGGGGTGTACTGGATCTCAATGCTGGGTTCCGCCTTGGGATCCCAGTTCGCGATTGCCTCGATGTGGTCCTTGGTGATGTTGCTGCCGTCTTCGTTGCGCAGCAGATTCTCCGCCAGCACCTTGAGGCTGTAGGGGAGTTTTTCGGTGTTGGGAACGGCGTCGAGACGATAGATCTGGTAACTCTGGTCGCCGACCTTGAGGGTGTCGCGGGCTCCGAACGAATTCACAGAATCAGTCACTTCAACTCCCAGAGTCTTTAGTTCTCCCACCGCGACGGGCCGTGTCGGCGGTGCCGTGCCAACTTTAACAGTACGTTTGTCCTGCATTACGGCGGGCACACCTGATTTCAGTCTTATCGCGGTGGCCCCCCGGTTCAAACCCCTCGCGTACCCCGAATGCGCGCCGACAGTCACGCTAGAGTGACCGCCGTGGACCGAGCTGGGGGTACCGCCCGCTTGCGGGGGACACGCCAGCGTGACCGCGCAGCAGGAAGGACCGCGAAATGACCGGGCACGATTCCTTCGTCCTGCCGCTCTACATTCCGCAGGACGTTGACATGTCCGTGATCAAGGCACAGGTGGCCGCGGACGGCGTGAGCGCCGCGCCGGCGGCGATGCCGGGCCTGCTCGACGTGGTCAACCACGCGCACGCCGAGGGCATCAACCTCAAGATCGTGCTGCTCGACCACAACCCGCCGAACGACACCCCGCTGCGCGACATCTCGACGGTGGTCGGCGCCGACTATCACGACGCGACCGTGCTGACACTCAGCCCGAGCTATGTCGGGAGTTACAGCACGCAATTCCCGCGCGTCACTCTCGAGGCCGGCGAGGACAACGCCAAGACGGGCAACCCGGTGGTCTCCGCGCAGCATTTTCTGCACGAGTTGGACACGCCCGAGTTTCCCTGGACCGGGCTGACGATTTTCCTGTTGATCGCCGTCTTCGCGGCGGCCGTCGGCACCCGGCTGTTGCAGGTGCGCAGTAAGCGCGCAGCAACCTCGGCCGAGTCGGCGGGGGCGCAGGAAGTGACGCCCACCAACACGGCCTAGCCACGCGGCATCCCAACCTTCGGGTGGCTGAGGGCGGTATCGCTTCGGCTTCGCGGCAAACACGGCAGGTCACCGTTCGGTCACATTAAACGCACGTAGAGAGTGCGATTTCGATGGAGCGTTTGCACGCCCATCGGTGTGACGTACGGTGCAAATGATGCTGGTGTTGTCTTTGGCGCCTTTCGGGGAATCTGTGGCTGGCGCCACCCGTCGTGTTGAGCCGTAGGAGACCTGAGTCGAATGAGACGCACACGCTGGGGGTCTTCTGCGCGACCGGCCGCAAGGCTGGTGCGGCCCGTCGTCCCATCCGTGTTGAGCCTGGCCCTGCTGATCGGGACGTCCGGGCTTGCGGAGGCCGATACCACTGCCGACAACCTGGCCGGACTCATCGCCAACGTCGCCAAGGCCAACCAGCGGTTGCAGAATCTGAGCGCCGAAATCCAGACCGAGCAGGAAAGTGTCAACAAGGCCCTCGTCGACGTGGAGACCGCGCGGGACAACGCGGCCACCGCCCAACACGACCTGGAGGCCAGCCAGCAGGCGGTCAAGGACGCCAACATCGCCATCGCCGGGGCGCAGCGCCGCTTCGACACGTTCGCCGCCGCCACCTATATGAACGGTCCGTCGAACAGCTACCTCACGGCGAGCAGCCCCGACGACATCATCGCCACCGAAGCCGCCGCCAAGAACCTGACCACGAGCTCGCAGACCGTGATGGCCAAGCTGCGGCAGGCCCGCACCGAGCAGGTGAACAAGGAGTCGGCGGCGCGGCTGGCCAAGCAGAACGCCGACAAGGCCGCCGCCGACGCCAAGTCCAGCCAGGATGCCGCCGTGGCGGCGCTGACCAACTCCAAGCAGAAGTTCGACCAGCAACGCGAAGACATCATTCGCCTTGCCGCCGAACGGGATCAGGCTCAGATCAAGCTCGAGGCGGCCAAGCGCGAGGCCGCGCGGCAATGGTCCACAAGTCCGGGTGGGCCCGCGGCCCCGGCGTCGGGTGACCGGTGGGAGACCGGATCGCCGGGCGCGCCGGCGTCGTCGGGCGGGGGCCGTCAGTGGGACGGCGCCTGGGACCCCACGTTGCCGATGATCCCGAGCGCCAACGTTCCCGGCGACCCGATCGCGGTGATCAACCAGGTGCTGGGCATTTCGGCCACCTCGACGCAGGTCACCGCCGGCCTGGGCCGAAACTTCCTGCAGCAGATGGGCATCCTCAAGCCCGACGACACTGGCATCACCAACGCGGCGCCGGGCGGGGTCGGGGGACGCATTCCCCGCGTCTATGGGCGGCAGGCCTCCGAGTACGTGATCCGGCGCGGCATGTCGCAGATCGGCGTGCCCTACTCCTGGGGCGGCGGCAACGCGGCCGGCCCGAGCAAGGGCATCGACTCCGGGGCCGGCATCACCGGTTTCGACTGTTCGGGTCTGGTCCTGTACTCGTTCGCCGGGGTGGGCATCAAGCTGCCGCACTACTCGGGTTCGCAGTACAACCTGGGCCGCAAGATCCCGTCCTCGCAGATGCGCCGCGGCGACGTCATCTTCTACGGACCGGGCGGGTCCCAGCACGTGACGATCTACCTCGGCGACGGCCAGATGCTCGAGGCCCCCGACATCGGGTTGAAGGTCCGTGTCGCCCCGGTGCGCACCAGCGGCATGACGCCCTACGTGGTCCGATACATCGAGTGGTGATCGAGTGAGTACTGAACGAGGAGCCATGCGCCGCAATCGGTTTCGTCTGATCAACCTCGCCTGGATCACCGCTGTGGTGACCGCCGGGCTGATGTTTTCTCCTGCCGGCCCGGCTCCCCTTGCCGCGGCCGACCCCGGCGCGTGGGACCCCACCCTGCCGGCCCAGATCAGTGCCGGCGCGCCGGGAGATCCGCTCGCCGTCGCCAACGCCTCGCTGCAGGCCACCGCCCAGGCCACCCAGACCACGATGGATCTGGGCCGGCAGTTCCTCGGCGGTCTCGGCATCAACATCCTGGGTGATCCCGCCCCCACCGCCGCCACGCCCACCAACCCCGGCGGCAAGATCCCGCGGGTCTACGGCCGGCAGGCGATCGAATACGTGATCAAGCGGATGGGATCGCAGATGGGCGTGCCGTACTCGTGGGGCGGTGGCTCGCTGGACGGTCCCAGCAAGGGCGTCGGCGACGGCGCCAACATCACCGGTTTCGACTGTTCGGGTCTGATGCGTTACGGCTTCGCCGGCGTCGGCGTGCTGATCCCGCGGTTCTCCGGTGACCAGTACAACGCCGGGCGCCACATCCCGCCGGACCAGGCCAGGCGCGGCGACCTGATCTTCTACGGCCCGGGCGGCAGCCAGCACGTCACGATGTACCTGGGCAACGGCCAGATGCTGGAGGCATCGGGCAGCGCCGCCAAGGTGACGGTCAGCCCGGTGCGTAAGCCCGGCATGACGCCGTTCCTGACCAGGATCATCGAGTACTGACGCCGGGTGCGTTCGGGCGGGCGCGGGCCCGCGGCGGGTGCACCAGCGTCGACGGAACTCGGCGGGCCTGGAATAGTTGGACGCGGGCACGTCGCTGCCCCACGACATTGGTCGTGCCAGCAGTCGTGTCCGATTGGTAGAGCGGTGGAAGGTAGCAGTTCATGACAGCAGCAGGTGGGCCGCCGCCAGGCGCCAGCGGTTACTCGGGCCCGGGCGGGCAATCCGGCCCGGCTCACGAAGCGCCGGCGGGCGGCGGCAATGGACTGGCCGCCGAGGTTCAGACCCTGGAACGCGCCATCTTCGAGGTCAAACGCATCATCGTCGGCCAGGACCAGCTGGTGGAGCGCATGCTGGTCGGCCTGCTGTCCAAGGGACACGTGCTGCTCGAGGGTGTCCCCGGGGTGGCCAAGACGCTGGCCGTCGAGACGTTCGCCAAGGTGGTGGGCG
>NZ_LZJP01000003.1:0-828 GCF_001667865.1 Mycobacterium mantenii | reverse complement strand
TGGGCCAGGCTTCGGGTGGGGTTGAGCCGCTCCACGAGCACCTCGAAGGGCACGTCTTGGTGTTCATAGGCGGCCAGGCCGCGCGCTCGCACCTGGGCCAGCAGCTCGGCCACGGTGGGATCCCCGGCCAGATCGACCCGCAGCACCAAGGTGTTGACGAAAAACCCCACCAGCTCATCGAGCGCGGGATCGCGCCGGCCGGCGATCGCAAACCCCACCGCCACATCGGAACTCGCGCTGAGCTTGGACAGCAGCACCGCCAGCGCGGCCTGCATCACCATGAAACTGGTCACGTTGTGCTCACGGGCCACCTCGCGCACCCGCTGCTGCAGCCCCGCCGGCCACTCCACAGCCAGCCGGGCGCCGCGCTGATCAGCCACCGGCGGGTAAGGCCGATCGGTGGGCAACGCCAGCCGCTCGGGCAGCCCGGCCAGCGCCTGCTCCCAGTAAGCCAACTGCGCGGCGATGGGACTGCTGCTGTCGTCCAGATCCCCAAACTGCGCGCGCTGCCACAGGGTGTAATCGACATACTGCACCGGCAGTGGCGCCCAGCCCGGGGCCCGCCCCGCGCACCGGCTGGCATACGCCACCCCCAGGTCACGCACCAGCGCGGTGATCGACCAGCCATCCGCGCCGATATGGTGCGCCACGGCCACCAGCACGTGTTCATCGTCGGCGACCCGGAAAAGCCGTGCCCGCAACGGGATCTCGGTTGCCAGGTCGAACGTGTAGCGCGCTGCGGTGTCGATGGCCTCACCCAGCCGGCTTTCCGGCCAGCCGCTGGCGTCGATGATCTGCCAGCCGAAATCGGCCCGCTCGGCGGCCACC
>NZ_LZJP01000002.1:0-656 GCF_001667865.1 Mycobacterium mantenii | reverse complement strand
GGGTTGGTGATGGATCCGGGTTCGAAGGTGACTTATAACGGGGTGGAGATCGGCCGGGTGGGGTCGATCTCGGAGACGGTGCGTGATGGCAAGCCGGCGGCGAAGTTCGTCTTGGAGGTGTATCCGCGGTATTTGGCGTTGATTCCGTCGAATGTGAATGCCGATATCAAGGCGACGACGGTGTTCGGTGGCAAGTATGTGTCGTTGACGACGCCGGCCAATCCGTCGCCGCAGAAGATCTCCCCGCGCACGGTGATCGATGCGCGCTCGGTGACCACCGAGATCAACACGTTGTTCCAGACGATCACCTCGATCGCGGAGAAGGTTGATCCGGTCAAGCTGAATTTGACGTTGAGTGCTGCGGCGCAGTCGTTGACCGGGTTGGGGGAGAAATTCGGCCAGTCGGTGACCAACGCCAACGTGTTGCTCGATGATGTGAATCCGCAGATGCCGCAGGCGCGCAAGGACATTCAGCGGTTGGCGGCGCTGGGGGACACGTACGCGAACGCGTCGCCGGATTTGTTCGACTTCTTGAACAATGCGGTGATCACCGCGCGCACGATCAACGCCCAGCAAAAGGATCTGGATCAGGCGTTGTTGTCGGCGGCCGGGTTCGGCAACACCGGTGCGGAGTTGTTCAACAAGGGTGGCCCGTA
>NZ_LZJP01000001.1:0-638 GCF_001667865.1 Mycobacterium mantenii | reverse complement strand
GCCAGCACCGCGGTGTGGATCCGGGCCCACGGTCGCAGCCCCAGCTCGTGTGCCCGGGCTGAGGTGGTGATCAGCAGCGCCGCCGATCCGTCGGAGATCTGTGACGAATTACCGGCGTGGATCAGCCCGTCCTCGATGAACAACGGCTTGAGCTGTCCGAGGGTCTCGATGCTGGTGCCACGGCGCAACCCCTCGTCGGTATCGAATTCTCCGGTCTCCGTGGAAAGTACGATGATTTGCGCGTCGAATGCACCGGAGTCGATAGCCGCGGCGGTCCGCTGATGCGACGCTGCGGCGTAGGCATCGAGATCGACCCGCGTCAATCCCCACTTTCGTGCCACCGCCTCGGCGCACAGTCCCTGATTGAACGAGAAATCGTCAAACCGCTGCATAACCCTCGGGCCGTATGGGAATCCACTTTGCCGCGTTACGCCAAGCGGCAGTCGGCTCATGGATTCCACCCCACCCGCTACTATTACGTCGCAGGCGCCGGCGGCGACCGCTTGGGCGGCGAAATCCACTGCCTGCTGGCTCGATCCGCAGGCCCGGTTGACCGTGGTGCCCGGAATGGTCACCGGCCATCCAGCGGCCAACACGGCGAACCGCGCGATGTTGCTTGACTGATCACCGATTTGGGA